>JAWLHA010000026.1:0-57015 GCA_041690535.1 Gammaproteobacteria bacterium | reverse complement strand
GCGGCGTCGAATGGGTGGATGCGCTGCGCTTATCCACCCTACCTCGGTTCGCTGCCCCCGCCACCTGCGGCGCAACTTGGCTGCGATTGGCGATCTTTCGGTTTACCTGTTCGGTGCTCTAGGGGAACGCTGATTCATTCGTCATGCCGGCGAAGCCTGCCCTCGAATGCCTTGATCGGGGGCGGGAGCGGCCAACGCGGATTTGATCAGCGGCTCGAGACCACCTGGCTGGTTTGGGGTGGCGGGGCGTCGCGAAGCGCCGCCTGGGTCAGTCCGGTGATCAGCACGCCCGCACTGACGAACACCGCGAGCAAAATCATCAGATCAGGTTTACGCCTTTTCATCGACACTCTCTCTCGCAACCCGGCCCATGTTCAGATTGGTACCTTGTTATTGTTGTTAGGCGAAAGCCAGTTAACGTTATATATACTGGTGGCAATTTCCTTGCAATATGCTTAGAAGCCCTTTTTTCCCTTGGGGATAAATGTAACCGCTTCCATGGCCCAAAATCCATGATCGACATCACATAGACGGTGCGTTTTATGCAGTATTGGCTGATGAAATCAGAACCTGACACCTTCGGCATCGACGACCTGGCCCAACGGCCGAATGGTACCGAACCCTGGGATGGGGTCCGCAATTACCAGGCGCGCAACATGATGCGCGATCAGATGCGTGTGGGTGATGGCATTCTCTTCTACCACTCGAACTGTAAGCAGCCGGGGGTGGTTGGGATTGCGGAGGTCGTTAGGGAGGGCTATCCGGACCACACAGCCTGGAATCCGGAATCAAACTATCATGACCCGAAAAGCACGCCGAACAATCCCCGCTGGTACATGGTGGATGTCCGCTTCGTGCGCAAGCTGAAGCGGACCATCACCCTGGAAGAGCTCAAGAGCCGCCCGGAGTTGGAGGAGATGCCCCTGGTACGCAAGGGCAATCGGCTTTCGGTGATGCCCGTCACCCCCGAGCAGTGGGAATTCATCCTGAGTCTGGAATAGCACCGAAATGCCGGTAGATTAGCGACCGCTCCAGGTAGCGAAATGCGGGCTAGAGCACCGAACAGGTAAACGGAAAGATCGCCAATCGCAGCCAAATTGCGCCGCAGGTGGCGGGGGCAGCGAACCGAGGTAGGGTGGATAAGCGCAGCGCATCCACCAATTCGACGCTGCACGGTGGATGCGCTGCGCTGATCCACCCTACATGTTGGGCACGTCGGATTTATCTGTTCGGTGCTCTAGCCGGCTAGCCGTGCAAGGCCACCAGGTTGTTCAGCACTTGGGGTGGATCAGCGTAGCGCATCCACCAGGTTGGTGCCGTGAACGATGGATGCGCTGCGCTTATCCACCCTACGCCAATCCATTGTGACCACCCTGTGGAACGACTGTCAGTCGGGCATCCTTGGCACTTCTAAGGTCGTTTACTCGGGAGCTCCGGGGGGGCACCTCCATTCTTCCGGCTCCCCCCCCGAGTGAACAACCCACAGAGAGATCACACCTAGCGCAGGAACAGTGAATAGGCCGGGTTCTCCGACTCTTCCCAGCTTGGGTAGCCGAGTTGATCGAGGAAGTCGCGAAAGGCCTCTTCGTCACCGGACGGGACCTGGATGCCGGCAAGCACGCGACCGTAGGCGGCTCCGTGATTCCGGTAGTGGAACAGGCTGATGTTCCAGTGCCGGCCCATGCGGTTCAGGAAGCGCAACAGCGCGCCGGGGCGCTCCGGGAACTCGAAGCGGATGAGCCGCTCGTCCTCCACGTCGGCCCGGCCGCCCACCATGTAACGGACATGGAGCTTGGCCATTTCATTGTCGCTCATGTCGAGAACGCCGTAGCCCTTCGACTTCAGCCCCGCGACCAGCTCCGAGCGCGCCGCCTCACCGGCCATCTGCACCCCGACGAACACGTGGGCCTCGCCCGCATCGGCAAACCGGTAATTGAATTCGGTGATGGCCCGTGTCCCCAGCACATCACAGAACTCCCGGAAGCTGCCGGGCCGTTCAGGAATGGTCACCGCCAGCAGCGCCTCGCGCCGCTCCCCCAGCTCAGCCCGTTCGGCCACGTGGCGCAGCCGGTCGAAGTTGATGTTGGCGCCGCTTTCGATGGCAGCCAAATGGCTGCCGCGCAGCCCTTCGCGAGCGACGTACTTTTTCAACCCCGCCAGCGCGAGGGCGCCGGCCGGTTCGGCGATGGAGCGGGTATCCTCGAAGATGTCCTTGATGGCCGCGCAGATCTCGTCGGTGGTGACGAGGATCACCTCATCCACACACTGTCGGGCGATGCGGTAGGGCTCCTCCCCCACCTGGCGCACCGCCACCCCGTCGGCGAACAGCCCCACCTGCTCGAGCTCCACCCGGCGCCCGGCGGCCAGGGCGTGGTAGAGACAGGCCGCATCCTCCGGCTCGACGCCGATCACCTTCACTTCGGGGCGCAGATACTTCACGTAGGAGGCGACCCCCGCCAGCAATCCGCCCCCCCCCACCGGAACGAACACAGCCTCCAGCGCATCCGGATGCTGGCGCAGGATCTCCATGCCGATGGTTCCCTGCCCGGCGATGACATCCTCATCATCATAGGGGTGAATGAAGGTGAGTCCGCGCTCGCGGACCAGCTCCATCGCGTAGTCGTAGGCATCGTTGTAGGTGTTGCCCCGCAGCTCGATCTCGGCCCCGAGCATGCGCACCGACTGGACCTTGATCTCCGGGGTGGTCTTGGGCATGACGATCAGCACCTGGGTGCCCAACCGCTGCGCCGCCAACGCCACCCCCTGGGCATGATTGCCGGCGGAGGCCGCCACCACCCCCCGCGCCCGCAGCTCGGGCGTGAGCGAGACCATTTTGTTGTACGCCCCTCTGAGTTTGAACGAGAAGACCGGTTGGAGATCCTCGCGCTTCAGCCAAATTTCGTTACCGAGGCGGCGGGAGAGGGTGCGGGCGTGATCGAGGGGCGTCTCTTCGGCCACATCGTAAACACGGGCGGAGAGAATACGTTTGATATACTCAGCGGTCATGGGGCATAACATAACAGTTTCGAGCCAAGGCGGCACCCAGCCGCATGAAAATCAGGCATCCCCCTTGCGAGAGCGGCCTCGGGCCGCAGGTAGAAACAACTAAAAAGGTTCACTGGAGAGAAGCATGACCCAGGACGAGATGAAAAAGGCCGTGGCCAAGGCGGCCCTTGAGTACGTCGTTCCCGATACCATCATCGGCATTGGCACCGGTTCGACCGCCAACCACTTCATCGACTATCTGGCCGAGATCAAGCACAAGATTTCCGGCACGGTGGCCAGCTCCAAGGCGAGCGCGGAGCGGCTGAAGAGCCACGGCATCGAGGTGCTCGACCTCAACATGGTCGACCACATCTCCGTCTACGTGGACGGGGCCGACGAGACCAACCGCTACGGCCACCTCATCAAGGGAGGCGGCGGAGCGCTGACCCGCGAGAAGATCGTTGCCGCCGTGGCCAGGAAGTTCGTCTGCATTGTCGACGAGACCAAGGTGGTCGACATCCTCGGTAAATTCCCCCTGCCCGTCGAGGTGATCCCCATGGCGCGCAGCTACGTGGCGCGCCAGCTGGCGAAACTCGGCGGCGAGCCGGTTTACCGCGAGGGCTTCGTCACCGACAACGGCAACGTGATCCTGGACGTCCATGGGCTGCAGATCATGGAGCCCACCAAGCTGGAACAGAAACTCAACAACATCACCGGCGTGGTCACCAATGGCCTGTTTGCCATGCGCCCGGCGGATGTGGTGTTGGTCGGTTCCGAAAGCGGCGTACGCGCCCTGGAGATGTGAGCCAAAGCCTGCCGCATGGGTGCCACCCGTGCGGCAGGGACACCGACCGGATGAATCCGAAGCGCCCCGCATGTAGATGGATCACCGCCGCGCATCCACGATACTAAGGCCGTTCCGCCCGCCACTCCCCGAGTTATTTGGCGGCGATCGGCGCCCGTTTCCGTTTGTCTGTGCGGTGCTCCATCCAGCAAACGTATGTCCCGCCTGCTGATCACCCTCGGCGTCCTGCTTCTTCTGCTTGGCCTTGCCTGGCCGTGGCTCGCCAAGCTCGGGCTGGGGCGGCTGCCGGGCGACATCGTCGTCGAGCGCGATGGGTTCCGACTCTACATTCCCATAACTACCGCGATCGTTGTCAGTCTCTTGCTCTCTCTTCTGGCCTGGCTACTCAGAAGGTGGTAGCCGCGATGCAAGGGGGGGAGAGAAATCAGTGAAAACGGAGTTCGAAGGGGTGGAACGTCGCGAGTACTTCCGCATCGATGACCAGGTCTACCTCGAGTTCCGGCCCGTTGGGGCTGGGGAGCTCGAGTCTTTGGCCCATCGGACCGGCGAGGCCGGAGACCTTTGCAGCCTCGTGCTGCAACTCAGTGCAATGGCCAGCCAGGCGAGCAATCTGCTTGCGATCATCAGGAAAGAGCAGCCGGAAATCGGCCACTACCTGGGGCTGCTGGATCGGAAGATCGAGCTGGTGGCCAGCGCAGTGGTGGGGGCGAACCTGCGGGATCTCACCCCCAACCGCCTCGTCAATCTCAGCGCCGGGGGCATCGCCTTCGACATCGAATCGCCTCTGCAAGACGGGATGAGCCTTGCGCTCAAGCTGGTCTGCTTTCCCAGCCGCCTCTGCATCAGCACCCTGGGCCGGGTGGTCTATTGCCGCCCCGGGGATTCGGAAGGGCAGTGGCGGGTGGGCATCGCCTTCACCGACCTGGACAATACGGCGCGGGATGCGCTGGTACGCCACACCCTGGAACGCCAGTCCGCGCAACTGCGCGAGCGGCGCGGCCGAACGCCCTAGAGCACCGAACAGGTAAACGGAAAGATCGCCAATCGCCAATGCGCCGCAGGTGGCGGGGGCAGCGAACCGAAGTAGGGTGGATAAGCGCAGCGCATCCACCGTGCGGCGTCGAATTGGTGGATGCGCTGCGCTTATCCACCCTACATGTTGTGCGTCGGATTTATCTGTTCGGTGCCTAGTCGAATTGGTGGATGCGCTGCGCTTATCCACCCTACATGTTGGGCGCGTCGGATTTATCTGTTCGGTGCCTAGTAGGGGCGTGCCAGCCGGCTCCCCAGCGTGGGCAGGGTAAACGCATACTCACCCAAGAGCGATGTAAGTAGGCGTTCACCCTGCCAGCGTGGCTCCATGAGCACCGCCTTGCTCTGCAGACGGGCTCAACCGCGGTAGTTGGGATCGATCCAGCAGCGGGGAAGCGCCTCTCCCGAGGGGAAGATCAGTTCCGATTTTTCGAAATTGGCCGGATCCTGGAGTTCCTCCCCCGCATGGAACCGTCCGGCAATCCGGGACTTGTAGGGGTCGATCATGGCGCGGATGTCCAACACTTCCACCAGATCGCCTGTGGGCTTGTGCTTCAGGTACATGTGGTTGTGCCCTCCCCGAGGCTGTGACGGACCTTCCGTTCACAAGCGTAGCTGAACGGCCGTTCCCACGCGGGCGTGCCCTTATTCAGCACCTGGGCCGGGCAATCAAGCGCCCGCCCCCACCTGTACACTGCAGGCTTGCGGAGGACCGACGGCGGGCATTGCTGCGGAGGGCTGGACCACGACGCGACTCACCGGCCCAGCCTCCGCAGGAGTGAACGGGTTAGAAACCTGCCATTTCCAGATCGGCCAGCACCGCCTCCACGCCGGCGCGGGCGCACTTCTCATCCGTTTCGCCGGAGGGGGCACCGCTGACCCCTACCCCGCCCAGAATGGTCCCGCCGGCGGTGATTGGCACCCCGCCGGCACTGAACACCAGCCCTTCGACCTTACCCACGGAAAAAGGCGCGGTGAAGCGATTTTCCATGGCCGAGGTGGCGCTGTTGAAGGACATGGCGGTGTACGCCTTTTGGCGGCTGATGGTGAGTGTCAGGTCCGGGGCCAGCGTGTCTCGCAGGATGGCCTGGGGGTTGCCGCCGCGATCGAGCACCGTCACCCCCACCTGCACCCCCTCCTTGCGGCAGGCGTCAACAGTGGCCTGGGCGATGCGCACCGCGCTCTCCAGAGAGAGGCGCTTCACATCCACCATCATCGGCGATTCATCCTGGGCACACGTGGTGGCGACGGGCAGCAGGCCAAGCGCCCCGGCCAGCATGGCCGTGGTCAGTCTGTTTTTCATGTTCTTCCCCCTTTGGTGGTGTTTCGATTGTTGGTTTGGGTACTGCCACGCCGCCGCGCGTGCGAATGCTTCCACACAGCTGCTGCAAACTGCCCATGGGTGAACCCCCATCCACAAAGGGCCAGGCGGGCTGTGGGGACCTCTCCTCCTGCACGGGGCCGCGCGGGGGAGAGATCTCATCGCGTGCCGGGAGGGGCACTTGGCCATCCCCTCTCCAGCCGCAAAAAAGAGTAGGTGCGGCCCAGGGTAAACGCATACTTACCCAAGAGCGATGTAAGTCCTTGAAAGCAGGTCGTCGGCCGCATGGACGCGGCCGTCGAGCGTACAGGGATGTGTTCACAGCGTACCTGCTTTCAAGGACTTACGTCGCTCACAGCACGGCAGTAACGTTAGTATGCGTTCACCCTGAGGTGCGGCCCGCTGTGGTGGAAAAGAGCCGCACCCCGAAAGAATAATCCCGACCGCTTCTCTCTACAACAAGACCCGCTCGATCCCCCCCTGCCGAACCACCTCGACGAAGCGCTTCTGCCACTCCTCTCCGAGCACACCCCGGGCCAGCTCCACCACGATATAGTCGGTGTCGAGCCCGGTGTCGTCCCGATAGCGGGAAAGCCCCGTCTGGCAGGCCGGGCAGGCGGTCAAGAGCTTCACCTCGGCGCCCGGCAGCGCTGCCCGGATGCGTCCCACCCCACGCTCGAGCTCCTCCTGCTTGCGCTGGCGCACCTGGGTGGCGATGTCCGGCCGCGCAATGGCAAAGGTACCCGCTTCGCCGCAGCAGCGATCCGAGAGGGCCACCTCCTGTCCCAGCAGCGCCCCCGCGACTTTCAGCGGGGCATACTGCTTCATGGGGCTGTGGCACGGGTCGTGGTAGAGATAGCGCTTGCCCTCGGCCGCGCCCAGGGTGTAACCCTTTTCCATGAGGAACTCGTGGATGTCCACCAGGCGACAGCCGGGGAAGATCTCCTCGAAACGGTAGCCAAGCAGCTGATCCAGACAGGTCCCGCAGGAGACCACCACTGTTTTGATGTCCAGATAGTTGAGGGTATTGGCCACCCGGTGGAAGAGGACGCGGTTATCGGTGGAGATGCGCTTGCCGCCGGCCTTGTCGCCGGAGGCGCTCTGGGGGTAACCGCAGCAGAGATAGCCCGGCGGCAGGATGGCCTGCACCCCGGCATCGTAGAGCATGGCCAAGGTGGCGAGCCCCACGTCACTGAACAACCGCTCCGAGCCGCACCCCGGAAAGTAGAACACCGCCTCCGACTCCAGACTCGCCTTGGCGGGGTCGCGCAGGATGGCGACCGTCTTGTCGTCCTCGGCCCCCAGCAGGGCGCGCATGGTCTGGCTGGGCAAATGGCCGGGCATGGGCTTGCGGATGAAGTTGATCACCTGCGCCCTGGTCGACATGCGCCCGGTGGTGGCGGCCGGGCGCTTCTCCCGCGGCAGCAGGGCGAACCGTTTGGCCAGACCATAGGCAAGACGCTGCGCCCCATAGCCCCACTCCACCAAAGCCTTGCGCATCACCTTGATGGTGCGCGGATCGGTGACGTTGAGGAACGCCATGGAGAGGGCCGTGCCCACGTTGAAGTGCTTCTTGCCCTGGGCCTTGAGGATGTTGCGTGTCAGCACCGTGACATCGCCAAAGTCGATGTTGACCGGACAGGGCTTCACACAGCGGTGGCAGACGGTGCAGTGATCGGCCACATCGTTCATCTCGTCGAAGTGGCGCACCGAAATCCCGCGGCGGGTCTGCTCCTCGTAGAGAAAGGCCTCGATGATGAGCCCGGTGGCAAGGATCTTGTTGCGCGGCGAATAGAGCAGGTTGGCGCGCGGAATGTGGGTGGTGCAGACCGACTTGCACTTGCCGCAGCGCAGACAGTCCTTGACCATGTCGTTGAGCTCGCCCAGCGCGCTCGCCTCGAGGATGATGGCCTCCTGTTGGAGCAGGCGCAGGGATGGGGTATAGGCGGTCTCGAGTCCCGAGCCGGGCATGAGCTTGCCGCGGTTGAAGTGACCGTTGGGGTCCACCTTGGCCTTGTATGCCGCAAAGGCCTCCACCACTTCCGGATGGAGGAACTGCATTTTGGTAATGCCGATCCCGTGCTCGCCGGAGATCACCCCGCCCAGCCCTTGGGCCAAATCCATGATGCGCTCCACCACCTTCTCCGCCTCGTGGAGCATGGCGTAGTCGTTGGAATGCACCGGAATGTTGGTATGCACGTTGCCGTCGCCGGCGTGCATGTGGGTGGCCACGAACAGGCGGCTGGAGCGAATGGCCTTGTGGATGGCGTCCAGGCGGTGTCGCACCCCCTCCAGATCGCGCCCGCCGAAGATCTCCTTCAATGGCCGCTCCACTTCCCGGCGGTAGGAGATCCGCAGCACTCGGCGCTGCAGGAGGTTGAAGATGGTATCCCCGGGCTTCGCTTGAGTCAGCAGTTCGCTTCCCAGCAGGGTGCCGAACTCGGTGGCCGGCGCATCGAGGTGGTCGAGCAGGTTCTGCCAGTGCGCCTGGACCTGCTGCAAGTGCCCCCTGGCGGCCTCTCGCTTGCCCGCGATGTAGGCCGCCCCCTCTGCGTCATCGAACTCCACCCGCGGGATCTCGGGGAGTGTGCCCTCGACGTACGCCAATACCGCCGCCACCATCTGCAGCTTGTTGCGGGTGGACTGCTCGATATTGATCCGTTCGATCCCCTCGCTGTAGTCCCCAAGACGCTCCAGGGGAATCACCACGTCTTCGTTGATCTTGAAGGCATTGGTATGGGCGGCAATGGCGGCGGTGCGTGCCCGGTCCGCCCAAAAGCGCTGGCGGGCCTCGGGGCTGGCGGCGATGAACCCCTCCGCCTCGCGGGCGTTGGCCATGCGCACCACCATGGAGGCGGCCTCCGCCACGCGCTCCTCAGCGTCCCCGACGATGTCGGCAAGCAGTACCATCTTGGGCAGGTCGGGCCGCGGCGCCTTGGTGCTGTACTTCACGGCACGGACGTAGCGTTCGTCCAGATGCTCCAGGCCGGCGAGCATGACCCCCGGCAGGGCATCCAGATAATCTTTGGTTTCAGTGATTGCCGGCACAGCCCGCCGCAGGTCGCTGCCGAAGAACTCCAGGCAGACCGTGCGGGTGTGGTTGGGCATGCGATGGAGCACGAAGCGGGCCGAGGTGATGATCCCGTCGCATCCCTCCTTCTGCACGCCGGGAAGGCCGCCCAGGAACTTGTTGGTGACATCCTTGCCCAGGCCGCTCTTGCGCAGTTCCGGGCCGGGAATGCGCAACACCTCCGGCTCCCCGGCGGGGGTGCTGCCGTCGGGCAGATAGCGGGTGACCTGAAATTCGGCAAACTCAACCTCGTGGATCTTGCCCAGATTGTGGTTGAGCCGCTCCACTTCCAGCCAGCGGGCATCGGGCGTAACCATCCGCCACGACACCAGGTTGTCCAAGGTGGTGCCCCACATCACCGCCTTCTTGCCCCCGGCATTCATGGCGATGTTGCCGCCGATACAGGAGGCGTCCTGAGAGGTGGGGTCCACCGCGAAGACGAAGCCCGCCGCTTCGGCGCGCTCGGAGACGCGCCGGGTCACCGCCCCCGCCCCCACCATCACGCTCGCCACCTGCTCCGCCAGACCGGGCGGGCGAGTCCACTCCACCTCGCCGATGGCCTCCAGCTTCTCCACATTGATGACCGCGCTGTGTGCATCCAGGGGGACCGCCCCGCCGGTGTAGCCGGTGCCCCCCCCGCGGGGGATGATGGTAAGGCCGAGGTCGATGCAGGCCTGCACAATGGGCAGCACCTCCTCTTCGCTGTCGGGGGCCACCACCACGAAGGGGTACTCCACCCGCCAGTCTGAGGCATCCGTGACGTGGGAGACCCGGGCGAGCCCCTCGAACTGGATGTTGTCCCGCCGGGTCACCCGCGAGAGGCGGCGCAGCGCCTTGCGGCGCAGGGTGCGCTGGGTGGGAAGCCACGCCTCAAACTTCCGCACCGCCTCCCGCGCCGCATCGGCCAGCTTCAGGGCCTGCTGATTGCCGTTGGCGCGAGCGACGATCTGATCGAGCCGGTGGTGGAGCGCATGGACCAGCGAACCCCAGCGCTTTCGGTTTTCGATGAGGTCGTCCTGAATGAACGGATTGCGGGTGATGACCCACATGTCCCCCAGCACCTCGAACAGCATTCGGGCCGACTGGCCGGTGACGCGTTCGGCGCGCAGCACTTCCAACACCTCCCACATCTCCTCGCCGAGGAAACGGATCACGATCTCGCGATCGGAAAAAGAGGTGTAGTTGTAGGGAATTTCGCGAATACGGGTGGGTAGTTCCGTGGTCATGCTCGAGGAGCCCGTCCCAGAAGCCAAAGGGGGGGAGTTTACCACGGCGGGAAATTAAATACGGAGGGGGGAGGGCATTTGAAATTTCAATGGAGCGGCGGAGGACGCCAGTGCCCGCGATCTCGACCTCAGCGCCTACCGCGCCGGCGTGGGAAAAGCACACGCCATTGCGATGGTTTGGCGGCGAACTATCCCGACGTCAGTGCACAACCTCATCGAGGCTCTGGGCGGTCAGAACCCGCTCGGACCACTCCAGCAGTGTCTCGGCATCCGCCTCTTCGATGCGCCGGCGCAACGCCTCGGGCAATTCGCCGAAGCGGCGGGTCAGTAGCCGGATCAGCACACGGGCTTCGCCTTGTTGAAGACCTTGTTGAAGACCTTGTTGCATGCCTTTCTGTATGCCTTCTTGCTCGAAACGCTCAGCGAACGATGTCATCTTCTCGGCCTCTCGTGGAAATCGGCGGGCGTAGTCGACCCGTTCATTATCGTCAAGCCCTGTGTAGATGTCGATGAAGTCGAGGTACTTCAGACACTTCTCCACGTCGGGCTCCAAGGCGAATAGCCCGCGCACGGCGTGGGCGTACACCTCCACCCTCTCCTCGGGTGGATAGGCCATGTTGGGCAGATTCAGTCTCGCCACCACGTTGTCGCTATCGCGATAGCGTTCATAGGGCAGCGCCGCAAGGGCGCAGCTTAAGTACCGGAAGCTCATATAGTTGTGGCGGTCCCCCCCAAGCCGCAACTCGGCCGGAGCATTTCCCGAACCGAGAAAGATGACCACCGGCACGACGCGGCAGGTCCCCAGGAGTTCCGCCAGATCCAGGCAGTAGTGCGCCAGTGTTTACCCTGGATTGGTGTCTAAACATGGTAGGCCCTTCTCCTGAGCCTCGACCAGGAACGTAACGAGCGCCAGAGCGTGAACAGTCCAGGCATGCTTGCGCACTTGGTGCTTTGGCTTCAACAGGCGGTGAATGGAAAACCGTCCCGGGATACTCTCCTCTTCCACCACAAACAGTAGCGCCTCGCGACGCCCGTCGGGCCACTCCACCAGCAAGGGGACATCCAACTCCCGGAACCGCTGACCGAGCCTCTCCTGAAACTGCTCCTGGCGCAGTGGCACAATCCGCGCCCCCGCGTCGATCCCGTACGCCTCCTCGGGCGCGAACAGCGCCAGAGCCTCCCGCGGGTAATCCAGGATGAGATTTTTGAAGTTCTGATCGTGGCTCAATGCTCCCCTCCTTGGGCACACTCCAAAAAAACGCCATTGGGTTCGCTGGCCGGCAACGCCCTCTTCGTGGACCGTGCCGCTGCGCAGAACGGCTAGAGCACCGAACAGCTAATGGGGTGGCGAGGTGTCGAGGAAGAAAGAGGAAACGGGGGCCTTTCCTTGGCCCCCTTCATCGACCGGGCCGACCTCCTGTCGTCATTCCCGTCCATGCGCTTTCAGAGTATTCCTCTTGCTTCTTCAGGGAAATAGTCTACGCGTCGGACAACGCTGAAATTCTTGTAGGTAATCTCTGATTCCGGACCGATTTGCTGGGGCAAGATGAAGGAATAGAGAGGGGTTTGCGAAGCATGATGAAAGTGATTCGTATTAGTGACCGACCCCTTCAGTGGTTATCCGCTCCCTGTGATGCCCTCGGTTCCGCCATGGCCGAGCGTTTGAAGCACATCATCAACCTGAGCCCCCAGCGACAGCAGATCCCACTCCGCGGTCCTCCAGACAATCTCCAGATCCCCTTGAAGTATTTGTCACCGACCCTTTGTGAATGCCCTTTTGAATGCCTGCGTAAAGCTGCGCTTGACGACCCTGGCGCGGTTTCCCATAGTGACCAAAGTGGTTTCACAGTTCATTGGAGAGAGGCATGAAACTCGAGGAAGTGCTGAAGGAGGCGTTGAAGCTGCCCCCCCAAGACCGGTTCACTGTAGTCGATGGTCTGCTGCGGAGCCTGGACCAGCCGGACGCGGCGATCGATGCCATTTGGGCCGAAGAGGCCGAAGCCAGGCTCCGGGCGTACCGAGCCGGCACGCTCCGCGGGATTCCCATGGAAGAGTTATTCTCGAACTGAAACCATGAGAGTCATCTTTACCGCACTGGCCGCCAAAGAACTGCAGGATGCCCGAACCTTCTACGAGTTGGAGTTTCCTGGTTTGGGGGCCGCTTCGCAGAAGAAGTCCGGGCGACGCTTGAAAGAGTCGTGCGTCACCCCGCCGCCTGGAGCGTGGAACGAGGGGAGGTCCGTCGCTGTCTACCCCCCGCTTTCCCTACAAAGTCCTCTATTCGGTAGAAGCCGACCACATTTTGGTGATTGCCATCGCACACCAACATAGGAGACCGGATTACTGGGTCGGAAAAGGAAAAGAACCTTAGTGTGCTGCGCTCTCTTGATGAAACCGGAGGCAACCGCCTCCTCTAGATCCAGGGCGGAGGGACAATCGCCCAAGGGGGGCTGCCCGGCAAGTTCATCACCGCGCCTTGGCTGCCCGGCGACTCATACGCCCGCGCCTCATTCAGCACATCCATTTTCCACCTGTCCGGCAACGCTCCAGGGGTCAGCACATCGACCTCCACCCCGAGGAGTTCCGTCAGTTCCACTCGTATAGCCCCGATATCGAAGAGCGAAGTTTCCTCGGTGGTGTCGACAAGAATATCCAGATCGCTCTCCTCAGTATCCTCGCCGTGGAGCACGGAGCCAAAGACACGAGGATTCTTTGCACGATGCCGTTCAACGATTTGCCTGATAGCTTCGCGGTGCTGCCGAAGTGCAACGGACGGTTTCATGCGCAAGAGTCCCATACTTGTCCGGATGTCCCGACAGTAGCCATCGTAGTGACGTCCGTCAATGACCCATTGCGATTTGTAGACCGATCAGTCACTGATTGCGGAGACCCTATCTCTTCACGGGCACACGGGGGATCAGCAGGACCAAACGAATTAGGCGTTTAGGAAAAGCCGTAACTACTCACTCCCCCGTCATTCCCGCGTAGGCGGGAATCCAATGAACAGAAGCACGCTCCCATGGATCCCCGCCTTCGCGGGGATGACGGATTTTAGGTACCGTTCGTGATTACTTGGGTGAGCAGTTACGAAAAGCCTAATGCAAATGAGTCACATTTGTCACCGACCCATCTGGTTGATAAAAATCCTCTATTCGGCAGAAGGCGACCACATTTTGGCGGCGAAAATCAGAACAACGTCAGTGCACAACCTCGTCGAGGCTGTTGGCAGTGAGGACCCGCTCGGACCACACCAGCAGCGTCTCGGCATCCGCCTCTTCGATGCGCCGGCGGAAGGCCTCGGGCAGCTCACCGAAGCGGCGGGTCAATAGTCGGATCAGCACACGGGCTTCGCCTTGCTGCAAGCCCTGTTGCATGCCTTTTTGCATGCCTTTTTGCTCGAAACGCTCAGCAAAGGACGTCATCTTCTCAGCCTCTCGTGGAAATCGGCGGGCATAGTCGACCCGTTCATTATCGTCAAGCCCGGTGTAGATGTCGATGAAGTCGAGGTACTTGAGACACTTCTCCACATCGGGTTCCAGGGCGAACAGCCCCTGCACGGCGTGGGCGTACACCTCAACCCTGTGCTCCGGTGCATAGGCCATGTTGGGCAGGTTCAGGCGCGCTACCACGTTGTCGCTGTTGCGATAACGCTCCCACGGCAGCGTCGCGAGGGTGCAGGCCAAGTATCGAAAACTCAGGTAGGTGTGGCGGTCACCGCCGAGCCGCAACTCTGACGGCGCCTCTCCCGCGGTAAGAAAGATAACCACCGGCACGACACGGTAGGTATCCAGCAACTCGGCCAGGTCCAGGCAGTAGTGGGCCAAGCGGTGAATGGAGAACCGCCTCGGCACGCTCTCCTCCTCCACCACAAACAGCAACGCCTCGCGCTGCCCATCGGGCCACTCCACCAGCAATGGGACATCCAGCTCTCTGAACCGCTGACCAAGCCTCTCCTGGAGTTGCTCCTGACGGAGCGGGAGGATTCTGACTTCCTCGCTGATCCCCTGCGCCTCCTCGGGTGCGAACAGGGTCAGCGCCTCGCGCGGGTAATCCAGAATGAGGTTCTTGAAGTTCTGATCGTGGCTCAATGCCCCCCTCCTTGGGTGCACTACATGGGGCCCGTCCGCCGGAATTCCCCATCGAGCGTTACCGTTGCGCGAGACAGATCCTTGGAGCGAAATGGAATGCTGGAAAGAAGAAATGAAACGGGGGCCTTTCCGTGGCCCCCCTTCATCGACCGGACCGACCTCCTGTCGTCATTCCCGTCCATGCGCGTCCAGAATATCCCTCTTGATTTCTGAAGGAAAGAGGCTACGTGTCGGACGGGGCGGAAATCCGTGTAGGAAATCTCTGATTTTTTCACGACCTCATGGGCGCCGAGAAGGCGACGGAAGTCGGGACGCCCGATGCAACTGAGTCGCATTTGTCACCGACCCCTTTGGCTGGTCGTTGGTCGTTGGTCGTTGGTCGTTGGGGGTTGGGGGTTGGGGGTTGGGGGTTGGGGGTTGGGGGTTGGGGGTTGGGGGTTGGCAGACCAAAACGAAACGGGGCCCGAAGGCCCCGTTCCACTTCTAATGCCGTCTTACGACAGATTAGAAGCTGACGCGCATGCCGGCGCCGAAGGCGGAGTAATCGCCAGCGGTATCCAGGTCGGTCACAGAGTAGCCGACATAGGCGCTGGTGGTTTTGCTGAAGGAGTGGCTTGCACCAATTGCGAACTGGGTGGTGTCATCACCGATGTCAGGCGAGGTCACGCCAAAAGAGGCAGAGATCTTGTTGGCCCCCATGTCGTAGCCAGCAGCCACGTAGGTGACGGTGCTGTCGCCAGCACCTTGGACGACCTGGCCAGCCAGACCGGAATCAAGCATTTCGTGCTGAGCCGCGACGCTAATGGCACCGGAGGTCCACTTCACGCCAATTTTCATAGCGGTCGTGTCGGAGACACCCAAGTCGATGTAGCCGAAGGCCAGTTCAACCGGTCCGACAGGCGCGGTGACGGAAGCGGTGATCGGATGATCAGCGTTGGTCTCAGTGCCCGCAGCGTTCGGGCTCTCGTCGATGGCGATGGCAGCCACGACCGTGGCGGTGCCGAACTTGTTGGCATAGGCGAGGACGTTATCCACATAGCCATTGTGCAGGCCGGACATGCCGCCATTGCCACGGGCCTGGAAGGAGGTAGCCAAGAAGGGGTCCCACTTCACGGTGGAGGACTTGTAGGGGGAGCTCAGACGGCCCGCCAGCACGGTGCCGAACCCACCGGACAGGCCGACGTAGGCGTCACGGGCATCATAGGGGCGGCTGCGGCCAGCTTCGACGTTGATGCCGTACTTGGCGATGGCCTTCAGGCCGCCACCCAGGTCCTCGGAGGCGGAGAAAGCAATTTCACCGGCGTTGCCACTGCCGGGGTTGCCGCCTTCCTGAGCGTCGGTGAAGTACAGACCTTCAACAACGCCGTCGCCGCTGAGGTTGATGATTTCAGCCTGCAGGGTACCGGAAACCTTCACTTCTGCTTGAGCGGCCAGAGGAGCGGCCAGAGCGCTGGCGACGGCCAGGGCAACGATCTTTTTGTTCATTCCGTGCATCTCCTAGTGGTTGCTTACTTACCAGTTTTTTGAATTGGTAAATCGGCTGTAAAAACAAACCGCAGTAACTCTAGACCACGCCCTGAGCCGAATGCAACAACTTTTTTTGCAAAATACAACACCGGGTCACAGTTGTTGTTGTTATGCAACACTGTTTCCAATCAATGGGTTGCTGATCAATGTCAATGCAAGTGTTCATTTCACATTCCAAGGCACTGATCCGGGTCAATTATCCTCCATATTCTCGGGTCTCGGAGGCGGCCAGCCAGTGCATCCTTTCAGGCCTCACGCAGCGCCGCGTTCCCCAAAACGTCCATGCGACAGCCGCAAGGGCCCGGCCTCGGCCCCCCTTCAGAGCACCAAACAGCAGTGACTTCGGCGAAGCCGGGTGGCGGGGAATGGCGCGGTTCGCTGCACTCCACCCGATGCTTCCCGATGTGAATTGGTCTGTTCGGTGCGTCACGAAGCGCGCACCGCTACGAAGGCCTCCGGTGCCTGCGATGGGCCGCGACATTGGAGCGGCTCAGGGGGAAGGGCCGTTTAAGGGAAGTTGGAACGGCGGGGATGCCCGCCGCACCAACCGCTTCACGGCATTGGGCTCTGCCTGAGCCGGAGGGCTGGGACGAGCGTCGCACGTCGGCCAGTGATCGCGGTGTGGCGATCACCGAGCGAGGTTCCGATGGCGACTGGATCGTCTCCGCCCCGTTGGGGCGCGGCCGGGAATTCTCCCCGGTCCCACTAAAGCACCGGCCAGGTAAACCGAAAGATCGCCAATCGCAGCCAAGTTGCGCCGCAGGTGGCGCGGGCAGCAAACCGAGGGTGGATAAGCGCAGCGCATCCACCAATTCGACGCCGCACGGTGGATGCGCTGCGCTTATCCACCCTACTTGTTGGGCGCGTCGGATTTATCTGTTCGGTGCTCGAGTAGAGCACCGAACAGATAAACAGAACGATCGCCGATCGCAGCCAGATTGCCCCGCAGGTGGCGGGGGCAGCGAACCGAGGGTGGATAAGCGCAGCGCATCCACCAATTCGATGCCGCACGGGGGATGCGCGGCGCTTATTCACCCCCCCGTGTCGGCCGCGTCGGGTTTATCTGTTCGGCGCTCCAGTGGTATCGCCGATCGGAGATGCACCCAAAGGGGGTAGGCGTATTCCTACAGGTTTTCACGCGGATTTCCGTATTCCCATCGTGACGCAACCGCGTTACCTTGGTAGCGCATGGACGGGAGAGGCGACAGGATGTCGGCCTGGTCGATGAAGGGGGTTCAAGGATAAGGACCCCCGCCTCCATGTGTGGTTTCCACTCCCCCATCGCCCCGACCACTGGCGGGCACTGCTCGCCCTGAAACACGGGAGAGATGACGCCCCCGGAAGCAGCGCGGGTCCTACGTCACGGCGCGAGGCGTCTGGCGTGCTTTGCGCCAAACGGACTCGGGAAGAGGTGGTTCCCATGCGTTCACAGCTCCTCGAATACCTCCTCCAACCGCGCCGCCGTCAGCACCCGTTCTCCCCAGATCAAGAGAATTTCGGCATCCGCACCCCTGACCCTTTCCAGCGTTGCCTCGTCCAGAGGACCAAACTTTCGCTGAAGCAACCGTTCGAGGAGTGCAGATTCTCCTTGCTGCCGCCCTTGCAGGCGGCCCTGCTCCAGTCCCTGCTCCAGTCCCTGCTCCAGTCCCTGCTCCAGTCCCTGCTCCAATCCCTCCGCCAGCCCTCGAGCCAATCCCTCCTGACGGCCTTCCTGCAGGCCTTGCCGCTTCCACTCCTCAGTCCAGTCTTTTACCCGTTCCGACAACATGCTCTGCACCTCCTGAAGATCCCGCAAACTCTCCACGCGTACGCCGGGCACCCGCCCGGGCAGAAACACCCGCTTGATCCATACGGTGAAAGCCCGCCTCAAACTCGCCTGCTCCGGCTCGGCAAGCCACTGAATCAAGGCCTCCACCACCCGCTGAACGTCTTCAGGCGCCCGGCTGTTTTCAAGACGAAACAGACCGGCCACTAGATTGTTCAGCGGGACCAGCTCCTCCTCGGAGTACCGGCCCTCGTCCAGCAGAAGATAGCGCAGTGCCGGTCGGTAACGCGAGAGCCCGCCCGGAACCGACTCAATCACCTCGGCGATCTCCTCCGCCGCGTTCCAGGGGCTGTCACCATTATACAAAACCACCGGTAGCACCGGCGGCAAGCGCCCGCTTCCGGTCAGCTGGCCGGCACGCACCAGGTCTTGGTAAAGAAGTCCGACGTAAGTGAGGATGCGTACGGCCATGAAGTGATCGACCGTGGACTGAAATTCGAGGAGCAAATATACGTAGAGCCACTCCGCTCCCCAGCGGACACGCCACACGACGTCATCTTCACGTTCCCGCAGGTCATCACTCACGTAGGAGGCAGAGACTCTCTCCAGAGAATCGAAGTCCAGCTCGTCGACCCACGCCTCGCGAACGAAGCCGGTCAGGAGGTCCCGCACCATCTGTGGGTGGGAGAACAGCAGTTTGTAGCTGTGATCGTGGTCCATGTCTCCGCTTCCTTGCGTTTACATCCGGAGCCTAACCGCTCCAACGGCTACGATGCAACGCCTGGGGCTATCGCAAGTTGGTCGGCAGCGCGAAAACCAAGGGAGCGGTCACTGGACGCGGGCAGTGGCAAACGCGCCTCGCCATGGGAAGCCATGCCAGTGAGCGTAGGGTCAAGAGCCCACCCGTACAAAAAGGCCGAAATGAGAGGACCAGCACATGAAAAAGGGGTTACGCTTTCGCGTAACCCCTTTTTTATATTGGCTGGGGGACTAGGATTCGAACCTAGGTTGACGGAGTCAGAGTTCTTGTTAGTGAACACTGACCCAGCATCCCCAAGCACCCGGCAGCTATACCGAGCTGGACGTACCTCCAGCATAGAGCGGCGGCCCTGCCGCATCAAACCTGCATTAGCCTGACACCGCTGGACGCCGCTCCGCCCAGCCGACGCCCAGCCGACGCCCAGCGCCGGCTTTTTGCCACGCCGGGAGTTCCAGACGCGTTCCGGAAGAAACCGCGTCCTGGAGCGCGGCTTTTCCCCTTTATATATAGCTCGGCCTCTCCACAACACGGCCATCGATCGGTGCGCGGACTGCACGTCCATCAACCCGGCAACTTTCCCCTACTTGGACCCGACCGCAGACCGCTTCCCCTAGCCGGAGGCCCGCACGCGGCCGTTCCGCCATCCTATTCCGACTCGAATCACCCCCGTACTGAATGAAGGAGGACCCTGTATGACCAAGCGCTTCCGCTTCACCAAAAAGATCATCGAGTCCCTGGAGCACGACCCCGCGGCCAAGGCCAAGGAGACCGAGTTTTCCGACCAGGAGTGCGTCGGCCTCAAGCTCGTGGTCACCCCCAAAGGACGCCGATTTTACTATTTCCGGTACACCACCAACAAGCGCCGCCGCGGGATGAAGATCGGCGAGTTCCCCGCCCTCTCCCTCCCCGAGGCCCGCCGCCTCGCCTACGATCTCCGCGCCCAGGTGGATCGCGGAGAGGATCCCCAGGCCGCCCGCGACATCCGCCGGGCCATCCCGACCCTGCAGGAGTTCGTCGACGAGCACTACCTCCCGCATGCAAAAGCCACCAAGCGCTCGGCCAAGGACGACGAGAGCCGGTTGCGCCACCGCGTCCTGCCGACCCTCGGCCGCCTGCCCCTGGATGCCATCGACAAGCGGACGGTGCAGCAGTTGCTGGCGAAGGTTCGGACGACGCACAGTGCGGCGACCCACAACCGAGTGGTCTCCCTGCTCCACCGGGTGTTCGCCCTGGCCATCGAGTGGGGCTTCCTCCCCGAGGGGAGCCGCAACCCGGTCACCGGGATCAAGAAGCTGCCGGAAGCGCAGCGGACCCGGTACCTCAACCGGGACGAGCTGAAGCGCTTCCTCGTCGCGCTCGCGGACCAGCCAAACCGCCGAGCGGCCGCGCTGCTGGCGATCTGTCTGCTGACCGGTGCCCGCATAGGCGAGGTGCGGCGGATGCGCTACGCCGACCTGAACCTGGACCCCGAAGCGCCGAGTTGGCACATCCCGCACACCAACGCGAAGTCGGGGAAGAGCCGCACGGTGATGCTCTCGGCCCAAGCGGTGGAGGTGCTGAAGGCCCTGGAGCCGGTCGAGGGCAATCTCTACGTCTTCGCCGGGAAGAAGGAGGGCCAGCCTATGGTCGCGCCGCAGAAGGTGTTCGAGAACGTGCTGGAGGAGGCCGAGATCAACGACTTCCGCGTCCACGACCTTCGGCACACGTGGGCCTCGTACGCGGCGATGTCCGGCGCCCCGATGCGTGCCCTTCAGGCCACCTTGGGGCACCACGCCCTGTCGATGACGCAACGGTACTCCCACCTCAGTGACGAGACGCTGCGGGAGACCTCACAGAGCGTCGCCAATGCGATCGCGACGGCCACCGGTCGCTGACGCTTTTGCCCGCACGGACGCGGGCTCCTTCTCGCTTTTTTTCGCCGCCATCACGCCCAACCAGAACAAGCTTGACGGCACTGGACCGAACGGGAGGTCCGCAAGTCACCGTCCTGAAACAATGTCCAACCGGGCGGCACCGGCTGCGACGGAGCGGCGGCGAGTCTGCGCTTTCACGCAAAACGCGCAATACATGGCCGATGTAGGCCTCGGCTGCGCGTTGTCGGAGCCGACGATGTTGTCCGGTCCGCGCGTTGTCGTGGACGGCCTGGCCCGAAGCGGTGGCGAACCGTTTCCGGACGATTTCCAGACGCAAACGGCGGACACAGAAGGATGTCGACCCAATCGCCACGTCCCGTAGAACGGCCGAACGTCCTGGCCTTCTCGGCGACGACGATGCGAGCCACGTCGTCGCCGCGGCAGACCGTTTTTCTGGAAGTCCTGCGGCAAACGACCGGCACACTTCTGCCGTGGAAAACGTGCGAGAACCGGGGCTTTCAGAAAAACGCCGGCCGCGCCTGTGCAACCGGCTAGGTCGACGACGTTGAGGGCTCCGGCCGCACAAGAGGGGCCGGGCCTCTCCCTCGCACAAAAGGTGGGGTTTTTCTCCAACAACAAATCATTGACGACGTTGTGCGCCGTTCGCGTCGACGTCGGATTGGTGATGAATGAGATGGTTTTGGAGGAAACGATGAGCGAAGAACAGCGAGGGCAGGACCCGGACCAGCTGATGGATAGCAACGAACTGGCCGAGTTGTTGGGCGTTTCCCGCTCCTGGGTCGAAAAGCAGCGGTCGATGTGGCCGGACAACTTGCCGCCTCACTTGAAGATTGGCCGGCTGGTCAGGTACCGCTGGGCCACTGTGCAAGAGTGGCTTCGAAAACGCGAAGGTTACACGAACTGAGCACGAATTCAACTTCGCAAGGCACAGGCGCGAGGCCTGGCCAGCGGAGGCGAAGACCGAGCGCGACCGACCCGCCGACAGCGAGTGTCTGCGAGCTGGACGCACGGCGCCACGAGGAGGCGCCAGCTAGCCGCGCAGCAACTGAAGGCTGCGCGACCACTGACGCAAGCTCCTGCCGGGCGGCAACGCCGCCGCCCGGCTCTGACTTCGGAAACAGCTCACCTGCCGTCGTCACGGCATGTCGGTCCGCTTTCGACCGTCGCGCCAGAAATCCCGCGATCGGGCTTCTGAGCGGCCCTGTCGGAGGAAACAGGGACTTGCGTGGTTATGCCCTACTTGGGCCTACCTGTTTGGCTGGCACAGGCTCGCTCTGGGGCATGTGCAGGCCTTTTTAGCTCTGCTGTCAGCTTGACCTTTCGCCTCATGGAGGGCGGCCAACTCGAACTGTCCGATTTGTCCGTTTTCCATGGGACTGAAAATCAGGCTGCTGAGGCGAGCACACCGACAACGCAGTGCGAAATCACTTTTTCGCTGAATCAGATCGAGGAGAGAAACACAATGAACACGAACCCGTTTGAAACTGCAAAGGCGCGTTGGATTGCCCCGTTTGGCGAGGCCGTCGAGCCGGAACTGGGCGTCCTGGTCCAGAACGGCAAGGTCGTCAGGACCCACTTCTTCCACCCGGATCACGGTTTGGTCTTAAGCATCGAGGGACCCGGTGTTCCATTTGAGGTGTTTTCGGCGTTGGCCTTGGCCGAGCGGGGGCGCGCATGAACACTCAGTTCACCGCTGCATACACTCTCGTCGACCTGGGGATCGCGATCCAGTGGGGGCGTCTTGGCGCCGCCGAGGAGGCCCCTGCGGGGGCCTCTCCCTGCCGGTCGAAAGGGGAGCTGGACGCCCTGCTTGAGTCGGCATCGGAGGCGGATACGGCCTTTCTCGAACTCGGGGCGGAGATCTCCGGGTTGGTGGCGGTATCGACCTCGACCGGTGGTGCGCGCGAGTTTCTCGGTGAGCAGATCGGGCCGACGCTGGAGTTGACCACGAGCAGAGGGGAAAAGCTCCTGCTGCTGGCGGATGATGTCCCGTTCGATCTCCCCGGACTGCAGGAGGCACTGGCAGAGAAGCTGCCGGGTGCGGTCTACCACGGGCCGGGCAGTCGGCTTGCGTTGGAGGGTTCTAAACTGCGCGCGCCTGACGGACTGGATGAGGTGCCAGGGATGATGACCATCCTCCGTTCGTTCGAGGCCGCCGACATCTATCGGGTTGTCGCCGAGGTGGAGGATTTCGACGCCGATCTCGAAGGGGTCATCTACAACGAGGCCAGCCGGGGCGGAGACATCGTGTCGCAGCCGGTGGTGAAGGGGATGCTGCGGGTCCTTCGGCGCACCGCTACTGCGGACGGGAGGCGTCACGGCGTTGTGGTCGACTTCCTCGCCGTCAACGGCGAATACGCCAGGGTTCCCTTGGACGCTGACGAACTCCACAACGCCACTCAGCTGATCCGCAAGCTGGCGCTGCGAGGGCTCCAGGTCGTCGGTCAGCCCAAGCTGTTGGCGTTATACCTGCGAAGCTATCCGGTGTCGGAGGTCGTCACCTTGGCCGAGCACACCGGCTGGCACGAGGTGGACGGCCGGCAGGTATTCGTGATGGGCGAGGGGGAGGTGATCGGTGGCAACGACGCGTCAATCGAGTTCTCCCCCAGTTCGCTCGCCAAGCCCCCTGCCTTCGCCCGTTCCGGCACGCTGGCCCGCTGGCTCGACCAGGTGTGGCGCTACGTTCTGCCCAACCCCATTCCCTTGGCGTTGACGCTGCTGGCGTTGGCCTCCACGCTCCTGTCGGTGCTCCGCGCTCCCGGCGGCGGCCTGCACCTGTGGGGCGGGGCTGGAACGGGCAAGACCACCATCTTGCAGGTGTTGGCGAGCGCGTTTGGATCTGGTGTCGCGACCGACGAGGTGGGCGGCACTGGCACGGAGCCCTACATCTCCAAGTACAACGCCACCGGCAACGGCCTGGAGGCGCTGGCGTCCGGGTACCAAGGCGCGCCGCTGTTGCTGGACGAGATCGGCGAGCTGAGCCCCGATCAGCTCGGCGTCCTCGTCTACATGCTTGCGTCCGGCCAGGGGAAGACGCGGATGCGCTCCAACCAGCAACTGGCGACGATCTCCCGATGGCTGACGCTCATCATCTCTGTTGGCGAGCGGTCGGTCGACTCGATGATCCGCGAGTCCGGCCAGCGGGTGATGGCGGGCCAGGCCGCGCGCATGCCCAGCGTGCCCCTGGACTCGGTGGAGCTGTTCCCTAACCTGGGCGGGATGAACAGCAAGGCCGAACTCATGGCGCACCTGAAGACGGCTACAGCGACGACCTACGGGACCGCCGCCCCTGCCCTCATCGCCCACATAGCGGGAGCCACGGAACGGTGGCCCGAGTGGCGGGAGCGCTGGGACGTGCTGGCCCGAACGATGCGCCCCGACGGGATGGGGGACAGCGACTATCGGGTGGTCCGACGCCTCGCCCTGGGGGTGTTGGCCGGGGAGATCGCCCTGGAGGCGGGGGTGTTGACCGGTGACGCAGACACCTTCCGCGAAGCGGTGGAGGAGCTGAAGCGGTTGTGGCTGGAGGCGCCGACCGAGGCGATGCAGGCACTGCGGGAGTACTTTCGCGAGAACAGGGACTTTTTCGTCACGGGGGCCGATCAGCTGGACGGCTTCGGCCGCCGCTTCGACGAACCGGGGTACCTGGACCGCAGGCGGGGCCTGTTGTTCATCACCAAGGCCGTGTTCAGCGCCGAGTTCCCCATGCACAAGGAGTTGCTCGCCGAGTTGAAGGAGAAAGGCCTGCTTTACCGGGACCGCCCCGACCGCGTGCTGAGCCGCTTCGGCAACAACCGTTATGCGGGCTACGCCATCAAGCTGTCCGCCTTTGACGAGGAGGTCGACCGGGGATCGGACTGAGACCGGGGCTGGAGCGGCTGGACCGCCGCCGCATTCGACCCAGGTCCGGCCGCAGCAGCTGCTGTTTCTCCGCGGCAGCACATCGTTACGCGCGTCCGAGCCCCTCCGGGGGCTCGGGCTTCTTTTTTGAAGCGCGCGCAGGGAGCCTTTCCAAAGCCGCTCATCGATGTGGGTGAGGGCCGGGTCGCCCGGCGCGATTACCCGGCGCGAATCGCCGCGGAGAGGCGGCAAACGAAGTCCGACCTAACCGGTGTCCGAGGAGGGCACTCCCGCTTTGCTGTGTTGGACGGGGATCGGCCAAGTTACAGTGCCTTGTTCCAACACCATTCACCCCACGGGTACCTCATCGGCCCGAAACGACACAACCTGTCGCACCCTTCCGGTAGCCTCCCCTTTCGTCGCGGACGATGCGCCGCTCGGCTTAGCTCCGGGCGACAGATCCTGGCAGATCGGCCGAGCCATCGGCGCCATAGGCCCCCGAGCTGTCCGCGACGCGCTAACAACAATCGAAGGGAGAGAAGATACGTGTCGAACGCAATCGTAGTGATGGTGATCGCCGCCACGGCGGTCTGGGTCTACTGGGACGCCACCGGCCACCGGATCGGGAAGGTGCCGGGACAAGGCGGCTTTTTCAACCTATCTGCCGGCGCCTGGGCCGTGGCGACGCTGATCTTATGGATCGTCGCCTTTCCCGCCTACCTACTCCAGCGGAGCAAGCTGATCGCAAGAGCCGAAGAGTATCCGGTACTGGCGGGAGGCCGCAGTGGAAAGACTGCGGCGCTGGCGGGCGTCGGCGGTCTATGGACCCTGCTGTCTTTCCAGGGTGCCGCTCTCGCCACCCTGCCAGCCTGCGGCAGCGCCGAGGCCACCGCCACGGTCGGCAACATCATCTCGGACATGCCGGGGGTGAAAGAGGCCGGGATCCAGTTCGTCAGCGTCAACAACGCCAGGGAGCAGGGCTACAACCCCGAGACGGAGATCCGCTCCTGTTCGGGCACCCTGATCACCACCGCGGGCGAAGACGGCGTGCAGTACTTCGTCAAGTGGCAGGACAAGGCCAAGGGGCTGTTCTACGTGGAAGCACAACTGCTGGAGTGAGTGACCACGGCCCCCGGTGCGGGCTGCGCGGTGACCGCATCGGGGTGTTTGCCGCGGTAGCTCTTTTCTTCTGGAACCGGTTAGACTGTCAGTTCGTCCCTAATCGGGTTGAGGGATTTGGATACAACAAGAAAACGATGGGAAAACAGCCAGGAGCACACGATCGCTTGGCGGAGCGCCTGATCCGCCTACTGATCAAACTCAATGAGGGACAGGCACTGGAGCTGCCGGCACTGGCGCGGGAATTCGACGTCAGTCTGCGGACCGTACAGCGCGACTTGCAGCGCCTGAGCGCGCACCTCCCGCTGGAGGTCGTTGAAGGCCGTTACCGTCTGACCCCGTCAGCTTTGGGTCGCCTCTCGACCAAGGAACTCTCCACCTTTGCGTCTTTGAGCGGCATCGATGCCCTGTTCCCGTCGCTTTCCGGCCACGACCTGCCAGGACTTCTTGCCGCCCGCGACACGATGCTTGTGCGAGGCCATCACTACGAGGATCTCCACACCAAGGCGCCCCGCTTCAGGGACCTCCAGAAGGCCATCATCGACCGCCGACTGCTCACGTTCCACTACACATCCCACGGCGAAACCAAGGCGTATCAGGACGCCAAGCCGTACAAGCTACTCAACAACAAAGGAATCTGGTATCTCGCCGCCAGCCATCGGGGAAAGCTCAAGACCTTCTGCTTCGCCAAGCTGACCGGCCTTCACGTTCAGCAGGCTACGTATACCCCCGATCCGGATGTAGAAAGAATCGTGACAGAGCAGGAGGGAGTCTGGCTGGGCGAGACACGTACGACGGTCAAGATTCGGGTCGATTCCGAAGTCGCGCCCTACTTCATACGACGTCCGCTACTCCCTAATCAACGCATTCTCAATGAACTTGAAGATGGTGCGCTGATCGTCTCCGCCGAGGTCGGCCACGAGAACCAAATCCTTCCGGTAGTACGCTACTGGATACCCCATTTGACGCTCGAAAAGCCAGCCGCATGGCAATCGCTGGTTATCGAATCGATTCAGGCGTACCTGCATCGCTTTCAGAGTTGTTCGCCTTATACCCACCAATGATGAACCAAAAAAAGGAGAAGCACTGTATGTTCGTAGGAAATCTTGATGCTCGTCAACAAGGCGCCCTCTTGGCACTTGCTCATGAAGTTGCTTCAGCGGATGACACTCTTTCCAAGAAGGAGGAGGAGTTTCTTGCCACTCTACGCACCCAAATGGAGCCGAATGTCGAACCGGCCTCCATTGACCGGAACGATCTTTCGACCGCATTCGAAAGCAAGCGCGTCCGAGCTTCGCTTCTTCTGGAACTCTTAGGTATCGCCCATGCTGACGACGACTATCACGAAAGCGAGAAAAAGCTGATTGCCGAGATCGCAGCGGCTCTCGACATCTCCGAATTCGAACTGGCCGATATGGAAGGCTGGGTAGAACGTCAGCTTCTGCTGGTTCGTGAAGCCGCACAATTCATGGAGGCGTGATCATGCCACTACCATTACTTTTGGCTGGTGCCGCAATCATTGCCGGGGGATACGGCGTCAAGAAAGGGTTCGACGCTAAATCCGACTTCGACGAGGCGTCCTCGGTCAACGACGAAGCCGCCGAAATCTACTCGGGAGCTGAGGAGAAGCTCGAAGCAAGCCGAGAAGGCACACAATCGGCGTTGGAAGACCTCGGTCAAACTAAGCTCCATCTCTATAGAGACAGCATTCTTCCGTTCGTCGACGTGTTCTCCAAAATCAAGAATGTTGATTTCCGCGATGACGACCTTCTTAAGGACAACTCACTGACGGTGTCCAAGTCCGACGTGCTTGCGATCGAAAAAGCCGGCATGAGCATGCAGGACGTCGCTGTCGGCGGCGCAGGAGCTATTGGCGCCGGAGGGCTGGCTGGTCTTGCGGCGTATGGGGGGGTTGGCGCGCTGGCTACGGCATCCACCGGTACGGCTATTGGGACCCTCGGTGGGGCTGCCGCGACGAACGCGACCCTGGCCTGGTTGGGGGGAGGTAGTCTCGCTACCGGAGGCATGGGCGTTGCGGGAGGAACAGCAGTCCTTGGAGGAATCGTCGCGGGTCCCGTGCTTGCGGTTGGCGGAATGATACTAGCGTCGAAAGCCGAGGCGGCAAAGGAAAATGCCTACACCAATCTAACGCAAGCTAAAGCCGCTGCGGAACAGATGAAGACTGCCACCCGCGTTGCGAAGGCAATCGGTTTGCGCGCGCAACAAGTTGACTCGGCGTTGCTAGCGCTGAACAGGGCCTTCGTCAAGCTGTTCGCCGACTTGGAGCGGCTTGTAGCGAATTCGACGGATTACTCCACGTTCTCCGAGGCCGAGCGAAAGGGCGTCATGATGACGGCGATGCTCGCCAAGACGCTGAAAAACGTGATGGAAGCACCGCTCATTACTGAAAACGGGGCGGTTGCAAACGAGTCGAGGCGTGCGTTGGAAGAGTCGCGACGCGTACTCGCGAGTATGTAGTGCTATTCAGCAGTTCCGGGGGGAGCCATTTCTCCCCCTTTTTTTTGCCGAGGATTAGAATATGGGCCAGCGGGAAACTAAATCGCAAGAGGTGAATTTCGACTTTTTCTCGGGCGTATACGCAGACACCAGCACAAGCAATTTGACCAATGCCACGCTGGAGGTCTTCAAGGGAGCAGGCGAAATCAGGAAACTTGGTGTTCAGTGGAAGAATGTTGACCCCGAGATTACCCAAGGAAGGATGTTCGAAGCACTTGAGGTGATGAAGTTCAACCGGGCTGCCGCGACACAGGGTGCACAAGTTCGCGCGACCGCAACAGCATCTCTGGAGGGAATGCAGACCGCCGATGCGGACATCCTTATTTCGCGGGGAAAGACGGTTTTGAAAGAAGTGCAGGCGAAATCGTGCAAAACCGCGGGACGTAGCCTTTTCCAGGTCTCCGAACCGAAATACGATGGAATGGATCGGTTGGTTCCGAAGGGGCAAGGGGAGCGAGCTAAGGAGCTTGCTGACAAGCGCATTGCCACCGGCACACTGAAGGCTGACGATTATCGACAAGCCAAGCCCCATATCAAGGAGGAGCTTAGCCATGGGAAAGTCACCTCCGGGGGAACGACCCGCGAGGAAGCGGTCGATGCCGCCGTGAACTCCGGGCGCGTGGCGACTAAGCACTCGATGTCCGCACTCGCCACCGAGATGCACGGAGCTGGTATGCAGGGGGGATACATCGGCGGTGGCCTAGCTGGTGGTATGTCTGCCGCTAGAGGTATTCACAAGTTGATCAACAGGGAGGGGGAAATTGGCGCCGTGATTGCCGAGATCACGGTCGACACTGCAAAGGGCTTCGCGACCGGCTATGCGACGTCAGCTCTTACAAAAGGCCTTGGGCACGGATTTCAACGGGCAGGGCTCGGTGCTGTCGCGAAATACAACGCACACGCTGCAGTCGCCGCGGGGGTAGTCCAAAGCGCTCAGTCGATCGGCAAATATCTGAGGGGCGAAATCGAGTCAGAGCAAATGCTCGACGAAATCAGCCATACCGCTATCACGGGCTCATCGGCCTTTTACTATGGCGCGGTGGGACAAGCCGTGATCCCCATCCCGGTCGTTGGGGCACTCGTCGGCTCAACAGTGGGTTACTTCGTCGGAAGCATCTTGTACAAGGCTGGCATCATCAGTCTGGGAGATACCCAGGAAGTCAAAATGGCCAAACAGCGCCGAGCAGAGGTTGAAGCGATCTGCTTGCAAGCAATACCGATGATGCAGCGCCACCGCGAGGAACTGGAAGCACTCATCAATGAGTATCTAAGGAGTCAGGAGGAGATGTTCAAGCGGGCCTTTTCGGGAATGGAAAGCGCTCTGCTGGAATGGGATCCTGATGCCTTCACAGCGCAGCTCAACACCATCTGCGAGTCCTTCGAAACGGGGCTGCCGTTCAAGAACTTCGCAGAGTTCGATGACTTCATGCGTGATTCTGATGCGGATTTCGTATTTTGATGGCTTTCCCGTGCTCAGGCTGTGGCGAGTGTTGCCGACACGTCCACCGTTCCGATCTCACCATATGGCTTGATCGTGGCGATGGTTGCTGCCGATTCTTCGATGCCAGCGGCAGAGCATGCACGATATATGACACTAGACCGCTGCTATGCCGCGTGGATGGTATGTTTGAGGCTCATTATCAGGGCCGGTTGTCTCGGGATGCGTTCTACCGTCTGAACGCGGCCGAATGCAATCGAATGCAAGACGAGGCTGGGATCGCCCTGAAGTACCGGCTTCGCCTACAGTGACGGCCTCCCCCGTCATTGCAGACGCGTTCAAAGGACACGCCTAGGGCGGTGGGGCAAGGTAGCGGTACCAGTTAGCAAATTAGCTGCTGTGAAAGTCTGTCGGTGGGGAGCTGACGACACCCGTTTGCACTACGGGCTCTCGCAGCGCGTTTTCGCCGGCCACGGCCGTGCCAAGGCAGTTCTCGAAGACATATTACCTCTGTGAGTCGGGGGGCTCCTGCCGCCCCGTTGTGTTCCAGCTGTCATCAGCGCACCACAGAGGAGATCGCAATGCTACCTTCCCCCTTTCAGGCCGAAGACCCCGGCCACTACATCGCATCCGCGCCTTTCGACGAGGAGGCCGCTCTCGCCTTGGCCACTGATATCGCCCGGCGCCACTTCGACCGGGGCCAACCGCTCACGAGTCCAGACCTGTCCCGCCAGTACCTCATCCCGCTCCTGTCCTGCCGGGAGCGCGAGGTGTTCGTCGTCGTCTTCGCGGACAACCGCCACCGGGTGATCGCCTGCGAGGAGCTGTTCCAGGGCACCATCGACGGCGCCACGGTCCACCCGAGGGAGGTCGTCAAGGCCGCCCTGCGCCACAACGCGGCGGCAGTCATCCTGGCCCACAACCACCCCTCCGGCGTCCCGGAGCCCTCCACCGCCGACCGGCGCATCACCGAGCGGCTGGTCGAGGCGCTCAAGTTGGTGGACGTCCGCGTGCTCGACCACTTGGTGGTCGGCGGCTGCGAGGCCGTGTCGCTGGCCGAGCGTGGTTGGGTCTAGAGGGTACAGCGATGGTTTCCATCCACGAACCTTCGGACCTGGAGAAGGTCCCCGATCCTGCCGTGCGCGGCCTTGCCGCCTGCCGACTCCTTGAACTCAACCCGGAACCGCCGTCGCCCAGCGACTGGCCCGATGCCACAGCGACACTGTACGTCGTCGAGGACGGCGATGATGTCGCCGGACCGGATTACGCCTTCGTCGGCCCCCGCGGGCTCTTGTCTGATCTATGGGACGAGCGCAAGGTCGGCGATCGCCAGTTTACACGACCGTTCGAGTGGGTTTGCCACCATGCCGATCGCGGGGTGATCGAGGCCCTGCTCCTGCTCAGCGACGACGAGGGCGCGATCATCCTCGTGCCCGACGACCTTCTTTTCAAGTACCCGGACCTGCAATGGGTCCTGACCAGCCCCGAGGCCGGCGGTTTGGTCGAACCCGCTCCCTGCCCCTGATTGCCAATCCCGATTCTTGCCCGGGATCGGCCTACCTAATTCCTTAGCTCTTGGAGGTACCCCGATGAGGAGTTTGTTCCCCATTCCGTCGGGCGCGGCTTGTTCGCGCCCTTACTCGCCCCCCGGTGACACGCTCGGAGGTCCCTATGTCGCTCTTCGATAGGTTCATGATCACGGCCATCGAGATCGTCACCACCCCCGTCAACAAGACGCTGGACGCCATCGACCGCCTGACCGGTACGCCGCCGGAGGACTGCTTCGATCACGCGGTGAAAAGGGACGTGTTCGGCGATTCCTTCCTGCGCATGCTGGATCCAGTCGACGACCGGGTGGACAAGGCCGCGCTGAAGCAGGCCGCCGGTCTGGAGTACGGCGATATCGTCGCCGTCGACCGTGACCTCTACACCCACTACGGTGTCTACGCAGGCGCCGGGACCGTCATCCACTACACCTCGGAGGAGAGCGACGTAGACGGTTCCAACACCATCCAGGAGACCTCCTTCGCGCGGTTCCTGCGCGGGGAGGGGCACTTCGCCGTACTGGTGTTTCCGGACCGCCCCGGTGAGCCACAGACGGTGCCGCTGGAACCGTCTCTCGCTCCCCGCCAGAGCATCGAGTTGCTGCTGGAGAGCTTGGCCGCAGGACGCCGCTCTGACTACCGACTCCATTCACCGGAGGAAACGGTCGAGCGCGCCCGATCCCGCCTCGGGGAGGATGAGTACTCGTGGCATAGCAACAACTGCGAGCACTTCGCGATCTGGTGCAAGACCGGCGTCAGCGAATCCCGCCAAGCCCAAGCGCTGCTCAAGGGCCTGGGTCACCTCCTTTTTGACGACGGCGTTCCCCCGCTGGCGAACACGAGCCGCTAGGTCCAGCGTCCTGCCAGGTTCTGTCTGAAACGGGCGGCGGTCCGGCCGCCCCACTCCTTTTCACCCTATCCACACGCGCCCATCGGCCTTCGCCGGTCGATGGGCGTTTTTCGTTTGAGGAGAGCCACCATGAAAGTCATCAAGTCCCAGGAGGACGTCCAGAAGGCCGCCCTGCCGGCCGACCTCCACGTCCTCGTCACCGAAGCCATTCAAAACCTCATTGCCGCCTACAGCGAATACGGCGGGCAGTACGAGCCGGATGCCCACGGCTACATCCTTGTTGCCGAGCCCGGCGACGAGTCGCGGGACCTGTCCGACGCGGGCCTGCCCTACCGCCTCGCCGATGTGCCGTGGGAGGCCGTGCAGCGCCACGGTCACTACTTCTATGGCATCTACCTGGCCAACAACGACTTCGGATTGGGCGTCTACGCCGACTCCCGCTGGGTGAACGGCGCCGCCCGGCGCAATCTGGAGGCGAACCTGGACCCATGAGCCAGTCCGACGACTTCGACGAGGGCGGGTTCTGGGCCAAGGTCGCCAACCTGCCGGCCTCTGCCGGCTGCGAGGTGCTGCGCAAGGCCCTGACCCTCTATTGCCTGCTGAAGGACCCAGAAGTGCCGCTGTGGGCCAAGGTGGCGATCGTCTCCGCGCTGGCGTACTTCATCAGCCCGGTAGACGCCATCCCTGACTTCATCCCCTTCGCCGGCTACACCGACGACGCCGGGGTGATGGCGACGCTGCTCGCCACCCTGGAGGCCTGGGTCGGCCCCGCCGTCGAGGCGGAGGTCGAGGCCCTGCTCCCCCACCGCTGTACCTGAATCCATCCGTCCCAATCCGCGAGTCGTGACACGTGCCTGAGCGCCTCATTGGCAATCGGGAAGGGTCAGCTCGCGCCTACAAATCACACACATGAAGGAGAACGACATGCCAAAGAAGACCAAGAAGCCGAGTCCCGACATCCCCGGCCTCGTGACCGTGCGCACCGGGACCGCCCCCAAATGCGGGAAGGGGGCCGTGGGCCTGCTGAGCTACACGGTGGGCTACCACGCCGGGCAGAAGGAGGCGTTCCTGCGTATCACCGCCAACGAGTCGTCGGGGCTCTTTTCGGATGAGTGGGTGCCCCTGGCTGCCATCGAGAAGGCGTTGGAGGGACCGCCGATGAAGGGCGAGCCGTTTCGCTCCAAGGTGCTCGCGCCCGTCTTCACCGGGAAGTCCAACAACAACGCTGGGTTTCTGTGCGCAGTCGCCCGCCAAGAGGGCCTGCTGAAAGCATCGCCGGACTCGGAGTTCCTGCACCGCGTTAGCGGCGACTTCGCCCGCTGGCGGCGGGAGGTGGCCAAGGCAGCGCAGAAGCAGCCGCGGGGCCGTGCTCAGGGGCACCCTGAGGCTGAGCAAGACACCGACCACGGCGAGGAGCCCAGTGAGGCAACCGACGGCGACGCCGAGGCGTAGCAGCGGGCGCGGGCTGACCGCGCTCACCGCTTGGGCAGATCGGTTTCGGTCTGCCCCTTTTCCTATGTTCCAGCTACGGGAGAAACGTAATGAACCTCAAGCTCGAACCCGGCGCATGTCCGCTGCCGTTGGCGGAAGCCTTCGTGACCATACTGCGCGCGGAACTGGACCGGGCTGTCGCGCAGGGCAAAAGCCTGGACGATGGCGCGGTGCTCAACTTCCGCGACCCGACCTATTCGGCGGAGACCGGCGGCTTCCATCCGGTCGAGGTCGCCATCGACCGAAGCGGTCGCCTTTTGTACGTCACCGACTTCAGCTTCGTCGGCACCCCGCCCATGGCCGAGTTGGCCAAGGAGATCGACTTCGATTTCTCGATGGACATGCTCCAGCTCTTCGGCCAGGAGTTCCCGCTCGACAAGGGTGCCGGGCTGTTTCAGCTGTTCCAGAAGTGCTTCGCCGAGTACCACACCAGCGGCGTGTACCAGGTCGAAGTGTCCCAGCTGTGAGCCGGCGGTTCCGGAAAGGGACCGGAACACCACCCGGCCGGTCTTCGGCCCGCAGGGCGAAAGGCGTAGATCGGGGCGGTGATGGTGAAGGGATAGGCCGACACCGTCCTGGAGCGCGCCGTGCGTCTCACGGACTTAGTGTTCGTGCGGCAACGGAACGGGGGGATGAAGCCGGGCGGCCGGCATTGATGGGGGTTTGGGAAAAGGGCTGATGTCGGGGGTCGAACCGGAAGTTTCCGGACGAAACCGCCAGGAGCTGGACGCCCCTCCTCCCAGCCATGGACCAGTGGACAAGAAAAAAGGGGTTACGCTTTCGCGTAACCCCTTCTTTTTGTTGGCTGGGGGACTAGGATTCGAACCTAGGTTGACGGAGTCAGAGTCCGTAGTCCTGCCGCTAGACGATCCCCCAAGAAAGCAGATGCGAGGCGTAAGATACGAGATACGAGGTTCTTTTTCAACCCGGCTCTCTCGCACAAACTCGTACAATGAGCGCACCCAACATCCGGCTCAACTCGTTCGTCTCTTGTATGAGACTACGAGCCAACTTCGTCTCAATCGACGAAGCCTCTAAGCCGATATCCGCTGTGTGCGCAATTCGCCACACGAGCCTTTAGCTATCCTTAGAAACTGGACATACTCCTTCCGCGATCCACGCTCATATCCCTCGGCGATATTCGAGGGAACGGATAGAGCGGCCCGCGTAATCTGGTCGCGAAACCCCCACTCTTGCGTCTCGCGAAGCGCTCGATACAGCGCAACCGAAAGCCGGCAGCTTCGTTTCCATACGTCCAACTTCTCGAAGGCGTCCATGCCTTCTCCTCCTACCTCGCAACTCGAATCTCGTCCCTGACGAGAAGCGCGTTAGCGCTTGGAGTATTGCGGGCGTTTACGCGCCTTGTGCAGACCGATCTTCTTACGCTCGACCTCGCGGGCATCGCGGGTGAGGAAGCCGAACTGGCGCATGGTGCCGCGCAGGGCTTCGTCATGAGCGACCAGCGCACGGGCGATGGCGTGGCGAATGGCGCCGGCCTGGCCGGTGGTGCCGCCGCCGCGCACGGTGATGTTGATGTCGAACTTGTCCGCCACGTCCGCGGCCTCGACGGGCTGACGCACCACCATCCGCGCGGTTTCACGGCCGAAGTACTGATCCAGGGCCTTGCTGTTGACGGTGATGTTGCCGCTGCCGGGCACCAGGTAGGCGCGCGCGGCCGAGCTCTTGCGACGACCGGTGCAAATCTGATGTTTGTCTGCCATGGTCTATCCGTATTTAACCTTAAATGTCCAGGGCCTTCGGCTGCTGTGCCGCGTGCTTGTGCTCAGCGCCGGCATACACCTTCAGCTTGCTGAACATGGCACGGCCGAGCGGATTCTTGGGCATCATGCCTTTGACGGCGTGCTCAATCACTCGCTCCGGAGCCTTCTGGATCAGCTTGTCGAAGCTGATGGACTTGATGCCACCCGGAAAGCCGGTGTGGTGATAATACATCTTGTCGGTTGCCTTGCGACCGGTGACACGCACCTTCTCGGCATTGACAACGATGATGTAGTCGCCGGTATCCACGTGCGGGGTGTACTCGGCCTTGTGCTTGCCGCGGAGGCGCCGGGCAATCTCGGTGGCAAGACGGCCCAGGGTCTTGCCCGTGGCATCGACCACATACCAGTCCCGCTCGACGGTCTGCGGCTTCGCGCTAAAAGTGTTCATCCCAAATCGCTCCGAAATAGAGACGGGTCCCGAAAAAGAAGCGGAATCCTACATGAGGAAGAGGAAAGATACAAGAGACAAGTTACAAGGAAACACCTGAATGGCGACGGGGACTGCTCGCTCGCAGCGCCGTTTCAGCGACTTGCATCTTGGATCTTGCCTCTTGTCCCTGCCGTGAAAATAAAAAAGGCGCGGCTAAAGGGGGGAGTGCCGCGCCTAAATCCACCAAAGGAGGATGGAGGAGTCTTGCGATCCGCCGTCGCGCTCGGCAACAGCAAATCAGTGGGTGCTAATATACGGATATTCGAAAAGGTGTCAACCTTTGGATAAGGTTTTGTTGATCCGGATCATCGGTGCAGCCTGCGGCCCGCCCAGCGGCTGGCGAGGGCAAATCCCACGGCGGCGTAGCCGAGCAACACCGAGATATGGAGTATCTCGCCCGTTAGGGGGGCGCCCGTCATCAGGGGACGGACCAGGGCGACTGCGTGACTCAGGGGCAAGGTCCAGGCGAAGGCCTGGACGGGTCCGGGAAGTTGCTCCAGGGGGAAGAATACCCCGCTGACCAGTAGCATCGGGGTCATGAGCAGAGTGAAGTAATACATGAAGAAGTCATAGCTGCGGGAGCGAGCCGTCACCGCCAAGGCCATGTTGGCGAAGGTGAACCCCACGATGAAGACCACGGGCAGCACCCAGAAGGCCGCCAGATCGTGAACCGCTCCGAGCAGTCCGGCCACCAGGAGGATGGCCGCGGCGCTGATGAGGCTCTTGAACCCGCCCCACATCGCCTCACCGAACAGGATGTCGCGGATCTCCAGCGGCGTGTGAAGCATGGCGGTCCACGTCTCCTGGACCGCCAACCGGGTGTAGGCGGAGTAAGTACCCTCGAAACTGGCGGTATTCATGGCACTGGCGCAAACCAGACCTGAGGCGAGAAAGGTGACGTAATCCACCTCCCCAATCCGGCCCACCAAGGCCCCCAACCCATAACCCAGCACCAGAAGGTAGAGCAGCGGTTCGCCGATGTTGCCGATGATCGCGGGTCCGGCGAGCTTGCGCCACACCAGGAGATTGCGGCGCCATACCGGAAGCCAGCGCAACAGAGAGCTGTATTGGCCCCAAGCCATTGCCTACTCCCTCAGGTCCCGGCCAGTGAGCTTGAGAAACACGTCCTCCAGGTTGCCCGGTCGGTGGAGGTAGCGCAGCCCCCCTCGCCCCAGTAAGGTGGCAATCAGCGGCTTTTCATCCCCGGTGTAACAGAAGAGTGTCTCGCCCACCCGCTCGGTGCGCGCCGCCAGTTGCTGCGCGCATTCGGCGGACCACTCCGACAGCCCGGGTCCGTAGACTTCGATGACGTGGGGTTCGATATGGCGGTCGATGAGTTCAGCCGGACTGCCCATATCGAGGATGCGCCCGTGGTCCATGATTGCGAGGCGATCACACAGGCGCTGCGCCTCATCCATATAATGAGTCGTCAGGATGAGGGTGCGTCCGGCGCCCAGCAAGGTCCGCAACCGCTGCCAAATGAGCTGCCGGGCCTGGGGATCCAGCCCGGTGGTGGGCTCGTCGAGGATCACCAGATCAGGGCTGTTCACCAGGGCGCGCGCCAAGGCCAGCCGCCGCTTCATGCCGCCGGACAGCTCCTCGATGCGCGCCGTCCTCTTGTGCTCCAGGTTGGCGAAGGCGAGGAGCTCAGGGAGCCGGGCCTCCACCTCGGCCGCACCACATCCAAAGTAGCGGCCGTAAGTGCGGAGGTTTTCGATGACGGTGAAGTCGGGGTCGAGGCTGTCCTGCTGGGGGACCACACCGAGCCGGCGCCTCATCCTGCGGGCCTCCCGGGGGATGGGATGGCCCAATACCTCGAGCAGCCCCTCATCGGGAGGCGTCAGGCCAATGAGCATGCGCAAGGTGGTGGTCTTGCCGGCGCCGTTGGGCCCCAGCAACCCGAAGCACTCGTTGCCGCCTATCCGGAGGTCGAGCCGCTCCACCACCGCCTGGCCCCCGTAACGCTTGGTGAGCCCGCGTGCAATAACAACACTCTCTTCGCTCATCCTCTGGGATTCCGCCAATCCTGGCCCGCCGGGCACCCACGGCCTGTTTCATGGGCGCGGGTTTCTGCCATTCGAGAGCCGCGCGCCCCTGCAAGTGCGCTTGCAGAAACAGAGTACAGAGGGCGAAAGCGGGCTGAAGATGCGCCATCAGGCCTCTGCGAGAACGGCCTCTCCCCAAGCCTTGCGCACCACATCCCGCAGCCGATTCAGCCGCCCGTGGAAGAAGTGATCGGCATCGGCCATCCAGACGTACTCGGGACGTTGCCGCCGCCGGTGCACCCAGGTGGAGACGGCTTGGGGGGAGATGATGTCATCCTTCCCCCCCTGGACCACCATCCAAGGCACCTTCACCTCGGGCAAATCGCTGAAGTCGAACATGCTCACCGGCGGGGCCACCAGCAGCAGCCGCTCAGTGTGCGCCGCCTCGTGGCCCCGCAGTGCGACATAGGCCCCAAAGGAGAAGCCGGCAAGCCACAAGGGGGCGCGGGGATAACGGGCGCGGAAGTAGTCCACCACGGCCATCAGGTCGTCGGTCTCGCCCTTTCCATGGGCAAACCGCCCCGCGCTGCGGCCCACCCCACGAAAGTTGAAGGTCACCGACAGCAAGCCCATGTCGTTGAAGGTCTCCGCAAGGATATGGACCACCTTGTTCTTCATGCTGCCGCCGTACAGGGGATGCGGATGACAGATCACCGCAACGGGCCGCTCATCGTGGTAACAGGCCGGGCAGGAGGTCAGCACCTCGATGTCGCCCGCAGGCCCGGGCACCAGGAGTTCCTCGCCAATACAGACATCCTCTTCCAGTCCATCGTAGAGGTGCTGGCTGTGGAGTTCGGAAAAGTAGAAGTCGTCAGTCATGCCGTTCTCCCGTCGAGCGCGGGCGAGCCCCGCCCTCCTTTCACGGGCATTCCCCCTCAGATTTTCAACCGCTCGACCGCGCGGCCCTGTTGTAAGTGTCGTTCGATGATCTCGTCGATGTCCTGCCGATCGACGTACGTATACCAAGTCCCTTCAGGATAGACGACGATCACCGGCCCTTCGGCACAGCGATCCAGGCATCCCGCGGTGTTGATGCGCACGCCGCCGGGCCCGGCCAGACCAAGCGCCTTCACCCGCGCCTTGGCATAGTCGCGCATCGCCTGCGCCCCGAGATTCTGGCAGCAGCCCCCCTCGTCACGCTGGTTGGTGCAGAAGAATACGTGGTATCGGTAATACATTTCGCTTAGCCGCCCGGCCACAATAGATCGGGAGAGTATACGTGACCCGGCTCACCCCGACCATTTGCACCTCTGCGGCCAATGTGCTGTCATATGCTGCCCGGTACCCGTTCCCGACTCCACGCCCTTGAATCTCATTGAAGACATCCTGCGCGACGCCGATCGTTGCGTACTCTGTGGCATCTGCCAGCCTCACTGCCCCACCTACGCACTGAGCCGCAGTGAGGTGGACTCCCCGCGTGGGCGTATCGCCCTGATGCATGCCGTGGCCAGCGGGCGGCTGCCGGCAAGCGAGGACGTGCTCCTACACCTGGACAACTGTCTGGTCTGCAGGCGCTGCGAAAGGGTCTGTCCCTCCCAGGTGCCCTATGGGCGGCTGATGGTGAACATGCGCACCTGGCTTGCCGGGCAGAGGGAGCAGGGCAGTCTTCCCCTGAAGCTGCTCAGCGGCGGCAGCCTCGACTACATACGGGGCGCGTTGCGCCTTTACGAGCTGAGCGGTGCGCAGGCGGTAGTGCGCCGCACGGGCATTCTCGGTCACGGCACCGTGGCGCGTCTCGAGGCGATGCTGCCTCAGCTCCCCAAGGGGCAGAAACTGAAGTCCTACAACCCCCCGGTCGGGGAGGAGCGGGGTCGCGTGGCCCTGTTTACCGGCTGCACGGGTAACCTGCTAGAGCAAGAGACACTGATCGCGGCCCGCGATCTGCTGGCCCGTTGGGGCTACGGGGTGTACGTGCCCTCCACCCAACGGTGTTGCGGCGCGCTGGATCTCCATGAAGGCCGGCGTGAGGCCGTGCGCACGGCCATTCAGAAGAACGTGGAAGCCTTCGCGGGGCTGGGCGTCCAGGCCGTCATTGCGGTGGCCAGCGGTTGCGGTGGTGTGTTGGCGGAGTACAGCGAATGGCTCCAGGCCCCCGAGACCGCGGAGTTCGCGGAGCTTGTAAGAGACATCAGCGACTTTCTCGTCTCGGTGCCGTGGCCCGAAGGCGTGGTCCCCGCTCCCCTGCCCGCCAAAGTCGCGGTTCACATTCCCTGCAGCCTCAACAACGTGCTCAGAAAACCTGAAGGGCCCTTCGCCCTGCTGGCGCGGATCCCCGAGATCCAGCTGGAGCCGCTGGCGGACAATGACCGCTGCTGCGGCGCCGCCGGGAGTCACATGCTGTCCCACCCCGAAACCGCCGATGCGCTGGCGGATGCCAAGATCAATGCCCTGCGCGAGAGCGGGGCCAGGCTGTTGGTCAGTTCCAACGTCGGCTGTGCCCTCCACCTGCGCAACGCGATTCGCCGCGCCGGACTGGATGTGGAGGTGCTCCATCCGGTGGCGCTTCTGGCACGACAATTGGGCTAGTTTCAAGGCAGGCGCGGCAGGCTGCACGCTGAGGCGCGGGTCATGGTGAAGCCGCTTCACCGCCAGCCGGATTTCTCACCCGATACCAATCATCTTTCATCCGCTTGCACCGCCTACCCCGAAGGGGCTCTCGCCCGGGACCGCGTGGTGCGAACCCTTTCCAGCTTGTATCTTCTCTCCCTCCTCTTGTATCTTCTGCCCATGCGACACTACACGCCTCTTGATCGACTGATGATGCACCTCGACGTCGGGGTGCGTACGGTGCTCGGCAAGCCCATCCTGACCGAGCGCCCCAATCCCACCGATGGCCAACCCGAGGCTGAGCTGAGCGAGGCCGATCGCCAACTGGCCGGGCGCCTGATGCGAATCAACCACGCCGGCGAGGTCTCCGCCCAGGGACTGTATGAAGGCCAAGCGCTGACGGCCAAGCTGCCGGAAGTGCGGGAGAAGATGGAGCGCGCCGCCCTGGAGGAGAACGATCACCTGGAGTGGTGCGAACGCCGGGCCAAGGAGATGGGCACCCACGTCAGCTATCTGAATCCGGTCTGGTATGCCGGTTCACTGGCCATCGGCGCCCTGGCGGGGCTGGCCGGTGACAAGTGGAGCCTCGGCTTCGTGGTGGAGACCGAGAGACAGGTCATCAAGCACCTGGACGAGCATATCGACCGGCTTCCCCCGCACGATCAGAAAACCCGCGCCGTCCTCGAACAGATGAAGGAGGACGAGGCCCACCACGCCACCATTGCCCTGCACGCCGGCGGCGCCGCACTGCCCCCACCGGTGAAGCTTGTGATGAAGGTCACCTCCAAGGTGATGACCAAGACGGCCTATTGGGTCTGAGAAGATACCGGGACGAGATACAGGCTACGAACGGCGGGCAAAACCACAGCACCCGGCCAGTTCAACGGCACAAAAAAGGGGCGCGATGCGCCCCTTTTTCGATCTCGCCCCTCCAATCCGCCCCTAAGGCATCTTGGTGACGTTCTGCCCGTAGAAGATCTCCGCCATTTCCCGCTGCAGGCGCAGGCGAATGCGCTTCTTCTCGGCTGCGTCCAAGTCCCGTTCCGAGACACCGAACAGGTAATTGTCGAGCTCGAAATCCTTCAGCATCATCTTCGTGTGGAAGATGTTCTCCTGATAGACGTTGACGTCGATCATCTGGTACCGGCCCTTGGTGTCCCGGGCCAGGTAGTTCTGGATCGAGTTGATCTTATGGTCGATAAAGTGCTTCTTCCCGCTGACATCGCGGGTGAAGCCGCGCACCCGGTAGTCCAGGGTGACGATGTCCGACTCGAAACTGTGGATCAGGTAATTCAACGCCTTCAACGGCGAAATGCGGCCGCAGGTGGAGACATCGATGTCCGCCCGAAAGGTGCTCAGCCCGTTGTGGGGGTGGCTCTCCGGATAGGTGTGGACGGTGATGTGGCTCTTGTCCAGGTGAGCCACCACCGCATCGGGCAACGGCCCGGGCGCCTCACTGTTGGAGAGCTCCTGGGACATGACCGGCTCTTCGGAGATGAGCATGGTGACGCTCGCCCCCTGCGGCTCGTAGTCCTGATGGGCGATATTGAGGATGTTGGCGCCGATGATATTCGCCACATCCGTGAGGATGTTGGTCAGACGCTCGGCGTTGTACTCCTCGTCGATGTACTCGATGTACTCGCGCTGCTGCTCGTCCGTCTGTGTATAGCAGACGTCGTAAATGTTGAAGCTGAGAGTCTTGGTCAGGTTGTTGAACCCGTGCAGCTTGATACGGCGCTTCATCGATTTCACTGCTTGTGGCACCTCTAACTATCGACGAGGATTGGAAAAAGCGCCGGCCGGCCCCTTTGGCCCCGCCCGCGCACTGGGAAATTCGCGCGTATTATGTACGATCCCGCGCCAGAGGGGGATGATAAATCATCTGAACCGTGGTCCCGGCCGGGTCGAGACAGTAGAAGCTCCGCGCACCGTCCCGATGGGTGCGGGGCGCACTCTTCATGGGCACGCCCCGCCCCTTCAGGAAATCAAACCAGAGATCCACCTCTCGGGGCTCCCCCAGGATGAAACCGATGTGGTCGAGCCGCTGGGGGCCGGAAGGCGCCACCGGAAGACGGTGCAGGGCCAGGTTGTCATTTCCGGAGGTCAGAAAGAGGTTGTCCCCATCGGGGCGCCACTCCACCGCCATGCCGAGCAGCTCCACATAGAAGCGCTCACACGCCTCCAGATCGGCCACAAACAGCGCCACATGGCGCAGTCCCCCGGTACGCCCCGGTCGCTCTGCCCCCGCTCCGTCCAAACCTACGCCTCCACAATCTCGTAGTCGTGGGTGATCTCCACCCCACCGCGCCCCAACATGATGGAAGCGGAGCAGTACTTTTCGGCCGACAGCTCCACCGCCCGCCGCACGTGCTTCTCTTCCAGCCCTTTTCCTTTGACCACGAAATGGACGTGGATACGCGTAAAGACCTTGGGTTCCGTGTCGGCGCGCTCGGCCTCCAGCGCTGCCACGCAGTCGGTGACCTCCTGGCGGCACTTCCTGAGGATGTGCACCACATCGAAGGAGGCGCAGCCGCCCAATCCCATGAGGACCATCTCCATGGGCCGCACGCCCAGGTTCCGTCCCCCCAGGTCAGGCGGGCCGTCCATCACCACCGCATGACCGCTGCCGGACTCCGCCACGAACGTGGCATCCTGAACCCATTTGATGCGTGCCTTCATCTCGACTCCCAACGAATTAAACGGCCAACGAGTTGTCTATTGTAACCGACAGCGGCCCCTTGCCTCATCTGGGGCACACTGGTATACATACTCTTTTTGAGACAATGACTTAAGGAACACCATGGCCTTAAAGAGCAGGGACATCGAAAACCCCTCGGTAGTTCGCTTCCTTGAGCACTGCCATCGGCACCGCTATCCCGCCAAGAGTACGATCATCTGCGCGGGGGACAAGCCGGATGTCCTGTACTACATCGTCCATGGTTCGGTGACGGTTCTCATCGAAGATGATGAGGGGCGTGAGATTGTACTTGCTTACCTGAACAAGGGTGAGTTCTTCGGCGAGATGGGGCTGTTCGACGACCAGCAGGGGCGCAGCGCCTGGGTACGCGCCCGGAGCGAATGCGAGCTGGCGGAGATCAGCTACGCCAAGTTCCGCCAGCTGGCCCTTGAGGACCCCAGCATTCTCTTTGCCCTTGCCTCACAGATGGCCACCCGCCTGCGCGCCACCAGCCGCAAGGTCGGTGACCTGGCGTTCCTGGACGTCACCGGCCGCATCGCCCGCACCCTGCTGGACCTCACCAAGCAGCCCGATGCCATGACCCATCCCGACGGCATGCAGATCCGCATCACCCGACAAGAGCTGGGGCGAATCGTGGGCTGCTCAAGGGAGATGGCCGGGCGGGTGCTCAAGGCCCTGGAAGAGCAGGCACTTGTCTCGGTGAAGGGCAAGACGATCGTGGTCTTCGGCACGCGGTAACCGAAGAGAGAGAAGTTCCTTCCAGCCCCCGCCTGTGGGAAGCGGGCCGGCCCCTTCCCTCCCACCCGAGACCGAGGCTGGCCGCCCACACAGTACGGCCTTTTGCGGGAGGGGGCGATCAAGCCATCGAAGGCCTGATAGCTTCAACCCGTTCCGCTCCTGCCCCAGAGATTTCTCATACGTTCCCCAGCGAGAGAATACGGACGGGGCCAACTATCCCTACGGTCAAGCCTCTTTGCCTGCAGGTAGCAGGTAGGGTGGATAAGCGTCAGCGCATCCACCATTCACGGCGACGATTCGGTGGATGCGCTGACGCTTATCCACCCTACGTCGGGGCTATCGCGGCCCGCTGTTTACAGGGCAATTCGGCTGCGATCGGCGACTTTTCCGTTTACCTGTTCGGTGCTCTAGATAGATACCGCCTCTACAGTCAGGCGCACCGCTGTCGGTAGGCAGCGGGGTAAACGCAAACGCTCCATTCTGCCCTGAAGCTGTTGCTACCCGGTGCTCGAGTGGGTACCGGCGCAGGGTAAACACATACTTACCCAAGGACTTACATCGCTCACAACACGGCCGTGACGTAAGTATGCGTTTACCCTGGGTACCGGCGCCGCTCCATGCAGCGCAGCTCTTCGCTCAAGCAGCGAACAGCTCCGCCAGTTTCTCGCCCGGCTCCGCAGCACGCATGAACGCCTCCCCCACGAGGAAGGCATTGACCCCGTGACGGCGCATGAGGGCAACGTCCGCCGATGTGTGGATCCCGCTCTCGGTCACCACGATGCGCTCCTGCGGGATCCTCTCCAGCAGCCCCAGCGTGGTCTCCAGCCGGGTCTCGAAGGTGCGAAGGTCACGGTTATTGATCCCGATGAGGGAGAGGCCCAGTGGCAGCACCCGCTCCAGTTCGGCTGCGTCGTGAACCTCCACCAGGACGTCCATCTTCAGGTCTTGGGCCGTCTCGGTCAGCGCCCACAGCTGCTGATCGTTCAGGCACGCGGCAATGAGCAGGATGCAATCGGCCCCGATGGCTCGCGCCTCATGGATCTGATAGGGATCGATGATGAAATCCTTGCGCAACACCGGCAGGCCGCTCGCCTCGCGGGCCTCGACGAGGTATTCATCGGCACCTTGGAAGAAGTCGATGTCCGTGAGCACGGAGAGGCAGGCGGCACCGCCTCTGGCGTAGGACGCGGCGATCTCCGCCGGACGGAAATCCTCCCGAATCACCCCCTTGCTGGGGGAGGCCTTTTTCACCTCGGCGATGACCGCCGGCTCACCGGCCTCGAGCTTGGCCCGCAGCGCGGCGACGAAACCCCGCGGCGGCAAGCCCGCCGCAGCCCGGCGGTCCAGTTCGGCCAGGCTGGTGCGGCCGGCTCGCTCGGCAACCTCTTCGGCTTTGCGGCGGAGGATCTTCTGCAAAATGTCAGGGGTGTCGTTCATGGTCTACTTGAAACTGTTGGTGAGCGCCACGAGGCGTTCCAATCTTTCGCGGGCCGCCCCGGAGGCAATCGCCTCCTGCGCCTTGGCAACCCCCTCGGCGAGGGTCTCGGTAACGCCGGAAGTATAAATGGCGGCCCCCGCATTGAGCACCACGATATCGCGGGCGGGACCCGGGACATTGTCCAGCACGGACATCATCAGCTTCAACGAATCCTCGGCCCCTTCAATGCCGAGGCTCTGGACCGGCTGGCGCTCGAGCCCGAACTGCTCGGGATCGAGGGTGTACGTGGTTACCTCCCCCTTGCGCAACTCCGCCACCCAGGTGGGGGCCGCGATGCTGATCTCGTCCATGCCGTCCTGGGAGTGAACCACCATCACGTGCCGGCTGCCGAGCTGACGCAGCACCTTGGCCACCGGCTCCACCCAGTGGTCGGCGAACACGCCCAACACCTGGTTCGGGGCACCGGCCGGATTGGTGAGCGGCCCCAGCAGGTTGAAAATGGTGCGCACCGCCATTTCGCGCCGCGGCCCGATGGCATACTTCATGGCCCCATGGTGGTGCGGGGCGAACATGAATCCGAGCCCCACCTCGCGGATGCAGTGGGCGACCTGCTCGGGGGTCAAGGTGAGGTTCACGCCGGCCGCCTCAAGGACATCGGCACTCCCGCTCTTGCCCGAAACCGAACGATTGCCGTGCTTGGCCACCTGACCGCCGGCGGCCGCGACGACGAACGCCGAGGTGGTGGAGACGTTGAAGATGTTGGCGCCGTCACCGCCGGTACCACAGGTGTCGACCAGATGGACCCCATCGACCTGGACCTTGGTGGCGAGCTGGCGCATTACCGACGCGGCGGCGGTGATCTCGTCCACCGTCTCGCCCTTCATGCGCAGCCCCACGAGGAAACCGCCGATTTGAGCCGGGGTGGCCTCGCCGGTCATGATTTGCCGCATGACCTGCATCATCTCGTCGAAGCTCAGGTCCCGCTGCTCCGTGACCGCTCGAATCGCCGCTTGGATTTCCATCACTTTTCCCCCGATTATCTGCGCCCGGCGCCACCACACAGCAGCCGGTGCGGCTTTATCCTCTACACGTTTGTATCAAGAAAATTCTTGAGCAGATCGTGGCCATGGCGCGTCAAGATGGATTCGGGGTGAAACTGCACCCCCTCAATGGGCAACTCCCTGTGGCGCACGCCCATGATCTCATCGACACCGCCGTCGGCCCGCTCGGTCCAGGCGGTGATCTCGAGGCACTCCGGAAGCGAGCTCTTTTCGATCACCAACGAGTGGTAGCGGGTGGCTTCGAACGGGTTGGCCAGACCGCGAAACACCCCGGCATCCTTGTGGCGCACCATGGAGGTCTTGCCGTGCATGATCTCCCGCGCATGAACGATGCGTCCGCCGAACGCCTGGCCGATGGACTGGTGGCCGAGGCAGACGCCCAAGATTGGAAGCTTGCCGGCGAAGTGGCGGATCGCCTCCACCGAGATCCCGGCCTCGTTGGGGGTGCAGGGCCCGGGGGAGATCACCAGGTGAGCCGGGGCCAGCCGCTCGATCTCCTCAATGGCGATCTGGTCGTTGCGATAGACCTGAACCTCCGCCCCGAGCTCGCCGAAGTACTGCACCAGGTTGTAGGTGAAGGAGTCGTAGTTGTCGATCATCAGGAGCATATCAATCCAACCCTCTTGATTCGCCGGTCCTCCCGAGATCGTAAAACGGCCCCCAAACCCTTTGGTGGTGGACGAACGTTTGGCGCGGCTAGGGAAAATCACTCGGCCCCCCGGTTATCCCCGGGAGCATATTTATAATCATACCCCGTTTCCGGGTTCTTGCGGGAGGCGCTCTCACCGGCGGCCAGGGTGAACGCATACGTACCCAAGAGCGACGCCAGTCCTTGAAAGCAGGTCGGCGGCCGCATGGATTGGTGCAAGGACGCACTTATGCCGCGGGAGGGCAGGAGGCCCGAAGCGGCCGCGGCCGTCGAGCGTACAAGGATGTATTCACAGCGCACCTGCTTTCAAGGACTGACGTCGCTCACAGCGCGGCCGTGACGTTAAATGCGCTCATTCTGCACCGGCGGCCGGGAGCAGCGGCCGGATAGACGGATTCGCAACCCATCGCGAACGGATTGATCTCTTGCTGTTTACCGTCCAGTCAACTAGTCTCTTGTCATGGGAAGACAAAGTGATGCCCGTGAGCGGCTCGTGCAGGCCGCCGTTCAACTCATCTACGCCCGCAGCTACAGCGCAGTGGGGGTGCAGGAGATTTGCGCGCGCGCGGGGGTACAGAAGGGGAGCTTCTATCACTTCTTCCCCTCCAAACGGGACCTGACCATTGCCGCGCTGGACGAACTTTGGCGAGGCCTTCAGGAGCGGGTCGTCGGTCCGGCGTTTGCCCGCGACGTGCCGCCTCTGGCGCGGATTGAACGCTTTTTCGATCAAAGTGCCCGGGTTCAGCGGGAGTTCATGGAGCAGAGCGGGCAGGTGCTGGGGTGTCCCCTGGGCAATCTTGCCCTGGAGATGAGCACCCAGGATCCGCTGCTGCGGGCGCGGATCGAGGCCCTCTTCCAGGCCGCCGAGCAACAGATCGCTCAGACACTCGAGGAGGCGCGCCAGGACGGGTCGGCACCCGATATCGACCCTGCCGGGGCCGCCCGGGCGCTGTTCGCCTATATGGAGGGGGTGCTGTTGATGGCCAAGACGCGCAATGACCCCGAGTGCATCCGCGAGTTGGGGCGCAACGCGCTTGCCCTGGTTTGCGGCAGTACGCAAGCTGGCGCACGCATAGTTACCCAAGAGTGACGTAAGTGCACGTTCACTCTGAGTCAGAGAGGAACCACCGCCCCCGCTGAGGGCGATGCCTCTCGCCCACGGGCGCCCCGGCGCCCTTTTTTCGGCCCGGAAAGTGTACCGGGCGGTCAACTAAAGGAGAGAAGGAATGAACACGGAGTCCAGTCACGCAATCCCGGAAGCAGAGGCCGCGTTGCTGCTCGGCCCGTCCGCCGAAGAGGCCAGCGGCGAGGTCGATGCCATCTATCAGGCCACCAGGAAGGCCTTCGGCTTTCTGCCCAACGCCGCCCGCCTGCTCGCGACCAGCCCGCCCCTGCTCGCCCACCATATGCGGCACATCGGCTATTACAGCCAACACCCGACCCTGGGGGCTCCCCTGCTGGCGTTCATCCGGCTGCTCGTTTCCGATCGGGCAAGATGCCGCTACTGCGTTCACATGAATGCGGCCATGCTGATGCAGGCGGGCATCTCCCCGGAAGGGATCGAGGCGGCCCGCGAGGACCCTGAGTCGGCACCGCTGCCCGCCCGGGAGAGGGCGCTCCTGGGTTTCGCCCTCGCCGCCGTCAGCGATCCCCACGCCATCGGCGAGCACGAGATGGTCCAGGTGCGAGCGCAAGGGTGGAGCGATGGGGAGATCCTGGATGCGGTGTACCACGGCGCCTCGGCAGTGGCCGTGGACATCGTGCTCGATACCTTCAACGTGCCTGCGGACTGAAATGGAGGAGCGGACCATGGCTGAGACCCTGTTGCACGTCAGCGAGACGCTGACACCGGAGCGGCGCGACGCCCTGTGTCGTGCCTTGAATGAACAGGGGGCGGGATGCGAGACCTCCCAGCAATCCCACAAGCCCCATCTGATCTTCATCCACTACGACGAGGAGCGTGCGAGCCCACCGCGCCTGATCGAGACGCTGTCCACGCGGGGGTTCACCGCACGGATCGTGGATGTCTGAACACACTTGCATGTTGCAGGTGAACGCATACTAACCTCACGGCCGTGCTGTGAGCGATGTAAGTCCTTGGGTAAGTATGCATTTACCCTGTTGCATGTTGACACCACGCCCAGCTGCAACGAAACTCGGTGCCATGCTGAAGCTTTCCAATCAACTGCGACGTTCCCTTCGGGCTGGGCTGCGATGTGAGCAGTCGAGTTGCGAATCTGCGCGCGATGGGGTGGGTGGCGACAGCTAGGGCGATCCCGCCTGACCAATGGACATCCAAAGGCCGCAGGTTCATGAACCTGCGGCCTTTTTCTATTATGGGAGCGAGAAAATGAATTCCAGACTTGCGGCAGTGATGCCCACCGCGGCACGCCCGGAGGTGGTCTTTGTATCGGGACAGGGGTCCTGGCTGGAGGACGAGAACGGCCGGCGTTACCTCGACTTCGTGCAGGGTTGGGCGGTAAACGCCCTCGGCCACAGTCATCCGGCCGTGGTGGCGGCGCTGCAGCGCCAGGCCGCCCGGCTCATCAACCCGAGTCCGGCCTTTTACAATGAGCAGATGGTTGCGTTGGCCACCCGCTTGACCGCCCACAGCATCTTCGATCACGTCTTCTTCGCCAGCACCGGCGCTGAGGCGAACGAGGGGGCCATCAAACTGGCCCGCAAGTGGGGCGCGCTCCACCGCAACGGGGCCCACAAGATCATCAGCTTCGCAAACGGATTCCACGGCCGGACCCTGGCGACCATGTCCGCCTCGGGCAAGGCCGGATGGGAGCAGTTGTTCGAGCCCAAGGTCCCCGGCTTCGTGAAGCTCCCCTACAACGACCTGGAGGCGGTCGCCCGCGCCGTCGACGAGCAGACGGTGGCGGTGATGCTGGAGCCCATTCAGGGCGAGGCGGGGGTGATTCCTGCCACCATGGAATTCGTTCAGGGGCTGCGGCGCCTCACCCGCGAGCGGGGAATGCTGCTCATTTTCGATGAGGTGCAGACCGGTATGGGCCGCACCGGGGCGCTCTTCGCCTATGAGCGTCTCGGTGTCGAACCGGACATCATGACCCTGGGCAAGGGGATCGGCGGCGGCGTTCCCCTGGCCGCCCTCCTCGCCACCGAGGGGGCCAGCTGCTTCGCACCGGGCGAGCAAGGAGGCACCTACAGCGGCAATCCCCTCGCCTGTGCGGCCGGGCTGGCGGTACTCGAGACGTTGCTCTCCCCCGGCTTCCTCCACGAGGTGAAACGGCGCGCCGCCCACCTGCGCCAAGGATTGGAGCGTTTGGCGGCATCCCATGGCCTGGGGGGCGTGCGCGGCGCAGGTCTGCTGTTGGCCCTGGAGACCGGCTCGGTGGATGCACTGGAAGTATCCAGGCGCGCCATGGAGCGGGGCCTGCTCCTCAACGCACCGCGTCCCGACGCCATCCGCTTCATGCCGGCGCTCACAGTGACCGAGGCGGAGATCGACGAGATGCTCGAGCGCCTCGATGCGATCCTGGAGGCCTACGGGCGCGAACACTCAGGGATCGACGGGACCACAGCGGAACCAACTGTGGCAGGCGTAACTGCAGGTTAGGGCGATACCGTCGGCCGCGCACGGCGGCCGACGGTTGCAGGGAAGTGTTTTCGTCCCGCTACCAAGGCGCCTGACGCACTTCCCTAGAGCACCGAACAGGTAAACGGAAAGATCGCCAATCGCAGCCAAATTGCGCCGCAGGTGGCGGGGCAGCGAACCGAGGTAAGGTGGATAAGCGCAGCGCATCCACCCATTCGACGCCGCACGGTGGATGCGCTGCGCTTATCCACCCTACATGTTGGGCGCGTCGGATTGTTCTGTTCGGTGCTCTAGGGGATTTTTTGACGGGCACTTCACTGTTTGGAAAAATGATGGTAACTACTCACCCGTATCCGTCATTCCCGCGAAGCCTGCCCCCGAGCGCTTTAGTCGGGGGGCGGGAATCCAATGCTGGACTTCAGAGGACCAGGGGTATTGGGCTGGGTGCCTTATGGATTCCCGCCTTTGCGGGAATGACCAACAGTAAACGTAGCGAGGATCGAGTGCGGTGAACCTGCGACCGCATCCTGATTTGCATAGCGGGAGGCAGTCGGGGGGGCGAGTAGTTACAAAATGATGTTCGATACGGATTTGGAACCGCCCTACTACGCCGTGATCTTCAGCTCGGAGCGGAATGGCGGTGACGAGGGCTACTCGGATATGGCTGCCTCCATGCTGGCGTTGGCTGCCCGGCAACCCGGGTTTCTGGGGGTCGATTCGGCGCGCGATCCGGGGCTCGGCATCACCGTCTCCTACTGGCGTGATTTGGAGTCGATTCGCGCCTGGCGCGAACACGCCGACCATTTGGAGGCACAGCGGCTCGGGCGCGAACGTTGGTACCGTCGCTACACGCTCCGGGTCGCACGGGTGGAGCGGAGCTCAACGTTCGAGGCGGAGGGTCAGGCAAGCTGCGCCGGCGAGGGCATGCCCACGATCCGCCTTGCGACCGCAGACGATGCCCACCGGCTCGCGACGATCTTCTACGACAGCATTCACAACGTGGCCTGTCGCGATTACTCCCGAGATCAGCTCAACGCCTGGGCACCGCAGGTGCCAGAGACTGAGTGGTGGACCGCACGACTCGGCTCCAGAACCACGTTTGTTGCCGAACTGAACGGGCGCATTGTGGGTTTCGGCGAGCTGGAGGCCGACGGACACATCGATGGCTTCTACTGTGCCTCCGAGCACCAGCGGCAAGGCGTCGGCTCGGCGATCCTGCGCGCCATCGAACAGGAGGCAATTAGCCGTGGATTGCCGCGGCTGTTCGCCGAGGTAAGCATCACGGCGCGGCCATTCTTCGAGGCGAAGGGTTTCAGACTCGTAAGAGAGCAAACCGTCGAGCGCCGGGGGATCGCGTTGGTCAACTTCATCATGGACAAGAGGCTGGGGAACCAACAGTCAAGGTAACGCCGATCGCAGCCAGATTGTTCGGTAAGGGAAACGCTGATTCATTCGTCATGCCGGCAGATCGGCGCCCACGTAGGTGGTCGGTGAGAAATGCGGGCTAGCTGCACGTCCCCACTACATACGCGGCCTTTGGACGGGAATTTTGGGGCGGTCGACCCTCGGTCAGTCCCCTATCGGCGTGAAAGTCACGCCTGGCGGACTATCGGAAAGATTTATAGAGCCAAGAAAAAATTGAATTGTCTGCCGAAAGGAAGCTGTTAGTATCCCAGCCGTAATACCCCCACCAGCCGAGAGGGAACTCGTGGACGTCTATATCGGCGGAATTCCGGCAACTACCACGCTTGCAGATCTGATGGAGATGTTTGGCTCCGTCATCGGCAAACCGCGCCTACGCCTGGTAAAGCAGAGAGATGCCGGTGATAGCGGCTACAGCATGGAACTGCTGAAGGGGGTGGCCAGGGTGGTGCGCATACGCATGCACAAAAATCTTACCCAGTCAGACGCGTCATCGTACTTTCTCGTCGCGAGCTTCACCTCGGACCGCCTTGCCCGGAGGGTGATTCGCCGCATGGATGGCCAGGAACTGCCGGGCGGCAGGGTGGAAGTGCGTCCATACTATCCGCGTGACCCCAAAACGGATCGGCGGGCAAAGACGAGCAATTGCTGTTGGATCAGTTTTGACCGACGCAAAGGGGAACGCCGCGAAGGCGAAGATCCCGGTCTGCTCGAAATCAAGGGGATGGCGGTAAAACAGCGCTCACGCCGGTAGTGACCGCCGACAGGCATGCCGCCAGACGACCATGATGGTTGCGCATACCTACCCAAGGAGTAACTGTTCGCCCGACTGCGTCCCGCTTATGGAGTTAGGATGCGGTCGCAGGTTCACCGCACTCGATCCTCGCTACTTGTACTGTTCGTCATTCCCGCGAAGGCGGGAATCCATAAGGCACCCAGCTCAATACCCTTGGCCCTCTGAAGTCCAGCACTGGATTCCCGCCCCCCGACTAAAGCTCTCGGGGGCAGGCTTCGCGGGAATGACGGATGCGGGTGAGTAGTTACCCCAAGGATTTACATCGCTACAGCAACGGCCGTGGTGTAATTATGCGTTCGCCCTGAAAGGGTTGAGCGCAGCGAAACCCGTCCGGATTTCGCTTCTCAAACTCCCCTCCGCCCCTTTGCAGCTCAGCGATGCGCGGTTGAGGGCCGTTGGCCAAGACCGGCTTCGGCCAGAGTGACGGCGCGGAAAACGGCACGACCCTTGTTCATGGTCTCTTCCCACTCCTTGCGCGGCACGGAGTCGTAGACAATGCCCGCTCCCGCCTGCATGTGGAGCTGCCCGTCCTTGATCACTGCGGTGCGAATCGCGATGGCCGTGTCCATGTTGCCGTGCCAGCCGAGATAGCCCACCGCGCCGGAGTAAATGCCCCGCTTCACCGGCTCCAGCTCGTCGATGATCTCCATGGCGCGGATCTTCGGCGCCCCGGAGACCGTCCCCGCGGGAAAGGTGGCCCGCAGCACGTCCATGGCGCTCATGCCCGGTTTGATATGCCCCTGCACGTTGGAGACGATGTGCATCACGTGGGAGTAGCGCTCGATGACCATCTTGTCGGTCAGCTCCACGCTGCCGGTCTCGGCGATGCGCCCCACGTCGTTGCGCCCGAGGTCGATGAGCATGAGGTGCTCGGCCAGCTCCTTGGGATCGGCGAGCAACTCCCCCTCCAGGGCCTTGTCTTCCTCCTCGGTGCCACCGCGCGGGCGCGTCCCGGCGATGGGGCGTACCGTCACCGCCCCCCCTTCCAACCGCACCAGGATCTCCGGTGAGGAACCCACGACGTGGTGGTCACCGAGGTCCAGGTAGTACATGTAGGGGCTGGGATTCAGACTGCGCAGGGCCCGGTAGAGATCCAGCGGGCGGGCGCTAAAGGGAATGGAGAGGCGCTGGGAGAGCACCACCTGCATGATGTCCCCATCGGTGATGTACTCCCGCGCCTTGCTCACCGCCGCCTCGAACCCCTCCTGGGTGAAGCCGGAGACGAAGTCCTCCTCACCCACCGCCACCGGGGCCGAGGGGACCGGCCGGGCCAGGGTCCCCTGCAGGCGGGCCTCCAGCGCGGCGAGCCGGATCTCTGCGCTGGCCAATGCGCCCGGCTCGGCCGGGTCGGCATGAACGATGATGAAGAGCTTGCCACTGAGGTTGTCGAAGACCACCACCTCCTCGGAGACCATCAACAGGATGTCCGGGGTCCCCAACAGATCGGGGTTGGGGCATTCGGCGAGGCGCGGTTCGATGTAGCGAATGGTGTCATAGCCGAAATACCCCACCAGGCCACCGGTGAAGGCCGGCAGGCCGGGCACATCGGCCACCTTGAATTCGGCCTGAAATGCCTCGACCCAGGCCAGGGGATCGTCCACCTGCTGCTCGCCGATCACCTCTCCCCGCTCCTCCACGGCCACCCGATGGCCGTAGATGCGCACCACCGTGCGACAGGGCAGGCCGATGATGGAGTAGCGCCCCCACTTCTCGCCCCCGTGTACCGACTCGAACAGATAGGAGTAGGTGCCGTCGGCCAGCTTCAAATAAGTACTGAGCGGGGTGTCGAGATCGGCGAGGACCTCGCGGACCAGCGGGACCCGAGTGAAGCCCCGGGCGGAATAGTCGGCAAGTTGTTCGGGTGTCACGCTCTATCACCTAGCATGTAAGAGAAACGCTGGATTAATTCGTCATGCCCGCGAAAGCGGGCATCCAGTGCCTCGATTTCTCTGGGCTCCCGCCTTCGCGGGAGCGACGAAAGCGGAGTTAATCAGCATTTCCTGTAAATACTCGCCCCAGCTGATCACGCAATGCCTTGGAAATTCGTCATCCCCGCGTAGGCGGGGATCCATTTTGAGCCATGCATCTGTTCTCTGGGCTCCCGCCTTCGCGGGAGCGACGAAAGCGGAGTTAATCAGCGTTTCTTAAGGAAAAACAGGACCTGCCCGAACCGAATGCCGGGCGCACGAAAACGACGGCACACGCTCAGCGGCGCCATCGCTCCCGGGCCAAGGCCCTGTTCACCCCTGCCATGCGGGTGCAACCGGTCATGCGGCTTGGTTCAAAAGGTCATGCAGTTGGGCCAAGGATTCGACGACGGCATCCGGGTTGGCCTCCCGAATGTCCTTACCATGATTGTAGCCATAAGGCACGCAGATGGCGGTGAACCCGGCCGCACGAGCGGCCTTCACATCGTTGACCGAATCGCCCACCATGAGCGACCGCTCCGGCCGCACTTTAAAAAACTCCGCGGCATGGAGCAAGGGAGCGGGGTCCGGCTTTTTCACCGACAGAGTATCGCCACTCACCACCAGCCCGAAGTAGTCGTGGATGCCCAGGTCACGCAGGATGGGCAGCGTGAACTGCTCCGCCTTGTTGGTCACGCAGGCCAGGCGATAGCCGGCGGCGCGCAAGCCCTCGAGTCCCTCACGCACCCCGGGATAGAGGCGGCTGCGGGCGCTGGTGTTGTCCTGGTAGAGGGCCAGAAAAATGGGATAGGCCTGGTCGAACAGGGCCGGTTCGGGCTCGCCATCCATGCTGTCGGTCAGGGCACGCCTCACCAGACGCTCCACACCGTTGCCCACCCAGGTGCGCACCTTCGCCTCGCCCGCGGCGGGCCGGCCGATACGGGCCATCATCTCATCGACGCAAAAGGTGAGGTCCGGCACGCTGTCCACCAGCGTTCCGTCCAGGTCGATGAGGATCATTTCGGGTTTTTTCAGCATGAACTTTCACCCTGGTGAAAGGGGGAAACCCCCCGTCACGGATTTCGCTCCGAGACAGCCCCGGGGACGGCTTGCCATCCCCGGGCGCCGTTCATGACGGCTTACTTGCCGACCTTCGCGAGTTCCTCGCGGAAGGACTTGATGATGCTGTCGTAGCGGTTGGCATCACTCGCCTGGCCCGCACCAAAGACGGCCGAACCGGCCACGAAGGTATCGGCGCCCGCCTCGGCGATCTCGCGGATGTTGTCCACCTTCACGCCGCCGTCGATCTCCAGGCGGATGTCGCGGCCGGAGGCGTCGATGATCTCCCGGGCCTGGCGCAGCTTCTTCAGCGCGGTGGGGATGAAGCTCTGACCGCCGAAGCCGGGGTTCACGGACATCAGCAGCACCATGTCCACCTTGTCGATGACGTACTCCAGCACATCCAGCGGGGTGGCCGGGTTGAACACCAGACCCGCCTTGCAGCCCTCGCCCTTGATCAGCTGCAGGGTGCGATCGACGTGCTCGGAGGCCTCGGGGTGGAAGGTGATGTAGGTGGCACCGGCCTTGGCGAAGTCGGGGATGATGCGGTCCACCGGCTTGACCATCAGGTGAACGTCGATGGGGGCGGTGACCCCGTGCTTGCGCAACGCTTCACACACCAGCGGGCCGATGGTCAGGTTCGGGACATAATGGTTGTCCATCACGTCGAAGTGCACGATGTCGGCGCCGGAATCCAGCACGTTCTTCACTTCCTCACCCAGGCGGGCGAAATCCGCCGAGAGGATGGAGGGGGCAATCAGGTAATCGGCCATAAGTGTCGCCTCTGTTGTGTTCGCGTTGCGAGCCCCATGGGTGCACGCACGTCCAAAAAAGAACTGGCTAGTTTAGCGACTCGCCCGGCGCATTGCGACTCCGACTTGCGTCCCCGGAGATACGCCCCCACTATGAACAGGCGAACCCCTTTGAAAGCCATAACCCTCTGAAAAGAAGGAAAAACAGATGAGCCTGGCCATCACACTCCATCTCCTCGCTGCCGTGATCTGGGTCGGCGGCATGTTCTTCGCCTACATGGTGCTGCGCCCGGTGGCGGCGAGCCAGCTTGAGCCGGCCCTGCGCCTGCCCGTATGGAACGGTTGCTTCGACCGCTTTTTCGTATGGGTCTGGGGGGCGGTGCTGCTGCTGCCGATCACCGGATACTGGGCCATCTTCAGCGTCTTCGGCGGCATGGGTTTCGTGGGCAAGCATGTGCACCTGATGAACGGGCTGGGGCTGTTGATGATTGCCCTGTTCCTCTGGCTCTACTTTGGCCCTTACCGCAGTCTTCGGCGGGCCGTGGCCGCCCAGGATTGGCCGGAGGGCGGTCGCCACCTCACCCGCATCCGACGCATCGTCGGGACCAATCTTCTGTTGGGGCTGGTCACCTTGGTCGTCGCGGGCGGCGGTCGGTACTTCTGAGCTGACTCGGGATCACGCGGCCACGGACCAGGCGGCCCGTGGGCCGCGGGCCCCAACTAGAGCACCGAACAGATAAATCCGAGGCGCCCAACATGAGGGTGGATAAGCGCAGCGCATCCACCCTCGGTTCGCTGCCCCCGCCACCTGCGGCGCAACTTGGCTGCGATTGGCGATCTTTCGGTTTACCTGTTCGGTGCTCTAGAGGCCGCGGTTC
>JAWLHA010000025.1:0-57477 GCA_041690535.1 Gammaproteobacteria bacterium | reverse complement strand
CCTCCCGCGGCATAAGTGCGTCCTTGCACCCATCCATGCGGCCGACGACCTGCTTTCAAGGACTTACATCGCTCTTGGGTAAGTATGCGTTTACCCTGCCTCGATGCCGAGCTGGGGCCTTGTCCAGAGGCGGTCCCACCACATGCCAGCTCCGGCAAACCCCGGCGGGAATGGCCTGCCCACTTTTGCGACCGGGGGCCGGGTGGGGACATCCACTTTGCGGCCCCCCTCCCTCTGCAATATAATCATCCGCTTAAATTCTTATAAATACGATAATTTCCTTTGAACCAAGCTTAGGTCACGCGGGTATGAGTCAGATACAGCAGTGTCGGCTCTGTTGGTACAAGCTGTTACCCTTCCTCCGCTGGAAACACCTTGTCAACGGGCCCAACGTCAGGGCGGACTTCATGGCGGGCCTCACAGGGGCCGTCATTGTCCTGCCCCAAGGGGTGGCGTTCGCCACCATCGCCGGCATGCCGCCGGAGTACGGTCTTTACGCCGCCATGGTGCCCGCCATCATCGCGGCCCTGTTCGGTTCCTCCTGGCACCTGGTGTCGGGTCCCACCACCGCCGCCTCTATTGTGCTGTTCGCCTCACTGAGCACGCTCGCAGAGCCAACCAGCGCTGAATATGTGAGGCTCGCGCTGACGCTCACCCTGATGGTGGGCCTCATTCAGCTCACAATGGGGTTCGCGCGGCTCGGCACGCTGGTGAACTTCATCTCCCATTCGGTGGTGATTGGTTTTACCGCGGGGGCAGCCATCCTGATTGCCACCAAGCAGATCAAGAATTTCCTGGGACTGGAGATGCCGCGGGGGCTGGACTTCCACGAGGTGTTCGTGGAAGTGTTCAATCAGCTCGATAAAATAAACCCCTATGTGACCCTGGTGGCGGCGGTCACCCTGGTGACCGGCATCCTGGTCAAGCGGTTCATCCCCAGGGTCCCATACATGATCGCGGCCATGGTGGTCGGAAGCCTGGTATCGCTGTTCCTCAACAGCCGCTACGGCCAGGCCAACACCGGGATCAGCACCGTCGGTGCCCTGCCCGCCTCCCTGCCGCCCCTCTCCATGCCCGATCTCAGCCTCTCCACCATCAAGGAGCTGGCCCCGGTGGCCGTGGCCGCCACTTTGTTGGCCCTTACAGAGGCCGTCTCCATCGCCCGCTCCCTGGCGGCCCGCTCCGGCCAGAGGCTCGACGGCAACCAGGAGTTCATCGGCCAAGGCCTCTCCAACATCGTAGGCAGCTTCTTCTCCTCGTATGTGGCCACGGGCTCTTTCAACCGCAGCGGGGTAAACTACGAGGCGGGGGCCCGTACGCCATTGGCGGCGGCCTTTGCGGGGGTGATGCTCATGGGCATCACGCTGCTGGTCGCCCCCTACGCCTCCTATCTCCCCAATGCGGCCATGGCGGGGATCCTCTTTCTGGTGGCCTGGGGGCTCATCGACTTCCACCATATCCACCAGATCATCCGCACCAGCAACGCGGAGACGGCGGTGCTGGCAACGACCTTCTTCTCCACGCTGTTACTGGAGCTGGAGTTTGCGATCCTGCTGGGGGTGATGCTGTCGCTGGCCATCTACCTGAGCCGCACCTCCCGCCCGCGGGTGCTCAGCCGGGTGCCCAACCCCCACCATCCGAAGCGCGCCTTCACCACGGACGATTCGCTGCCGGAGTGTCCCCAGTTCAAGATCATCCGCATTGACGGGTCACTGTTCTTCGGGGCCGTCAACTATGTGGAGGGGATGATGCAGAGCGTGGACACACTCAACCCCGAGCAGAAACACCTGCTGGTGGTGGCCAAGGGGATCAACTTCGTGGACCTGGCCGGTGCCGAGACCCTCGCCAAGGAGGCGGAGCGCCGCACCAAACTGGGTGGGGGGCTCTACTTCTACGAGGTCAAGGACACGGTCTGCTCCATCCTGCACAAGGGCGGTTACATCAAGTCCATCGGCGACGAGAACATCTTCCACTCCAAGACCGAGGCGCTGACGAGCATCGTCGAGGAGCGGCTCGACCACGAACGCTGCCGCCGCTGCGACAAGCGGGTGTTCAAGGAGTGCGCACAGTTCGCCACCGCCGAACAGGACGCCGGAAAATCCGCAGCCTGAGCCTGGCCCCTGCACGGGCGTGACCGGTGCTATTCTGTATTAGATCGCCTTATAAAATAGCCGCGGCTGCGGGCCGCGGCTGAGCCGGGGGAAACGCCGTGCAGACCGGACGTGAGATCACCCGGGCGCTTCGGGCCAAGCTCGCCGCCCGGGTGACCATTCCCAAGCTTTCACACTTTCCGATTGCTTACAAACTGGCCCTTCTCATCACGCTGCTGATCACCGGGGGCATGGCCCTGCTCGGCCTGCTGGTGCTCAAGAGTCAGTCCAGCCTGCTTCACCAGCAGATGGACTCATTCGGCGCCACCCTCGCCCGACAGTTTGCCGAATCCATCAGAGAGCCTCTGCTTGCCGACGATCGCCTCACCCTGGAGGTCATCGCCAGCAATGCCGCAACCCAGGGCCGAACCCGGGGCGTAACTATTCTGACCGAAGCGCGCCAGGAGCTCGTGGCGGTGGGAACGCAGCCGCCTCCCCGGTTGCTGCCGGCGACGGAGAGTAGCGTGGAGTGGGTGCATCGGCCGGAGAATGGCCCCGAGGAGGCGCTGATCACCTTCTTTCGACCGGTGACCTTTCAGGACCTCACCGCCGGCTTTGTGGCCCTGCACTTCGATCGCTCGCTTATGGCGGAGGGGCAATTGGCGGCCCTGCGCACCGTCGTCTCGACCATGCTCCTGATGGTGGGCCTGGGCATTATCGCCTCGCTCTTGCTCGCCAAACGGCTGACACGTCCCATTCACCAGTTGATCGAGGCCAGCAAGGCCATCTCCGCGGGCAATTACCGGGTACGCCTGGAGCAGAACCGCAGGGACGAGCTGGGCAGCCTCATCGCCTCCATCAATGCCATGAGCGAGGGGTTGCTACGCAAAGAGCAGGTGGAGAAGACCTTTTCCCGATACGTCTCGCCCAAGGTGGCCAAAGAGGTGTTGGGCGACTTGGAGCGGGTGCAACTGGGGGGCATCCGGGTCTGCGCGAGCGTGGTCTTCGCGGACATCGTCGGTTTTACCCGTCTGTCGGAAAGCCTGGCCCCGGAACAGGTGAGTGCGCTGCTGAACGACTACTTCAGCCACATCGACCGGGCTGCGCTCGCCTTTGGCGGTCACATCGACAAGTACATGGGGGATTGCGCCATGCTGGTGTTCGGGGTACCGGAGCCGGATCCCGATCACGCCTTCAACGCCGTGGCCTGCGCGGTGCTCATTCAGCGCCTCGTCGAGCGGTTGAACCGGCAGCGGGAATCGGCCGGGCAAATCCCGGTCCAATTCCGCATCGGGGTGAACGCGGGCGAGATGCTGGCCGGAAACATGGGCTCCTCGGAACGGATGGAATACACCGTCGTCGGTGACGCGGTGAATCTTGCCTCACGGCTTGCGGGCGTCGCCGAGGCCGGCGAAATCGTGCTCAGCGAAACCATGCGGGGGGAAAACCGGCTGGCAAGCCGGCTGGTCGCCGATCCCAAGGGGAGCATCCGGCTGCGAGGAAAGAGCGAGCCGGTGACCGTCTATCGCATCCTTGATGTCTCGCCGGCGGAACAGCCACTTCTCCAGGCGCGCTTGGCGGAAGTCTCCCCCCTCGGGGAGGGCCAGGCGGCGTGAAGCGGCGTTTCCCTTTCGTGCTACTGCTTGCCTCACTGGGGGGCTGCACCACCTTCAGTGCCTTGCAGGGAGACATCGATGCGACCCTGGACGGCTACGTGCAGCAACAAGAGTATGGGAGGGCCTTGCAGGTCTTCGAATTCGTCCCCAGTGACCATCCCCGTCACCAACACCTGCTCGGCCGCAAGGCCCACATCGAAATGCTGGCCAACCGCTACGCCCTTCAGGTCGAGAAAGAGGCAGGGGCGCTGGAGAGTGGGGACAACTGGGCAGGCGCGCTCGAGCTCTATCGTGCCGCCCGCGCCAGGCTGTCGGGGCACCCCCACCTGGAAAAGGCCTATCAAACCTTCCTGCAGCATCGCGAGGCCCGCCTCGCATGGCTGGAGCAGGAGTTACTCGTGCTCCGCGGGGAGGCGCTGCTGCGCTCGCTGCCGCTGGTGGAGGAGTTGGTGCGCACCGATGCGGAGGCTTGGGCGGGCCGACGTCGACTGGAACGCGATCGCCGGGATGCCCAGGAGGTGGGCCAAAGACTAGCGCCCCTTGCGCAGCGGGCCCTGGAGGAACGACGACTGAAAGAGGCCGCCCATTTGGCCGATCTGGCGGTACGGCTCGCCCCCGGGGACGAGACCGAAACGCTGCAGCGCACCATTGCCAACCTGGAGCGGAAGGAAGAGGCCCGCGTCCGGGCCTCGCGGGCGAAGGTGCAAGCCCGCCAACGGGAGACCGAGTCACAGTCGCTGCGCGCCGCGTTTTCCAAGGCCTACAGCGCGGGCGATTACATCGAGGCCCGGCGGGTGCTCAATCGGTTGAGGGAGTTGGTGGGCGAGGACAAGCTGCGGGATGACACCGCACGCCTGCGAGAAGCGACGGCCACACGCATCGAGGCGCTCATGAGCGAAGGGGCCTCCCTTTACAGTCGGGGCGAATTCCAGGAGGCGATCGCCCGCTGGACCGAAGTCACCCACCTGGACCCTGATCACACTCAAGCCCGGGATCACATCGAGCGCGCCCAACGGGTGGTGGAGACCCTGTCGCGCCTGCGGGGCTCGAAAGCGGGCACGGCGCCGTAGAGCACCGAACGGGCCAATACGCTCACAATCAGCCGGCGGACATCCCGTCCACGCGCTGGAATCCCCGCGGCAACTTGTTGCCCCTGCGGCCTCGCTCGCCGAGGTAGTGCTCGAGATCGGAGGGCTTCAGGGTAATGTGGCGCTTGCCGGCAAGGAGGGTGAGGGCGGCACCGGCAGGCAACACGATGGCTGCCACCACAAACTCTTCCCGGGTTGCGACCCGTCCCGAGGGGATACCGATGATCTGGTTGCCCTTGCCCTTGGCCAGTTCCGGCAACTCCTTGAGGGGGAAGATCAGCAGCCGTCCCTCATTACTCACCACCGCGAGCAAATCCGTCTCCAGATCGATCACCGGGGCAGGGGGCAATACCTTGGCCCCCATGGGGAGCTTCAGAACGGCCTTGCCGTTCTTGGTGGCGGCGCTCAGGTCCTCCAGCCGGGCCACGAAGCCGTAACCGGCGTCGCTCACGACGAGATAGCGCTCCTCCGGCTGACCCATCAGGACATCGATGAACTCCGCCCCGGCCACCGGATTCACCCGCCCGGTGAGCGGTTCGCCCTGGCCGCGGGCCGAGGGCAGCGAATGGGCCGGCAGCGAAAAGGTCCGGCCGGTGGAGTCGATGAAGGTGGCCAATTGGTTGGATTTGCCCCGGGCGCTGGCGCGATAGCCGTCCCCCGCCTTGTAGCTGAGTCCGGCCGGGTCCACCTCATGTCCCTTGGCAGCGCGCACCCACCCCTTTTCGGAGAGCACCACCGTGACCGGCTCGGCCGGGATGAGGGCCGACTCGTCCATGGCCTGGGCCGCCTCCCGCTCCACGATGGGAGAGCGCCGTTCGTCGCCGTATTCCTCGGCGTCCCGGGTGAGCTCCTTGCGCACCAGGGTCTTGAGACGCCGTTCGGAACCGAGGGTCTTCTCCAGCTCCGCCTTCTCCTTGGCCAGCTCCGCCTGCTCACCCCGGATCTTCATCTCCTCCAGCCGCGCCAACTGGCGCAGTTTGGTATCAAGGATGAAGTCAGCCTGCACCTCCGTAAGGCCGAAGCGCGCCATCAACACCGCCCTGGGCTCATCCTCGGTGCGGACGATGTGGATCACCTCATCGATGTTGAGGAACGCGATGAGCAGACCCTCAAGCAGGTGCAGGCGGCGATCGACCTTTTCCAGGCGATACTGGAGCCGTCGGCGCACCGTCCCCACCCGGAACTCCAGCCACTCGGTGAGCATCTCGCGCAGGTTCTTCACCCGCGGCCGGCCGTCCAGACCGATGATGTTCATGTTCACCCGATAGGTGCGCTCCAGATCGGTGGTGGCGAACAGGTGCGCCATGAGCCCCTCCAGGTCCACCCGGTTGGAGCGGGGCACGATCACCAGGCGGGTGGGGTGCTCGTGATCCGACTCATCCCGCAGGTCCTCCACCATGGGCAGCTTCTTGGCCTGCATCTGCTGGGCGATCTGCTCCAGCACCTTGGCCCCGGAGACCTGATAAGGCAGGGCGGTGACGACGATATCGCCCTCCTCCTGCTCCCACTTGGCGCGCATGCGCACCGAGCCGCCCCCGGTCTCGTAGATCTTCTGCAGGTCCCTGCGGGGGGTGATGATCTCCGCCTCGGTGGGATAATCCGGCCCCTTCACGTGCTCACACAACTCGCCCACGCTCGCCTGGGGGTCTTCCAACAGGCGCACACAGGCGGCCGCCACCTCCCGCAGGTTGTGGGGCGGGATGTCCGTGGCCATGCCCACGGCGATGCCGGTGGTGCCGTTCAGCAGCACATGGGGGACCCGGGCGGGCAGCACCGCCGGCTCCTCCAGCGTGCCGTCAAAATTGGGCACCCAGTCCACCGTCCCCTGCCCCACCTCGGCCAGCAGCAGCTCGGAGAAACGGGCCAGACGCGCCTCGGTGTAACGCATGGCGGCGAACGATTTCGGGTCATCGGGCGCACCCCAGTTCCCCTGGCCATCCACCAGCGGGTAGCGGTAGGAGAAGGGCTGGGCCATGAGCACCATCGCCTCATAGCAGGCGGAATCCCCATGGGGGTGGTACTTGCCAAGCACATCGCCCACGGTGCGGGCCGACTTCTTGTGCTTGGCCGCTGCGGAGAGGCCGAGCTCGGACATGGCGTAGATGATGCGCCGCTGCACGGGTTTGAGCCCGTCGCCGATGTTGGGCAAGGCGCGATCCATGATCACGTACATGGAGTAATCCAGGTACGCCTTCTCGGTGAAGACCTTCAGGGGCAGGCGCTCGACGCCTTCGTAGCTGATGTCCGCTTGATTCGCCATGTCGATCCGGTTAGATGGAATCCGTTGAAGGATGGCAGCTTAGCCAGCCACCGGTTGCGGGTCAAACGCCCTCCCTCGCGCGCCAGGGTGAACGCATACTAACGTCATGGTTGTGCTGTGAGCGACGTAAGTCCTTGAAAGCAGGTCCGCTGTGAATACATCCATGTACGCTCGACGGCCGCGTCCATGCGGCCGACGACCTGCTTTCAAGGACTTACGTCGCTTTTGGGTGAGTATGCGTTTACCGTGGCAGCCGCGCCGCGTCCGTGCCCGCCGCGCGCCGATTGTGGTAATGTGCCCACCCCCGCAGCCGCGCCACTATTTTTCAATCCGGCCCATGCCCACGAAGCTTCCCACTCCTGACCAACTCCGAAAGGCGTTCGATCGCCGCCATTTCGAGCGTGGCGAGGCGTACTGGCGGGAAGGACGAGTCCTGGAGTGGCGCCGGGAGTCGGTTGCCGGAGGCCCACTGCTGATCACCGGCCGGGTGCGCGGCAGCGAGATCTATGAGGTGGACGCCCAGACCGATGGGACCACGGTGGAGGGGGTGTGCAGCTGCCCGGTGGCGTTCAACTGCAAGCACGTAGTGGCGGTACTGCTGGCGGCTGCGGATTCCAATGGCGGAACACTCTCACTGGCCCTGCCGGACATCACGCAGGCGCAAAGCGTCATGCCCGCCTTCGAGATCGATGAGGAGGAGGCCTACCCGCCGGGGGTCGACAACCGCCTCCTCTACCTGCTGGAGTTGCCACCGGGCGCACCCTATCTGCTCCTGCACCCGGTGCGGGTCCGGGTGGCCGGCACCGGCAGTTACGGCAGTGCCTCCCCCTTTGCGCCACGGCGCGCCTGGGAACCCTTTCCCCCCCGCTACCTGCTGAAGTCGGACATCGCCGTCCTGCGGGCGCTGATCCCGGCCGCCGCCCCGAGTCACTTCCTCGGTGGAATTCCAATCCCCCCTGGCGGTGGCCCGCTGTTGGAGCGCATGCTGGCCTCGGGGCGGTGTCACTGGGGCGACGCGGACACACCGCCCCTCACCCGGGGCGAGCCACGGCAGGGGGAGGCCGTCTGGGAGGTGCTGAGCGACGGCAGCCAGCGTCTGACCTTTGCCACCGGCCTGCCCGCAGCCGTGATCCTGCCGCTTTCCCCGCCATGGTATCTGGACCCCCGGGGAAAAACCTGTGGTGAGCTGCAGACCGGTTTGCCGGAGAACATCGTGTCACAACTGCTGACCGCGCCGCCTGTCGCCCCGGAGCAGGTGGAGGAGGCCCGTCGGCAACTGGATGCGATGGGCGGCGACCTGCCCCTCCCCCGCCCGAGGTCCCTTCAGATCCGCCGCATCGAAACGCGCCATCCCACCCCCAGGCTGCACCTTGGCGGCGTTCGCGTCAGCGGTCGCAACGGAACCTATCTGCTTCCCGCAGCGCGCCTCAGCTTCGATTACGAGGGGCATGTGGTCCCTTGGGATGCGGAGAGCCAGACCGTCGCCGTCTCCGGGGCGGAGATTATCCGCATCGAGCGGAACCGCAGCATGGAGGGCGAGGTGATCCAGCGACTGGCGGATGGGCGCCTGCAGCCGGTGTCCCTGTTCAGGGAGGTCAGCGCCGCCCCCGAGGACAGCGGCGCCTGGGTCGCGCCCTATCGGGAGCTGGAGGCCGAAATCTGGCTGGATCTGCAAGCGGTCTTGCCACGCTGGAGTGACGAAGGGTGGCAGATCAGCTATGGCGAAGGGTTTGAGTTCCGCAGTGTGACCCCGGATGCCTGGTACGGCGAGCTGGCTGAAGGCGAGGGGCGGCAGTGGTTCGATCTGGAACTGGGGATCGAGGTGGAAGGAGAGCGGATCTCGCTCTTGCCGATGCTGCTGGAGTGGCTCAAGCGGATCCCCCAGGGCAGCCTCCCCCTCATTCTGGAGGCGGCCGAGGATGAGCAGCCGCTCCCCCTGCGGCTGGACGAGCAGCGGGTGGTCTTTCTCCCCATGGTGCGGCTGCGCGGCATCCTCTCCGCGCTGGTGGACCTCTTCGACCCCGAGGTACTGCTCAAGAGCGGCCGGTTGAGGCTGCCGGCCGCGCGGGCAGGCGAGCTGGGCGGCCTCGACGAGCGCGAGTGGACCTGGTCCGGGGGGGAGGAGCTCAGAGCACTGGCCCGGCGCCTGCGCGACTTCTCGGGGATCGCCCGTGTGGCGCTCCCGCAGGGGTTCAAGGCCGAACTACGGCACTATCAGCAAGCGGGGCTCGACTGGCTGCAGTTCCTGCGGGAATTCGGCCTGGGGGGCATTCTCGCCGACGACATGGGCTTGGGCAAGACGGTCCAGACCCTGGCCCACCTGCTGGTGGAAAAACAGAGCGGACGCATGGACCGACCCAGCCTGGTCATCGCCCCGACCAGCCTGATCTTCAACTGGCGCGCGGAGGCGGCACGCTTCGCGCCCGCCCTGAAGGTGCTGACCCTGCATGGCCCCGATCGCGCAAGCCGCTTCGACGAGGTCCGCGAGGCCGACCTGGTGCTCACCACCTACCCGCTGCTGGCCCGGGACCTGGAGCCCTTGACCGCCCAGAGCTATCACCTGCTGATCCTAGATGAGGCGCAGGCCATCAAGAACCCCCGCACCCAGGTCAGTCATGCGGTTCGCCGCCTGGAGGCCAGCCACCGGCTCTGCCTCACCGGTACCCCCATGGAAAATCACTTGGGGGAGCTGTGGAGCGTGTTCGACTTCCTCCTCCCGGGCCTGCTGGGCACCCATCGCCAATTCCGGCGGCTGTTCCGCACCCCCATCGAGAAACATGACGACGGTGAGCGCCGGACGTCCCTCGCCCGCCGGATCCGCCCCTTTTTCCTGCGTCGGACGAAGGCGGAGGTTGCCACCGAGCTGCCGCCCAAGACCGAGATTCTGCGCACCACCGCCCTGGAGGGAGCGCAGCGCGATCTCTACGAGACGGTGCGCCTTGCGATGCACCACAAGGTGCGCCAAGCCCTTGCCGCGCAGGGACTGGACCGCAGCCGCATCGTGGTCCTGGATGCCCTGCTCAAGCTGCGTCAGGTGTGCTGCGATCCGCGGCTGCTGAAAGCCGCCCGCCACCCCAAGGCAGGGTCGGCCAAGCTGGACATGCTCATGGAGCTGCTGCCGGAGATGTTGGAGGAGGGACGGCGTATTCTGCTCTTCTCGCAGTTCACAACCATGCTGGGCCTCATCGAGGAGGAGCTGGAGGCCCGCAAGATCGCCTTCGTCAAGCTCACCGGACGCACCCGCGACCGCGCCACACCGGTGCAACGCTTTCAGGCGGGCGAAGTCCCCCTGTTTCTCATCAGCCTCAAGGCGGGCGGTACCGGCCTCAATCTCACCGCCGCCGACACGGTCATCCACTACGATCCCTGGTGGAACCCGGCCGTGGAGGACCAGGCCACCGATCGCGCCCACCGCATCGGCCAAGCCAACAAGGTGTTCGTCTATCGGCTGATCACGGAGGGTACGGTGGAGGAGAAGATCGTGAAGATGCAGGAGGAGAAACGGGGCATCGTGGAGGCGCTCTTCAGCGACCGCGGCCCCAAGCAGCTCGAGGCCGACGACCTCGAAGCGCTATTCGAGCCCTTGCGCTGATGGCCTGGCGCTGCGTCGCCGAACCAGTGCCCCGAAGCGCAAGGCTATTTGGTGTCCGGCTGCCGCACCCGCCAGAACACCGGAAATCTCGGCTTACCCTTGCCCGTCCATCCGTGGTGTTTGAAGGTGATCTCGCTGCCGATGGCGGGGGGATTTCGCCGCTGCAGCTCCGTCAAACCGGAACCCACCGAAAATCGGGTCCCATTGGCGAGCTCCACCAGCAGCGAACCCACCAGCCCCGCGTACTTGCCGCGGCCCGGGTTATACCCGATCACCCGCGCCTCGGCGTCCTGAAACGACTTGTACTTGCGCAGAAAGGGACTGCGCCCCGCCTGATAGGGGGAGGCGGGAGCCCGCAGCATGACCCCTTCTCCCCCCTCTCTCTCGATGCGGGTGAGGAACGCCTGAAGGTGACCCGCCCCCTCGCAGCGGACCTGCCCGGCCGCCATCAGTGGCGCTGCCGGGTGCTGCTCCAGCCAGTCGGCGAAGTGGCCGAGGCGCGCCTCGAAGGGGGCCTCCTCTCCGGGCAGGTCAAAGACCACATAGCGGATGCGGGCCCAACCGGGGCCGGCCACCCTATCGCGAACGGTGGAGGCGACCGCCTCAAACCCGCCCCGCCCGGCCCACAACTCCCCGTCCAGGGCAAAGGGGGGGAGAACCGCGCGAAACGCCTCGGGGACGGGGATGGGTTCGCCATTGCGGCTCCACATGGCACGGCCGTCCCAATAGCCGCGAATGCCGTCGTACTTCTCGCTCATCCACCAGCCGGTCGGGTCATCGCCGCCGGTCCATACCGTCGCCAGCATGAGCGGCGGCGGCCCGCCAAGCGCGTCATGAACGCATGGGGGCAGAAAGACAAGAATGCCTGCAGCAATGCAGGCGCGTAGGGCCGGAAACATTCACACGCTCCTCGTGCGCTGCGGCGCATCGTTCCTTGATGTCCAGGCCAACCATTGTAACGACGCGCCCGAAGCGGCGGTAGGCCTGCTCAGCAGGGTAAACGCATTCTCACGTCGCGGCCGTGCTGTGAGCGATGTAAGTCCTTGAAAGCAGGTACGCTGTGAATACATCCCTGTACGCTCGACGGCCTGCTTTCAAGGACTTACATCGCTCTTGGATAAGTATGCGTTTACCCTGGTCCTGCTCAGCAGAGTGCGTGTAGACCCCCCTGCCGCATGCCTTCCGGCGATTGGACTAACTTTCTGTTGAGCGAGGAGTAACAGGGAGGAACGCGTCATGGCAAGGATCAGCGACACCATCGATGTCAACGTCCCCGTCTCGACCGCCTACATGCACTGGGTGCACTACGAGGACTTCCCCAAGTTCATGAAAGGGGTCGAAGAGGTGCGGCGCCTGGACGAGAAGCGCGTGCACTGGCGTGCCAAAGTAGCGGGCAAGAAGGAGGAGTGGGATGCGGAGATCACCGAGGATCTTCCCGACCGCCGCATCGCCTGGCGCAGCCTCAGTGGCACCAAAAACGACGGCATGGTCGAGTTCGAGGCCATTTCGGACGGCTCCACCCGCGTGCACGTGACCATGGACTATGAGCCCAAGGGGCTGATCGAGAAGGCGGGAGACCTGGTGGGGATGGACAAGCAGCGCCTCCACGGAGATCTCAAGCACTTCAAGGAGTTCGTGGAAGAGGGAAAGACCCTCCACTGAGCGATGTGACCGACTGGGGGGCCGGAAAACCGGCCCCCCAGTCCGGCCCCCTCAGCACAAGGATGACGACGCCCCACAGGAGAGGGTGGAGACCAAGGCGGCTGGCGCGGTAGCGTGGAGCCCCTCGGCACCGGCATGGTGCCTGTCTCGCAAGTGACGGGTGCAAGGACCCCACGCCCCCCGGGTTGAGAGGAAAGGGTGAGCGCGGATCGGTGGGAGAGCGGGAGAGAGGCCTGCACCGGGAAGGGTGCAGGCCGAATTACCGGGAGAACGGCCTAGAGCACCGAACAGGTAAACCGAAAGATCGCCAATCGCAGCCAAGTTGCGCCGCAGGTGGCGGGGGCAGCGAACCGAGGTAGGGTGGATAAGCGCAGCGCATCCACCAATTCGACGCCGCACGGTGGATGCGCTGCGCTTATCCACCCTACATGTTGGGCGCCTCGGATTTATCTGTTCGGTGCTCTAGCCGTGCAGGAGATTGAGCTGCTTGGCGATGATGTCATGGCTGAGCCACAGCACCGGGCCGTGGGGCTTGGAGGCCTCATGGAACATGAGCGGCCCCGTCCCCTCCAGCACCAGGGCGCTGAGGTGATCGGTAATGAGCGCCTTGCGCTCCTTGTGCAGCTTGGTGATCTCCTCCGAGGTGCCCACCATCACTTCGGCCAGCTCGGCGGTGTTGTCCATGGGCCAGGCGGCAAAATCGCGGAAGCGAGCCACGGAGGGATCGGCGTTGTAGCCCTCGATGGTGTGGAGGATCTGCTGCAACTCCACCCCCTCCTCCAGCAATCCTTGGCAGAGGGTCCACTGCTCCTCCGCCCAGGCGCCGCCATTCTCCCGCTTGAGCGCATTGAGCAGCGGGAAGAGGGAGAGCTCGACCCCGACGAAAATGTCGCTGGAGTTGGTGCGGATTTCCGGGCAGTTGAACACACTCGCCTTCACCCCCTGCTCCCACGCCTTCTCGGCATGGCTCTCCAGGCGCATCTTGGCATAGCCCTGGGTGTAGTTGGTGTAGGTCTGCCACTGGTACTCGCCATTGATGAGGATCTCGGTGCCGTGATAGCCGTAGGCGGTGTAGCGGGCTTCGCCGCCGCTCCTGGCCAGGCGTTCACGAATGGCGGTGCTGCCCTCGATGAGGTAGTGGAAAGTGTTGGCCGTTACCTCGTCGAAGTTCATGAGCATGAACCGGCCCAAGTCGCTGTCCAGCAGCGCCCGGGACGAGAGGAAGCGGTCGCCGCGCCCCTTGTAGACCCGGTTGGCGATGGCGAGAAACACCTTGGTCTTGGGAATGCCGCCCGCCATGGTGTGGGCGAAGAAGACGTTGGCTCCATCGGGGATGGCCTGATCCAGCTCTGCCATCACCTGGGCGAGGGCGTCGTTGAAACGCCGCACGCCCACCTCCCGGCAGGCTTCGATGTGTTGCCAATCGAGCTTGGCCTCCTGCCAGTTGGTCAACTTCAACTCCGCCAACAGGTCGGTCGGCGTGGGCGTGCCCACCGGCGCGTCCAGGTCGAACCCGGCCATCAGCGGCACGTTGATGATCCGGCCCCCGAGATTGGCCTCGGCCGCCTGCAACTCCTCGGCGGTAAGGGCCCGCAGTTTCTGATTCTCGTCGCGGCGTCCGACCGTCACCCCGAGGATGGTCATGCCCGCCTTGCGGGCCTCATCAAGCAGGCCGTTGACGTAACCGCGCCCAAAAAGTTCTCCGAAAAGAACAAAGACATCCCCTTGGCGGAAGATACTCTCCTGGGGGATGTCACGAAGAGGAACGAATGCAGACATAGGTGGCTCTCACTGTAATTCGCGTGTCCGGCCCCGGGTCCTCCGATGCCGGCCTAGTTCTTATTCCTGATGCAGGCCGAATGGGGGAGTTTACTTCAATATTCAAGATGCGTCCCTATCGGCAACCGGCAGGTTCAGGGTAAACGCATCCTACCCATTCGCTCCTCGTGCCGCCTGTGCGGTGTCGCACAGTCCAGGGTAAACGCATACTTGCGTCGCGGCCGTTGAGCGTACATGGATGTATTCACAGCGTACCTGCTTTCAAGGGCTTACATCGCTCTGGGCAAGTATGCGTTTACCCTGTAGCACAGTCTACGGAGGCCTCCGCTCCGCTGAAACCAGTTCAATGTAACAGGCGATCCCGGTCGTGGCCTGCAAAAGCGTCAGCGCCCACCCGGAGAGAATCCGTGATCTCGGTGTCGAACTGGTGAGGTTGGCCCTGGAAGGTTTTAGGGACGCTGATTAATTCGTCATGCCCGCAAAGTTCGCCCTCGAACGCCTCAATCGGGGGCGGGAGCGACGAAAACGGAATCAATCAGCGTTTCCTTAGCAGCCTGGACCCCTGAGGGAGTGTAATTTGGATGTGCTGACAACTGAATTTCGCGATGCCCTGGAAGCCCTGGATCGCCCCCGGATAGAAACCCTGTTCCAGCAAGCTCTGAGCCACGGCCGCCCCATGCAGGTGGTGGAGGAGCTCATCGTGCCCACCCTGGAGCAGCTGGGCGAAGCGTGGAGCACCGGCCATGTCGCCCTTTCGCAAATCTACATGAGCAGCCGGATTTGCGAGGAAATCGTCTCCCGCGTCCTGCCCCCCATGGCACCGGAACGCAAAGGGCAGCCACGCCAGGCCATTGTGGTACTCAGCGACTACCACATGCTCGGCAAACGCATCGTGCTCTCGGTGATGCGGGCCAGTGGATTCGATGTCCTCGACTACGGGCGCATGGAGGCGGAAGCGCTGGTAGAGCGGGTCGTGGCCGATCAGGTGGCGATCCTGCTGATCTCGGTCCTGATGCTGCCCGCCGCCCTCAAGGTGAGGGAGGTTCGGGCGGCGCTGCAGGCCCGCGGGCTGCCGGTGCGCATCGCCGTGGGGGGTGCGCCTTTCCTCTTCGACCCCGCGCTCTGGCGCGAGGTGGGCGCCGATGCCATGGGCCGGAATGCCGCCGAGGCGGTGGCCGTCGTGGGCAAGTGGGTGGAGGAGTCGACATGGTGACTTCCATGCAGCGGGTGCTCACCGCCATGGCCCACAGGGAACCCGATCGGGTGCCGGTGTTCATTCTCACTACCATGCACGGGGCCAAAGAGCTGGGGCTCACCATTCGCGACTACTTCTCCCGCGCCGGGCACGTGGTCGAGGGGCAGCTGCGCCTGTTGAAGAAGTATCGCGGCGACTGCCTCTGCCCCGCCTTCTACGCCGCCCTCGAGATGGAGGCATTTGGCGGCGAGACCATCTTCATCGACAACGGCCCGCCCAATGCCAGCGCCCCCGTCCTCAACCGCGCCGAGGAGATAGACCGCCTGGAGCCCCCCCGCGTGACCGAGGCCCCCGGCCTGAACCGCGCCCTGGAGGTCATCCGCGCCCTCAGGGCGCAAGTGGGCGAGACGGTGCCGATCATGGGATCGGTCACCTCCCCCTTCTCGCTGCCCATCATGCAGATGGGGTTCGAACCGTACCTCCAGTTGATCGATGGGCAGCCGGAGCGCTTCGCCCGGCTGATGCGCGTCAATCAGGCCTTTTGCGTAGAGTGGGCCAATGCCCAGCTCGCGGCAGGGGCCACCGCCATCGGCTATGCGGACCCGCTCTCCTCCACCACCAACATCCCCCGGGCACTCTATCTGAAGACCGGCCACCCCATTGCCAGGGAAACCCTGGCCCGCATCCATGGCCCCACGGCGATCCACCTCGCCTCCGGGCGGGGCCTGCCCATTGCCGAGGATCTCGTGGCCACCGGCACCGCGGCCGTGGGCGTCAGCACCCTGGAGGACCTGGCGGAGTGGAAGGCCGCTGTGAGAGGGCGACTCACCGTGGTGGGCAACCTGAACGGCGTGGCCATGCGCCGCTGGAGCCCGGCGCAGGCGGAGAAGGAGGTGAAACAGGCGATTGCGAAGGCGGCACCTGGCGGCGGCTTCGTCCTGGCCGACAACCATGGGGAGATCCCCTGGCAGGTGCCAGACGAGGTCCTGCTGGCCCTGCGCGAAGCGGTCGAACAGTGGGGACGTTATCCCCTGGAGTGGGTGGAGCGGCCGTGAACCGTAGCCCGCATTTCTCACCAGGCATCTGCTGCGGACCCCGATGGGCCGCTGCGGCAGGGGGGCGATAGATGCGGGTGTGCCTGCTATGCTGCCGCAACTTTCGCCCCGAACTCGAGGCGGCCGTGGCGGCCGAGGGGTGGCGCGACGTAAGCGTCGCGGCTTATGAGGCCCGCTGCGGGCATCCCCCGGTCAGTTGGGACGAGCTCTCGCCGCTCCTCAGCGAGCGCACGGCCCAAGTGGTGATCCTCGGGCGCACCTGCCTCCAGGGGCTGGGCGACCCGCCCAAGGGGTGGCCCCCGGTGCGCAAGCAGATACTGGAGGAGTGTTTTCATCTGGTCGCCGGCAAGACCCTGGTGGCCGAGTGCATGGATCGGGGCGCCTATCTGCTCACCCCACCCTGGCTGGCCCACTGGCGCGACCACCTCCGCAAGCTGGGATTTGAGGAGGCGAACGCGTCTGGCTTCTTTCACGACTTCGCCCGAGAGCTCGTCCTGCTGGACACCGGAGTCGTCCCGGATGTTGCCGAGCGACTGGCCGAGCTCTCCAACACCCTCGCCCTGCCGGCGACCCGGATCCCCGTGGGGTTGGACTACACCCGCCTGCTGCTCGCCCGGCTGCGTGCCGAACTCCGCGACAGTGAGCATGCACGGGAGCGGGCCGACCGCGTGGCCGCCATGGATTTTCTGGGACGTCTGGCGCTGCTCACCGATGAGCAGCAGGCCATCACCGCCATCGAAGAGCTGTTTCGCATGCTCTTTGCACCGCATCAGCTCCATTACGTGCGGTTTGACGATGGAGTGCCCCAGCAGATGGAGGCACTCCCCCCCGAGGCCTCCCGGCAAATCGCGGCCTTGAGCGGCGACTGGGCCTGGACCGAATCCACCGAAGGGTTTCTCCTGCGCATCGCGAATACGGAAGAGACCCTTGGTATCCTCCTCGCCGATCAGCTCGCGTTCCCTGCCTTTCGTGAACGCTACCTCAACCTGGCCCTTGCGGTGGCCCACGTTTGCGCCCTCGCCATCCACAACGCCCGCACCTACCGGCGCATGAAGGAGGCCGAAGAGGCCCTGCGCAAGAGTGAGCGCAGCTTGATGCTGGCGCAGGCCATCGCCCATCTGGGGCACTGGGAGTGGGATGTCGATACGGACGATATCCGCTGGTCTCCCGAGATGTACCGCATTCTCGGCTACGAGCCGCAGGCGGCAAGGCCCAGTCGCGATGCCTTTTTCCAGGTGATCGACACCGAAGACAGGGAGCGGGTCGCCGCGCACATCAACCAGGCGCGAGAGGGAAAGCGCTTCGACATCGAATACCGGATTGTCCTGCCCGGCGGGTCCACCCGCGTGGTGCGGGGAGTGGGCGAGGTCATCCACCTGGGTGCCGACAGACATCCGAACATCATCGGCACGATTCGCGAGGTGAACCCGTGCGAACCGGCCGAAGTGCTGGGGGTCGTTCAGGACATCACCGATCGCAAGGAGTTGGAGTGGCGGCTCGAGCAGGAGGCCCACACCGATGCGCTCACGGGATGCGCCAACCGCAGGTATTTTCTGCAGCTGGCGACACGCGAAGTCGCCCGGGTCCGCCGGTACGGGGGCGAGTGCTCGGTGCTCATGCTCGATCTGGACCACTTCAAGTCGGTCAATGACCAGCACGGACACCAAGTGGGCGACCTCACCCTGAAGAAGCTGGTGGAGGTGTGCCGGGCCACCTTGCGGGATCAGGATGTGGTGGGCCGCCTGGGCGGGGAGGAGTTTGCCGTCCTGATGCCCCAGACCGGCGCCGAAAATGCGTTTGAAGCGGCCGAGCGGCTGCGTCAGGCGGTAACCATGACAGAAGTGCCGCTGGAACGGAAACCGCCGCTGCGCTTCACGGCGTCCATCGGCACCGCCACGCTGAACCCGGCAGATGCCGACATCGATACGCTGCTCGGCCGCGCGGACCAAGCCCTTTACGAGGCGAAGTACAGTGGCCGCAACCGGGTCGTTGCGGCGAAGCCCGTGGGCGCGGGGCACTAGAGTACCGAACAGATAATGGAAACTCGCCAATCGCAGCCAGATTGCTCCGCAAGTGGCGGGGGCAACGAACCGGCGTAGGGTGGATAAGCGCAGCGCATCCACCACTCACCGATCGGGATTCGGTGGATGCGCTGCGCTTATCCACCCTACATGTAGGCGCACGGATTTATCTTTCTCGCCACCAGGAGCCGAGCCTTACGAAGGCTCAGCCGCCCTCATCCGCGCCCTTTACGTACCTGGCGAGCAGGCGGTCCAGGTGGTTCGCAAAGGCTTGCCGCTCCCTTTGGCTCAGGGCCGCGGGGCCGCCCGTGTCCACCCCGCTGGCCCTCAGCGTCTCCATGAAATCCCGCATGTTCAGGCGCGACCTGATGGTGTCCGCCGAGTAGAGTTCCCCCCGAGGGTTGAGCGCCTGGCCGCCTCGCTCAATCACCTCCGCGGCCAACGGGATGTCGCCCGTGACCACCAGGTCCCCCGGGCTGAGCCTTTTGACGATCTCGTTGTCCGCCACGTCGAAGCCGGAGGCCACCTGAAGAAACCGAATGAAGCGCGAGGGTGGAACCCGCATGGCGTGGTTGGCCACCAGCGTCACCTGCACCCCGGTACGCTCCGCCGCCCGGAACAGGACCTCTTTGATCACCGCCGGGCAGGCATCCGCATCGACCCAGATCTTCATTTCACACCCCACAACTTCACGCGAAAGACCATGGATATTGGGCAGGGTGAACGCATACTTACCCAAGAGCGATGTAAGTCCTTGAAAGCAGGTCGTCGGCCGCATGGATTGGTGCAAGGACGCACTTATGCCGCGAGAGGGCAGGACGCCCGAAGCGGCCGCGGCCGTCGAGCGTACAGGGATGTATTCACAGCGTACCTGCTTTCAAGGACTTACATCGCTCACAGCACGGCCGTGACGTAAGTGTGCGTTTACCCTGGGATATTGGGATGCCACCGAGGCTTCCAACTGGTCTCCTGCTCAACCGCCCCTGCGCGCGATCCAGATCGTGTGCCGCGCTCCCTTGCCCGGCCCGAAGGCCCGGACCCGCTGCGCCTCCACCTCGAAACCCGCCTGGCGCAGGCGCTCGGTAAAGACCGGGTCGCCCCCGGCTGACCAGACGGTCAACACGCCGCCGGGCTGCAGTGCATCGAAGGCGGTCTCCAACCCCGTCATGGAATAAAGCCAGTCGTTTTCCCTTCGGGTCAGTCCCTCCGGGCCGTTATCCACGTCCAGGAGGATTGCGTCGAAGGCCCGTCGATGGGCACGAAGCAGCTGGCCGACGTCGCCCACCTGGACCCGCGCCCGCTCATCATCCAGCGGGTGGCCTGCCAGGGTGCCGAGCACTCCGCGATTCCACTCCACCACCGCCGGCAGCAGCTCGGCCACCAGCACATCGGCGCTCGCAGGAAGATGCCTCAGGGCCGCGGCGAGGGTAAAGCCCATCCCCAGTCCGCCGATGAGGAGCCGAGGCGCCGGGTGTCCGGCAAGGTGGGTGCAGGCCAGCTCGGCCAGTGCCTCCTCCGACCCATGCACCCGGCTGCTCATCAGCTCCCCGCCCCCGGCAATCGCAATGGAGAACTCCTCACCCCGCTGGTAGAGGCGCAGCTCCCCTCCGCTTCCGGGGATGGGCGAACGATCGAGCAGTATCCAGGGATTCACGCAAGCGCCTTCAGGGTCGTCAAGGAGCGCCATCCTATCACGACGCCCCCTCCGTTGCTGGCGTCCGGCAAGACGTCGCAGGGTAAACGCATACTTACCCAAGAGCGATGTAAGTCCTTGAAAGCAGGTCGTCGGCCGCATGGATTGGTGCAAGGATGCACTTATGCCGCGGGAGGGCAGGATGCCCGGAGCGGCTGCGGCCGTCGAGCGTACAGGGATGCATTCACAGCGCACCTGCTTTCAAGGACTTATATCGCTCACAGCACGGCCGTGACGTGAGTATGCGTTTACCCTGCAAGACGTCGCGGAAGTCAGCTGCCATCCGTGACACCGCGCCGCCAATATTGGCGCATTCGTGACCCAGATCAACTACCACACGCCCCGGTTGACAGCCCGTAACGCATTAGGAATTGCGAATATTCAAATACTGGCAAGCTATTTGCTACCTGTCGCGACTTTCGGTTTTTTCGAAGTACAACATAGGGGAAATCGATGGAATACATCGGCCTGTATCCAATGTGGTATGAGCCCACGGTCGGCAGCGGCTGGGTCGTGGGATTGATCTCTACCTTTCACGTGCTCGCCTCCCACACCTCCGTGGGGGCAGCGCTCTTCTTTGCCTACCTGGCCACGGTCGCCTACCAGCGCAACCAGCCGGAGCTTCTCGAATACGTGAAGCGGTATGGGTTGTTCATGCTCATCTTCGCCTACGTGCTGGGCTCCATCACCGGCCCCGGGATCTGGTTCTCCACCACGGTGGCCAGCCCCCGCGGCATCTCGGCCCTGATCCACAGCTTCGTCTGGAAGTGGGCCACCGAGTGGGTCTTCTTCGTCATCGAGGTGGTGGGCGTCTACATGGTCGTCTACCTGGTGGGCAAGGTGGACCAGAAAACCCACCTGCGCATCACCTGGATCTTCGGTCTCGCCTCCTGGGCCACCATGCTCATCATCATCGGCATCCTGTCGTTCATGCTGTGGCCGGGCAAGCCGGAGTGGTTCACCGAGGGCGGCTACCTGAACGGCTTCTACGGGGCCAACACCTTCGCCCAGCTTTCCATGCGCACCGCCTTCATGTTCACCATGACTGCCGTGGTGGGCGGGATCATCGCCTCACGCATCACCGATATGGACTTCAAGCGGGAGATCACCCGCAAACTCTCCTGGCTCGGCATCGGCTCCACGGTAGCCGGCGCGGCCCTGTTCGGCTGGTACATCGAGACCCTGCCCGAGCACGCCGATCTGGTGATGCAGACCCGCATGCCCGAGTGGTTCATCCCCAGCATGCTGTCAGTGCTCGGCGGTATCTCCGCCTACTTCCTCTTCACCCTGATCCAGCCGCGGCTGCTCACCACCGTGGGTGCCTCGGTGGCCACCGTCGCCATCCTGGTGTTCGGCCTGTGGCCCGAAGAGGTGACCCGCGAGTCCATCCGCAAGCCTTACGTGGCCGGTCAGTACCTCTACTCCAACCAGGTGGTCGCCCGTGATGTCCCCGGCATGGGGATCCGCTCCGAACTGCCGACGGTGCGCGAGCACGGCTTCCTGAAGGTCCACCCCTTCCTGCCCGAGGATCTGCGCGAGGTGACCCCCGCCAACATGCTGCGGGCCGGCGAGGCCCTGGCGGTCACCACCTGCTCCAACTGCCACAGCCTCAATGACGGCGGCATCCGCCCCCTGAAGCGCTACTTCGGCGGCAACACCGATGTGGCCCGCATCCAGACCTACCTGGGCGCGCTGGCCACGGGCAACATCCTCTACATGCCCGTCATCCCGCTGCAGGAGGCCGAGGCGGAGGCCCTGGCCGTCTACCTGGCCAGCCTCTCCGACCCGGCCGCGGCCGCCCGCTACGTCCAGGCCAAATCGACTGTAGCCCTCAACGAACCCAAGGAGTAACTCATGGATACCGCCATGCTCTACGCCCTGCGGGATCCCGCGGGGATCCCCTCGCACCCGGTGATCTTCCTGGTGCTCGGGGTGCTCACCTTCGCCCTGCACATCGCTGCGGTGCAGATGATGCTGGGGGCCTCCGGCCTGACCCTGTGGGGTGCGCTCAGCAGCGACCCCAACCGCCGCCGCCTCGCCCAGGCGATGCTCGGCGTGGCCAAGGTGATGACCTCGGTGGCCGTGCTGCTCGGCGTCGCGCCGCTGCTGTTCGTGCAGGTGCTGTTCGACCCCATGTGGTACGCCTCCAACGTGCTCTCCGCCTGGTGGGTGATCGGCTTCATCTTCATCCTCATCGCGGGCTACCTGCTCATGTACGTGTTTCACTCCCTGAACCCGGGCCTGGCGGCGCGCAAGAAGAGCACCTGCCCCGGCAGCATGCTCCTCTCCATCGCGCTGATGCTGGTGGTGGGCTACATCATGCACGCCCTCACCTACCAGATGCTGTTCCCCGACCAGTGGGTGGAGTGGTACGCCCCCGGCGGTAACCTGGACACCAGCGGGACCACCCTGCACACCTTCAACCTGTGGCGCTTCGGCTTCTTCATCGCCCTCTCGATCCCGGTGGCCGGTGCGCTGCTGGTGGGCTACCAGCGCTACTACGCCGCCCGGGCCGACTACGACCGCGGCTATCTGGCCTGGACCGGCCGGCTGGGTCAGGGGCTGATCGCCGTCGGCGGCGTCATTGCCGTGACCTTCGGCGCGCTGTGGATGGCCACCCTGCCGGAGAACCAGGCGGCGTTCGTTACCTCCCCCTGGGTGTTCGTCGCCCTCGCCGCCCTGCTCGGCTTCGTCGCCTTTGCCCGCTGGGTGAACGGGCGCATGGAGAGCGGCTGGGCCTATTCGGTGCTCGGCGTGGGCGCGGTGGCGCTCATCGTGGTGGCGGCGGCCCGCGAGGCGCTGCGCTGGAGCGTGCTGTTCGGGGTGTTCGGCTACGACGCCCTCGACTACCAGGTGAATATGGACTGGTACAGCACCATCACCTTCTTTGTCACCTTCGGCGTGCTCGGCGGCGGGGTGCTCGGTTACCTGCTGACCGTGGCCTGGCAGGCCGGTCGCACCCAGGGTGTCTACACCCCCGGCCCGTTCGTCACCCGCATGGGCAGTATGGCCCTGTGGATGATCGTGCTGTGGATCGTCCACTACTTCGCCGTGGGCCTCTACGTCTGGTTCCGCTGATCCCGGAGGAGAAATCGATGAAGTTGTACGCATCCCTTTTCGCCGCCGGTCTGGCGTTCGCGACTTCCGCTGTCCAGGCGGAGGCGCAGCGCACCGGCGAAATGATGGCCAACACCTGCGCGGCCTGCCACGGCACCCAGGGGCGGCTCGAGGCGTTGGCGCTCATGCCGCTCGCCGGCATGGAGCAGGAGGAGTTCATCCGGGCCATGACCGACTTTCGCAGCGGCGCGCGCCCCTCGACCCTGATGGGAAGTTTGGCCACCGGCTTCAGCGAGGCCGAAATCAAGGCGATGGCGGAGTTCTTCGCCGCCCAGCCTTTGAAGTGAGGTAACAGTCAAAATGCAACGCAGAGACTTTCTGAAACTGCTGGGCGCCGGCACCCTCGCCGGCTCCGGCCTGGTGGGTCGCAGCGCCTTCGCCAGCGCCGCCCCCCATGTGGTGATCGTGGGCGGGGGCGTCGGTGGCGCCACCGCGGCCAAGTACATCAAGCTGGCCGACCGCAACGTGCGCGTCACCCTGATCGAGCGCAACCCCATCTACATCCGCCCCTATGGTTCCAGTGAGGTGCTCACCGGCCACATCGGCATGTCGGATCTGGAGGTGAGCTACGACGCCTTGAAGAACCGCTACGGGATCGAGGTGATCATCGACACCGCGGTGGGGCTCGACCCGGTGAAGCAGGAGGTGGCCACCGCCGGCGGCAGCCGCATCCGCTACGACCGGCTCATTGTCTCCCCCGGCATCCAGCTGCACTACGACGCCATCGAGGGCTACAGCAAAGAGGTGGCCGAGACCAGGATCCCCTCGGGCTGGATCCCCGGAAGCCAGACCCAGCTGCTCGCCAACCAGCTAAAGGCCATGCCCCAGGGCGGGACGTTCGTCATCGTGGCCCCGGGCGGGCCCTACCGTTGCCCCCCCGGCCCCTACGAGCGGGCGGCCCTGGTGACCGAATGGATGGGACGTCACAACCCCACCGGCAAGGTGCTGATCCTCGACCCCAAGGACGGCTTCGTCACCGACCAGACCATGATTCTGGGATGGAATCGTCTGTACGGCTTCAACGTCCCGGCGAAGTTCCGCGAAGGCATGCCTACCGAGGGGGAGTGGCCGATGCGCGATTACGCCGAGCCGAGCCGCCTTGCCTGGGTGCCCGCCAGCGACGGCGGTACGGTGCGACGCATCGACCCGGTCCGCATGGAGCTGGAGGCGGACAACGGCCTGCACCGCGCCGATGTGATCAACGTGGTGCCCCCCATGACCGCCGGTAAGGTCGCCTACCAGATGGGACTGACCGATGAGAAGGGGTGGTGCCCCATCGACCGGCGCACCCACGAGTCGGCCATCCACCCCAACGTTCACGTTATCGGCGACGCCTGTATCGCCGACGCCATGCCCAAGTCCGGCTTCTCCGCCAACAACCAGGGCAAGGTGGTGGCACGTGCGGTGGTGGACCTGCTCGCCGGCCGCCCCACTGAGGAGCCGCTGTGGAAGAACACCTGCTACGCCCTGGCAGGCAGCGAGTACGGCCTGTACGTGGCGGATGTGTTCAAGCTGAAGGACGGCAAGATCGCCCGCATCAACGGGGCCCGCTACCTGCCTCTGGACGCCACCCGCGCGCAGATCCGCACCGGCGCGGTCTACCAGCAGGCCTGGATGAAGACCATCACCGACGACAGCTTCGCCTGAGGAACGACCATGAAAATCAGAATACTTCTGGCCGCCGCCTCGCTGGGACTGGCGGCCCAAGCCCACGGGGAGGTGGCCCGGGAGGTCGCCTCCTGGACCCCTGCCACGCTGGACAAGACGCTCTCGACCATGCCCGCGGGCGATGTGAACCGGGGCCGTCAGGTGCACCAAAACCAGTTCTGCGCCTCCTGCCACGGCGTCGAAGGGGTCGCCCCCACCCGCAACTGGCCGAGCGTGGCCGGCCAGCGGGCCGAGTACACCTACAAGATGCTGAAGGACTATAAGGACGAACGGCGTAACGAGGACGGCCGCGCCGACCCCATGGTGGCGCTGGCCCGCCAGATGAGCGAGCAAGAGATGGCGGACGTGGCCGCCTACTATGCCAGCCTGCCCCTGGGGGCGCGCAACTCCGAGCCGATGACCCCGCTCCAGCACACCTTGGTGCGCAAGGGCGATCCGTCCCGCCTGCTCACCTCCTGCGCCGCCTGCCATGGCCTGAAGGGCCAGGGCGGGAAAAACGAGAGTCCGGCTCTGGCGGGACAGCCCTACGAGTACCTGGTGCGCACCCTGGAGAACTACCGCGACGGCCGTCGCGCCAACGACGTGCATCACGGCATGGGGCAGTTCGCCATGCCGCTGACCGACGCGGAGATCGACGCAGTGGCCCGCTACTACGCCAGATAGGCGGGTGATCTCGTCGTCGCGCCCCAGCAACCGGGGCGCGACGGCGAGAAGGAGCCGGACACAAAAATACCCCCCGAAGCGGGGTTTCTTTACTGCAGTACCTGGCGCGCGTTACTGAGCGGTGACGTTGCTCGCCTGCGGGCCCTTGGGACCGTTTTCCAGGTTGAAGCTGACCTTCTGACCTTCGTTCAGGGTCTTGAAGCCGGAGCTCTGGATCGCGCTGAAATGGACAAACACGTCGGCGCCGCCGTCATCCTGGGTGATGAAGCCGAAACCCTTGGATTCGTTGAACCACTTGACAGTACCTGTAGCCATGAGAATTACCTTTTATACAGAAATTGAACGGTGTGTGGGTCGCGTACAGGTCTTGAAATGGGTGGTTCAGGTGTAACACGGAGGAACAACCAAACTGCCAAATACCAAAATCCGTAGCTCCACTAACTATAGGCCCATTCTCCGCCATTTGCCATTGTTTTGGGGCGACTCTTTTCCGACGACCGCAACTACTTGATCGACTGCAGTTTGCTACTCTCCTCGGGATGCGAACCTACCGCAGTAGGGTGGCTAGGCGCAGCGCACCCACCAATTCGACGCCCTACGGTGGATGCGCTGCGCTTATCCACCCTACCCGCTCCCGATGCCCGCGATAACCGGGTAACACCGAGGCCGGTCACCCGGAAGCGCGGGTGCGGCAGAATACCATGTTGATGGTCAGAGCCCCCAGCCCTCGTTCAGGCACTCCACGCCCACGCCCTTCCGCCGTTGGAGCTTGCCGGTGGCCAGATCGTAGTGCAGGGTGTATGCAACGTCGGTGAACCACTCATCATCCGTCAGGCGAACCGCAGCGAATAAGGTGCCGTCCTCCTCCCCCCCAGCCACTCGACACGTGGTGATCATCAAGGCCTGCCCGTCGGCCAGCCGTGGGTAAGCCATCGTATCGGTTATGGTCCAGAGCGCCTCTTTGGCGGCATTGCGACCGGCAAGCCGCGCCCCAAACAGCACCGTCGATTCGCCCTTGGCATTCTCGAGGATGCCAATGGAGTGGTTACAAGGCGCCTGGCCATTGCCCTCGCCGACGCACGCGCCCTGCCCCTGGACCAGTCCCGGCGGAAGGGGGGGGATCGTGGAGCCAATCAAACCGCCAGCTACCGCCGAGACAGGGAATGCGGTGAGAAGAACGATTACTTTTATTGTTTTCCGCATGGTTGGCCAGCCAGTCCTTCGCCTCAAGTCAAACCTTGGTCAAATGATAAGTGGCCGGGTCATCATGGACAATAAGCACATCGCATGTTGAATCAGCAAGCATGTTACGCGTGACACCTCCGAGAAACAGCTCTCAGGTGAATGACCGTGTTTGCCGATGACGCGCCCGCATACAGGCTCCACGATCAGCATACTGGCGCGGGCAATGTGTGCCTGGATGAGCACGGCCGGTTCCACCGCATCCCCCTACACCGCAGGAATACCTTGAGCACGCAGGCGTTCCACCGCGTGCGGCCCTTTCGCTACGGGGGCGAGGTCCTCCGCTATCCCGCAGCCGTGACTGGCGATACAAACCCGGGAGGCTTGATCGCAAGCACAGAGCATCGCAGCTGCTCGAGAATGGTCTCGGCCGTGTTGCCGATGAAAAAGCCGGTGACGCCGGTTCGTGCCAGCGTTCCCATGACCACCAAGTCAGCCCCCACGCGCTCGGCCGTTTGCGGTATCACCTGTTTTGCCGCCCCCTGGATCAGGTGGTAACGGGGAGAAAGGTACTCATAAGCCTCTTGGCCGATCCGCTCGCGCAGCCGGCGCTGGATGGCGTCCATGCCCATTTGATGGCGTGAACGTTCGCCCTCCACATAGCTCAAGGCGGCTTCATCCGGGTTGTCGCTCCAGGAGCGCAGCAGCATTTCGGCGGGAGCATCCCAGGCATGAACCAGATGAAGCTCGGCAAAATCGGAGATGGCCAGCGAACTGGACAGTTCGAGGATTTCCGCGTTCGGCCCCTGCTCCGGCGACTCGGGTCCATTCGGATCGAAGTCGACCGCGGCGAGGATGCGCTGATAATTGGATTTCTCCCCCGGCTTCATCAGCCAGACGGGGCATGGGCACTTACGCAGCAGGTGCATATCGTCGCTGCCGAACAGCCGCTCCAGGAAGTCCGGGTTTTCGGCGGGCTTGATGACGAGATCATGGGCGTTGCGAATGACGGCGCGTATGGTCTCCAGAAAGGTCTGCCCCACCAGCACCTGGAGCTGAATGGCGAGGCGTCCGCGGTAGGGGGCCACCAAGGCTTCCAGGGCCTGCCGACATTCGGCCTCGGCGCGTGCCTGAAAATCGGAGCGGCCGGCAGGCAGCTCTCCCCCCGCGGGCAGCGGCGGAATCACATTGATGACCGTCAGAGTGGCCTGATTGTTCTCCGCCAGCGACACCGCCCGCGCAAGGGCCGAATCCCGTTCAACCGAAGCCGGGGACACATAGAGGATGTTTTGAAAGTGCTTCACAGGTTCTCTCCGGCCATTCGAAGGGCGGGCTCCGAAACATTTTTCGAGGGCGCCAGGCGCTCCGCGGCCTCTTCGGCGGCATCGGCGTAGGGAATGAACACCCGGTCCACCCCCTCCTCCTCGTACGTCCGCGCCTCCCGGCGACTCGAGGCGGAGAGCGCCACCTTGCCCTGGTAACCTTGTTGCCGCAGTCCATGCAGCAGCATCTGGTTTATCGAGCGGTCACGCACGGTGCTGACCACCCACTCGGACCGCTGCAGCGGGAGAGAGGCCACAAACTCGGGGTCCTCGGCATCGCCGTAGTGCACAGTGTAGCCGTCGCGGGTGTGCTGGCGTACGGCCTCGGGATCGAAGTCCACGGCCAGCAACCGGCAGCCCCGTTCGCGGAGGCTTGCCGCCATCGCGGCCCCGAAACGGCCCAGACCAATGAGTAGGATGTCGACGCGCCCCCCCTCGTCCAGCGGGCTGTCCAGCTCCCGGTGTGCCACCTTGCGCTCAAAGATTGAAAGCCACGGCGCGATGCGCTCGTAGATCGCATGGGAGTAGAGAATCATGTAGGTGGAGGCGCTGATGGTGATCAGGCCCACCAGGGTGATCAACCCGACTGTCTCCTGGCTCAGGTGGCCAAGGCTGAATCCGAGTGCCGCCAGAATGAGGGAGAATTCGCTGATCTGGGCCACCGCCAGCCCTGCCAGGAAGCCGGTGCGCTTGCGGTAGCCCATGTAACCCATGATGGCCATGACGATGAGCGGGTTGCCGATCAAAACGAAGACCGAGAAGATGGCGGCGGCCCCGACCTGGGCGCCAAGGACACTCATGTCCAGCGTGGCCCCCAGCTCGATGAAGAAGAACAGCAGCAGAAAGTCGCGCAGACTGACCAGCCGCGCCGCCACCTGCTCGCGATAGGCGGTGGAGGCGATGGAGATCCCGGCCAGGAAGGCGCCCACCTCCTTGCTGAAACCGAGCGCGTCGCCCGCTGCCCCGCCCAGCACCGCCCAGGCGATGGCGAACAGCATCAACAGCTCCGAGGAGTGGGCCAGGCGGTGCAGCAATCCGGGCAGTACGTAGCGCATCAGCAAGGCCACCGCCGCCAGCATCAGCGCGCCCTTGATGAGGATCTGCACGGCCTCCCAGCCCAGGCTGACGCCCTCACCGGCGTGCCCCATGGCGGTCAGGCCAATCATGACCAGCACCACCACGATGTCCTGAACGATGAGGAAGCCCACCGCGATGCGTCCATGCAGGGAATCCACCTCTTTCTTGTCGGAGAGCAGCTTGACGATGATGATGGTGCTGGAGAAGGTCAGGGCCACCGCCACGTAGAGGGCAGTGATGTGGGACATGCCGAGCAGCAGGCCGATCACATACCCGACCACGGAGGTAAAGACCACCTGACCGAGACCGGAGGCGAGCGCCACCGGCCCGACCGTGCGGATGATATGGAGGTCCAGCTTCAACCCGACCACGAACAGCAGCAGGGCGATGCCAAGCCGCGCGAAAAGCTCGATTTCGCTGCTGTGCACCACCAATCCAAAGCCGGAGGGCCCCAATAGAATGCCGACCGCAATGAAGGCCACGATCAACGGCTGACGCAGCACCTGGGCCAAAAAGCCCCCGACCGCCGCCAGCCCCAAAACCGCCCCCATTTGCAGGAAAGTGTCTTCCATCATCATTTCTCAACGCCGAAATGGTCGCGAATACGCCTGGACGCCAGCCCTCCTTCCTGACGGAAATACCGTAAAGATGTACGGGAGCAGGTCAAAGGCAAGAACGCGAGGATCTCGAAGGAAGTTACCGATTCTTGCTTGTCGTTACAACCAGCTTCGGCATCCGTGCAGAACGGAGCTAATGATCCCGTTCGGGTTCAAGCACGGGCGTGTAACCCCGGTCGCGAACTTCCTGAATCAGCTGATCGACCTCTTCGGAGGCGATGCTGAGCGTCTGTAACGCCGCAGCGCCGAGGCGCAGGCTCGCCTCGATCGCTTCGGGGTAGGCGTGGGTCGCCCCCGCCTGGAGGAGTCGGGCGCTGGTTTCGAGGTCGCGGGCCCGGGCGATGACCGGGACATGGGGGGCCAGCTCGCGCAGGAGCGACACGGCCTGCAGTGCCGTATCGCTCTTGTCGATGGTGATCACAACCAGGCGCGCGCCCCTCACGCCGATCACCTCCAGCAGCCTCCGATCGGCGATATCGCCATAGTGTACGTTGTGCCCCTCGGCCCGCCCCTGGCGGATGCGCTGCGGGTCGGTATCAAAGACCACGATGGGGACTTCGCTCGATTGCAGCAGGACGGCGATGGTATGACCCACCCGGCCGTAACCACCGATTATGACGCACGGTTGTGTGGTGCCTATCGGACCGGCGGAAACGCTGGGGGTCTCGCCTGCTTCGGCACCGATCAACCACCTGGCGATGGGATCGTTCCAGCGGATCAGGAAAGCGCCCCCAATCATCGAAAGGAGCACGGAGGTCATCGCAATTTGCCCAAGCTGCATGTCGATGACGTTGGCATCGGATGCGATCACCACAAGGGCGAACCCGAATTCACCGCCGACCGCCAACAGCAGGCCGGTGCGCCAGGCCACCCGGGGCTCGAGGCCGCGCAGACGCACCAATGCGGTAACGAGCAGCGTTTTGCTTACCAATATCAGCAGCGCCCCGAGGATCGCCCAGTGTGCAATGGGAGGGATGGCGAGCGGGTCGAAGCGCATGCCGATACCGACGAAAAAGAGCCCCAGCAGGACATCGCGGAACGGGCTGATGCTCAATTCGACCTGGTGGCGGAACTCCGTCTCGCCCAGCATCATCCCCGCAAGAAACCCGCCGAAGGCCAGCGACAGCCCGAAGCTGCTGGTGGTCCATGCGGCCAGGAGCGCCACCAGCAGCACCGCCAAGGTAAAGACCTCCGCGGATCGGCGCTCCGCGACGGTGTGGAACAAGGGGCGCAGCAGCCAGCGGCCGGCAAAAAAGATCAAGACGAACGCCGCTGCCGCCTTCACCAGGGCCCACCCCAGGGCACCGGCCAGAACGTCCGCGCTGGCCACCCCCAGGGCCGGGATGATGATAAGAAAGGGAACTGCGGTGACGTCCTGGAATACGGAGAGGGCGAGTCCAAAGCGTCCGTGGGGGGTGTTCTCCCCCCGCTGTTCGGCCAACCCGCGTCCGATGATGGTGGTGGATGACTGGGCAAAGACAGCCCCGATGACGAACGCGGCTGCTGCGGAGAAGCCCACGAGCCACATGAGGGCAGCGACCACGGCCGTGGTCAAGACGACCTGGCCGGTACCGAGCCCCAGGACCTCATGCCGCATGGCATGCAGCTGCGGCAGGGAGAAGTTCAGGCCGATGGTGAACAGCAGGAACACCAGACCGAATTCGGCGAGCGTATTGAACTCCGGCACGTAGACCGTCGGCCCCACGGTGTGGGGCCCGAGGATCACCCCCACCAGCAGATAACCCAGGCTGGTCGGCACGTGCAGGCGCTGGAATACCACCACGACCGCGACGGCGATCCCCAGAAGCAGGAGTATCTGTGGAATATTCGCCATCAGGGTGCACCCTTTTTTCGCGGTCGACTACATTGCCATCGGCCTTGCACGAGCCGTGCAGGGTTTCCTGTTCCGGCACTTGCCAGGGGTACGGAATAACCGTGCGAGAGGTTTCTACAAGGCATGGGTAAGTATGCGTTTATCCTGCAAGCCCGGGTTGCCCGACCTGTCGCCAGTGATCGGCCGGGGTCCACCTGACCGGGGGTGAATCACTCATCGGGCTGCGCCGGGGACACATCCTCGCGGCTCACCAGCACCCGGTCGATGCGCCGGCCGTCCATATCGACCACCTCGAAGCGATAGCCGCGCAAGGTAAAGGTCTCGCCCACGGTGGGGACCCGGTCAAGATGGGCCAGCACCAATCCGGCAAGGGTGTTGAAGCTGCCGCTCACCGGCAACTCCCGCCAGCCAAGCAGGGCCATGGTCTCGTCGATGGCCAGACCGCCGTCCAGCAACCAGGAGCCGTCTTCCCGCTGCACGATCTCCGGCTCTGTTCGCTCCCCCTGGTCGGGCAGCTCCCCGACGATGGACTCCAGAATGTCTTCGCTCGAAACCAGTCCCTGCAGACTCCCGTATTCATCGACGACCAAGGCCACATGAATGGTCTGCTCCTTGAGCAGTTCCAGGACCCGTACGGCGCTCGTGCTTTCGGGAACGACCAAGGGCTCGCGGAGGGCCGCCCGGATGTCCAACGGCTGCCCGTCCAGACACTGGCCGAGCAGATCCCGTACCTGCACGATGCCCTGGACCTCGTCAATGGAGCCACTGCCCGCCGGGAAGTAGGAGTGGCCGCTTTCCCTGATGATCCTCCGGGATTCGTCAGGATCACCCTGCAGGTCGAGCCAGACCACATCCGGGCGGGGTGTCATGAGCACCCCCACCGGGCGGTCGGCCAGTCGCATCACCCCCTCGATCATCTCCTGCTCCACCTGCTTGACCACCCCGGCCCGGGTCGCCTCGGCAATGAGCGTCCTGATCTCCTCATCGGTGACCGTCGGTCCCGGGACGGTTTCCCGACCCAGCAGGCGCAGGCCTAGCTTGGTGGAGCGATCGAGGAGGCCCACAAGGGGGGTGGCGAGCCAGTCCAGCAGGGCCATGGGCCTTGCCACGAAGGCGGCGATCTTCTCGGCATTACGCAATGCCAACTGCTTCGGCACCAGCTCGCCAACGATCAGCGACAGGTAGGTGATCCCGGCCACCACCAAGCCGAGGGCCAAGGCCTGACTGTGGGACGCAACCCAGGGCACCGCCTCCAGGAGCTCCGCCAGCGGCCCTGCCAGCCGAGTCCCGCCGAAGGCCCCGGCAAAAATCCCGACCAGCGTGATGCCGATCTGAACGGTGGAGAGAAACCGTCCCGGCTCCTCGGCAAGCCGCAACGCCTGTTTAGCGCCAGAATGCCCCTCGTCGGCCAGCACCTGGAGTCGCGCCTTGCGCGACGAGACCACCGCCAGTTCCGACATCGCAAAGAAACCATTCAGCAGGATCAACAGAATGACCGTGGCAAGATCCCAAAAAGGCATTTTGGTCAGCTCCCCGCAGGCAGAAGAAAAAACTCCCCCAGCAGTATGCAGCAACTGTTGTGGCGGATTTGGCAAGTTTTCCCTCACTCACCCCAGGGTAAACGCATACTTACGTCACGGCCGTGCTGTGAGCCTAGGAAAGGACGGGGTCACCCGCGCGGGTTACTCTGAGGGGGCTGGCTGCGCTCGCATGATCTTCCCTTCATCGAGCGTCAAGTAACAGCTAGCGCAGGCCTGCCGGCACCGCGAGCTTGCCGCTACTGGGGCGGCAGCGCGCGATCTGCGCAAGGAAGGAGAGATCGCCGGCAAGCGTACGGTGACGAAGACGGCAAAGGTCGACCAGAACAGACAGTTGATCAAAGCACGCAAGCCAGGCCGACTGGCTGTCGATACGCTCGGCGATCCGCCAATAGCGCTGGAGCAGCGCCAGAATTTCGTCTTCCTGGACGACTAGCGATTGGGGCGCGACCACCGCACTGTCGGCGCTTGCCCCTGCCGAAGAATCCGGCGCTAGGGGAGGGTGAAGACCTTCCGCGATTGGGGCCGGGGCGCTGCATGCCGAATGGGCAGAGATCATGCTCGGACATGGGGGAGGAGAAGAGGGCATCATCCGCTCAAAATCGGGGCAGTGGCAATGCGGCATTGTGAACGCCCAAGGCCGTGAGCTCAAGAGGGGCTGGTGGCGCCTCTCCATCACCGCCCGCATAGAATGGTTCTGTTGGCGTTGGGGGCGGCGCGGTGACGAATTGGATCTGCAGGTTTTTAGACGTCCCCGCAGAGCGTCCAACTGCTCAGCACCGACCACCACTTCCTGCGCTACTACGAGGGTGCCCAGGGGCTTAAGACCGGTTATCATCCCGCGGGCGCCGTCTTTTGCGCCTAGCTGCAAGCCCCGGGCTCTACCCGGCTGGTTGCGCCGCAGCGCACCCGGTATGACGTCCTCGGGGAGGCCACGCGATCACGACTGCACGTGTCCGGATCGCCCGAGGTGCGGCGGGGTGGCTCCGGTGAAAACGATGGTGCGACGGCGCTGTACGAGCATTCGCCGCCTGAAGATGGGCAGGCGAAGCGCCTGGCGGGAATGGCCCGCCAAACGGGTATTCCCGACGACCGTGTCACCTGCCACGTGACAGGCGGCTACCCGGGGCGGGCGATCGTGCTTCGGGCACAGATGCTGGAGGCGGACCTGATCGTGGTCGGCAGCCGTGGCCTCACCCGTCTGCCGCAGATCTTGCTCGGCAGTGTCAGCCAGCATGTCCTGCGTGCGAGCACTTGCGATGTGCTGGTGGTGCGCTGAGATCATGATCGTATCAGTCCGCCCGCGCGCCGACTTGCCCGCTCTGCCCGTCTGCAGGCGTTGAACCCAAAGGCTCGGACGCCACCTGGGGATCGGGCACGCGGCTGGCCAGGACCTTCTCCATCCGGTTACCGTCGCGATCGACACCTCCAGCCGCCACTGCTCCCACTCGGTCACATCGCCGGTGCGTGGCACGTTGCCGAGTAACCACATGATCATGCCGCTGAGCGTGTTGTGCCTGCCGCGGCGACAACCCGGTCAGTGGCAGGGCACCTCTTATATTCGAAATTCTCGATGTTAGTGGCAAGATTAATCGGATATACCTTACCCACTCCGGTGCCTACACTTGCAGCGACTGGCCAGCTGCGGTGTGGCGGCCCCAGCCGAAGGCGTATCGGCCGGCACCATCGGAGTGATGCCCGATTAACTCGCAAAAGAGCCCCCATGGAACGCGTTACGCCGTTCATGCGCGGAGGGGGTCGCTTCGCGGGACCCGATACGTTCATGTCCGTGATCGACCGCAAACGAGTCCAACACCGAGAGATTAAGCATGAATACCCAAGAGCAGAACCTGATCGAGGAGCTATTTGCACGGCTGCGCCAAGCGGAGGAGCATAGTGGCCCGCGAGATGCGCAGGCCGAGGCACTCGTCCTCCGCCTGACCGAGCAGCAACCGGCGGCTGCGTACTACATGGCGCAGGCCGTCCTGGTGCAGGAGCAGGCCCTCAAGGCCCAGCAAGAGCGCATCGAGCAGCTGGAGAGGGAGTTGGCCGAGCGCCCGCAGTCGGGAGGCTTCCTGGGCGGGTTGTTCGGAGGCGCGCGCCCCGCGTCGCCCCCACGGAATCTACCGGCCGCGCCCTTTGGGGGCGGTGATCGCGCGGGCCAACAGCCGGGGCAAACCGGCGGGTTCCTCGGCGGGGCTGTGCAGACTGCCATGGGCGTGGCCGGTGGCGTGCTGCTTGGCAATGCTGTTGCGGGTCTGTTCGCCGAGCCGGCGCAAGCGGCCGAGCCGCCGGTGGTTGAACCCGAGCAGCCGAGCGACGAAGATAGCCTTTTCGGCTTCGAGGGGGAGGACGAGTTCTAACAACCGCTCGCGTGGACAGACCGGCCCTCACCGCCTGAGCGGCCGGTCGCTCTTCGCGCTGCCGTTCGGCTGGGTTTATAGCCGTGCCTGTGGGGTTTCGGATCGCGGCCCGGTCTCTGGCGTGGCGGGCGCTTCGTTGTTGCCGTTGGGTTTGGCGGTGCTGGCGCCGCCCGGCGCCTTCTCCTCGTCGAGGTCTTCCAAGGTGTAACGAGTCTCTTCGATGATCTCGTGCAGGCCGCTGCTGCGGGCCTGCTCCTCACGATTGAACGAATCACTTGCACCTTCAAATTTCTTGTGTCACACGGTAGAGACGTTGTGGCCTGGCCTCCCTCCCGAATCTTGCCGCGACGCTCACCGCGGTCTTGGCTGACCGCCCCGAACTCGGGATGAGTAACATCATGGGGAGCATGGCAGTAAACATAGCCGTTCTGGCCATCGGCGACCGTCTCTCGCAAGGCCGACCCCGAACACGCCGCCGCGTCGTCGGCTAACCTAATGCTCACCGGGCTCATGGTGACGTTACTGGTGATCCCCCCCTTCTGGCCATGTCCCTGGGCGAAACCAGCTTCTGGTGGTAGGTATCCTTCCACTGGGCTTCGTTCACCGGCAAGAGTACGGTATCGCCCGAATGGGCTTCGAACCGCCACAGTGCTCCTCAGGGTAAACGCATACTTACGTCACGGCCGTGCTGTGAGTATGCGTTCACCCTGCTAAGCTCTACGCCTGTCCCGCATGCTCTGATATGATCCGCCCCCTATGAATACCCTCTCGACTTCTCCCGAGACCGACTCCGCGGACGCGGACGAGCCCGACAGTACCGGCCCACCGCGGGGCTTCGACCGGAACATTACACCTGTGCACGCTAAAGGCCACGCCCGTTTCACTTTAAGGTCCATTTGATGAGCCTCTGGATCATCCTCCTCGTCGGCACCCTGATCCTCGTCAACGCACTCTATGTTGCTGCGGAGTTCGCACTCGTTGGGGCGCGCGCCACCCGCGTCGAGCAACTGGCCGCACAGGGACACCGCCTGGCCGCAGCGCTGTTGCCGATTCTGCACGACACGGCGCGTCTGGATCGCCACATTGCCGCCTGTCAGATCGGCATTACCCTTTCCAGCCTGGTACTCGGCGCCTTCGGGCAGGCCACGATCGGTTTGGCGCTCGGCGGCCTGCTGGTTGCACACATGGGACTGGAGCCCCTCAGCGCCTATGCCCTGTCCGCGACCATTACCCTGGTGGCATTGACCTCGATGCAGGTCATCCTTGGAGAACTCATCCCCAAGACCGTGGCACTGCAGTATCCCGTCGGTACCGCCATGTACACCTACCTGCCATTGCGCTGGTCGGTGATGCTGTTCGCGCCGTTTATCAGCTTGCTCAATGGCAGCGGCAATCTCGTCTTGCGCTGGTTTGGGGTCACCGGAGAGGCCAGCCACCGACACGTGCACTCCCCCGAGGAGATCGACCTTCTGATTCGCGAAAGCCGCGCGGGCGGACTGCTGGAGGAGAAGGAGAGCGAACGGCTGCGCGAGGCGCTCCAGTTGGGCCAACACCGGGTCCGTCAGCTCATGGTCCCGTGGCGGCAGATTTCCGGCCTGGATCTGAACGCAGCGCCAGAGCAGCTGCTGGCAGAGATCGATGCCTCGCCCTACACCCGACTCGTGGTCCATCAGGGCGGACCGGAAGAAGTGCGTGGTTACCTCCATGTCAAAGATCTCGCCGTCGCAGTCGCCGCTGGGCACGATCCGGCGAATCTGCAGCCTTTGGTTAGGCCGCTGTTGGTCCTTCCGAGCGCGCTGACCATCGACCGCGCGCTGGGCCAACTGCGTGATCAACACGCCCGAATCGCGCTGCTCGTCGATGAATACGGCGATGTGGAGGGACTCATCAGTCTCCAAGACATCATTCGCGAGCTACTCGGCGAGCTGTCCGATGAGTTCAAGTCGAATGCAGAGCCCGTATTGATGCGCCTGGATGACGGCCGCTGGCGGTTGCCAGGACGGCTGCCGCTCGATGAAGTCGGTGAACTGACGCAGTCCGTCAGAGATTCGGGCGGAAGGTTCTGGGAGCCGAGCCAGGCGGAAACGTTGGCCGGCTGGCTGCTGGAGCAGCTCGACTCCATCCCTGAGGGACCCTGTTGTCTGAGGGTGTCCGGTCTTGAGTTCGAAATCGCGAACCTGCAGGGGATGGCCATCGAGTCTGTACTGGTGAGGATTCCAGAGACCCGCGCAGGAGGGGACGATGCCTGAGATCCTGATTGTTTTAGTGGTGGTGCTGGTCCTGGTCGCCCTCAATGGACTCTTCGTCGCGGCCGAGTTCGCCATCATCGGCACGCCCCGAGCCGCAATCGCCTCCCAAGCCGAGAGCGGCGACCGCCGTGCCCGACAGATCGCGGCCATTCTCGACGATCCGACTCGGCTTGATCGCTACGTGGCCACCGCGCAACTTGGTATCACCTTCGCCAGTCTGGGCTTGGGAATGTACGGGGAGCACGCGCTCGCCGGCTTCTTCGAGCAGTGGCTGCTGGCGGCTGGTTTCACCGGATTGGGCGTCCAGGTAACGGCCCATGGCTTGGCGGTCGTGCTGGCAATCATCGTCATCACCTACCTACACATCGTGTTCGGCGAGATGATCCCGAAGGCGTTGGCACTCAGCAACGCCGCGCGCGTCGCCTTGTGGGTGACCCCTCCGATGCTGATGATCGGGCTGGTGCTCTATCCCCTGGTGCGAGCACTCAATCTGATGGGAAATCTCCTGCTGCGTCTGGTCGGCGTCGAGCGCGGCCGAAGCTCCGAGCACTACCTGGCCTCTGAGGAGTTGGAGTCTCTGACGCGCGAGAGCCAGCTGAGCGGGCTGCTTAGCGAGGAGACTGGGCGCATTTTTCGCGAGATTGCCGACTTTAGCGAGATCACGGCCGCTGAGGCGATGGTCCCGCGGGTGCACGCGTATGGCATACCGGTAAGCGCAACCGATGCGGTCTTGCGCGAGATCCTGCAAAGCCACCGCCATACCCGTTATCCGGTCTACGACGGTAACCTTGATCACATCGTCGGCACCATTCACATCAAGGACGTACTCAATCTATTGCGTGATCGCAGCGGCCTTGTCCCCGCCATGGTGCGGAAGACCGCCTATCTCCCGGAGACCGCCACACTCGACGATGTGCTGACGGCGATGGAGCGGACCCGCAATCAGATGGTCGTGGTGATGGACGAGCATGGCGGCACCGCCGGCATTCTCACTATTGAGGACATCTGCGCCGAGGCAGTCGGTGACATTGAGGAAGGGGCCGACGATATCGCTGACGTACTGCCAGTCGGTCTTGATCGTTTTCAGGTACAGGGCGCGGCCCGCTTGGGTATGCTGGGCGCCCTCGTCGGACGAGAGCTGGAACATCCAGAGGTGGACACGGTCTCGGGCCTGATCCTGAGCGAACTGGGCCGGCCACCACAGGTCGGCGATCAAGTACAGTGGTCCGGCCTGAACTTCGACGTGATCAGCTTACATGGACGGGGCGTCGGTCAGGCGGTCTTAAGCGTCGTTGGTGAGAGCCAGCCAACTGGCGACCCTGCTCAGGACTAGAATCACCCCTAAAGCAAAAAGCGAAGGTAACTATTCAGACCCAACAGCCCGAGTGCCTCACGTATGAGCCCAGCCCTCTGGGCGATTGCATCGGTATAGCTCGCGCAGCAATCGCCCAGAGGGCTGGGCTCCTACCGGGGAGAGGCGACAGGTCGGTGGAACGGCTGAATAGTTACAGTCATGAGCGAATGGACGGAAGTCGAGCAGTAGCCTGGAGTCCCGCGATGGAGACCGCAGCGCACCCGCCCGCCGATCCCGACCTTTGTCCCATGAGGGCAGCATCCGCCTGAAGCAGCCGATTGCCTAGGTGTGCCACAAGGTCGAGGTAGCAGCCAATAATCCGAACTACTGAGGGAGCAGGATAATCAAAAGGCTGTTGCCGGGCGGTGCTTCGACCGCTTAACCCGTTGCTTTCAGGGCAGGAAAACTCGCTACGACCCCATTTATCCCAAGTATCACGCGCCGCGCTAACCGACCTACAGCTACCCCCCATCTTTAGGAAGCTGCTTCAAGGGCGGAAACAGATCCCCGACCTCTACCCCAAGCGCGGAAGCTATTTGGATGAGGTTCAGTGCTGCGACGTTCCTTTCACCGCGCTCAATGCCTCCATAGTAAGCGCGATCGAGGCCGGCATCGGCCGCAAAGCCTTCCTGCGAATAGCCCCTGGATTCCCGAATGGCTCGGATCCGAGCTCCAAGGGCGACCAAATAAGGGTGCTTGCTCATAGGCCCAAGCTAAGGATAGTATGCCTTTCGGGCCACGGCCGATGAGTATCAACTAACCTCGACCTACCTGCGGCGGGTTGCCGGGGACAGACAAATACTCAGGGATCCAGAGCTGGTGAGACAGGGAGCGGAGCAATGAAGGGACGGAACCAAGCGGAGGTCGCACGCTTGAAGGCCAGGATCGCCGATGTCGAGGCGCTCATCGCCAAGTGGGAGCGCATCAATGATCCGGAGTCGAAATGGATGCTCTTCCTTCTCAGGGAAGCGGTCGAGATGGGGCGTATTCGGCTGAGGGAGCAAGTGCGGTCACACTCGCGAGGTGATTGAGGGGCCTTTTGCGGGCAAAGAGCACGGACGATCTGAGTTAATCCCGCGTCCCTCGGCAGGCGGGATAGGCTGAACACCCCCAGAGAAGGCACTCCCGGCTTTCGTCCCCCGCTTCGCGGTGCGCCGGACCATCTCACGCCCGCACTTGGGGCACGCCGGTGAGGCGGGCTGCGACACCATGGGAGACGGCACTGCGGCGGCACGGCCGTTCCGCACATTGCGGAGCATCGCGGAGAGTCGACTGCCGTCCAGCAGTTCGATATTCCTGCCGTCAGCAAAGGCCGTTGCCTCCGCCGTGAACTGACCCGAGGTCACCACGAAACCACCGGCCGCCCCTTCCGCTGCCATCACCCCGTAGAGTTCGCGCACGACGCTCACGCCTACCTTGAACGCCTTCCAGTGCTTGCACTGCACCAGGTACTTCTCGCCATCCCGCGCGAGTACGATGTCGACCCCGCCGTCGGCCCCTTTCGGCGTGAGGTTAGCGGTGTAACCCTGCCGGTAGTACGCGACAATCAGCTCCTCGAATTCACTCCAGCCGAGGCCGTCCAGGCAGGAAAACTTACTACGAACCCCTACGACCCGAATTATCCGTAGCGCGATTGTGGGGCAAGGGCAAGACTAGGTGCCGTGCCTCTCAACGATGTCGTGAACCTGCGCTGGCTCCAATGCCACATCCCACGCCCAAACCCCGAACCCACCTTTTTCGTTGATCGCCTTTACCCATAAATCAAGTGCGGCTCGTTTGGCACGGTTCTGCTCGGAGTCCTGCCCCTTGATCTCCAGCACCAGTGTCTTGCCATTGTTTAGGCGAATAAGGTAATCAGGGATGAAGCGGCGGCGCGAACCGCCCCAGAGGTAGAACACTTGGAATCCGAGGTGATCATTCTTGGCGTAGGCAGAAACACGCGGGCTTTTTTCCAGCACATCCGCCGTGTAGTGCTCCCAGGTACTGTCGACGACCACGTGACTAACTTGGGAGCGCGTTGTCGGCCGACAGGGCTTGGTGGTGTACCACGTGCGCATGGAGGCGGTCGAACCGATGGGAGCATCCTCATCGAACACCGGCTCCAGCTTTTCGAGGTTTTGCTCCGTAACGTAACGCATCAAGTGTTGCACCACCAGATCGAGGTTCAGTGCGACCAAGATGCGTTTGCGCAAAGGCTCCTGGTGGTACTGCGTCGGGATGTCCAGCTTCTCTGAATCGAGGAACTGCTCGACCAGGCGGATCAGCTGAAACGCCAAGTACTCGCGGCTCCCTCGGAAGGCGCCCACCGAGCTCTCGAAGGCCTTGGCTGCGGCCCGGAAGATGAGCCGCTGCAGACGAAAGGCCTCTGGAAGCTGCTCCAGGTCGATGGCCGTAGCCCGACTCAAGTCGGTGGCGCCACCCAGCGCCGGGGCCAACTCGGCAGAAATCATGGTTTGGGCCGGGTCCAGTCGCAACGGCTCTACCCGGCTCCAATCCACGACCAGATTCGGGCGGGTCACCGTATCCACCCGCAATACGTTGGGCCAACGGAGTTCGAATGCGTTTCGCTCCGGGAGTGTTTCAATCTGCACACTCGGCTTTGGTGGAGGGGGCGCCTCTCCGCCCTCTCCCACATCTTGGAAGATCGACAGCGGCACACCAAAAACATTGACGTACTCCGGCAGAAAGAGGCCGTTTTCATCCGTTTCGTAGGCGACGCGCCGCAGACCACGCCCAATCACCTGCTCGCACAGTAGCTGGCTGGTAAAGGCACGCAGCCCCATGATGTGGGTGACGTTCTTGGCATCCCACCCTTCAGAGAGCATGGCCACGGAGACGACCTTCTGCAGGTCCTGGCCCGCGGTGCCGCGCTTGCCCACGTTGTCCACCATCTCACGGAGCAATTCCTCCTTGCGCATCTCTCGCAGGCGCTGCTTGCGGTTTTCATCAAGGTCGGTCGCCTCGACAATGGCCCGCAGCTTCTCCTCGTAATCCTTGTCCGCGCTCGCCTTCTCCCCGATTTCGGCCTTGTCGAGCACCTTTGAGTCCACCCGCAGGGTGCGCTCGGGCGCGTGCAGTTCGGGCCAGAAAGCGTGGCCTTTGCTGAGATAGTGCTCTATGCGGGCGGCGGTCTCCGTTCGGTTGCAGACCGTGAGCAGCACGGGCGGGGCCGTGTGTCCCGCTTCACGCCACTGCCGCCATGTCTCGCGCCAGTCGGCGCCCAGCAGCGTGTAGGCATCCTGCACCAACTTGGGCAAGCTCTCATGGGGCTCGGCCCCGCGGCGATTTAGGTCCTCAGCCACTTCGGGGGCGCGATAGATGTGATACAGCTTGGAGCGGTAGGTCTTGGCATCGGGAAGGGCATCATCGCGGATCACCACCCTCGGCGTCTTGACCAGCCCCGCCTCGATGGCATCATTGAGCCCGAAATCGGAGACCACCCAATCATAGAGTCCCTCGTCGGTGCTCGCCTTGCCGGTCGGGGCGAACGGGGTGGCCGAGAGGTCGAAGGCCCGGCCAATGCGCCGCCGCTTGTGGATGCGATCCAGCCCCTCGATCCAGCGGGTGGCCTCGTCCAGATCGATCCCAAGGTCCTGCGCCTGCTTTTTGCTGATCTTGAGCTCGGCTGGCTTGCGGTAGGCGTGGTGCGCTTCATCGTTGATTACGACGATATCTTTGTACGCTGCCAATTTTCCAAGCACCCGCCGGGTGAAGGCCTCATCGCTCTCCGAGCCTTTTTTGACCACGGAACGATCCGGCTCCTTGAGCGGCATCAGCGCATGCCAGTTCTCGATGAGAATTTCGGCCTGATTGAGTTTCTGCCGCAGTGCTTCGGAGGGGCAAAGACTGAAGGCATCGTAGTAGTTGTCGGGCTCGCCGGGATAGAGGACGCGCAGACGCTCCTTCACCGTGAGCCCTGGAGCCACGACGAAGATCGCCCGCGAGAAGTCCTTGTTGCGTTTAGGATAGGTGAGTGCGTTGAGCACCTGCCACGTGACAATCATGGCCATTACGGTCGTCTTGCCGGTCCCCGTGGCCATTTTGTTGCAGAGCCGCTCCCATGGTCCGCCATCGCCGGGAATGAAAATACCCTGCCGGAACTCGGGTGCGGCCTCCACGTGCCAGATGAGCGTCTCGACCGCTTCGAGCTGGCAGAAGTAGAAAGGGAACAGCCGCGCATCGCGACCCTGCCAATGCTCCAGCAGGCGTCGCGTGATACTGGTGACACCGGGATAACCCGCTTCGCGCCAGTGATCGACCCGGGTGCGGATCTCGTTGACCAGCTTGAGTTCCTCGGTGCGGCGGGTATTGTTGCGCACGTCGAAGATTTCGTACCCGGCCGGCCGGCGCGAAGGGATCAGCGTGAGGGTTCCGTCCCGCGCCTGCTCCCAGTGCTGCTGCGGACACGTGTAAGGCGAATTGACTATTAACGACTTCGGCGAGGTCATCTTCTGCCTTTAGGATACGGTCCGTTGCAACTTGCGGGTCAACTTTCGGCGCAAGTCGTTCTCAGCGTTCAATGATGCAATCATTTCACCACCGACGTTAGAGAGTCTTGCAAGGTCCGGCCGTGGAATTTCCTGCTGATTTTCAAAAACCAGCAACGAGTCGAATTCGACATTCTGCTGGATTAGATGCTGTAGGAAAATTGTCGTAAGCCTTGCCTTGTCCCGGTTCGGTACGCCGTAGAGAAAAAGTGGGGTTCCTTGAGGAGTCTCAATGTAAAAATCGACCGGATAATTCTCTGCATTCGGTATCTCGGCGACGACATAGTCCCGATGTACCTTCTCCTCTGCGACCACGGAACGAATCTGTTCCTGTAAGTCGTCGTAAAAGGTCGAGGCCACATGTGAACGGTTGAGAAAAGTGAGATCGTAAACCCTCGTGACCGCCTGCCCCAAGCGAAAGACAGCATCGGCCAGGTGCTCCAACGATGCTTCGATGAAGAATGTGCCTTTCTCTGGATCGAAGGTCACTTGTTCCTGAGCCACAATCTGCTGCAGCAACAGGTTGCGAGTCCCTTCAAATACTTTGTCGACGTCGTTCTCATAACTGAGGTGCATCAGGGTATGTCCACCATCGCTAAGACGAACGCCACCTGTGCCGGTCTCATCGACATATATCGGGTAGGAATCTCCATCGGGGTAGTGGAAAGGTGTGTTCAGCATGGTGATCCCGTCCGGGCGAGTGAACACAGTCACATTTGCGCACAGCTGCTTGCATAAGGCTGCTTCATCAATTCTCAACATTGCACAGCCTCCTACCAAGTTCCAAACATGTCAGGCTCATCGGGCTGAGGCTCCGGCAATCCCTGAATACCGCAGTCCCGCACGAGGCACCACAGAGCCCCCTCCAGAGTCCGGTAACGGTCAGTGACTTCAGCCCTGGCCCGGTTTCTTTCCGAGGCGAATGGCCTCATGCGTCGCCACATGGACGTGGCACCTGTACTGAATCTCATGGTGCGCGTGGCTGCTCCCGTTATAGCGGCAAAGGGTCAGCGGCGTACCGTCGGGCTTAATCACCTTGAGCCCGCAAGAGAAGTCGTGCGGGTCATTGCTGTTCTGGCGCAAGTAGAGTTCAAACTGGAAGCTTCCCCCTTCCAGCAAGAAGTTCCTCTGGCGATGGCCGGGTTTCTCCCGCCACTGGGCACGGGGGTTGGTAACCAGCTTCGGCAGTTTCTGAAGTTGCTCGAGCTCCTCATCAGAGGGTAGTTCGAAGTTCACAACGTTAACACTCCATTGGTAACGGGATGACCTTCAGCGACTCGATGCCGCGGTCGTCGACGATCTTGACGGCGATTTTCCTGTTCTCTCCCGCCTCGAACGGGAGCGAGACGGTGCCGTGGAACTTGGTCAATAGCGCCTCGTTCAGTTCGGCCCGGATGTTCTTCTTCAGCTTCATCCAGCCGTCCTTGCTGCCGGCCAGGGGGAAGAAGACCTGGCGGGGGAAGAGGGAGCGCTCGTCGTAGTCGGTATCCAGGGACCACATCGCGATCTTGCCCTTGCCGCCCGAGACCAGCTCCCCCTTGGCGGTATCGAAGTAGTCAAAGCCGTGGACCTCCACCTCGTACCTGCCGTCCTTGCGCTTTCTCACCTCCACATCCGGCTGCCCCATGAGCCAGAAGCTCTGGTTGCTGGCGCGCCCCTTCTTCAGGTCTTCGGTGAGCAGGTCGGTGTTCATCTGCGCCTTGAGGGCGGTGATGCCCTTGAGGTTGTCGATGTCTTTGGCCGCCTCCGGGTCGAAAGTGAAGGCGCAGAAGACGATCATCTTGGGGTGCGGGAAGAGGGTCTCCGCCTCGGCCAGGGCGTTGGCGACCTGACGCTGCTCCAAGGCGGCGTGTTCGGGGCCGAAGCTCACCACCACCCGCTCGCCGGTATCGAGATGGCCGCTGGCGTGCAAGGTGCGAAAGTCCTGCCCTGTCGGCAGGGTCTCCAACTCGGCGAACTTCAGGATTTGGCCGCCCTTGCCGCGGATACCCGTCTTCAGCAGTTCGTCGCGCCAGCTGTGTTGGCGCGAGGACTCACCGGAGCGGGCGATGGTGACGTCGGCATCCTTCGGCTGCTCTGCTTCGTCCAAGGCCAGCACCGTGGGGAAGGGCACCGCCTCCACCGAGAAGGGGCCGGTGATGCGCAGCTTGTTCTTCTCCACCTGCGGCTGGTCGTAGAGGGTCTCCTGGTCCGCATGGTTGGCGATGGACTCGTCCATCCGCTTCTGCATCACCTGGCGCGCGGCGTGGAAGGCGTCGAAGGGGGCACGGGCCGCCTCGGGCCACTCCTCGGGGAAGTCGAAAGGTACCTCCCACTCCTGCATCTTCTGCTTTGCCCCCTTGTTCAGCTGCGCAAGCGCCGCCTCGATGGCCGGGTGCATGCGCTCATAGATCTCATCGATCTCCGGGTTATTGGCAATCGACTTGAGGGTGACGTGCGGGACGGTCTTGTAGATGAAGCCGCCCTTCAGCCCTTCGTGGGGATAGCGCAGGGCGTAATAGTCGTAACTGGAGGTCATCAGCCGCTGCTTGGCGAGGGTCACCGCCACGCGGGAGGTGTCGCAGGTGATCCAGCGGCGGCCCCACTTTTCGGCGACGAAGGCGGTGGTTCCAGAACCGCACGTAGGGTCCAATACGAGATCGCCGGGTTCTGATGTCATTAGCAGACAACGCTCGGCCGCGGAAGGATTGGTTTGTACTACATAGATCTTCTTGTCGGAAAAACCTGAAGTAACGGTATCGTCCCAGAGGTTGTTGATGGGGAACACGGGAAAGTCGTTGAGAAAACGGACGTAGCTCAAAGTACTCCCGAGAGAAATCAATCGGCGTGCTCGGCCCAAACGCGTTAGCCCCTGTGCATCAGTCTTAAATGTCCCTTTTCCTGGCGAGAAGCCAATTCCTTGAAAATGAAATTTTGTTACATCATCACCTTGTGCTGGGCGCTGACTCGTAAGATTGTCCTGACGAAATATCCGCGCTTCAGGTCCCAGCTTCCCGATCGCTTTGAGACCATAATTTCTCCTAAAGCCGTTAGGAAGTTCCGCCCACGTGTACTGCGTTCCGCCCTCTTCGCCGACCAGCTTTTCGAGGTACAGCTGGTTGTACTTGATTTCGTCCCGGTTTTTGCAGGACCAAAGTATGTAATCACAAACACTCGCCAGGCCACTTCCGGATGCGCTAGTGGTCTTTTTATAGTTGATCACACCGGCGAAGTTCTCTGCGCCAAACACCTCATCCATGATCTCTCGGACATGATGCAAATTCTCATCCGATATCTGCACAAACACGCTCCCCGATTCGTGCAGCAACTCCTTCGCCAGCAGCAGCCGATCCCGCAGGTAGGTGAGATAGGAATGAATCCCCAGCTCCCAAGTATCCCGGAACGCCTTGATCATCTCCGGCTCCTGGGTGAGATCCTCGTCCTTGCGGTCCTTGACGTCGCGCTTGTTGACGAAGGGCTGGAAGTTGGAGCCGTATTTGATGCCGTAGGGCGGGTCGATGTAGATCATCTGCACCTGCCCGGCCATCCCCTCCTTCTGAATGAGCGAGTTCATCACCAGCAGCGAGTCGCCGGCGATGAGGCGGTTGGACCACCCCTTCTCGTGGTGGTAGAAGTCGATGGCGTCGCGCAGCGGCAGGTTTTCGAAGGCGGCGGCGAACAGATCCGGCTGCATCGCCTTTTCCGCCCCTTTGCTCTTCCCCTCCCTCATCTGCTTGCGCACGGCGGCGAGGATGCTCGCCGGATCGATGCGCTCGTGGACGTGGAGCGAGACGGTATCGAGGTCAAAGGTGGGGCGCTCGGCCTTGCCGGCCCAGTTGAGGTAGGGGGCGGAGTAGCGCTTCAGCTCCTCCAGCGCGTTGCGCATGGTCTCCTCGTCGCCGGAAGCCAAGGCGTCATCGATGAGCTTCTCCACCTGGGCGCGGCCGAAGTCAAACTGCAGCGCCGGGTCGATGTGGGGGTCGTAGCACCAGCGGGTCTTGCCCTCGTCCGGGTCGGTGGCCGGAGTGACCATGCCCACTTCCGGATTGTTGCGGCGCTTGTCCGAATGGCGGTAGGAGATGATCTGGGCGGTGTCGTTGGGATCGGCCCGAACCGCAGCCGCCGTCTTGCTGGGCTTGGCCTTCTTCCAGGCACCGGCAGGCTCCGCCGGCGGCGCGGAGTGGGCCAGGGCAAAATCGGTCACCTCATCCGGGGCCTTGATGAGAAACACCGAGCCGCCCCGCCCCTTGCCACGCCCCAGGATGCCCCGCTCCACCAAAGCCTCACGCGCAGCGCTGACGTCGGTCTCCGTCAATTTCAGCCCGTTCGCCTCGGCCTGCGCCAGCACCGCCTCGAGAAGGCGCTTGTTGCCAATGCTCGAACCGTCAGCGGGGACATTGGCCAGAATGAGTTTCGTCGTAAGCGGTTCCATTCCCTGAGGCTTCTTAGAGGTAGTTGGTAAGGAGTTCGAAGGGCAATATACCTTCTCGGCAAGGCTTCGCACAGCCCAAGCGGCCTGCGGGCTCTCGTCCATGGGGGTGCGCCGATGCCTGAAAAACTGGTTACGCTGGCGGCAAAACCCACAGAACACCACGGGGTAATCTGCGAGATCAATACCTAGAGATTCAGTAACTATTCAGCCGTTCCACCGACCTGTCGCCACTCCCCCGTAGGAGCCCAGCCCTCTGGGCGATTGCTGCGCGAGCGATACCGACGCAATCGCCCAGAGGGCTGGGCTCCTGCATGACGCACTCGGGCTGTTGAGTCTGAATAGTTACGAGATTCAATGAGTTGTTGTTCATTGCGTAAACCTCACGGATCACGCTTCGAAACTGGAACCCGGCAAACCATTGGCTACTCTTAACCTATAAGTTAAAATCGTGCAGCTGATCATCTTGGAACAGCGCCGCTGGAAGGTAGCAGCGCTGATGAAAGAACGCTCTTCCAAGCCTGCGTGCGAGGCGCTCGAGTTTCTCGCGAACTGCGAGCAAGGCTACCAGGCGAGCGCAAAGGGCATGAAGGCCTTGTTCGGCGGTACGCAAGCGGAGGTCGCCAAGGTCTGACCACCGCAATGCTCCACCATGCCAACAACGCTGAAGGGATACTCGAGTTCATCAAGGGCGATTTGCGCCTTTTCTGTTTCGAGGATTCCGACGATCGTCTGATTGTTCTGACTTCCGGAACCATAAAGAAGCGCAAAAAAGCGGATAAGTCGGAAGTGGACAGGGCAGTCAGAGTCAAGAGAGAGTATTTGGCCGCCAAGCAACAGGGGCGGATTAAGCTGGTGTCACTGGATGACCGCAAGGTAAAGGAGATTGACGATGGCTGGTATCTCAACCGCAGTTAGCTGGTACCTCGGCGTTGATGAGGAAGATGTCGATTATCAGATTGAGGACGCCAAAATCGCTTATGCGGTCGCGCTTCAGAGATTGATGGACGAAAAAGGCGTCAAGAAAAGCGAGCTGGCCAAGTTGCTTGGTTCCAGCGCCGCCTATGTCACCAAAGTACTCAGAGGTGATGCAAACTTCACCATCGAAACCATGGTCAAACTGGCTCACGTGCTTGGTGGAAGGTACTGCCATGACATCGTTTGGCGACACCAGGAAGTTCAGTGGGTTCGGTTAGTGACCGATAGGCCCGAAGAGACAAACCGGGGTTGGCTGCACAGCCTTCCCGCGCTCGGAGAAGTGGCTGGGGTTAATGATGACGAATACAACATCGAATCAGCCACCCTTGCTGCTTGAGGATTATTTCTTTCCGGAGTTAACCGTAAAGGCCAATCCCGAATACGTTCTGCAGCATGAGCGTGTCGACGTCGACATAAAGGCGATGGCCGTGTTGGCGTGGATGGAGGCGAAGAGTGTCGCTCAGCTCCAATTGCATCTTGGCTTCGAAGGTAAGGAAAAGGTCGCTCCGTACTCCATCAATGCCCACGTTGTCGGCATCTTCCGAGTTCACCCCCATGGCGAGCCTGACCGGCTCGTGGCAATAACTGGAGGTGCAATGCTCTACGGTGCCGCGCGCGATCTTATCTTGACCGTAACCGGGCGGGGGCCTTGGGGCAAGTACATGATCCCGACGCTATCACCAGCGGAGCTAGTCCGGCACATGCAGATTCTCGATACAGAGAGGGTCAAGGCCGGGCAAATGAGTGCAAGCCAGAGTCCCATTTCTGGCAAGCCGCCAGCAAAGCCGAAGAAGAAGCAAGCCCGACGAGCGCGCTCATGAAGCTTCGTTCCGCAAGTAACTACTCGCCCCCCCCAGGGTGAACGCATACTAACGTCACGGCCGTGCTGTGAGCGACGCAAGTCCTTGAGTGAGTATGCGTTTACCCTGTCGCCCCCCCTAAACCGTCATTCCCGCGAAGCCTGCCCCCGAGAGCTTCAGTTGGGGGGCGGGAATCCAGAAAAGTGACAAGTGAACGAGTGGTGTCCTCCACTTGCGCAGGGACGATCAAACAGTCGTATACCCAGGGTAAACGCATACTCACGTCACGGCCGTGCTGTGAGCGATGTAAGTCCTTGAAAGCAGGTGCGCTGTGAATACCTCCCTGTACGCTCGACGGCCGCGTCCATGCGGCCGACGACCTGCTTTCAAGGACTTACATCACTCTCTGGTAAGTATGCGTTTACCCTGGTCGTATACCTTCTCAGCCTTGACCAGACTGGATTCCCGCCTTCGCGGGAATGACAGGGCTGAATAGTTACTTCCGCACTAGAGTGCCATTGTGGCGCCTGCACCTTAGCCCACGACTTCCGCCAAATCCCCCTTCAACTCCAACCAACTCCGCCGCTCCGAAGAACGCTTCTTCGCCAGCAACATGTCCATCAGCTGGTTGGTGTCATCCCCCTCTTCCACGGTCAGCTGCACCAGCCGGCGGGTGTTGGGGTCGAGGGTGGTCTCCCGCAGCTGCAGGGGGTTCATCTCGCCGAGGCCCTTGAAGCGGGTGACGGCGACCTTGCCGCGCTTTTTCTCTGCGGCGATGCGGTCGAGGATGCCCTGGCGTTCGGCCTCGTCGAGGGCGTAGTAGACCTCCTTGCCCACGTCGATGCGGAACAGGGGCGGCATGGCGATGTGGACGTGGCCGGCCTTGACCAGGGGGCGGAAGTGGCGCAGGAAGAGGGCGCACAGCAGGGTGGCGATGTGGGCGCCGTCGGAGTCGGCATCGGCGAGGACGCAGACCTTGCCGTAGCGCAGCCCTTCGAGGTTGTCGGAGCCGGGGTCGACGCCGATGGCCACGGAGATGTCGTGGACCTCCTGGGAGGCGAGCACTTCGCCGGGGTCCACTTCCCAGGTGTTCAGGATCTTGCCGCGCAGGGGCATGATGGCCTGGAACTCCTTGTCGCGGGCCTGCTTGGCGGAGCCGCCGGCGGAGTCGCCCTCCACCAGGAAGAGTTCGGTGCGGCCGGGGTCGGAGGCGGTGCAGTCGGCCAGCTTGCCAGGCAGGGCCGGTCCCTGGGTGATCTTCTTGCGGGCGACCTTCTTGCCGGCGCGCAGGCGGGTCTGGGCGTTGGAGATGGCCAGTTCGGCGAGGCGTTCGCCGAGGTCGGTGTGCTGGTTGAGCCAGAGGCTGAAGGCGTCCTTCACCACCCCGGAGACGAAGGCGGCGCACTCGCGGGAGGAGAGCCGCTCCTTGGTCTGGCCGGAGAACTGGGGGTCGGCCAGCTTCACCGAGAGGATGTAGCTTATCTTGTCCCACACGTCTTCAGGGGCGAGCTTCACACCGCGGGGCAGCAGGTTGCGGAATTCGCAAAACTCGCGCATCGCCTCGGTAAGTCCGGTGCGCAGACCGTTCACGTGGGTGCCGCCCTGGGCGGTGGGGACCAGGTTGACGTAGCTCTCGGCCACCGATTCGCCCCCCTCGGGGAGCCACACCACGGCCCAGTCCACCGCCTCGGTGTTGCCGCTCATGCTGCCGAGAAAGGGCTCTTCGGGCAGGCGCTCCAGGTCGCCCAGGGCGTCCATGAGGTAGTCGCGCAGGCCGTCTTCGTAGTACCACTCCTCCATCTCGCCGCTGGCCTCGTCGCGGAAGCGGATGCGCAGGCCGGGGCAGAGCACCGCCTTGGCGCGCAGCACGTGCTTGAGGCGGGGGATGGAGAACTTGGGGGAGTCGAAGAACTGGGGGTCGGGCCAGAAGCGCACGGTGGTGCCGGTGTTGCGCTTGCCCACCTCGCCCACCACCTTGAGGTCGCTCCGCTTGATGCCGTCACCGAAGGCGATGTGATACTCCCGGCCGTCGCGGCGCACCCAGACGTCCAGGTGGGTGGAGAGGGCGTTGACCACCGAGACCCCCACGCCGTGCAGGCCGCCGGAGAACTGGTAGCTCTTGTTGGAGAACTTGCCGCCGGCGTGCAGCTTGGTGAGGATGACCTCGACCCCCGGGATCCCCTCCTGGGGGTGGAGGTCCACCGGCATGCCGCGGCCGTCGTCGCGGACCTCCACGGAGTTGTCCTTGTAGAGGGTGACCTCGATGAGCTTGCAGTGGCCCGCGATGGCCTCGTCCACGGAGTTGTCGATGACCTCCTGGGCGAGGTGGTTGGGGCGCTCGGTCTGGGTGTACATGCCGGGGCGCTTGCGCACCGGCTCCAGGCCGCTCAGGACCTCGATGGATTCCGCGGTATAGGTACTCACCATGGGCCTCTTTTAGTTATGAACGCTTGGGAGAGTGCATCGGCCTTCATTCACCCTGAAATGGGCGCATCCTGGTCCCCCCCGATGTACGCCCATTAGCGCCCGGTGTATCGATGGGCATCGCTGCGCTCTGCCCATCCTACGTGTTGCCGCTCGGCAGGGGCCGTAGGATGGGCTGAGCAGGCGTAGGGTGGACAAGCGAAGCGCACCCGCCTTTCGCGCGCCCGGTGGATGCGCTTCGCTTATCCACCCTACGTAGTACGTACTCTTACGGAAACGACGCCGGTAGGTGCGCCTTCAGGCGCGTCATTGCGGACTTTTTTGTCCGCCTGAAGGCGGACCTACAGCGGTTTCCAGCGATCTCTACTTACAGCTGGACGCCGAGGCGGTGGGCCACCTCTTCGTAGGCCTCCACCACGCCGCCGAGTCCCTGGCGGAAGCGGTCCTTGTCCAGCTTCTTGCGGGTCTCGGCATCCCACAGGCGGCAGCCGTCGGGAGTGAACTCATCCCCCAGCACCACCTGCCCCTTGTAGCGGCCGAACTCCAGCTTGTAGTCCACCAGCAGCATGCCTGCGTCCAGGAACAGCTGCTTGAGGATGGTGTTGACCTTGAAGGTCAGCTCCTTCATCTGCGCCACTTCCTCCTCGCTGGCCCAGCCGAAGGTGCGGATGTGGTAGTCGTTGACCATGGGGTCATGCAGGGCGTCGTTCTTGAGGAAGAACTCGAAGGTGGGCGGATTGAGGTCCATCCCGTCCTGCACGCCGAGGCGGCGCACGATGGAGCCGGTGGCGATGTTGCGCACCACACACTCCACCGGGATCATGTCGAGGCGTTTCACCAGTGCTTCGTTGTCTGACAGGAGGCGATCCACGTGGGTCGGAATGCCCGCGCCCTCCAGTTTCTGCATGATGAAGGCGTTGAATTTGTTGTTCACCATCCCCTTGCGCGCCAGTTTTTCCACCTTCTCGCCATCGAAGGCGGAGGTGTCGTCGCGGAAGTGGAGGATCAGCCGATCCGGGTCATCGGTGGTGTACACCGACTTGGCTTTGCCGGCATAGAGTTCAGCCTTTTTTTCCATTGCGGGTCCTCGAGAACAGTCAGGGAATTCACATACAAACAGCCCACGGCGTGGGCGTCACAAGTCGAACTACTGCCTTGGATTGTCGCGGGTGATGCGCCAATGGCGCCGATGCATCAGGCGATCTCGCGCCATCCCAACCCCGCATCCTGCGCCGCCACGGCGATCCACTCCGGCTCACAGTCCAGTGCCGCGCTCAAAGCCTGCACCGCCAGTTCCGGGCGGTTGTTCTTCTCACTGAGGTGCGCTGCCACGATGTGCTGAAGTCCCGCGCAGTCGAGGCTCCGCACAATCGCCCCCGCCTGCCCGTTGCTCAGGTGCCCGAACTGTCCCGCCACCCGAGCCTTCAGGAACGCCGGGTAGGGCCCGTTCGCGAGCATCTCCTCGTCGTGGTTGCACTCCATGATGAGTGCATCACAGGCGCCGAGCACCTCCTCGATATGGGGCGTGGAGCGCCCCACGTCGGTCAACACCCCAAGGCGCACGGCGCCGTTGGCAAACACGAATTGGGTCGGTTCGCGCGCGTCGTGAGGCACCGGGAACGGCTCCACCAGCAAATCACCGATGGCCACGGGCTCGTGACAGTTGAGCATCCGCAGGTCCGGCAGTTCGCCCACGTTTTGCTGGGCGTGGGTGCCCGGGGTCATCCACACCGGCATTTTGTACTTGCGCGCCAGCGGCCCCACCCCGCCGATGTGATCACTGTGTTCGTGGGTGACCAGCACGGCACTGAGCTCATCGGGGCTCTTGCCGAGGCGGGCCAGACGGCGCTCCATCTCGCGGATGGAGAAGCCGCAGTCGACCAGCACGCTGGTGCCCCCCTCCTCGATGAGGGTAGCATTGCCCCGGCTGCCGCTGCCGAGAATGGCAAACCGCATTCGCGCCCCGGCTCAGCGCAGCTCGTTGAGCAAGCGTTCCAGGATCTCCCTCGCCGAGGCCGAGGACCCCTGCTGCCCCTCGCCACTCAGAATGACGATATCGGTCTGCTCGCCCCGAGCGTTGAGCGTCAGCCGGTGCTGAGCCCGCGCCCTCTCGCCGCCGGAGGAGAAGAGTCCGGAGAACAACCCACCCTCGCCCGAGCTCTGCGATGCCGCCAGCTCTTCACTCTCCTCGACGAAGTAGGTGCCGGCCGAGCGGTCCCGATCCATCACCACCAACCCGATGCGATCAAGGGCGATACCCACGCGCCGCCAGGCGCGGGCAAAGGGCTCGTCGACCACCAGGGTGGTGCCGGCCAGGCGGGCCCGGGCCGGTGCCGGCTGCCCCTCACTGGCCAGAAGCTCCCGCGCCTGCTGCTCGCCTGCCCCGAGGTAAACCAGCAGCCGGTTCAGGATTTCGTTGGCCAGCTCCGGGTCCGGGTGGCGGTTTCGCCACCCCGTCTCCTTGTGAAACTCAGTTTCGGTGACAATCACCTCTTCCACCCCGTAATGGGTCAGGAACAGCTCGCTCTGCCCCTCCGGGGTGCGCTCGAGGCGCACCCGGAAGCGGTCACGGGTGGGGGCGGAGTAGGCATTGGGCACAACCGCGCTGATGAGGTTCTTGAGGAAGCCACCCGGCACGTCCGCCCGGTTTTCGGCCCACTGGGTCTGCATGACCCCAATACGGGGGTCATCCATCACCAGCTCCAATCCGAGTTGCTTCCAGAAATCACGCAACTTCGGCCACAACGCCTCGGGGGCGACATCGAGGACCAACCAGCGGGCTGCGCCGTCGCGGCCAATCCGGACTCCGGAGGGAACGCGCAGCATGGGGCCATCCGCCTCGGCGCCTGGCAACACAGGCAAGGTGATGGCCCCCGAGTTGGAGGGAAGCGTCAGATCCGGGGGCACCTCCAGCGGGGGCATGGTCACGCTCTTCTTGTAGTCGACGCGACCGGCAGGTCCGGAGGCGCAGGCCGTCAGCGACAGAATAACCACGCCCAGGGCGGCCTTGCGGATTACAGTGTGGGGCAAAGGAATCTACCTCGTTCAGAGTACGCCGGCGTGCTTCAGCGCCCGGCGCACGGTGTCATGGTACTGCTCGGCGAGGAAGGTCATGGGCAGGCGGATGCCGGCGGGAATGCGCCCCATCTCATACAGCGCCCACTTCACCGGAATGGGGTTCGACTCTACGAACAACCCCTTGTGCAGGGGCATGAGACGGTCGTTGATCTCCTCGGCCGTTGCCCGATCACCGGCCAACGCCGCCGAGATCATCTCGTGCATGGCGTGCGGGGCAACGTTGGCGGTGACGGAGATGCACCCCTTGGCGCCCATCAGCACCAGCTCCATGGTGGTGGCATCGTCACCGCTGTAGACATCGAGACGGTCGCCGCAGCGTTCGATGAGCTCCCGCCCCCGCACCAGATCGCCGGTCGCGTCCTTGATGCCCACGATGTTGGAGACCGACGCCAGCCGCTCCACGGTTTCGTTGCGCAAGTCACAACCGGTGCGCCCCGGTACGTTGTAGAGGATCTGCGGGATCGGCACCGCCGCGGCCACCGCCTTGAAGTGCTGGTATAGCCCCTCCTGGGTGGGCTTGACGTAGTACGGCGTCACCAGCAGGCAGGCATCGGCCCCCTGCTCCATGGCACAGCGGGTCAGCTCGATGGCCTCCCGGGTGCAGTTGGCGCCGGTCCCGGCGATCACGGGGACCCGGCCGGCGGCCATCTCGACCACCTGCCCAATCAACCCACAGTGTTCCTGCTCGTCGAGGGTGGACGCTTCACCGGTCGTACCCGCCACCACAAGGGCGTCGGTCCCGCTCTCGATGTGGAATTCCACCAGGTCGCCGAGGGCCTCTATATCTACGGCGCCATCTTCCCGCATGGGGGTCACAAGCGCCACCATACTCCCATGAAACATGCCGTTCTCCAGGGGAAAAATTAAGCTCGCATGGTACTTGCGCGCTATGGGGATGACAAGAGAGCCCCATAAGGGGCCGCTATGCAGGCATGAACAATTCTCATGCTTCTACTGGGGTATTGTGGGTTAAGCTCATCACGAACGTTAGGGAAAGGAGCCGTCATGAGCGAGCCGATCCGCGAGATCCGCATCAACCCCATCGTACCCAGCGATTCCGTGCTGGTGGCCACCGCCCGGGCGATGCGCCCCCGCAAGGCCGAGGAGCCGGCCCCGCGGGATACCCGCGCCCACGTGGAGCGCTGTCCCTTTTGCCGCGGCAACGAGCACATGACCCCGCCCGAGGTGGCCCGCTGGCCCGAGGGGGGGGAGTGGTCCATCCGCATCGTCGAAAACCTCTATCCAGTGCTGGGGGATGATCGGGGCCAGGGCAACGGCTTGGTATTCGGCCTGCAGCAGGCCATCGACGGCTATGGCCGCCATGAGGTGATCATCGATAACCCCCATCACGGCATCGCCCTGCATGACATGGACGACGACCACCTCATGCATCTGTTCGGCGCCTATCGCCACCGCATGGCCGAGCTTTACTCCAGCGATCCCCGGCTCAAGTATGTCCTGGCCTTCAAGAACTTCGGACCTGCGGCGGGGGCAAGCATTCCCCACACCCACAGCCAAATTATCGCCACCCCCGTGGTACCGCAGAACGTGCATGATGAGGTGGAGCACAGCCGCGCCTACTATCACAAGCACAACCACTGCATCTTCTGCACCCTCATCGACGAGGCCCTCACCTTCGAGGCGACCATCTACGACCGGCAGTCGGGCCAGATCCGGCGCAAGATCAACGTTGGGCAGTACGTGGTGGAGCGGGGCGAGCGGTTCGTGGCCATCAAGCCCTTCGCCAGCCGTTTCGAGTGGGAGGTGCACATCCTGCCCCTCGTCCATCAACACGACTTCGTCAACACCACGGCGGAGGACCTGGCCGATCTGGCTGCAGTGTTGAAGCGCACCATGGCCCGCCTGGAGGCGGCCCTGGGGGGCGTCCAATACAACTTCTTCCTCCACTCGGCCCCCCGCACTGCCGACTACGGCGATACCGCCGCCAGTTACCACTGGCATCTGGAGATCTGTCCGCGCACCAGCATTCCCACCGGCTTCGAATTGGGCTCCGGCCTGTTCGTGAACACCATCAGCCCGGAAGCCGCCGCCGAACAACTGCGCAATATCAAGATCTGACCGCTCTGCCCGCGGGCGGGCGGCCTGACCCCCTTTGGGTCTACCCGCCTCCCGACGCCCTGCCCCCATCGGCTCAGCGGCAGGCGGGCGGGGGGCCGCTACCCTCGCCCCCCGCCCGCCAGGGTGAACGCATACTCACCCAAGAGCGACGTAAGTCCTTGAAAGCAGGTCGACGGCCGCATGGATTG
>JAWLHA010000024.1:0-59395 GCA_041690535.1 Gammaproteobacteria bacterium | reverse complement strand
TCGAGCGTACAGGGATGGAAGATGATTGCTCCTGCATAATCTTCACTCCCGACATCCATGTCGGTCGTATTCACAGCGTACCTGCTTTCAAGGACTTACGTCGCTCACAGCACGGCCATAACGTTAGTATGCGTTCACCCTGGAATCCCCCCGCCGCCCCGGCGATCACCCCGAGAGTTACCCACCGGCGCCCAACTGCCGCGCGAGTGGGGAGGCAGCGAACCGGCGAGGGGGGATAAGCGTATCCGCCCTCCGAGCCGCACCCGTGAATGGTGGATGCGCTGCGCTGATCCAACCGTACTTGGCCCCTCGGTGTTACCTCTCTTCAGTGCTCCAGGTCGGGAGCAGCGCAGTGAGGCGCTCGAGAAAGAGCGCGTTTTCCTCGGGCGTTCCCACCGTCACGCGCAGGCAATCCTCCAGCGCGCCGGGCCGATTGAGATTCTTGATCAGCACGCCGCCGGCCTTCAGCCCCGCAAAGACGGCATCGGCCCGACCCGGTACACGGAACAGGATGAAGTTGGCCGAGGAGGGATAGACGGTGATCGCCGGCAACGCCGCCAGTCCGGCTAGCAGACGGGTGCGCTCGTCACGAATGGCTGCGGTCTGCGCATCGAACACCCCCCCATGGCGAAGGGCGAACTCCGCGCTTGCCTGCGTGAGCACGTTGATGTTGTAGGGCAGTCGCACCTTGTCAAGCTCATGGAGCCAATCCTTCGGGCCGGCCAGCAGTCCCAGGCGAAGCCCGGCCAGGCCGAGCTTCGAGAGGGTCCGCATCACCAACAGGTTGGGATACCGGCCCAGTTGGCCCATGAACGACCGTTCGGCGAAGGCATGGTAAGCCTCGTCGACCACCACCAAGCCGGGGGCGGCCTCAATCACCGCGCGCACGTCGTCTTCATCGAACAGGTTGCCGGAGGGATTGTTGGGATAGGCCAGGAACACCAGAGCCGGCCGGTGCCGCGCAATGGCCTCCAGCATCGCGGGACCGTCCAGACTGAAGTCCTCCCGGAGCGGCACACCCGTGTACTCCATGCCTGCGAAGGTGGCAATCATCCGGTACATCACGAACCCCGGCTCTGGCGCCATGATGCTCCGCCCTCCCCCTTGCAAGGCAAGCGCAAGGATCTGGATCAACTCGTCCGAGCCGTTGCCCAGCAGAATGCCCATGTCCGCAGGCACCCCCATGGACTCGCGCAGCCGTTCGCTCAGACGGCGTGCCGCAGGATCGGGGTAGCGGTTCACACTCACGTCTCGTAGCAGCTGCAACCACTCTTCGACCAGCGGCTGGGGCCAAGTGTAGGGGTTCTCCATGGCGTCCAGCTTGACCAGGTCCCCGGGGTCTGCCACGTGGTAGGCCGAAAGGGCCCGAATCTCGGGGCGAACCCACTGGTTCACAAGCGATTGGGAGGCATCGGTCATAAGTGTTGTCTCAGAGTCGCGGGGAGGCGTGCTCCCCGCCTTCGGTTACCTGCCGCGAACCGGTCGCCCGCCTCAGGTGAGCCGCGGGGCCCGAAGCGGGCCGGCGTCACCCTTTGATGCGGTATTCGGCGGAGCGGGCGTGGGCGGTCAGTCCTTCGCCCCGCGCCAGCACCGAGGCGATACGCCCCAACTCCGACGCCCCCTCGGAGGAGCACATGATCAGGCTGGAACGTTTCTGGAAGTCGTAGACCCCGAGCGGCGACGAGAAGCGCGCCGTCCGGGAGGTGGGCAGGACATGGTTGGGGCCGGCACAGTAGTCGCCGACCGCCTCGGCGGTGTACCGCCCCATGAAAATGGCGCCGGCATGGCGGATCCGCACAGCCATTTCCTGCGGTTGCTCGACAGACAGTTCAAGATGTTCGGGGGCGATGAAGTTGGCCACTGCCACCGCCTCATCCAGGTCCCGCACCTGGACCAGCGCGGCGCGGCTCGCCAGCGAGGTGCGAATAATGGCCGCACGCTCCATCTCCGGCAACAGCCGCTCGAGACTCGCCTGCACCTTCTCCAGGAACTCCCCATCCGGGGAGACCAGGATCGGTTGGGCATCCTCGTCGTGTTCCGCCTGGGAGAAGAGATCCATCGCCACCCAGTCCGGATCGGTCTTCCCGTCGCAGACCACGAGGATCTCGGAGGGGCCGGCAATCATGTCGATCCCCACCGTGCCGTAGACCATCCCCTTGGCGGTGGCCACGAAGATGTTGCCGGGACCGACGATCTTGTCGACCCGGGGCACCGACTCGGTCCCATAGGCCAGGGCCGCCACCGCCTGGGCGCCCCCGATGGCGAACACCCGATCGACCCCACACACCGCCGCCGCGGCGAGGACCAGTTCATTGACCTCCCCCCCGGGGGTGGGCACCACCATGATGAGTTCCTCGACCCCGGCCACCTTGGCCGGCAGGGCATTCATTAACACCGAGGAGGGATAGGCCGCCTTGCCCCCCGGCACATACAGCCCGGCGCGCTCCAACGGGGTTACCTGCTGCCCGAGCAGGGTCCCGTCCGGCTCGCGGTAGCTCCAGGACTCCTGCCTCTGATGCTCGTGATAGGCCCGCACCCGGGCGGCGGCACGCTCCAGCGCTTCCCGCTGGACCGGGGGGATCGTGTTCAACGCCTGGGCCAGGCGCTCCTGCGGGAACTCGAGCTCGGCCACGGATGTCACCTCCATCCGGTCGAACCGGCGGGTGTACTCCAACACCGCCGCATCACCGCGGGTACGCACCGCCTGGAGGATCTCCCGAACCGTAGCGTTCACCTTCTCATCGGAAACCCCTTCCCAAGCCAGCAACCGTTCAAGTTCAGGCCAGAAGTCTTGTTGCGTGCTGTCGAGTCGTTTGATGTCGGTCATGGCTTCAATCAACTTCAAATAGGAGGACGCAGAGGGGCTCTACCCCTGGGTTTGCCGGTCTGCTCGCTGCGCGACGGCCTCGGCGATCTGATCGATGAAGTGCTTCACCTGCTCATGCTTCGTCTTCATGGAAGCGCGGTTGACTATCAACCGGGAGCTAATGTCGGCGATGTGCTCGAGAGGTTCGAGGCCATTGGCCTTGAGGGTGTTGCCGGTGTCCACCAGATCCACGATGCGGTCGGCCAGCCCCACCAGGGGCGCAAGCTCCATGGAACCGTAGAGCTTGATGATCTCCACCTGTTCCCCCTTGGCCGCGTAGTAGCGCCGGGTGGAGTTGACGAACTTGGTGGCGATGCGCAGGCGCCCGGGCCCGCGCCGCCCGTCCCTCGGGCCGGCGACCATCAGGCGACAGCGGGCTATCCGCAGATCCAGCGGCTCGTAGACCCCCTCCCCCCCGTGCTCCATGAGCACGTCCTTGCCCGCCACGCCAAGGTCGGCAGCCCCATACTCCACGTAGGTGGGCACATCCGAGGCGCGGATGATCACCAGTTTGACGTGGGGGAGATTGGTGTCGAGGATGAGCTTGCGGCTCGTCTCCGGATCATCCACCGGCTCGACCCCGGCGTGTGCCAGGAGCGGCAGGGTTTCCTTGAAAATGCGGCCCTTGGAGAGCGCAATGGTTAGTGTATCGGTCATGGCAGCACGTCCAGCATTGCCGAACGCTCGAAGTGCAGCTCCGGGACCCGCCGAATACGGGCACCGAGCTGGGCCAGCTTCTCTTCGATGCATTCGTAGCCGCGATCAATGTGATAGATGCGATCGACCACCGTCTCCCCATCCGCCACCAATCCGGCCAGAACCAGACTGGCCGAGGCCCGCAGGTCGGTGGCCATGACCGGCGCGGCGGTGAGCCGCTCCACACCGGTGGTGATGGCGGTGTTGCCTTCGAGGCGGATCTTCGCTCCCATGCGGGTCAGTTCCTGCACATGCATGAAGCGGTTTTCGAACACCGTCTCGATAATGGTACCCGCCCCCTCGGCCACGCAGTTCATGGCGGTGAACTGCGCCTGCATGTCGGTGGGAAAGGCCGGGTACGGCGCCGTATAGACGTCCACGGCCCGGGGTCGACGACCATGCATGTCCAGGGTGATCCAGTCCTCACCGGTCTCGATGTCCGCGCCCGCCTCGCGCAGCTTGGCCAGGACGGCATCGAGGAGGTCCGGACGGGTATCCTTGACCTTGACCCGCCCGCCGGTGATGGCCGCGGCGATCAGGTAGGTGCCGGTCTCGATCCGGTCGGGCAGGACGCAGTAACGCCCCCCGCGCAGCCGCTCCACCCCTTCGATGACCAGGGTTCCAGTCCCGGCGCCACTGATCTTCGCCCCCAACTGATTGAGGCAGACCGCCAGGTCGACCACCTCCGGCTCGCGGGCGGCATTTTCGATGATGGTGGTGCCCTCGGCGAGGACCGCAGCCATCATGAGGTTTTCGGTCCCGGTGACGGTGACCAGGTCCAGCACCAGCTTGGCCCCTTTCAGGCGGCGTCCATGGGTGGTGGCCTTGATGTAGCCGTTTTCCACCCGGATGTCCGCCCCCATCTGTTGCAGGCCGGTGATGTGCATGTTCACGGGCCGCGAACCGATGGCGCACCCGCCGGGGAGCGATACCTCCGCCTTGCCGAAATGGGCCAGCAACGGGCCAAGCACAAGGATGGAGGCCCGCATGGTCCGCACCAGCTCGTACGGGGCGTAGAGGTCGCGGATCGTGGAGGCATTCACCTCGATGTTGAGCTTCTCGTCCACCACGAGCTCCACGCCCATGTTGCCGAGCAGCTCCATGGTCGTGGTGATGTCATGGAGATGGGGAACGTTACAAATGGTCACCGGCTCTTCGGCCAGCAAGGTCCCCGCCAAAATGGGCAGGGCGGCGTTCTTGGCGCCTGAAATGCGGATCTCGCCGTTCAGGGTCGCCCCGCCGGTAATAATCAATTTATCCATGGAAAAATAGGGGCAGTGGCTCGCAACCGAGGTTCATCTTATGGATTCCGGGGGCAACTCAGGAGGAGACCTGCAATTTGCTGGCCCGGTCCCAGTCGTCCGGCGTGTATGCCTTGATGGTGACGGCGTGAATCTCCCCGCTGGTGATTCTATCCCCCAACGCGGCGTAGACGAGGCGCTGACGCTGTACCGGAGACTTGCCCCTGAACACCTCGCCAACCACCACCAGCTCAAAGTGACTACCATCCCCCTTGGCCGTCACCTCACACCCGGGCAAGCCCTCCGTGACGAGTCTCTTTACCTCTTCTGGCAGCATGGTCCGCACCTTAACACATCCAAACGGCCCGAAATCATAACGTCTGGGGCCCGGATTTGTAAGTCTCGGCTCCCCTCCCTCCCGGCATACCGTGCCAAATGTGCCGATTCGGTCGCATTTCACCCCGACCTGAGGGCCCGGGGTCAGGAATTCTGCCCGGCCAGCGGAAGGATCTCTTCGAGATCGCTGACCCGGGCAATGGCCATCAGCTGCGTGGGGATGTTGCGATAGGAGAGCTCCCGCCCCCCCTGGCGGGCCGCACGCATCCACTCGATCAGCAGGGCCAGACCCGCGCTGTCGGCGTGCCCCACCTCACCGAGATCCACCTCGATCGGGCCCTCCCCCGCCCCGTCCAACATCTCTGTGCCGGAATCCAGCAGGCCCAGGACCGTCCCGAAGGTGAGATCGCCACAGACCTGGTAGCGACCCTCAGCACTGGAACTCAGCTTCGGCTCAGCCACGGCTTCCTCCCTTCTGCCGGTTGTTCTCCACCATCTCGGCAATGAGCTGATCCAGTCCCCCCTGGCGGATCTGGCTGTTGAACGATGAGCGGTAATTGGTCACCAGGCTGACGCCGTCCACCACGATGTCGTAGACCTTCCAGCGATCTCCGGTGAAATAGAGGGCATAGTTGATGGGTATGCTCGGCCCCGCTGATTGGACGATTTCGGTCCGCACCGTGACCGTGCGATCACCCGGGCCCGCATGCAGGGGCAGGTACCGGATCTGCTGATCCGTATACTCCAGGAGTGCCCGCGCATAGGTGCGCACCAGCAGGGTGCGGAATTCGGCGGTGAAGCGCGCCCGCTGCTCGGCGGTGGCCGTACGCCAGTGCCGCCCCAGTACCAGCTGGGACATCCTCTCGAAATCGAAGTGGGGAAGCACCACGTCTTCCACCAGCCCGTAGATGAGGGTGGGATCCCGCTCGAGGGCCTGCTGCTCTGCGCCAAGCCGCTGCAAGGTCGCCTCGGCGGTCTCCTGCACAAGCGCCCGCGCCGCCTCGGGCTCAGGACCCTGGGCTGCCGATCCACTGCTCCAGAACATGCCCAGCGCCATCAACGCGCCGATACAGCTCCGTAGGACTCCTTTCATTTATCGCTCTCCGTCGCCTTGCTGAACAGGAACTGCCCAATCAACTGCTCAAGCACCAGCGAGGACTGGGTCAGATGGATTTCATCCCCCGCCTTCAGGTTCTCCAGTGCGCCGCCGGGCTCGAGACCGATGTACTTCTCGCCCAACAGCCCCGAGGTGAGGATGCTGGCGCTCGTGTCTTCGGGCAGCATGTCATAGTTCGGGTCGATGTTCATTGTGACCACCGCCTGGAAGGTGTCCGGGTCGAAACCGATGTCGCTGACACGGCCGATGCGCACCCCCGCCATGGTCACGGGCGAACGCACCTTCAAGCCACTGATGTTCTCGAACTTGGCGATCACCTCGTAACCCTCCTCCTGGCTGACCACCGTGAGGTTACTCACTCGCATGGCCAGCATGAACAGGGCTGCCAGGCCGGCCGCCACGAAAACCCCCACCCAAATCTCCACGATTCTCGAGCGCATTATCAGATCTCTCCGAACATCAGAGCGGTCAACACGAAATCAAGTCCCAGCACCGCAAGCGAAGTATGTACCACCGTGCGGGTGGTCGCCCGGCTGACCCCTTCGGAGGTCGGTGCCGCATCATACCCCTCAAACACCGCAATCCAGGTGGCCACTACCCCAAACACCAGGCTCTTGATCACGCCGTTATAGATATCTTCGTGGAGATCCACGCTGGATTGCATCTGGGACCAATAGGCCCCCTCGTCCACCCCGAGCAGGCCGACGCCGACCGCGTAGCCCCCCATCACCCCCACGGCACTGAAGATCGCGGCCAGCAGCGGCATGGAGATGATCCCCGCCAGAAATCGCGGCGCCAGGACGCGCTTGAGGGGGTCCACGGCCATCATCTCCATGCCCGACAGCTGCTCGGTCGCCTTCATAAGGCCGAGTTCCGCGGTCAGGGCCGAACCGGCACGCCCGGCAAAGAGCAGCGCCGTCACCACTGGACCCAGTTCGCGAACCAGCGTCAACGCCACCACGGTCCCCAGAGACTGTTCCGCGCCGAAGTCCACCAGGGTGGTGTATCCCTGCAGGCCGAGCACCATCCCCACGAACAGGCCCGAGACCAGAATGATGACAAGGGACAGTACCCCCACGGCGTAGACTTGCTGGACGACCAGTCCGAACCGGGGCAGCAGCCCCGGCAGGCGAATGGCGAGCTCCAACAGCAGCAGATGGCCCCGGCCGAGCCGCTCAAAGGTCCCCAGGGCCGCGCGCCCAAGCTGCGCGGCCGCCTGCAGCGGAGAGGCGACCTCGGCCGATTTGCGTTCCCGTGCCATCACGCCCCCTTTTCTTCGTTTCCGGCCATCAGGTCCTCGCCGAAAGCGGGTGCCGGATAGTGAAACGGCACCGGCCCGTCGGGCAGCGCCTTCAGAAACTGCTCCGCATAGGCGGAGTCGGAGCGCCCGAGCGCCTCGGGCGTGCCGTGCGCCACCACCTTGCCTTGGGAGAGCAAATAGATGTAGTCGGCGATGGCCGCGGTCTCCTGCACGTCGTGGGAGACGATGATGGAGGTCAGTCCCAAGGCATCGTTCAACTCGCGGATGAGCTTGACCAACACCCCCATGGAGATGGGGTCCTGCCCCGTAAATGGCTCATCGTACATGATCATCATGGGGTCGAGCGCAATTGCCCGCGCCAATGCAACCCGCCGCGCCATGCCGCCCGAGAGCTCCGAAGGCATCAGCCGGCGCGCCCCGCGCAGCCCCACCGCTTCCAGCTTCATAAGCACCAGATCCCGAATCATCGACTCCGGCAGCTTGGTGTGTTCGCGCAGCGGAAAGGCGACGTTCTCGTACACGTTCAGATCGGTCAACAGGGCGCCACTCTGAAAGAGCATCCCCATGCGCTTGCGCAAGGTGTACAGATCCCCGACACGCAGGCGCGGGACCTCCACCCCGTCCACCTCCACGGAGCCTCGGTCCGGACGGAGTTGCCCGCCAATCAGTCGCAGGAGTGTCGTCTTGCCGGTGCCACTGGGCCCCATAATGGCCGTGACCTTCCCGCGCTGAATGTCCAGGTCGATCCCGTCGAAGATCGCCCGCGGGCCCCGACTGAAGTGAAGATCCCGGACTTTGATGAGTATGTCGCTCGAGGACATGCCTTTTCCTAACCAATTTCCACAAGCATCTGGAGTGCGCAGGGTAAACGCATACTCACGTCGCGGCCGTGCTGTGAGCGATGTAAGTCCTTGAAAGCAGGTTCGCTGTGAATACATCCCTGCACGCTCGACGGCCGCGTCCATGCGGCCGACGACCTGCTTTCAAGAACTTACATCGCTCTTGGGTAAGTATGCGTTTACCCTGCTGGAGTGCGTCAGTGTCGTGTATGGGGCAAACGCGAGTCAACAGCGCCCTGGCACTTACCTCAGTATCCCAACAGGCCGATGAGGGTGGTGGCGGTGCGCAGGGCCTCCAGATCGGGGGGCGAGCCGTCCACAACCAACAGCCCCCGCTTCGCGTTGGTCGCCAGTACCCGCTCCAGGGCTCCCCGAAGGCCCCGCAGGTCCGCCCCCCCAGACCATCGACTCACTGCCCAATCGCCATCGCAATGCAGTGCCTCCCCCTCCGTCCAGCACAGAGAGAAGCCCCGGCCCAGGGCGATGTGGCGCAAGGGTTCATCCGGGGGTCCGGGCAGTTCCAGGCACACTGGCACTCCCCCGGCCTCCAGGTGCGCTACGGCGCCGGGCGGTGGCAGGGCCTCACACGGCACCATAGCCCCCGCAAAGCCCATGCGCTGCGTGGCGAGACGCCCTCCGAGAGCCGGAGCCCCCCGACCTGCCCGCCAGGGAAGTTCGAGGTAGAATCGGGTCGCCCCCCCCTCCTCCAAGGCCCCGAGCACGCACTGCGCCTGCGTTTCCGACAGGGTGGGCGGAACGACGACAGCGGAAAATTCATTGCTGTAGTACGATAAGCGCCACTCGGGCGGCAGGTCCTCGGGATAGAAACGCCCCAGCCAGGGGCCGAAGTCCCAACCTCGAGCGGCAGCGTGCAATGTACAGTCTGTTTCCGACAACCCGGTTCGCTCTTCTTCAACGGGGACCCATTAGCCACTTATATTAGAAAGGAATCAACTGCTTGTGGAAAGGTTAATGTCATGGGAAATGTGGTTCAGTTCAAGAAACCCAGCCTGCAGGAGCGGCACAAGGGGAAAACCCTCTGCCGTAGCGGCTTCCACCACTGGGAGGTGGAGAATACCCCCTTCGATGTGAAGAAGGGCCAACTGATCACTGTCTACCGCTGCCGACGCTGTGGTGCGGTGAAGAACGAGGCTCGCTAGCCTGATAGGAGATAAGGATTGAACCTGTTTCCAATGCGCCACCTACTGCTCCTGGCCGCAGCCCTCGTAGCAGGGTGCGCCGCTACGCCGGTTCGCGACGAGCGGGACCCGCTTGAAGGCTTCAACCGTGCCGTTTATCAATTCAACGATGACATCGATCGTGCCGTGATGCGCCCGGTCGCCGAGGGCTATCAGAAGATTACGCCTCGCTTCATCGATGACGGAATCACCAATTTTTTCAACAACCTGAATGATGTCACGGTCCTCATCAACGACCTCCTGCAGCTCAAGTTCGCCCAGGCCGCCTCCGATCTGTCGCGCCTGGCCTGGAACTCCACGGCAGGGCTGCTCGGGTTCATCGACGTGGCGACCCCCATGGGGCTTGAGAAGCACAATGAGGACTTCGGCCAGACCCTTGGATACTGGGGAGTGGGCCCCGGTCCCTACCTGGTCCTTCCATTCCTCGGGCCCAGCAGCGTGCGCGACGGTTTCGGCACGGCGGTGGACTACTACGGCGCCAATCCGGTTTCCGACCTTGAGGACCCCGAGACGCGCTGGGGTCTCATTGCCCTGAATCTGGTGGACACCCGCGCCGGGCTGCTGCGGGCCAGTCGCGTTCTCGACACCGCCGCCCTGGACCCGTACGCATTCCTACGCGACGCCTACCTCCAGCGCCGGCAAAACCTCGTTTACGACGGCAGTCCCCCCCCGGAGGAGGAGGAAGAGGAATTCGACCCCTTCGAGGAGTTTCCTCCCCTGGGGGATGCGCCTTCGCAGGAGGGGTTGCAACAGGCCGTCTCGACCGATTAAATGCGCACGATCAGTACGATCGCCGGGGTCGGTTACGTGGGCTCGGTAGTTGGCGTTCGCGTCTGAAGTGCTCGTAAAAATCGCCCGTTCATCCCCGGGCTGCGCTCGGGCTTAATAAGTCAGCAAAGGAATCGGCAGGAGAAGAGAGATGGGGGAAGAGACGTTCCAGGTGAAAAATGTGAAGTGCGGTGGCTGCGCTGCCAACATCCAGCAAGGGCTCAGCGAACTCTCCGGCGTCGAGTCCGTGGATGTGGTGGTCGAAGGCGGAACCGTCACGGTGAAGGGCACCGGTCTGTCCAGGGATGTGCTGGCCGCCAGACTCAAGGAGCTCGGCTATCCCGAGGCCTGATCGCATGGTATACGCCATCGATGACGAAGAACTCTGCCTGTTGGGCCGCGCGGTCATTACGACTGAAGCCGAGGCAGTGGGGGCGCTGACCTCCCGCATCGACCGGGCCTTTGCCGAGGCCTGCCGCCTGATGCTTGCCTGCGAGGGGCGGGTGGTGGTGACCGGCATGGGCAAATCCGGCCACATCGGCGAGAAGATCGCCGCCACCCTGGCCAGCACCGGGACGCCCGCATTCTTTGTCCATCCCGGAGAGGCGAGCCACGGTGACCTGGGCATGATCACGGCCCATGATGTGGTGGTGGCCCTCTCCAACTCCGGGGAAACCGCGGAAATCCTCACCATCGTCCCCATCCTCAAGCGCCTCGGGGTGCCCCTGATTGCCCTCACCGGTCGCCCCGAGTCCCGCCTCGCCCGGGCTGCGAGCGCCCATGTGGACGTGAGCGTTGCCCGGGAGGCGTGCCCGTTGGGACTCGCCCCCACCGCCAGCACCACGGCGGCGCTGGCCATGGGCGACGCACTTGCGGTGGCGCTGCTGAAGTCACGGGGTTTCACGGAAGCGGACTTTGCCCGCTCCCACCCCGCCGGTGCCCTGGGCCGCCGTCTGCTGCTGCGCATCGAAGATATCATGCACACTGGCGCACAGGTCCCCGAGGTAGGGGAAGGGGCCCGACTCACCGAGGCGCTGCTGGAGATGACCCGCAAGGGGCTGGGCATGACCACGGTCACCGACAGGACTCACCGCGTACTCGGGATCTTCACCGACGGAGACCTGCGCCGGCTGCTGGACCACGGGGAATGCCACATCCACAATCTGCCCATCTCCGAGGTGATGCACCGCAACCCCATCACCGTGGTGCAGGACCAACTGGCAGCGGAGGCACTGCGGGTCATGGAGCAACGCCGCGTCAATGCACTGCCCGTGGTGGATGAGGGGGGCCGGCTGGTAGGGGCCATCAACATGCACGATCTGCTTCGGGCGGGCGTGGTATAGGTGGAAGGGATCGAGTAAGATGCCGGGCCAGCAGCCGCCGGCGACTATACTTTGGTACGAGCGATATGCAGGACATTTTGCATAAGGCCGCGGAAGTCCGGCTGGTCATATTCGATGTAGACGGGGTCCTCACCGACGGCAGCCTCTTTCTGGGCGACGACGGACAGGAGTACAAGGCGTTCAACTCGCGCGACGGCCACGGCATGAAGATGCTGCAGGCCTCGGGCGTGGATATCGCCATCATCACGGGCCGTACATCTCGGGTGGTCAAGATAAGGATGGACAGTCTGGGCATACGCCACGTCTATCAGGGCCAACTGGAGAAGCTCCCCGCCTACGAGGAGTTGTTGGCAAAGTTGAATCTCCTCCCCGAACAGGTCGCGTACGTCGGTGATGACGTGGTGGACCTCCCGATCATGGTCCGCGTCGGGCTGCCTATTGCCGTCCAGGATGCCCACCTCCTGGTGAAGCAACATGCGCAGTGGATCACCCCCAGCGCGGGAGGCCGTGGGGCGGCAAGGGACGTGTGTGAGTTCATCATGCAGGCCCGGGGAACCCTGGATCGCCTCCTCTCCGGCTATGTGGCGGCCGAGCCCTCCAGCGCCCCCTCGGCGCGCTGAAGCCCGCGCCCATGAACCGTCGCGCCGTGCTCGTGATGCTCGCCATCGTGGTGCTTGCCGCCTTGAGCAGCTGGCTTTCCCAGCGCACCACTCAGCAGCAGCAGGCGGCGGCAGATGGTCCGCGGCACGTACCCGACTATTTCATGTCCGATTTCGCCGCTGTCACCATGAATGCAGAAGGGCGTCCGCACTACCGCCTCGAGGCGAACCAGGCCATCCACTACGCGGACGATCAGACCACCACACTGGCCCAGCCGCGCTTGGTCCTGTTCCAGGCCGACGCCCCGGACTGGCATATCCGGGCGGCCCAGGGAGAGATCTCCGCCGACGGCAATCAGGTGTACCTCCATGGCGGGGTCGAAATGCGGCGCGAAGCCCTCGGGGAGGGGTCGCTGCGTTTGACCACGGCCGACATGTACATCCTGCCCGGCAAACAGTATGCCGAGACCGACTCCCCCCTGAAGATCACCGGGCCGCAGATCGAGATCCACGCGCTGGGCATGCGTGCCCACATGGATGAACAACAACTGATTCTTCGATCGGAGGTGGAGGGAAGTTATGTTCCAGCGCGTCCTTAGCCTGGCCGCCACGGGCTTGCTGCTCCTCCTGCCCCATGCGGCCCACTCCCTGGCGAGCGATCGGGAACAGCCCATCCACATCCGCGCCGACCGGGTAACCATTGACGAGGCGCGCGGCACCAGCACCTACCAAGGCGACGTGGAACTCACCCAGGGGAGCCTGAAGGTACAGGCGAGCCGCATGCTCGTCATTCGGGGGGAAGCCGGTCTTGCACGCATCGAAGCTGAGGGCAACCCCGTGCGCTTTCGCCAACGGCCGGACGAGGCACGCAGTGATGTTCACGGCAGCGCGCGCCGGGTGGAGTATTTCGCCGATGCGGCCGAGGTGGTGTTCAAGGGCGACGGGCGAATCGTGCAGAACAACGACGAGTTCCGCGGGGATCACATCGTCTACGACACCCAGAACAATACGGTTCGCGCCAGCGGCGGCGAGGGCGATGGCCGGGTCCATGTGATCATCCAGCCTCAACGAAAGGAGGCCGCGGATGGCCGCTGAACCCGTCGCGATGGCCGGACCCGCCTCGAGACTGGTCGCAAGCCACCTCACCAAGCGCTACCAATCCCGGGATGTGGTGCGGGGCGTCTCGCTCCATATCGAGAGCGGTGAGGTGGTCGGCTTGCTCGGCCCCAATGGCGCCGGCAAGACCACGAGCTTCTACATGGTGGTCGGGCTCGTGCCTTGCGACAGCGGCTTTATCAGCCTGAACGGCAAGGAAATCACCCGCCTTCCGATGCACGAGCGGGCCCGTCTCGGCATTGGTTACCTGCCCCAGGAGGCCTCGGTGTTCCGCAAGCTGAGCGTGCGGGACAACATCATGGCCATCCTCGAGACCCGGACCGAACTCAATGCCCAGCAGCGGGAGCATCATCTTCAGTCGCTCCTGGAGGAGCTGCATATCACCCACATCAAGGACAGCCTGGGCATGAGTCTATCCGGCGGCGAGAGGCGCCGGGTCGAGATCGCCCGGGCGTTGGCCACCGAGCCCAGGTTCATTCTGCTGGACGAGCCATTCGCAGGGGTGGACCCCATTTCCGTACTGGATATCCAAGGTATTATCAAGCACTTGCGCGCACGGGGAATCGGGGTGCTGATCACCGATCACAACGTGCGCGAGACACTCGGCATTTGCGAGCGGGCCTATATCATGAGTGAGGGACGCGTCATCGCCGAAGGGGATCCCGACGCCCTCCTGGCCAATCAACAGGTCCGGGAGGTCTACCTGGGGCACCAGTTCAAGCTCTAGTGCGGTTGGGGGTGGTTCACCACCCCAAGGCACTCAGGTTCCAATCACAGACAAATGAGATAGAATGAATCTCCCCGCCAACGGGGGGATAACCGTCACTTATGAAGCAGTCCTTACAGCTCCGGCTCGGCCAGCACCTCACCATGACGCCGCAACTGCAGCAGGCAATCCGCATGCTGCAGCTGTCTACGCTCGAGCTGCGCCTGGAGGTCCAACAGGCACTCGAATCCAACCTGATGCTCGAGGAAGTCGACGATGGGGCGGAAGCGGAGTATGAGACTGACGAACCGCCCCCCGAACTGACGGCCGAGCCCTCAGCCGAGTCGCTCGGCGAGGAGTCGGGAGAGGAGTTCTCCGAACCCCATGAGTATGGCTCGGAGATCCCCGACGAGCTGCCCGTGGACAGCCAATGGGAAGACACTTACGACACCGCGCCGCTCTCCTCGGCCCCCGGGGACGATGACGAACGCAGTGTAGAATACGGCGACACCTCGATGGAGAGCCTGCGGGAGCATCTGCTGTGGCAGGCACAACTGGCGAAGTTCTCGGACAGGGATATGGCCATCGCCGAGGCCCTCATTGATTCCATCAGCGAGGATGGGTTGCTCATCACGACGCTCCCGGAACTTCGGGAAAGCCTGGCAGCCCAATATGCCGACATGGAAGAGGACGAGATCGAGGCGGTGCTGCATGCCATCCAGCAGTTCGATCCGGCCGGCGTCGCGGCCAGGGGCCTGGGCGAATGCCTGCTGCTCCAGCTGAAGCAACTGCCCGCTGCCACCCCTTGGCTGGAGGAGGCAAAGGCGCTCGTGCAGCACCATTTCGACCTGCTGGGCGCCCGCGACTACACCCAAATCAAGCGAAAGATGAAGCTGGAGGAGGGTGACCTGGTGCAAGTCATCCGGCTCATCCAAACCCTCAATCCCCGACCGGGGGCCCACATCAGCGCCAGTACACCCGAGTACATCACTCCGGACGTGCTGGTCCGCAAGTTCAAGGGCACCTGGCGCGTGGAACTGAACCCCGAAGCCGCTCCCCGGCTGCGCGTCAATGCGAGTTATGCCCGGCTCATCAAGCAGGTGAACAACGCCAGCGACAGCACCACACTGAAAAACCATCTTCAAGAGGCTCGCTGGTTCATCAAGAGCCTGCAAAGCCGCAACGAAACACTGCTCAAGGTCGCTACGGCCATTGTGGAGCACCAGCGCGGCTTCCTCGAACAGGGGGAAGTGGCGATGAAGGCGCTGGTGCTGCACCATATCGCCGAGGAGCTGGGCATGCATGAGTCCACCATCTCCCGGGTGACCACCCGCAAATACATGCACACCCCACGGGGCGTATTCGAGCTGAAGTACTTTTTCTCGAGTCACGTGGGAACCGCCAGCGGTGGAGAATGCTCCTCCACCGCCATCCGAGCCTTGATCAAGCGGATGATTGCCGAGGAAAATCCGGCAAAACCGCTAAGTGACAGCAAGATCGCCACAGAGCTCTCCGAGCAGGGGATCAATGTCGCCCGCCGCACCGTGGCCAAGTACCGAGAGGCCATGGCAATTCCGCCATCCAATGAACGCAAACGCTTAGCCTAAGCGTCAACAAGCAGAAGGAGACAATTAGATGCAACTGAATCTCACCGGACATCACGTCGAGATCACCCAGCCATTGCGCGATTACGTGGTCGGCAAACTGGAGCGCCTGGAGCGGCACTTCGACCACGTGACCAATGTGCACGTGATCTTGAGTGTCGAGAAACTGCGCCACAAAGCGGAAGCGACCATCTCCGTCACCGGGAACAACCTCTTCGCAGACGTTGAAGATGAAGACATGTACGCAGCCATCGACGCTCTGGTGGACAAACTGGATCGCCAGATCAAGAAGCACAAGGAAAAGATGACCGACCACCATCGGGCCGACGTCGACAAGAATCAGGCCCTCTCCTGATCCATCGCCCGCAAGAGATAGCGCGATCAACCGATGCAACTGTCCGACCTGCTCACTGTCGACCGCATCGCCTGCAATGTAGGTGCGGCCAGCAAAAAGCGCGTTTTGGAGCAGCTCAGTGAGCTGATCGTGAGCGCCCCGGAGACTACACTGTCGCAGATGGAAATCTTCGACAGCTTGATCGCCCGGGAGCGCCTGGGCAGCACAGGCCTTGGCCATGGGGTAGCCATTCCCCATGGTCGGGTCAAAGCCAGCGACAAGACCGTAGGCGCGTTTATCAAACTGGAGTCGGGGGTCGATTATGACGCCGTCGACCAACAGCCGGTCGATCTGTTGTTTGGCCTGTTGGTGCCCGAGCACTCCACCGAGGAGCATCTGCAACTGCTGGCCAGCATGGCCGAGATGTTCAGTGATTCCGGTTTTCTGAATCGTCTCAGGGCGGCCGAATCGCCCGGCGAGATCCTTGCACTGCTCGAGAGCCGCCAAGGCGGCAGCTGACATGACCTCCCCGCCCGTGACGGCCAACGGCCTCTTCGAGAACTACCGGGAAAAGCTCGAATTGCGTTGGCTTGCCGGGCAGGCGGGGGGCGAGAAGACCATCATTCCCGAGAAGCGCCCGGGTGACGACCTGTCACTCATCGGGCATCTCAACTTCATCTACCCTCACCGCATCCAGGTCCTTGGCGCATCGGAACTCGACTACCTGCGCGGGCTCGGAAAAAACTCCTACGAAGACGCCCTCAAGCACCTCTTTGGGGGCGATTGTGGCATGGTGATTCTCACCGCCGACGAACCCCCACCCGAGCGCATGCGGGAGATGGCGGAGACCTCCGCGGTGCCTCTGCTCGGCTCCACCCTCAGCAGCGAAAAACTCATCGATCACCTGAGCTACTACCTCTCCAAGATGCTCGCTGAGAAGGTGGTGGTGCATGGCGTCTTCATCGACGTCATGGGCATCGGGGTACTGCTCACGGGCGAGGCGGCGGTCGGCAAGAGCGAGCTGGCCTTGGAACTCATCACCCGGGGGCACTACCTGGTGGCCGATGATGCCCCGGAGTTCGTGGCCACAGCGCCGGACACCCTGCAGGGACACTGCCCCGAGGCACTTCGGGACTTCCTGGAGGTGCGGGGGCTTGGCGTGCTCAACATCCGAGCGATGTTCGGTGACAGCGCCATCAAGCGAACCAAGATCCTGCGCCTGGTGGTCCACCTCATGCCCATGGAGCGCTGCCCGCTCAATGAGCTCGATCGCTTGCGCGGCAACCGCAATACGCGCAGGATTCTCGATGTGGACGTCCCGGAGATCCTTCTCCCGGTTGCGCCCGGGCGCAACCTTGCGGTCCTCGTGGAGGCGGCGGCGCGTCACCACGTGTTACTGCACCACGGCTATGATGCCGCCGAAGACTTCATCTCCCGACAACAGCGAATCATGGAAGAGAAGGCAGGGCCATGAGGCTTTTCATCGTCAGCGGCACCTCGGGCTCGGGCAAGAGCGTGGTCCTCCACGCCCTCGAGGACCTCGGCTATTACTGCATCGACAACCTTCCCGTGGCGTTGCTGCCGGCATTCGCGCGGGAGATGGCCAGCGCCCGACAGGACCACTACGACAATGCCGCCGTCGGGATCGACGTCCGCAACCTCAACAACGACCTCTCCGCCCTGCCCCAGACCCTGAAGCAACTCGATGCCTCGGACATCGAATGCCGCATCATCTTCCTCGATGCTGATGATGCCACCCTGTTCAAGCGGTTCAGCGAGACCCGGCGTCGCCACCCGCTGACCGACGAAGGCCTCTCGCTGGAGGACGCCATCCACGAGGAGCGGCAGCTCCTCAGGGCCATCTCCTCCCGCGCCGACATGCTCATCGACACCAGTCGGACCAACGTTCATCAGCTGCGCGACCTGGTGCAGGGACAACTGGGGGCGGGCAGTGCCGAGAGCATGTCCATCCTGTTCCAATCGTTTGGCTTCAAGCACGGTATTCCCGTGGAGTCGGATTTCGTGTTCGATGTTCGATGCCTGCCCAATCCCCACTGGGAGCCGAACCTGCGGGCATTCACAGGGCGCGACACCGAGGTTGCCGCCTTTCTGGAGAGTCACAAGGACGTCGAACAGATGTACAATGAAGTCAAAGACTTCCTGGAGAGATGGCTACCGAAGTTTGCCGCCGACAAGCGCAGCTACATGACGGTGGCCATCGGCTGCACCGGTGGGCAGCACCGCTCGGTGTATTTCGTCGAGCGCCTTGCCGGCCACTTCAGGAAGGGGAGAACCAAAGTCTTGATTCGTCACAGAGAATTGTCATGAGTGTCGGCCTGCTGGTAATTGCGCACGCGCAACTGGGCAATGCCCTCGTGGAGACCGCCATCGGCACCCTCGAGAACTGCCCTCTGGAAGTTCGCGTGTTGGGGATTCCCCGCGATGGCGATCCGGAAGAGTTGGGCCATCAGGCAGAGGGCATCATCCATGAGATCGACCGGGGCGACGGGGTGCTGGTCCTCACCGACATGTACGGCTCGACCCCCGGCAACATCGCCTGCCGGCTGCTCCACGAGCCTCGGGTCAACGTGGTCGCGGGGATCAACCTGCCGATGATCATCCGGGTCTTCAACTACGCCTGCCTCGACCTGGAGGCGCTCACCGAGAAGGCCATCAGCGGGGGCCGGGATGGCGTCGTGTTTTGCCCGGGAACGCCACAAGGAAAGTTGCAACATGCTTAACAAGGAAATCACCATCATCAACAAACTTGGCCTGCACGCCCGGGCCGCCGCAAAGTTTGTAAAGCTCGCCTCGCAATTCGAAAGTGATGTACACCTCCAGCGCGACAGCCGCCGGGTAAACGGCAAGAGCATCATGGGGGTGATGATGCTGGCGGCCGCCCGGGGAACCAACCTGGAGCTTTCGGTCTCCGGCGCCGACGAGGGCGAGGCCATGCGGCAACTGGAAGACCTCATCAACCAGCGCTTCGGCGAAGAGGCTTAACGGGCTGAGGCATGCAGGGGGACGCATGCCTATTCGAGAGCGATAGAAGTCCTTGAAAGCAGGCAGGCTGCGAACACATCCGTGTAGCCTCCGACGGTCTGCTTTCAAGGACTTGCATCGCTCACAGCACGGCCGTGGCGTGAGTATGCGTTCGCCCTGCCGAGGCACGAAAGGGCCGGGCACCCAAGCCCGGCGACGGGGAGACTCCAGGAGGGGCCCTCCGCAGTTGTCCACTGGATAGTCGGTTCGAGGGGAGAGGAAGGGGCAGACACCCTGGTCTTTCGCTCCCGGAGTGAGTACGTCGGGGAGGGCTTGGGGCATGCCATTGGCGCTGCCTGGCATCGGAGTTTCCAAGGGAACCGCGATTGGCAGGGCGCGCGTGCTGCAGCGCGGCCAAATCGAGGTGCTGGAGTACGCCCTGCCCTCCACCCGGATCGAGGAGGAGGTGGAGCGTTTCCTGCGCGCGCTTCATACCGCCAGGCAGCAGCTGAGGTCCATTCGCGCCCGTATCCCGTCCGGGACCCCCGACGAGATCGCCTCCTTCATCGACACCCACGTGCTGATGCTCGAAGACGCGACGCTGACCAGCGGGCCGATCGAATACATCCGCACACGCCAGTGCAATGCCGAGTGGGCCCTCAAACTTCAGCAGGACGCCCTGGTGAAGGTGTTCGATGCCATGGACGACTCCTACCTGCGCACCCGACGGGACGATGTGGAGCACGTGGTCAGCAGGGTCCAGCACATCCTGTTGAGCAACGACGCGCATCATGAACCGTTTGCCGAAGATTCGGAAGGCCTGCGGATCTTCTTCGCCACCGATATTCCACCCAGCGACCTGCTCCTGCTGCACCATCAAGGCATTGCCGCACTGGTGACCGAGCGGGGTGGTCCCCTCTCCCACACCGCCATCCTCGCCCGCAGCCTCGGCATCCCCGCCATCGTCGGCGTGCAGCGCGCCTACCAGTATATCGTCGACGACGAACTGGTGGTGGTGGACGGCGCCCAGGGGGTGCTACTCGCGAACCTGGACGAGACAGAGCTCGCCTACTACCGCAGAAGGCAGGCCGATGAGAAGCGCCTGCGCTCGGGGCTGCGCAGATTGAAGGACCGTCCGGCGGTCACGCTGGATGGGGTGAAAATCGCGCTACGGGCAAATATCGAGCTGGCGGAAGACATCGATGCCATGCGCCAGACCGGCGCAGAGGGGGTGGGGCTTTATCGCACCGAGTTCCTCTACATGAACCGCGCCGAACCGCCCGACGAGGAGGAGCAGTTCCAAATCTTCCGGCAGACGCAGCGCCGTCTGCGGGGTCAGCCCCTGACCATCCGCACCCTGGACCTGGGGGCCGACAAGGAGCCCCTTTCCGCCACCGCGGGATCACAGAATCCGGCGCTCGGCCTACGCGGAATTCGCTTCTGCCTCAAGGAGCCGGAGCTTTTCCGTGGTCAGCTCCGAGCAATCCTGCGCGCCTCTGCCTACGGCCCGGTGCGGTTGCTGCTGCCAATGCTGACGGATCTTTCGGAGGTCAGACAGACCCGGCGGCTGCTGTTGGAGTGTCTGGGCCAACTGGAGCAGGAGGGCAAGCGCTTCGACCCGCACCTGCAGTTTGGCGGCATGATTGAGGTCCCCGCCGCCGCCGTTTGCGCTGACGGTTTCGCCCGCCATCTCGATTTCCTCTCCATCGGCACCAACGATTTGATCCAGTACACCCTTGCAACCGATCGGATCGATGAGAAGGTGAATCACCTCTACAACCCGCTCCACCCCGGGGTGCTGCGCCTGATCAGGACCATCCTGCAGGCGGGCCGCTCCGCGGCAATCCCCGTCTCCATGTGCGGCGAGATGGCCGGTGATCCCGATTTCACGCGCCTGCTGCTCGGGCTCGGGCTGACCGAGTTCAGCATGCCCCCTGCGGCGGTATTGGAAGTGAAACAGGTGATCACCCAAACCAATGTCTCTCTACTGTCCCGGCGGGTGACGCGGCTGCTGCGCTGCGTGCATCCCGAGGAGGTCATCGAGCAGCTGGACCGTCTGAATCGGGAAACCTGACCGTCCCCCTCTCCTTTCACCCGTCTGGTTCCCACGGGCGCTACATAAGCGCGGTGGGGAGAAACTCCGCTTTTCCCGCGCAACACGCCCTTGCTACACTTCGCACCTGCCTGGCACAGTTCCGGGCAGCGCGTACTTCGCTCACCCGCCACTGGCGAGCGGGTGCAGCGGCGACAGCCTGTTTGCTGACCTTCAATCAACGGTTCGCCTGGTGAGAGATCCAGGTGACTGCGAGTTTTCCCATGGTGGATACCGCCGAAGTCGAAAAGCCGCTCGAGCCGCTTCAGGCCATCTATGGTCACCTGGAGACGGGCGACTTCGCGCGCATTCGCCGGCGCATCAACGAGTTGCACCCTGCGGAAATCGCCCACATCCTCGAGTCGCTGCCCACCGAAGAGCGGCTCAATGTCTGGGAGCTGGTCGATCCGCAGCTCGATGGTGAAGTTCTCACCTATGTGAACGAACACGTCCGGGCCACCCTGATCCGGGAGATGGATCCGCACGAGCTCATCGCAGCGGCGGAGGGACTGGAGACCGACGACCTCGCCGATCTCCTTCCTGAGATGCCCGAGGAGGTGATCAACCAAATCCTCGGCAGCATGGACGAGCAGCACCGGATGCGCCTCGAGGCGGTGCTCTCCTACCCGGAGGACTCCGCCGGCGGGTTGATGAACGTCGACCCCATCACCGTCCGGGCGGATCTCACCCTCGACGTGGTGGTGCGCTACCTGCGTTTTCGCGGTTCCCTCCCCGAAACCACGGACAGCCTGATGGTGGTCAACCGTGAGGGCAAGTACCTGGGTCTGCTGCCGCTGACCACCATCCTCACCCATGGACCCGACCTGACCGTGGCGGAGCTGATGCGCCGCGACATCGAGGGGATCCCCGCGGATATGCCCGCCCCGGAGGTGGCCAACCTGTTCGAGCGCCGCGACCTGGTCAGCGCGCCGGTGGTCAATGCCGAGGGGAAACTGCTGGGGCGGATCACCATCGATGACGTGGTGGACGTCATCCGCGAGGAGAGCGACCACTCCTTCATGAGCATGGCCGGTCTCACCGAAGAGGAGGATATCTTCGCCCCTGTGATCGCCAGCAGCCGCAGACGCGCGGTGTGGCTTGGCGTGAACCTGATAACCGCCTTTCTCGCCTCCTGGGTGATCGGCCTGTTCGGTGCCACCATCGAGCAGTTGGTGGCGCTGGCCATTTTGATGCCGGTGGTTGCCAGCATGGGGGGGATTGCCGGAAGCCAGACCCTGACCCTGGTAATTCGAGCCATGGCCCTCGGTCAGCTCGGGACAAACAATACGCGTCAACTACTGCGCAAGGAATTGACGGTCGGACTACTCAACGGCTTCGTGTGGGCGGTTGTGATCGGGTTGGTGGCCGTGTTTTGGTTCGGGAGCGAATCACTGGGGGCCGTGATCGGGGCGGCCGTCATGGTCAATCTCGCGATCGCGGCACTCTCCGGCGTGGTGATCCCGATCATGCTGCGCAGACTTGGCGCCGACCCCGCATTGGCGGGGAGTGTCGTACTGACGACGGTTACGGATGTCGTAGGCTTCTTTGCCTTCCTGGGGCTCGCGAGCCTGTTGCTCATCTGATCAAGCAAGTTGCCGGGTAACTATTCAGACCCAACAGCCCGAGTGCCTCACGTAGGAGCCCAGCCCTCTGGGCGATTGCATCGGTAAAGCTCGCGCAGCAATCGCCCAGAGGGCTGGGCTCCTACCGAGGAGAGGCGACAGGTCGGTGGAACGGCTGAATAGTTACATTGCCGGCAGATCGGTGGTTGCAGAAGCTAAACGACAAGAAATCCGCGTCAGCCCCGTGCGGCTGTCATCCCGGAGTATAATGGCGGGAAGATCACCTGCAGAGTCCAACGATGCACGAACCCTACGACGAAGACGCCGATCAGGAAATCAGTAAAAGCGAGCGCAAGCGCGAGAGCCAGGCGGCGCAGGACCTCGGGGAGAAACTGGTGCAGCTGCCCGCCAGCCAGCTCAAGCAAATCCCCATGCCCGATGAGTTGCGCGATGCCATTGCATTGGCGCGCCGCATCACGCAGCGGGGCGGCCACCGCCGGCAGCTGCAGTACATTGGGAAGCTGATGCGTGGTTTGGATACCGATCCGATCCGCACCGCCCTGGACCGGCTCGAAAACCGGGACGCCGAAGCCGTTGCCCAGTTGCACCGTGCGGAGCGGTGGCGCGATCGCTTGCTGGCCGAGGGTGATGCGGCCCTTGAGGAATTGGTCAACGGGTTCCCGGCGGTGGATCGCCAACACATTCGACAACTGATCCGCAGCGCCCAGCAGGAGCAGGCGAAATCGAAGCCGCCCCGCAGTGCCCGGGAACTGTTCCGTCTCCTGAAGGCCTTGGGTGTTTGAACCCTTGTTACGAGGGGCGAGAGACCGAGGCGCGGGGGAGGGGTGTCACTGAGCGACGCTCGTGACCGAAAAACCGCGCAGAACGGCCCCCGACCCTCGTATCTCGCCCTTCGTAGTTCGCATCGGTTTTAGGCCTCCTGACCCACCAATCGGCAGGACATTCTACGGTGCCTGAGCGCCGGGAAACTGCGGCGAATGTCGGCGAGGCGCCCCAGGTCCAGATCGGCAACCACCACCCCGGAGCCACGTGGCAGGCGGTCCATGACGATCCCCCAGGGGTCGACGATCATGCTGTCGCCGTGGGTTTCACGCCCGTTGGCATGAAAGCCTCCCTGGGCCGCCGCAACCACGTAGCTGAGATTCTCGATGGCACGTGCCCGAACCAGCACCTCCCAGTGGGCACGCCCCGTCACGGCAGTAAATGCCGAGGGCAGAACAAAGATCTCCACCCCCTCCAATACCATCTGCCGGAAGAGCTCCGGAAAACGGAGGTCATAACAGATGGCCAGACCGAGTCGACCGAAGGGGGTGTCCGTGACAACCACCTGTTGACCGGGTTCGATGGTTTCACTCTCGTTGTACTGCTCGCCGCTCTCAGGCACGTGCACATCGAACAGATGAATCTTGTCGTAGCGGGCCACCTGGTTGCCCTGATCGTCGAACAGGACAGTCGCGGCGCGAACGCGTTCGGCGGACTCGCCGACAATGGGTACCGTTCCCCCCACCAGCCAGACACCGCGCCGCCGCGCCTGTTCGGCCAGGAAGTGTTGGATCGGTCCTGCCCCTGCAGGCTCACCGAGCTTCACCTTGTCGCTCTCGCGCATCCCCATGAGGGCGAAGTTCTCGGGCAACACGACCAGTTTGGCGCCCGCTTCCGCCGCCTGGCCGATCAGTCTCTCGGTTTCCAGCAGATTGGCATTGACGTTGGGGCCAGAAGCCATTTGGATGGCAGCGACACGACTCACGCGAATTTCTCCCAGCTTAGTTATTACTGTTCGGACAACACTTCAAGCAGTACTTGGCCCGGTTCGACACCGCCGGGCAACAGCTCCATCCGTTCCGAACCGACTCCCAGCCCCACCAGCCAGGCCTTCAACTCGGTAGCCCACAGGGCACCCTCATCCCCGCCGGGGTAACGGATGAGCAGGCGCCCATTCGGTGCGGCAAGCAGCTGCAGAACCGACTGCCGAACGGCGTCTTTCTGGAGGATGGACAGACCGTCGCGGGGACGATCCCACTCTGCGGAGGTGAGCGTATGGGCCTCCCCGGCCAGTGCGGCAGGGACAGCGAAAAGCGCGCCTAGCAAGAAATGCTTCATCGGCGCAGCATAGCATTTAATGGCGCGGCTTGGCAGCTGAGCTCAATCGGAGCTCAGGGTGAACGCATACTCACCCAAGAGCGACGTAAGTCCTTGAAAGCAGGTCGTCGGCCGCATGGATGGGTGCAAGGACGCACTTATGCCGCGGGAGGGCAGGATGCCCAGAGCGGCTGCGGCCGTCGAGCGTACATGGATGTATTTTACAGCGTACCTGCTTTCAAGGACTTACGTCGCTCACAGCACGGCCGTGACGCTAGTATGCGTTCACCCTGGATCGGAGCTCAGGCGGACCACCACCGGGGCATCCCAGCTGCCGGTCACTTTGTACTGGAACATGGCTGCCTTGTCGATTTCGGATCGGAACAGGCGGTGCACCAGCAACAACACCGCCGCGACCTGGGGACCCCAAGCCAGGCCACCGGCCACGGGAATAGTGTCGGAGACATTGGGCACCACAGAGACCAGCTGGTTGTATGAGCGGTCCGCAAGACCCGTCTCGCCGCTCACGAGCACCCCTGCCGAGGGGGAATCCATCAACAGATTTTGCGTTGAGAGAGTCCCCTGGTCGATGGTCAGGTCGCCGCGTATGGAGGAGAAGGTCATCCCCTGGCCCAGCAGATCGCTGAAGTCGAGAAACAATCGCCGCGGCAACGCCCGGAGGCTCAACAACCCCAACAGCCGCCCGGCGCCGGGCTCGACGTCCTCGATCACCCCCTTCTCCACCTCCACCCTCAGTTTGCCGCTCAGGCTTTCGAAGGCGATGTCCAGCGGCGTCCCTTCCCACTGAAGGTACCCGGCGGCGCGGGTTTTCCCTTTGCGGACCACGCTCACCAGCCCAACCGCCTCGGCCATGCGGCCGATGTCGTCGGCAGTGAGCGTCAGATCGAACCGGGTCGTCCCCGCCCCCTCCTTGGCCCAGCGTCCCTCGCCAACCACCGCCAACGCCGGTGCGCGGACCTCAATCCCCTCGAACAGGGTTGCCCTGCCTTCATCCCGGCTTCTGAAACGTACCTCCCCCAGACGGGCGGTTCCATAGGCGAAGTCCCCGATCGCCACATCCAGCTGCGGCCAAGGGGCCGGCGCCCGCCCCCCCGCCCCCCCCGGCTCCTCCGCGAGAAGATGCAGCCGCTCCATCCGGAGCTCGATGGGCACCCCCTCTCCCAGGCTGGTGCGCTGGGCAAAAAAGCCTCCCCACGCGCCCGGGGCCAAACCCTCCAGCGCCCCGGTGATCCGCAGCAGAGCGCGCTCCGGCAGCGCTGGCGTCCCTCCCCCGAATTGGACGGCACCTCGCTGAAGCGCCCCTTCCGAAAAATCGAAGGCCGCCGCCGTATCGCCCAACACGATCTCCAGTTGGTCGCTGTGCGTTCCCGAAAGGGCGTATTTCAAGTTGAATTGCGTCGGAGTCTCGGCCTCCTTTCCCAAGGGATGCGGCAAATCCACGGCCATGCCGGCCAATTCCGATGTCACCCGCAGGATGGTCCCCTCCCTTTCAGTTGGGTCCAGTACCAGCGTCGCCTGCCATGCGGCCTCGCCGCGGAGGTGATCGACCAGCGGCAGCGCAAGCTCACGCCCCAGGGCTTCACCCCGGGCGCGTCCGCGCGCCGCAATGGTCGTAGGTTGGTTCTCCCCGGGCTTGGAGAAGATGGCCAGTACCGCCGGCCCCCCAAACAGGCGGGCCTCGAGCTTCGAGGCCTGAAGCTGCCCCCCGTTGAAGTGGGCCGTTCCGGTGGTCTCCTCGAAGACCACGCCCTGGGCAACTTTAATGCGCCCCCCCTCCAGCGTCACATCGCCCTCCACCCCGAGGGGCTGTGGCACCGCCTCCTCCTCGCTGAGGGGGATGTCCAGCCGCAGGTTCAAGCGGGTGGCCCCCCCCGCTTCGAAATCGGCCAACGACGCTCCGATGTGCTCCCGAAGCGGCGTCTCCCGCAGCAGATAGAGCGCATCGGCCGCATCGAGCTGAGCGCTGCCGTTGACCGCGAGCCGGGCCGTCCTGAAATCGGGGATGGTTACGGCGGTGTGCCCCACGCGGCCACCAAGCAGAGTGGCGGCATGGCTTACGATCTGCATCCCATCCCCGTCGAAGGTCACATCGGCGGCGATGTCCTTGAGATTCGGCCAGCCGGGGGCATAGTGGAGTTCCACCCCTTGGGTGCGGAAGCGCACCTTGAAGACCCCCTCCTGGTCGCGGTAGGGGAAGTCGGACAAACGGCCGTGCAGGACAACACCGCCGGAGACAGCCCGCCCCGAGCGGAAGGCGCTGTCGAGCCACTCCACCGTACCCTCCCCCATGATCCCCACAGGGAGGTAGGCCGGCACCCGTGATGCCCGGGCATTCCAAAACTCCCCCCGCAAATCCATGAAGGGGGCACCTTGTTCGGGGAGATGGAGGTCGAAAGAGGTCTGGAGCGCGACATCCCGGTTCTCCAGCGCCAACTGGCGAGAGCTGACCCGCCATCCCTGAGCTTGCTGTTCCACAAGCACACGCCCGACGGCGCGATCGAGGGACAAGGGGGCACGAAACAGCTTGGGGAGGGTAACGCTCGCCCCCAGGCTCTCCAGATGGATCTCGGTGCGCCCCGGGGAGAGCGTCAGATGCCCGTCGACCCCGCTGATACCCGGCAACGACCCGCTCGGGGCAATGGAGAGATCCTCGAGGGCAGCCTGGAGGTGAAGAACATCGCCCGCCTCCACACGCAGCTCGCTCACCGTACCAGTGGGCCGCAGGCTGCGCAGGAGCTTACGCTGGGCAGGGTCGATCCCGCCCCAAAGGGCCACGCCGTCGGCAAGATCCTCCACCATTGCACGGCTCAGTGTCCCGCTGATCCCTCCATCGCGTTGGCGCAGGCGCAAGCGCGCAGGAGGACGTTGTTCACCGCGGCGAACCAGGGTCAAGCGTTCCACTGACAGTGCCCAGCCGCCCTCTTCCCGAGCCCAGCGAAACTCGCCGTCGACCCGGTCCACCCCAATCCGTGCCCCTTCGCGGGCAACCTTCAGATCGCGCAGTTGTCCGCGTCCTACAAGCTCGCGCAATTGAGCTCCGTCCCACGCGCCCCACACCTCAAAGCCGATTCGCCCATCGTCCACGCTGGCAAGCGCGGGGTGCATGCCGTTCAACCAGCCGTGGGGCACCGTCTCTGCCTTCAGATAGAAACCGCCGTCCCAGTCGCCCGTGGCCAGCGGATCGCCCCGGACCTCCGCGGCGAGGGTAACGGTCGTCCCCTCGTGCTCGGAGACCCGGGCCGTTCCGCTCAGGCTGTGGCGACCGGCGCCGTTTCTCACCTCCACGCTGAGATGGTCAAAGCGCAGCGAACGCCCGGTGACCCGATCCGCCCATAAGACCGTGCTGTCACGAAGGGCGATGCGCCCCTGGCCCAGCAACCACTGCCCAACGCCGCCCCCGGAGCCGGCCTCCGCTTCGGACAGAGTCAATCCCTGCACCTGCAAAACCCCGCTGGGCAATCGCTCCAGGGCAAGGTGCGCCCCAACCACGGTCAGCTCCGCGAGGACCGGCGCACCGCGCCGGACGCTGGCGAGCGGGTCGAGCGCAAGCTCCAGCTGCTCGAAGCGCAGGGTTGGGCGTGCCTCGGCATCCCGCAGAGTGCCCCCTTTGAGGATGACCTTGGGGGAGAGTCCCAGCAGCCTGGCGTCCAGCGCGGTGATGGTCACCGGCTGGCCCAAATAACCGCTCACCACCTCTTCAACATGCCCTCGATAGCTGTCCACCTCCGGCAGGACGAGCCGCAACAGGCTCACCAGCACCGCCGCGGCAATCAGCACGGCCACCACCCCATAGCCCAGGGAGCGAAGGAGGAGCCGCGTGAGTGTGATGGCGAAAGCCGGCATATCGCAGGACCGCTGTGTGCCCGGGAAGGCGTGGCCTACATCAGGACCACATCGAACTGCTCCTGGGTGTAAAGAGACTCCACCTGGAACTTGATGGGTCGACCGATAAACTCCTCGAGTTCGGCCACGGAGGTGGACTCCTCATCCAGCAGCATATCGACCACCTCCTGCGAGGCCAGGACCAGCAGCTGGCGGGCATCGAACTGCCGCGCCTCGCGCAGGATCTCGCGGAAGATCTCGTAGCAGACCGTCTCGGGCGTCTTGAGCGTGCCCCGCCCGGTGCAGATGGGACAGGACTCACAGAGGATGTGTTCGAGGCTCTCGCGAGTGCGCTTGCGGGTCATCTCCACCAGACCCAGTGCGGAGACCTCGCTGATGTGGTTCTTGGCGTGGTCGCGCTCCAACGCCTTCTCAAGTGCCCGCAGCACCTGACGACGGTGGTCGGGATCGGTCATGTCGATGAAGTCGATGATGATGATGCCGCCCAGGTTGCGCAGTCGCAGCTGGCGCGCGATGGCCTGCGTTGCCTCGAGATTGGTCTTGAAGATGGTCTCTTCGAGATTACGGTGGCCGACGAAGGCACCGGTATTGACGTCGATGGTGGTCATCGCCTCGGTCTGATCGATGATCAGATAGCCGCCCGACTTCAACTGTACCTTCCGCTCCAGCGCCTTCTGGATCTCGTCTTCCACACCGTAGATGTCGAAGATGGGGCGCTCACCCGCATAGTGCTCCACGCGCGGCGCCAGCTCCGGGATGAACTTGGAGGCAAACTTCACCACCTTCTGGTAGGTCTCGCGCGAGTCGATGCGCACCTTTTCGATATCGGCATCCACCAGATCCCGCATGGTGCGCATCACCAGCGGCAGATCCTCGTGGATCAGGGTGCCCGGCCGCTCACCCTCGTAGCGTTCCTGGATGGCCGCCCAGAGCCGCCCCAGGAAGACCATGTCCTTCTCCAGGGCCTCGTCATTGCAGCCTTCGGCCACGGTGCGGATGATGTATCCCCCCTCGCCGTGCCCGGGGGCAAGCAGCTGGGCCGCCTCCTTCAGGCGCGTACGCTCGGCGGGGTCTTCGATGCGCTGGGACACACCGACATGTCTGTTGCCCGGCATGAACACCAGATAGCGGGAGGGAATGGCAATGTGGGTGGTGAGCCGGGCCCCCTTGGTACCGAGGGGATCCTTGACCACTTGCACCATCACCTCCTGGCCTTCGCGCAGGACCGCGTTGATGTGGGGCTCGGGGCCGCGGCGAGCGGGCTCTTCCCCCTCCCCGTTCAACTCGCCATTGCCGCTGGGCGGCACCAGGATATCCGACACGTGAAGAAACGCGGTGCGCTCCAGGCCGATATCCACGAATGCCGCCTGCATGCCCGGCAGGACCCGGGACACCTTGCCCTTGTAGACATTGCCCACCAAGCCGCGCCGTCGCGCCCGCTCGATGTGCACCTCTTGCAGCACGCCGTTTTCCACAAAGGCGACCCGCGTCTCGTGGGGAGTCACATTGATGAGAAGTTCTTCACTCATGGGTGCGGTCTGTTTGCTTGATGTTATTTGTTGATCCGGATCGACCCGTTCTCCCCCGCGGGAGGAGACCTGTGGCAAACCGGCCCGCAGCGGCGGCGAAGCCTCTCCCCTGGCCGGGGATTCAATTTCTCGCAACGGCGCTGCGAATGCAAAGGAAAGCAGGGTAAACGCATACTTACCAGAGAGTGATGTAAGTCCTTGAAAGCAGGTCGTCGGCCGCATGGACGCGGCCGTCGAGCGTACAGGGATGTATTCACAGCGTACCTGCTTTCAAGGACTTACATCGCTCACAGCACGGCCGTAACGTTAGTATGCGTTTACCCTGCGAAGGAAAGCAGTGGCTGGGCAGGTAAACGCATACCTACCCGAGAGCGATGTAACGCCTCCAGAGCAGGTCGTGAAGATCGCCCCTGGGCTCCCGGAATCGCTCCCCCCTTGCTGGGCCTGCCTCAACCCCACAAGTGGATGCCGAACGATTCGAGCAACGCGCCGGTCTCGAAAAGGGGCAATCCCATCACCCCGGAATAACTCCCCTCCAGATGTGCCACGAACAGGGCACCGCGCCCCTGTATCGCGTATCCGCCCGCCTTGTCTGAGGGCTCTCCGCTGCTCCAGTAGGCCTTGCGCTCGGATTCGGTGATGGTTCGAAACGTTACCGAACTGGTGCTGGTGGCCGACGCCTCGCCGGCATCGGCGCCGACGATGCTGACGGCGGTGATCACCTGGTGGGTCCGCCCGGAAAGCCGCTCGAGCATTGCGAGCCCGTGCTGTCGGTCCCGCGGCTTGCCGAGGATCTCGCCGTCGACGGTCACCACCGTGTCCGCCCCGAGCACTGGGCGAGGGTCCGCGGGCGGGACGAGACTGCGCCCCACGCGTGCCTTCGCCTGCGCCACGCGCATGGCGAAGCGCTCTGGCTCCTCGCCAGGCAGCGCTACTTCAGGGACCGAGGGGAAAAGCAACCGGAAGGTCACCCCCACCTGCTCCAGCAGTTCCCGCCGCCGTGGTGAAGCCGAGGCCAGATAGATTTCGAAGTTCTGAGGCATCGAGTATTCCAGAGATCTGTTTCGTATCCGCACGCCCTGGACGCCGCCGATTGGTGCAGCGCTGACATCTCGACACCCTCGCCGACGGCCTCTGGTGAGAAATGCACGCTAGAGCACCGAACAGGTAAACGGAAAGATCGCCAATCGCAGCCAAATTGCGCGGCAGGTGGCGGGGGCAGCGAACCGAGGGTGGATAAGCGCAGCGCATCCACCGTGCGGCGTCGAATTGGTGGATGCGCTGCGCTTATCCACCCTACATGTTGGGCGCGTCGAATTTATCTGTTCGGTGCTCTAGCGGTGGTACGGATGGCCCTTGAGAAGCGTCCAGGCCCGGTAGAGCTGCTCGGCCACGATAATCCGCACCAGCGGGTGCGGCAGGGTCAGCGGCGAGAGTGACCACCACTCCCGCGCCATGTCCCGGCAAGCGGGCGAAAGCCCGTCCGGGCCGCCTACCAGCAGCGCCACATCCTGTCCGCCGCCCAACCATGCATCGAGCCGCTGCGAGAGCTTCCCGGTGGACCACGGACGCCCGTTCACCTCCAGCGCCACAATGTGCGCCCCCTTGGGAACGCTCGCCGCCACCTTCTCTCCCTCCTGCTTCCTCAACCGGTCCGGGTCGGAATTCTTGGTGCGTTTCGCCAGCGGGACTTCGGTCAGGTGCAACTGACACTCGGGAGGCATCCGCTTGGCGTACTCGCGGTAGCCCTCCTCGACCCAGGAAGGCATCCGGGTGCCGACCGCGATCAGATGGATGCGCACGAAAACCTCTTACAGCGGGACCGCAGCTACGCTCATGGGTGGGATTTCGGGGTTTCCTCGCCCCACAGCTTCTCCAGATTGTAAAAGTCGCGAACCTCCGGGAGCATGACATGGACCACCACATCCCCCAGATCGACGAGCACCCAGCCGCTCTCCTGTTGCCCTTCCACCCCCAGCGGGCGCACCCCGTGCTCCTTCACCTTCTCCACCACGTTGTAGGCCAATGCCTTGACCTGCCTGGTGGAGGTCCCCGCCGCAATCACCATGATATCAGTGACGCTGGTCTTGCCCTGGACATCGAGCACCTTGATGTCGACCCCTTTGAGGTCTTCAAGAGCTGCCACCACCAACGTCTTCAATTCTTCGGTTTTCATCACACCTCATTGACTCTGAAAATTATGAGCACTCCGGGCCAGGCGCCCACAGCACCCATGGCTGTCCGGTTCTGAAAAATCGTTCAATTCACTTCGAGTACAGCCCTTCCGCAGCGATGTAGTCGCGTACCGCATCCGGGAGGAGGTAACGGATGCTTCTCCCCTTGCGCACACACTGGCGCACCGCCGTGGCCGAGATCGCCAGTTGGGAAACGGGCTGCAGCAGTATGCCGCCCGCGCGTCGGGGGAGCAGTTCCTCGAACGCCGCCACTCTGCGCAAGCGAAGCAGTTCAAGGGCGGCAGTGGAGCCGGGCGCCGCTTCGTCCAGCTGCCATCCGGGGCGGTGCATCACAATGATGTGGGCCAGCTCCGGAAGCTCCTCCCACCGGTGCCAGCCGCCCAGACCCAAAAAGGCGTCCACCCCGACGAGCAGGCAAAGCGGGGCGGGCGCCAGTGCCTCGCGCAACTGGTACAGGGTATCCACCGTGTAGGAGATCCCTCCCCGCCGCACTTCGCGATCATCCACCACGAAACGCGGCTCATCCGCAGTGGCCAGGCGCACCATGGTCAGCCGCTGTTCGGCCGTGGCACACGGCTGGGCGCGGTGCGGGGGCACCGCGCTGGGGATGAACCGCAGCTGCGCCAGCCCCAACTCCTCCAGCAACTCGAGTGCAGGGCGTAGGTGGCCAAAGTGGATGGGGTCGAAAGTCCCGCCGAAAATGCCGATAGGGCGTTGCACTACTCAATATCTCTCCGCGCCGACTTGGAAAGGTGGGCGACAGCCACCCGGGATTTTTCACTGTCCCAGGGCGATATTGCCCACTGCGCGGGTGCACCGCAACCCATCACGCCACCTGAACCTGCATTCCCCCGCGTCTCGTGGCGGCCCCCGAAGGCAGTGCACGGTTTCGCCCGAGTGCGGGTGCTCGTTCGGCGACGTGCGATTCCGAAATCCTGAACGGCAGCTCGAGAATGACAGGCACCGCCCTCAGCACACGACCATCTGGCCAATGCACATCGACCAGCAACTCCAAGATGGGCTCTTTGATCGGGGCGGTGCTGGTGATTCTCACCAAGGCGCGCCCTTCGCCGGCGGGTTCCAACTCCACCTGCAGGGTATTCAGAAAGTCGGGGGGCGGGATCTCCAGCTTGTCGTACATCGGCGGCGGCGCAAGGGTCACGTTCACATCCACCAGCTGCTCGGCCGGGCCCGCTGTCAGCTCAAACGTGACGTCGAGGCGATCGTTCAGCGAGGAGTGCACCTCGGGCAGACCGAACGCAAGGGCGACCCCCTCGGCGGGGATGAGGAGCACCGCCAGCCAGGGAGTCGCTCTCCGGGCAAGCCTTGAAACCCCACTCCACCACGACATAGGCATCACCCCATGCGTCGGGAGCCTGTCGGGACGGTCCTTGGAACCGCCCCGCAAGCCCGGGCCACCGCTTGCGTTCGGGGGACTACTCGCGGATGTGCCCGTCGCCAATGACGATGAACTTCTGCGAGGTGAGCCCCTCCAACCCCACCGGCCCGCGCGCGTGGATCTTGTCGGTGCTGATCCCGATTTCGGCCCCCAGCCCGTACTCGAACCCGTCGGCGAAACGGGTGGAGGCGTTGACCATGACCGAGCTTGAATCGACCTCGGTCAGGAAACGCCGCGCGCGGCCGATGTCTTCGGTAATGATAGACTCGGTGTGGCCGGAGCTATGGGCATGGATGTGCTCGATGGCCTCGTCCAGCCCGCCCACCACCCGAACGGAGAGGATGGGCGCCAGATATTCGGTGTCCCAGTCCTCGGCCGAGGCCGCCGCCGCCCCGGGCAGCAGGCGCAAAGCCGCCTCGCAGCCACGCAGTTCAACGCCCTTCCCGGCGTACATCCGCCCCAACTCCGGCAACACCGCCGGGGCGATCCCCTCGGCCACCAGCAGGGTCTCCATGGTGTTGCAGGTGCCGTAGCGCTGGGTCTTGGCATTGAAGGCGACCCGAATGGCCTTCGCCGTGTCTGCCTTGTCGTCGATGTAGACGTGGCAGACCCCGTGGAGGTGCTTGATCACCGGGACGCGCGCCTCGGCACTGATCCGCTCGATGAGCCCCTTGCCGCCGCGCGGCACGATCACATCCACGTACTCGGGCATGGTGATGAGTGCCCCCACCGCCGCACGGTCGGTGGTCTCAATCACCTGCACCGCCTCCCTGGGCAAGCCGGCTTCGGCCAGCCCGGCATGAATGCAGGCGGCAATGGCCTGATTGGAATGCTGTGCCTCCGAACCGCCGCGCAGGATGGCGGCATTGCCGGATTTCAGGCAGAGCGCGGCGGCATCTGCGGTGACGTTGGGGCGGGACTCGTAGATGATTCCCACCACCCCCAGGGGTACGCGCATGCGCCCCACCTGGATCCCGGAAGGACGGTAGTTGAGGTCGGTGATCTCACCCACCGGGTCGGGCAGGGTGGCGATCTGCCGCAGACCTTCGGCCATGGAGGCGATGCGCTCGGCATTGAGCTCGAGCCGATCCAGCAGCGCCGCATCCAGCCCCCGTGCCCTTCCGGCCTCAAGGTCTTTCTGATTGGCGTCAATGAGCCCCTGCTGCGCCTCCTCGATGGCGTCTGCCATGGCCAACAGGGCCGTGTTCTTGGCATTGGTGCCCGCGCGGGCAACCGCCCGCGAGGCGGCCCGGGCCGCGCGGCCCACTCCCTCCATATAGGTCTTGATATCCATCACCCACTCTCTCCGGATGAATACCGCTGCGAAGGCAGCGGGTTTGGTTTATAGCGAGCCGGGCCGAACCCACGGCCTTCACTGACGAAATCTCTCTAGAGCATCGAACAGATAAATCCGACGCGCCCAACATGTAGGGTGGATAAGCGCAGCGCATCCACCGTGCGGCGTCGAATGGGTGAATGCGCTGCGCTTATCCACCCTACCTCGGTTCGCTGCCTCCGCCACCTGCGGCGCAATTTGGCTGCGATTGGCGATCTTTCCGTTTACCTGTTCGGTGCTCTAGAGCACCGAACAGGTAACTCCGATGTGGCCAAGGAAACGCTGGTTGATTCGTCATGCCCGCGAACCCTGCCCTCGAATGCCTGAATCGGGGACGGGAGCGACGAAAGCGGATTTGCTCAGCGTTTCCCTAAAGTAGGTGGATAAGCGCACATCCCCCTGCGCCCCCTCATTGGGAGCTGTTTCGATGTGTTACGGATAGATAATCCGCACCCCGGCCACGACAAGCGCCAATTGTACCAACTCGTCCCAGGCATTGCCCGGCTCGGATCCCTTGATCATGCGGTCAATCCGCCCCGCACGGCGCAGCATGTTGAGCCAACGCCCCGGTTTCGGATGGCGCAAGAGGGCGGCCCGTACCGGTCGCTTGCGCTTGTCCCACACCCGGTATTTGCTCAAGATGCCATCCACCGCCCCGCTGCCGGTCAGCTCACCGCTCATCGCCGCCAGTGAACGGATCTCCCGGGCAAAGGCCCAGAGCACCAGAATGGGGTCGACCCCTTCGCCGCGCAGCCCACTCAGCATCCGCACGCAACGGGCACCATCACCCCCCAGGGCCGTATCCACCGCCTGGAACAGATCGAAGCGCGCACTGTCGGCAACCGCCTCCCCCACCTCGGCGAAATCGAGCTGCGCCCCCTCCCCATGGAGCAGCCGTAGTTTTTCGATCTCCTGTGCCGCCGCCAGCAGATTGCCCTCCACCCGTTCGGCGAGCAGGCGGGCTGCCTCGGCGGTGAGCCGCATGCCGGCTCCCACCGCCCGTCGCTGAACCCAGCCGGGCAGGGCCGCAGGCTCCACGGGCCAGATCTGAAGCACCGCACCACCGCCGTCAACGGCCTTGACCCAGGCACTCTGCTGCTGGCGCTTGTCCAGTTTGCCGCAGGTGATGAGCAGCAGGTTGTCCGGTGAGGGGCTGGCCATGTAGGCGGCAATGGCCTTCGCCCCGGCATCCCCCGGGCCACTCCCGGCGAGCCGCAGCTCGAGCAGTTGACGCTCGGAAAAGAGGGAGAGACTCTCGGAGGCCGCCAGAAGCTGATTCCAGTCAAAGGCGGTGTCGGCGTGAAACACCTGCCGTTCGGTGTAGCCCCGGGCACGGGCGGCGGCACGGATAGCGTCCACCGACTCGTTGAGCTGAAGGGGCTCTTCGCCACTGACCAGGTAGGCGGGCAGCAGAGTGCCACGCAAGTGGTCCGTCAGCTTGTCAGCCCACAACTTCACAGCGGACGCCCCGGCTGCACCGGTTCAGCGGCCGGCTCGGCCCCCAGCGTCGCCTGGAGACGGCGCAACATGTCACGCACCGCAAACCGGAGCATTTCGCCCCGCAGCAGGGCCTCCTCCTCATCCTTTGCCAGCACATTGGCGGGATCGAAGCTGTAATCGCGGGTAAGCGTCACCTGCTGCGGGGCAACAATCGCCTGACCGGTTGGCGACTGAAGGGCGTACTCCAGCAGATAGCTCAGCTCGTACTCGCTGACCCGACCGTCGGCCGCGATGCTCAGTACCCGGCGGTCAAAGCGATTTCCCCTGATTATGAGGACAGCCGTCGCCCGTTCCGGCGCATCCACCAGTGTGCCCCCGGCGGCAGCGAACGCTGTTTGGATCTGGTCGTACAGCGGCCCATTGACGGGCGTGCCCCTGATCACCGTCCGCTCCATGGCCGGCGGCAGCGGGGCCGCCCCGCGCAGGTGAAAGCCGCACGCAGGCAGATACAAGACAAGCGATGCGAGATACAAGAGGGGCAGCAGCCGTCTCCACGACCTGGCCGACATACGGCACGGATCCCTCACCTGATTGCCCCCGCCCAAGTCGATGCTCCGGACCCACGTCGCACCTGGTCACCCGCCACTCACTTGGCGACGACGTTCACGAGCCGCCCCGGCACGACGATGACCTTCTTCACCTCCATGCCCTCAACGAAGCGCAGCACGTTCGTGTCTGCCAGTGCGGCCTGCTCGATGGCGGCATTGTCGACGCCGGCCGGTACGCTGACCTTGCCCCGGACCTTGCCGTTGACCTGGACCACCAGCTCGATGGTGTCCTTCACCAGCGCGCTTTCGTCCACCTCCGGCCAAGGGGCCGCGAGAATGTCGTCGCCGTAGCCAAGTTCGGACCACAGGTGCTGGCTGATGTGAGGCGCGATGGGGCCCAGCAGACGCAGCAATATGCCATAGCCCTCTGCCACCACCGCATCGCGGCGCCCGCCGGCGGGCACGCCCGGCAACAAATTCATCAACTTCATGCAGGCAGCCACTACGGTGTTGAACTGATACTTGCCAAAATCAGCCAGCGCCTGTTGCAAAACCTCGTGCACCTGCCGACGGGCAGCCGCCTGCTCGCCCTCCAGTTCATTCCAGTTGCCCTGCCGTGACTGACCGGCCCCCAGGGCTGTACGGTTCTCCACCGCGAAGGCCCACACCCGGCGCAGAAAGCGGTAAGCCCCCTCCACCCCGCTGTCGGACCACTCCAGGGACTGCTCCGGCGGCGCGGCAAACATGGTGAACAGCCGCACCGTGTCGGCCCCATAGCGTTCGATGAGCTCCTGGGGGTCCACGGTATTGCCCTTGGACTTGGACATCTTGGCCCCATCCTTGAGCACCATTCCCTGGGTCAGCAGATTGGTAAAGGGCTCATCGGAGCCGACCAGCCCCTCATCCCGCAACAGCTTGTGATAGAAGCGCGCGTACAGGAGGTGGAGGATGGCATGCTCAATGCCGCCGATGTACTGATCCACCGGCAGCCAGTAACGGGCCCGCTCGTCCAGCATGGCCTGCTGGTTGTCCCGGCAGGTGTAGCGGGCGTAGTACCAGGAGGATTCCATGAAGGTGTCAAAGGTATCGGTCTCGCGCTCCGCCTTGCCGCCGCACTTGGGGCAGGTGGTATTGGTGAACTCCGCCATCCGCTTGATGGGTGAGCCGATACCGTCGAAGGCCACATCTTCGGGGAGGACCACCGGCAGCTGGTCCTCAGGCACCGGTACGGCCCCACAGGTGGGGCAGTTGACAATGGGGATGGGGCAGCCCCAGTAGCGCTGACGAGAAACACCCCAGTCGCGCAGCCGGTAGTTGACCCGTTTGCACCCCTTGCCCTCTCCTTCCAGATAGGCGGCAATGGCGTCGAAGGCCTCCGCGGAGGTGAGTCCGGAGAAATCGCCTGAACTCACCAGTACCCCCTTGTCGGTATAGGCCGCGGCGGTGAGGTCGGGGGTGCTGCCGTCGGCGGGGGCGATCACCTGCGTGATCGGTAACCCGTACTTCTGGGCAAACTCCCAGTCGCGCTGGTCGTGGGCCGGGACGGCCATCACCGCCCCCTCGCCGTAGCCCATGAGGACGAAGTTGGCTGCGTAGACGGGTACCTTCTCGCCAGTGATGGGGTGAATGGCCTTGAGGCCGGTATCCACCCCCTTCTTCTCCATGGTCTCCATTGCCGCCTCGGCAGTCTCGATATGGCGGCACTCCTCGATAAAGGCCGCCACTTCGGGGTTGTTCACCGCGCCGCTGAAGGCCAGCGGATGCTCGGGGGCTACCGCCACGTAGCTCACCCCCATCAGGGTGTCGGGGCGGGTGGTGAAGACCTTCAGGGGCTGCTCGGAACCCTCGATGCCGAAATGTACCTCCACCCCTTCGGAGCGGCCGATCCAGTTGCGCTGCATGGTGCGCACCTGCTCGGGCCAGCCCGTGAGGGTGTCGAGACCCCGCAGCAACTCATCGGCGTAGGCGGTGATCTTCATGAAGTACTGCGGGATCTCCCGCCGCTCCACGTGGGTGTCGCAACGCCAGCAACGCCCCTCGATCACCTGTTCGTTGGCAAGCACGGTCTGGTCGTTGGGGCACCAGTTGACCGGAGCGGTCCGCTTGTAGACCAACCCCTTCTCGAATAGCTGGGTGAACAGCCACTGCTCCCAACGGTAGTATTCGGGGCGACAGGTGGCGATCTCCCGGGACCAGTCGTAACCGAAGCCGAGCCGCTTCAACTGGCCGCGCATGTACTCGATGTTCTCGTAGGTCCACTTGGCCGGCGGGACGTTGTTCTTGATAGCGGCATTTTCCGCCGGCAGCCCGAAGGCATCCCACCCCATGGGCTGCAACACGTTCTTGCCCCGCATGCGCTGGTAGCGGGCGATCACGTCGCCAATGGTGTAGTTGCGCACATGCCCCATGTGCAGCCGGCCGCTGGGATAGGGAAACATGGAGAGGCAATAGAAGCTCTCGCGCTCAGAGTCCTCCACCACGCGGAAGGTCTGCTGCGCCTCCCACTGCTGCTGCGTCTGCTCTTCGATGGATTCCGGTTTGTATTGCTCGTCCAACGCCATCTCTCTACGCCCGTGGGTCCAGATTCGGAAAAGCGGATTAGCATAACATGGGACCACAGATGGAGTGCACAGTTGGCACGGCGAGTCGTGTCCGTCAAACTACGGTTAACACGACGGCGCTCACCCGCACCCAACTCCATGGTTCGCGGCAGGGCCGGATTCCCGATTCGAGGCCGTTGGCCGGAGGGATCCGGCCGACGAGCGTACAGGGACGTCTTTACAGCGTGCCTCGACGGGGGGACCCGACCCTGCCGCCATGGCGCCGAGGTGAAGCACGTTCGACCATACCTGAAGACTTAAGCGTAGCGTGGGGAATGACGATGACCGACCAGAACGGGCAAGAAGGCTGGGGCGACAAACTCGCCGAAGCGTACCACCGCATGCTCGAGCGCGTGCGCTCGAGCCTCACCGACGCCGAAGGCGGACTCGGCCACGCCCTGGACCACGCCAAGCAGGCGGCGTCCGACCTGGGGGAGCTGAGCCGGGAGGAGGCCGAACGGGTTGGCGAATACCTGCGACGCGACGTGGAACACGCCGCGGGGTTCCTCAACCGCTCGGGCCGGGAGTTCGGGGATTGGCTGCGCTTCGACATGGAGCTGCTGGAGCAGGGGATCGCCGACATGTTCCTCAAGGCCGTGGACCAAAGCCGCGTGGAGCTGGGGGCCCTGGAGGAGCGGGCGGAAATCCTGAGTGAGTGGCACACTGGCGAGGTGAGCGGCCTCGGCACCCTCAAGTGCAACGAGTGCGGCGAGCTGCTGCACTTCAACCGCCCCGGACGCATTCCGCCCTGCCCGCGTTGCCGAAACACGACCTTTCACCGCCTCTCCGAAGAGGAGGAGAAAGGGAGCGAGTGATCGGGGATTGTTGACTGCCCATGGAATACACTTTTGAGTGGGATCCGCGCAAAGCCAAGACCAACCTTGCGAAACACGGGGTTGGTTTCGAACAGGCCGCGGAGTTCTCGACCCCCTGCAGATCACGATCTTGGATGACGAGCACTCCGAGACCGAAGAGCGCTGGATCACCCTGGGCAAGTCGAGGAACGGGGGGCTCTTGGTGGTAGTCCACACCTTCTTGGAACACGAAGAGGGCATCGCAGTGCGGCTCATCTCAGCCCGCCAAGCCACCAAACACGAGCAACGCCAGTACGAGGGGAACCCATGAAAGAAGAGTACGACTTCTCCAAAGGGAAGCGCGGCGTAACTATTCAGCCCAACAGCTCGAGTGCCTCACATAGGAGCCCACTCTGGGCGATTGCATCGGTAAAACTCGCGCAGCAATCGCCCAGAGGGCTGGGCTCCTACCGGGGAGAGGCGACAGGTCGGTGGAACGGCTGAATAGTTACAGCACGGCAAGTTCTATCGTCCTGACGCCACACTGAATCTGCCGGTGTACCTGGACGCTGATGTACTCGATTACCTTAGCGCGGGGGCCAAGGTCAAGGGTGTCGAGGTGGGCGACATGGTCAATGACCTACTGCGCAAGGACATTGCCCTGATTGAAGGGATGAAGTGAGGTACCTCTGTCGCACGGCAACCCCGTGAACGCAGCGAGCGTTCACGGGTAAGTTGAGTCTCGGCGCACACCTGCGGGGAGCGCATCGGACATCAGGGCCCGTCCTGCCCGGCGAGTCGCACACAAACGACATCAGCGTTATCCGTAACCCTCAGGCGTAAGAGAGAGGGAACTGCTGCACGCCAGCGCTCTGGCCCACGTCCAAACACCACCTGCGTCGCCCCTCGACGCGGGGGAGATAAGGGTGGAGTGCGGGAGCTTGCTCCCGCTTTTGCATCGCCGGGGCTTGCCCCGGCAAGCCGCCGCGCTCCACGAACAGCAGGTTAAGCGAAGCAGCTAAGGAAACGCCGATTTGTACTCTCGCCAAGGCGCCAAGAACGCCAAGGATCTAAACGTTTTCTTGGCGTCTTTGCGAGAGAAGAAATCTTTCGGACCGCAAGTTCTGCGACTCAACCGATTTTTTTCAGTCTCCCTAAACTGAGAGGCGCCGGGTAGGAGATGCTTGCAGCCGAGAACAGGCGATGGAAATGGCGAGGGAGTGGGCCGCCCGATGGGGTAAGGCGAAGTACTGATTCCGCGCAACTGGTTCAACGGGTGGTGGCGCTCGATCTTCGTTTGTCCGTGATGGCCCGGGGATTTTGATGTGAACAGGGGCCGGGGAACCCGATGAGCGCACGAACCCTGCCGGCGTTGCGCCCAGGCTCAAAGCCTGGCAACAAACTCGGCCGGGGTGACGATGGGGTATTGCCCCCGAAGGGAGAGCAGGTCCGAGTCCCCGGTGACCAGGAGTTCGGCCTCGGCCGCGATCAGGCTGGCCAGAATGGGCGAGTCCTCCGGATCGTCGGGGACCTCGACGCTCAGCCCCTCCGGCAACTCGACGATGACGGAGCGCAGGTAGAGCTGTTTGAGAAACCGCTCCACCGCCTCGCGCTCCCAACGCAGGACCCGGGCGATCTTGGGGTAACTCAACACCCGGGCCACCTCCGTCAGCTGCGCCCGCGACATCACCACATCGAAGGCCGCCCCCCGCCACGCCGCGACGATGCGCCCCGGGGTGCTGCGCGGGTACATCAGCCCCGAAAGCAGCACGTTGGTGTCCAAAACCACCCTCACCCGGACTCCTTCCCCCGCGCGGCATGCAAGGCCTCGTCGAGCAGGGCCATGCCCTCGGCCTCGGGAACGGCCGCGAAGGCCTGGGCAAGCTCGTCGGCCATGGCCGCGAACTCCTCATCCATGCGGCGGATGCGCTCGTAAAGGGTCATGTCGATAAGCGCGGCAACCGGCTTGCCGGCCTTGGTGATCACGATGCGGTCGTGGCGGTACTGCACCTCGTTGATGAGTTCGCCCAGGTTCTTGCGCACCGTCATGGCAGGGGCTTCGCGTTGCATGGTGCACTGCCTCAATTGATATGATTGGCCCAACTATAGCGTCAGCCGGTGCCGACATACAAACATCCGCGACCTCACCGGCACCCCTGTGGGGGGGCGAGCTGCTGCTGTCCATCGCCATCAATACATTCCCCCCTGCCCGCGCTCCCGGAACACGACCGTTCACCGCCCCTCCGAAGAGGAGGAGAAAGGGAGCGAGTGATCTGCCTTGTGGGTTGCCTGTGGAGTGCGGGAGCTTGCTCCCGCTTTGCATCGCCGGGGCTTGCCCCGGCACACGACAGCGGCGGCAAGCCGCCGCACTTAAGACGGGCGCTTCGCGACGTGACCGGAAACGAAACGGCTGCCCCGTCTCGGTCAGCAGCCGGTCAGTGACTGGTCACCGCCGCACCGACGAACGACCCATCGCAACGACTTTCACCAGGGCCGCCGGATCCAAATGCCGGCCCCAAGCGTCATGAGCAGCAGGAAAACCACCGGTCCGTTACCCCAACGAATGAATGGGGTGCTGCCGGTCATCGGCTGGACACTTCCCTCCAGGACGTGGGTTTCGAACTGGGGCGAGGTGGCCATCAGCCGCCCCTTCGGATCGACCAGGGCGGAGATGCCGGTGGTGGTGGCCCGTAACAGGGGCCGGCCGGTCTCCAAGGCCCGCATTCGGGAGATCTGCAGGTGCTGGTGGGGGGCCAGGGAGTCGCCGTACCAGGCATTGTTGCTGCCGTTGATCAGCAGGGTGGCCTCGGGCAGAGCCTGAATGACCTCTTCGCCGAAGGCATCCTCGTAACAGATGGAAATCGCAGCTTTCTGTCCCGCGACCGCCAGCGGCGGCTGATTGGCAGCCCCGGGACTGAATCCCGACATGGGCAGGTCGAAAAATGCGATGAGCCCCCTCAGGGTGCGCTCGAAGGGGACGTACTCCCCGAAGGGCACCAGGTGTCGCTTGGTGTAGAACGCCTGCTCCCGCCCCAGACTCATGAGGGTGGTGAAGTACTGCCGCCCATCCTCGTGGAGCACCGGCACGCCCAGCAGCAGATCGGTTCCCGAGGCCCGGGCCTCCTGCGCCAGTTGCGCAAAATAGCCCTCCTTCAGCTCATGGTAAAAGACCGTGATGGCGTTTTCCGGCCACACCACCAGATCGCTCCGCCCCATGCGCGCCAGGGAGAGCTCGGCATAGAGATCGAGACGGCGGCTGATCTGCTCGGGATCCCACTTCGTGATCTGAGGCAGGTTGTCCTGAACCAGCGCGACGCCAAGCGGCTCGCCCGTGGGCTCGGTCCAGGCGACGCCCTGCAAAGAGCCCGCCCCCACCCAGCCAAGCAATGCAACCACGGCCGGCACACCCACTTGGACCGGTGTCGTCCCGAGGCCCCCCGCTTCAATGCGCTGCCAGCACCACACGAGGCTCCCGGCGGTAAGGGCTACGGCAAAGGTCACCCCGTAGACACCCAGCAGGGGGGCAAGTCCCCCCAGGGGCGCCTCGAGCTGGCTGTAGCCGAGGCCAAGCCAGGGGAACCCTGTGAAGAGCCACCCGCGCAGCCACTCCCCGAGGGTCCAAAGCGCGGGCAAAAGGAGGAGCTGAAACCGCCCCCCCCCGCCGGTACGCGCCCGCAGGCGCGCTGCAGCCCAGCCAACCAGGGCCGGGTAGAGGGCAAGAATGGCGACGAATGCGAGAGTCAGCAGTGCCGCAACCGGGGCGGCGGTGTAGCCGAAGTCGTGAATGGCCACATAGACCCACGAGACACCGACCCCAAACTCGCCGATCCCGAACAAGAAGCCCCTGCGGAATGCCCTCGCCGGCGGGACTTTCAGCCAGAGCAGGAACAGCAGCGCGGGGCTCAGGACGGCGAGAGGGTAAAATCCGAATGGAGCGAAGGCCAGCGGCAGGGCGCCGCCGGCCAACAGCGCGGCGAGATCACCGCGCCAGCCAGGTTCAAGCCATGGGGAGATCTTCACGGTCGGCGGCGTCGGCGGTTTGCTCCACGGCCTCGGACGCCGGTGCCACCTCCAGCAGATGAATGCGGCGGTTGTCCGCGCGCACCACCGTGAAACGATAGCCTTCCATGACGACCGATTCACCGCGCTTGGGCATCCGCCCGAAACGGCTCAGCACGAGGCCGCCCACGGTGTCGAATTCCTCGTCGCTCAAGGAGGTCCTGAAGTAGGCGTTGAAGTCCTCAATGTCGGTCAGGGCCCGGACCGCATGGCGGTTCTCGCCCACGGAGAGGATCTCGGTCTCCTCATCCTCGATATCATGCTCGTCCTCGATCTCCCCGACGATCTGCTCCAGCACGTCCTCGATCGTCACCAGTCCGGCCACCCCGCCGTACTCATCGACGACGATTGCCATATGGTTGCGGCTCGACCGGAACTCCTTCAACAGCGCATCCAGCCGCTTGCTTTCGGGAATGAAGAGCGCCGGGCGCAAGACCTCCCGGATGTTGAAGCTCTCGGCCGAGGCCACGAACGGGAGCAGGTCCTTGGCGAGCAAGATCCCGAGCACCTCGTCACGGGTTTCCCCGATTACCGGAAAACGCGAGTGGGCCGTCTCGATGATGGTGGGGAGAAATTCCTCCAGTGGGGCGTCCCATGCAACCACGGCCATTTGCGAACGCGGGATCATGATGTCGCGTGCCTGCATTTCCGACACCGACATGACGCCGTCGATCATCCGCAAGGCATCGCTATCGAGCAGGTTGCGCTGGTGCGCGTCTTGGAGAAGTTCAAACAACTCCTCCCTGTCGCGCGGTTCTCCGTGCAGCACCTGGCCAAGTCGCTCCAGCCAGGTTCGCGGCTGCCGCCCTTCCACGGCGGCGCTGCTAGGTCGGTCTTCGTTCATAGTTCCTTGGTGTGTTACTCATAGGGGTTTGCATAGCCTAGGCCAGTCATCATCTCCGTTTCAAGAGATTCCATCTCCTCGGCCTCGGCCTCTTCAATATGATCATAGCCCAGGAGATGAAGACAGCCGTGCACGACCATATGGGCCCAGTGGGATGCCGGGGCCTTCCCCTGCTCCACTGCCTCCCGCTCCACCACGGGCGCGCAGATCACGATATCACCCAATAGCGGCAGCTCGATCCCGGGCGGTGCCTCGAAGGGAAACGACAGGACGTTAGTGGGTCCTTGCTTACCCCGATAGCGGCCATTGAGCTCGGCGCTCTCCTCCTCGTCCACCACCCGGATGGTCAGCTGCGCCTCATCGAGGTGGGCCAGCGCGGTGCGCACCCACCGCTCGAACTGCTCTTCCGACGGAACGGGACGCCCCTCTTCGGTGGCCAGCTGCAGATCCAGTTCAAGTTCCATCCTTACCCCGCCGTTTCGCTCTCGTGGCGCTCGTAGGCGCCTACAATGCGCTGCACCAGGGGGTGGCGGACCACATCCTTTGCCTGGAAGAAGGTGAAGCTGATCCCGTTCACGTCCCGCAACACCTCGATGACCTGCCGCAGCCCGGACTGGGTCCCGCGGGGGAGGTCCACCTGGGTCACATCCCCGGTGATCACGGCCGTGGATCCGAAGCCAATGCGGGTGAGAAACATCTTCATCTGCTCCGCCGTTGTGTTCTGCGCCTCGTCGAGGATGATGAACGACTCGTTGAGGGTACGACCACGCATGTAGGCCAGCGGCGCCACCTCGATGACGTTACGCTCGATGAGCTTGGCCACCCGCTCGAAGCCAAGCATCTCGTAGAGGGCATCGTAGAGGGGGCGCAGGTAGGGGTCGACCTTCTGGGCAAGATCGCCGGGCAGAAAACCCAGCCGCTCGCCCGCCTCCACCGCGGGGCGGGTCAGCACCAGACGCCGTACCTCATCCCGTTCCAGCGCCTCCACTGCACAGGCGACCGCCAAATAGGTCTTACCCGTGCCCGCCGGTCCGATGCCGAAATTGATGTCATGGGTGAGGATGCTCTTCAGGTAGCGCTTCTGATTCGGTCCGCGCCCCTTCACCACCCCCCGCTTGGTGCGGATGAGCACCTCCTCGTCGCCGCCCAGCTGCTCCTCCAGGAGGGCTTCAACACCCGACTCCTGCAGGTACAAATGCACACTGTGGGGCGTCAGGGTCTCACTGACACTGGTCTTGTAGAGGCCTTTGATCACCTCACTGGCGATGCGCGCGGAGTCGCCGTCGCCGATCACCCGGAACACGTTGCCCCGGTTGTTGACCTCGACACCGAGTCGCCGCTCGATCTGGCGCAGGTGTTCGTCAAACTGTCCACAGAGGTTGGCAAGCCGATGGTTGTCGGCCGGTTCAAGCACGATGTCCACAGTTTCGGGGGTATCCTTCAGGGAAATGGCCGCTTCGCTATTCATCATTTCCTATGGATTCGTGGGGGTAAAGGAAGTTCGGGGCGCACCACCAATTTCGCGCCCGTGGCAGTGTTCGGCCCGGTCCGGCTCAGGCACTGTCGGCCAGGCGGGCGGAATCAAGGAGGGTACCACGCAGGGAGTTGGGCAGCGCTTCGGTGATGCGCAGGTCGACGAAGCGACCGATGAGCTCCGGCCCACCCGAAAAGTTGACGACCCTGTTGTTTTCGGTGCGCCCCGAGACTTGCGATGGGTCCTTGCGCGAGGGCCCCTCCACAAGCACCCGTTGGACCGTCCCGACCATCCCCTGGCTGATGGCCTGGGCCTGCGCATTGATCCGCTCCTGTAGACGCGCCAGACGGGCCTTCTTCACCTGCAGAGGCACATCATCGGGCAGCGAGGCTGCCGGCGTACCCGGACGCGGGCTGTAGATGAAGCTGAAAGAGTGATCGAATCCCACCTCTTCGATGAGCCGCATGGTGGCTTCGAAGTCCGCCTCGCTCTCGCCGGGGAAGCCCACAATGAAGTCGGACGAGAGGGTCAGTTCGGGGCGGGCCTGTCGGAGCCGACGGATGGTGTTCGTGTACTCCAACACCGTGTGACCGCGTTTCATCAGGGTCAGGATCCGGTCCGAACCACTTTGCACCGGCAGGTGCAGGAAGCTCACCAGTTCCGGGACCTCCGCAAAGGCCTGAATGAGGCTGTCCGACATCTCCACCGGGTGGGAGGTGGTGAAGCGGATGCGGTCGATGCCCTCAATGGCGGCCACGTAGTGGATGAGCAGCGCCAGATCGGCCACTTGGCCATCGTGCATCACGCCACGGTAGGCGTTGACGTTCTGCCCGAGCAGGTTGATCTCCCGCACCCCCTGGGCGGCCAGCGCGGCGACCTCGGCGATCACATCATCGAAGGGCCGACTGATCTCCTCGCCGCGGGTGTAGGGAACCACACAGAAGGTGCAGTATTTCGAGCACCCCTCCATGACCGAGACGAAGGCGGTGGGCCCCTCCGCGCGCGGCTCGGGGAGTCGATCGAATTTTTCGATCTCCGGGAAGGAGACATCCACCACCCCCGCCCCGCCGGCCCAGACGCGCTGCAGCATCTCGGGCAGGCGGTGCAGGGTCTGGGGACCGAACACCAGGTCCACGTAGGGCGCCCGCAAACGTATGGCATCGCCCTCTTGGGACGCGACACACCCGCCCACGCCGATCACCACCCCCGGGCGGGCGGCCTTGAGGGTCTTCCAGGTGCCCAGCAGGGAAAAGACCTTCTCCTGTGCCTTCTCGCGCACGGAGCAGGTATTGAGCAGCAGCACATCCGCCTCCTCCGGGGAGGTGACGGGCTGAAGCCCACAGGCCTCATGGAGTACATCCGCCATCTTGGCGGAGTCGTACTCGTTCATCTGGCAGCCAAAGGTCTTGATGAAGTAGGTGCGCGCCATACGTCGGGTATTCTGGCCGGAAAACGAACCGGCTAGTCTAAAGCCTCGATATAAAGAATACCACCACTGACGAGTGGGGGTTCCAGGGTGAACGCATACTTACCCAAGGACTCACATCGCTCTTGGGTAAGTATGCGTTCACCCTGGAGTGGGGTTCAGGGCCGAGGATCCGCTCGGTGCCCTATTAGTACGGCAACAGGTCCTGGCGCAGCCGATCCCACTGGGTGAAGTTACGGTCCTTCAGCACCTCCAGCCAGCGATCCAGCGCCTCCGCGCGCGCCGGGTCGCCACGTCCTTCATTGACCGCCTTCAGTTTGCCCAGTACCGATTCGGCGCCCCAGCGGTCGAGGATCCAGGTGCGCACGGCCAGCGCCCGCACCAGCAGCCGCTCCGCCTCGTCCCACGCCTCCTGGGACATCCGGACGCTGGCCCACTGCTCCAGCGTCGCGGCGATCCCGCTACGGTAAGCCCCCTGTTTATAGGTGGCAAGGGCCCGCCCCAGCAGGCGATCCGCTTGAGCCCAGTCACCCTCGCGGTGGGCCAGTTCGGCCTGAAAGCGCCAGAGCCGGGCCAATCGCAGCGCGTTCTGTGCCCGCTCACTGCCCAGACAATTGGCATAGCGAAGGGTCCAACGCGCCGGATCGTCCCCCTCCCGCTCGAACGCGAGTGTCACGCGGGCGGCTACCGCCCCCATCGCCTCTTCCCCCACCTCACCCGAGGGCAGCTCCTCTTGACCGAAGGGTGGGAGCAGCGTCTCCAGCAGGGCCTCGGCGTCCTCCAGGCGGCGCTGCTTCAGGGCCAGTCCCGCCTCCAGAAGGGTGATCCGCCCTTCGAAGGCATTGAGGCCCTCCTCCGCCAACATCTGCCTCGCAAGCGCCAGTTGCCGGGCCGTGGCGGGGTAGTTGCCGACCGCCAGTGCCGTCTCGGCCAAATTCAACCGGCTGCGCAGAATACCGGCGCGGTCATCCAGGCTTTGGTGCAGGACCAGCGCCTTGGAGAACAGCACGGCGGCATTCTGGTACTCATCCCGCTGGTAAGCCCCGACCCCCAGCTGCAGCTGGCGTTCGCCCTCGAGTACGGCTTGGGGGCGACTCTCCGGAGCGCTCACGCATCCGGCCAGCCACACCGCGAGCAATGCAATGCATGCGCCGGCGCACCTCATGGCATGGGCTGGACCCGAATCAGGGTCTCCTCCGTCGTGGGCTTGATCGCTGACGAAATGGGCCAGACCCGCTGGACCCCTTCCAGGGTCCGGTCGGTGGACTCCAGCAGCAGCCGCATGCGGGTCATGATCTCCGGAAACTGCTGCAACTCGAGACTGACCGTCCCCATGACGGTATTCATCTGCCCCACCAGCGCCCGGGTCTCCCCCACCAGCCCATCCAGGGTACCGGCCAGCTTCTGGGTGCGAGCCGCGACCGCATCGACGTTCGCCACCACAGGCTCCAGCTCCGCCAGGCGGGCATCGGCCCGGGAGAGGCTCGACTCCAGACGAGCGACCGAATTGACCACCCGACTCTCCAGCTCCTGCCCATAAACGGCCTGCCCCAGGGCGCCGCGCCCGGCAGAGAGTTGCTCGGTGATGTCCCGCAAGTTGGCCAGCGAGACCGCAAGATCCTGAGTTGTGGACTCGACCGCCCGGGGCGGAACGGCTGCCACGATGGCAGTGACGTTCTCCAGGGCCGCCTTCACCTTCTCCACCACGGGTGTCAACTCGGCGATGAGCTCGTCCACCGACAGGGGCTCCTCCACAATGAGGATGGCGCCATCAGGCAGCAGCGGCTGGTCGGGGGAGCCCGCTGTGATCTCGATGCTGGCGTTCCCGACGATGGAGAGTTTGCTCAGGGCCGCCTTGGAATCGGCGCGTACCAGCTCTGCAAAACGCTCGAAAACATACATGCTGATGCGGATCTTGTTATCCGAGGAGATCCCCAGGGAGGAGATCCGGCCCACCTCGATGCCCGACACCTTCACGACGGACTCGGTCGTGATGCCCTGGGCATTTCTCAGGAAGGCGTGGTAGGTGATCCGATCCTCGAACAGGTGGGCGGTCTTACCATTGATAAAGATGAGGGTGAAGACCACCGCCAGCGCCACGAGCACGAACAGCCCTACCAACCGCTCGCGGGCACTGTAGCTGAGCCGATGGATGTAGTGGACTCGGACCCTTTGGTTGGCGAAGTCTCGTTCGGACATAGTCAATCGGTGTCGAATACGCATGCCCGCCGTTCCAACTCCAGGAACCGGCGCACGCTCTCCTCGGTCGAGCCGGCGAACGCCTTCCAGCTGTCGAAGCTTAACGCCGCTTCAGGGGCAACAAGGATGACACGATCCGCAAAACGGCGCGCAAACGGCAGTTCAGAACAGGCCACGACCAGCGTTACACCCCTGCGGCGCACCGGACCGGTCAAATAGGCGCAAACCCTGTTGCGCGCTTCAATATCGAGGCCGTGGAACGGCTCGTCCAGGAACAACAGGGCAGGATGCAGGATCATCGCGCGGGCGATCCCCAGTAACCGGCGCTGCAGGTCACTCATGTACGCGGGCAGGATGCCGTGATCGGCATCGTACTCCATTTCCCCGAGCAGTGCCCGCGCCTCCGCTTTGATCTCCCTGTCCGAGCCGACCTGATGATACTGTGCCGGAAGCAGAAGGTTCTGGAATCCATCGAGCACGGACAGCAGCGGCACGGCCCAGGTCACGAAAGCCGCCGTACGGCGCAGCTCGCGCCACTCCTCGGTGCTCAAATCCATCCCGTCGACGCCCAGAATCTCCGACCGCCCCCCCAGCGCGGGATCCACCGCCGCCAGGGCCCGCAGGTAGGCGGTCCTCTGTTCCGAATCGTGCCCCAGCAGACAGGTGATGCTCCCCCTGGAGACAGTGCAGTCCAACGGCGGCGTGCGCCTCTCGCCCAGGTCGGGTCTCAGACCCGCTGCCCTCACCAGCACCTCACCGCTCATAGCAACGCCAGTACCATCAGTCCGTCCAGGATGAAAACCAGGGTCAGGCTATTGACGATGGCCCGCTGCGTCTGCTGAGGAACCTCTGTGCTGGAGACCGTCACCTGCAACCCGTGAAAGCAGGCCGTCGCCCCCACGATAAGACCGAACGCCAGATTCTTGATCAGGAAGACCAGCAGGTGGAGAGGATCGAAAGCCAGAGGGATCGCAACGAGGTACTTGAAAAAGCCCACCGAGCCGAACAAGGCCCCCGCTCCCAGGCCGACCACTGTCGCGAACACGGAAAAGTAGACGGCCAGGACCAACTGGGACACCGTCACGCCGATAAGCCGGGGGGTGATGAAGAAGCTGTTCACGTCCATGCCAAGCAGCTCCAGCCCCTCCATTTCGCGGTTGAGCCGCATGTTGCCGAGATCGACGGCGATAGCAGAGCCGGAACGGCCAATGACCACGATCGCCGTCAGCAGGGGCCCAAGCTCCAGGGCGACCACCCGGGTGAGGATATCCACCACCTCACTCTCGCTCCCCACCGCCTGGAGGATCGTTATGAGCTGTGCGGTGATGCTGACCCCGAAGATGAAGCTGAGCAGCGTCACCGTGGGAAGCGCATCGACCCCGGTGAAGATGGTTTGACCGATCACGGAGGAGTAGGTGGCGCGGTTCAAGAGCCGCCCCCGCCGCCACCCTTTCATCACGCTCAGGACAAAGGCGGTGAGATCGACGAGATAGAGACCGCCTTCGATGGTGCGTCGGCCGAGAATGCCCGTCAGCCGTGCAAATGTCAGTTGATCGGACTCGCTCACCAAATGTCTCTGCCTCTGCGCAACCGGCCCACTATAGCGCCACCTGCGGCCCCGTGCTCGCCTTTGACCAGCTCAGCCAGGGTAAACGCATACGCACGTCACGGCCGTGCTGAGCTCAGCCCTCGGTGCATTGCGGTGCGCCCCCATGCAGCGCCGTGCAAGGGGCACAGGAGAGGGCCATGCTATCCCGGCACCTTTTCCAGAAGCCAGATGTACCCAGGTGTCAGCCAGTTGAGGTGGCTGGAAACGAGGGTGGCGACAGCTTGCTTCCGGCTGCCCGGGCGCAGCATGTAGTCGGCCTGATACCTGCGGGGATCGGCGATGATCTTCGCAGTGTAGTCATGACATCGAAACCTCCCGGCCAGGGACTTCAGCCCCCAGTAGGTGAGGTGTTTCTCGTAGTAGTGAGTTCCCTTGCCCAACGCCCGAAGATAGAGATGGGCCAGAGGCCGGGGCAAAATGGAGAGAAACGGCAGTTGGTAATGGGGCTCGTGCACTGCCAGTCTGTTTCCAGCGGCGAAGTAGCAGACGCCGCCAACCTTCAGGACGCGATCGATCTCCGCCATCATCTTGCGGGCATCAGGAACATGCTCGTAAACGTGAGAGCAGATTACGACGTCAAAGCTTTCCGAGGCAAACGGCAACCGCAGTGCATCAGCTACAAGGGCGTGGAGGTTCTCCTTTCGATAGGTGTCGTGAGCATGCTTGACGGCGATCGCATCGATGTCCAGCCCCACCACTCGCCCCACGTATTCCGAGAGGTAGTTGTCGATGATGCCTGCCGAACCGCCCACATTGAGTACAGCGTCGCCCGACAGACTCGTCCCCCGAAACTCCTGGAGAACCGCAAGCATGGTGCGCGCCTTCCGCTCACGTCCCTGGACCTCGAACATGTCGGGGTGCTGCTTTGAAAAATCTAACTGGTAACCTCTCGCCATTGGTTCACCACTCGTAAAACAGCCCCCACATCCACCCTGCCCCCAAAAGCGGACCTCCATTGCTCCCTTTCATTCCCGCGGGGTCCAGGCCGCCAGAGGTTCACGGCGCCTTGCTGTTCCCGCGCCTCTTCGGCCTGCCTACTATACCGCCCTGTCGGGGAGGGCTCCAGCCGCTCGGCGGCGGTGGCGTTCGGCACCGTTCCCCAGGCCTCCGCGGCATAGCCCGCTCCGCTGCGTCGGCCAGCGCAAAGTGTGACAACCGGGGCCAGGAGTGCCGGTCGCCCCATTATCGGGCGCGGTGCTGCCCGAGCCGTCTCGCGAGCCGACGCGCGGCACTCTCCCCCAGAAGCAGCAGGCAGGGGGTAAGCAACAACGTCAACAGCGTGGCGAAGGTTAGACCGCCGGCCACGGCAGTGGCCAGCTGCGTCCACCACTGCGTGGAGGGGGCCCCGATTTCCACCTGGCGGCGCAGCAGGTCGATATTGACCCCCAGCACCATGGGCAGCAGGCCCAGCACGGTCGTGACGGTGGTCAGCAGCACCGGGCGCAGGCGCTGGGCCGCGGTGCGCAGGATCGCCTCCACCACTGGGGTGCCGCCCCGGCGCAGGACGTTGAAGGTGTCGATGAGCACGATGTTGTTGTTCACCACAATGCCCGCCAAAGCAATGACCCCGATTCCCGTCATGACGATGCCGAAGGGCTGACCGGTGGTCAGCAGCCCCAACAGGACGCCGATGGTGGAGAAGAGGACGGCGGTGAGGATCAGGAGCGCCTGATAAAAGCTGTTGAATTGGGTAACCAGAATGATTGCCATGAGAAACAGGGCGGCGCCGAAGGCGCTGCCGAGGAACTGCCGGGACTCCCGCTGCTCCTCCTCTTCCCCCTTGAAGCGCACCTCCACCCGTGCATCCAGGGGTCGCTCTTCGGCCAGCCACCGGCGGATCTCCTGGACCTTGTCGGCAGGCAGCACGCCCTGTTTCACGTCGGCCCGCACGCTCATCACCCTCCGGCCATCGGTGCGCTCAATGGTGCCCACCTTGGGAGTGGGGCGCCGCTCCACAAAGTTGCTGATGGGCACCAAGCCGTGGACGGTGTTGACGCGCAGGCGATCCAGGGAAACCAGATCCCGCGAATCGTAGGGCCAGCGCACGATGATATCCACCTCATCGTCAGCGTCCTCTGGCCGGTAGTCGGCCACCTTGATGCCATTGGTCACCAACTGCACCGCGTTGCCCACGGTGAGCACGTCGGCACCAAAGCGTCCCGCCTGGGCCCGGTCCACGGCAATCTCCCACTCGATGCCGGGCACGGGGCGGGTGTCCTCGATGTCCACCAAGTCCCCCATCTGTTCCAGGCGGGCGCGCACGATGGCCACCGCCTCGGGCAACAGGGCCGGGTCGCGCGCACTGAGTTCCAGCTGGATCGGTTTGCCCACCTGGGGACCGGACTCCTGTTCGCGCACCTCGATCACCAGCCCCGGAAGTTCGGCGGTGCGATCGCGCACACTGCGGATGATCTCCGCTGCGGGCTGACGCACCTGCCACTCCTCGAACTCCATCTGTATCACGCCGATGGTATCCTCCGTCAGGTCCTGACCCCGCAGTCGAATGCCGCTGCGCGCATAGACTGTCGCCACCCCCTCCGTTTCAAGGATGACCCGCTCGACCTTGCGCACCAGGGCATCCTGCTCGGCCACGGAGAAGTTGCCCCGGGCCCGCACCTTGACGCTGGCGCGCTCCGGCTCCACGCTGGGGAAAAACTCCACCCCCTTGCCGAACAGCCCATAGGCGGCGTAGACCACCAGCAGCAGGGCGACCGCCCCGGCGACCACCTTGCCGGCGTGGCGTAGCGCCCGCTCCAGGAAACGCACATACCACCCCGTCATGCCGTCGATCTCGTGCAGCTCCCCCCCCTCCGCGGCGGTCAGGCTCCTCAGCGCCGCCTCGTTGGCCTCGCTGCGCCGGCCGACCAGCGCGCCGAGCACGGGAACGAAGATGAGCGCCATGGCGAGAGAAGCCGAGAGGGTGCTGAGCAGGGTGATGGGGAGAAAGCGCATGAACTCCCCCACCACCCCGGGCCAGAACAGCAGGGGTGTGAACGCCGCCAGGGTGGTGGCGGTGGCGCTGGTGATGGGCCAGCCCATACGCTTGGCCGCCGCGCCGTAGGCGCCGATGGGGGGCATTCCCTCGGCCATCTTGCGATCGGCATATTCGGTCACCACCACCGCACCGTCGATGAGCATGCCCACGGCCATGATGAGGCTGAAGAGCACCACAATGTTGATGGTCAGCCCCATGGCGTACAGGAGGAGAATGCCCGTGAGGAACGAACCGGGGATGGCCAGGCCCACCAGGCCGGCGGTGCGCAGCCCAAGGGCTGCGACGATCACCACCATCACCAGCACCACCGCGGAGAGGACGTTGTTCTGCAGGTCGCGCAGCATGGTGCGCACATCCTCCGCCTGGTCCTGGGAGAAGCTCACCTCGATGCCCAAAGGCCAGAGCGGCTGCTCGGAAGCCACCAGCCCCTTCACCAGTGCACTGGTCTCGATGATGTTCTCACCAATGCGCTTGGAGACCTCAAGGCTGATGGCCGGGCGGCCGTTCACCCGGGAAAAACCCTCCGGGTCCTTGAAGGTGCGCCGCACGTCCGCCACGTCCGCAAAGGTGACCACGCGATCGCCGCTCACCTTCACCGGCAGCTCCAGCACGTCCGCCGCGCTCTCGAGCAACCCCGGGACCTTGACCGCAAACCGGCCCCGGCCGGTATCGAGGGCGCCGGCCGCCACCAGGCGATTGTTGCGCTGAACGAAGCCGATGAGTTCCTCGTAGGAGATCTGATAGCTGTCGAGCACTACCGGGTCGACAATCACCTCGACCACATCCTCCCGATCCCCTGCGATGTCGGCCTCCAGCACCGGGGTGAGCGCCTCGATCTTGTCCTGCAGGTCCCGGGCGAGGGTCACCAGGGTGCGCTCGGGCACCTCGCCCGAGAGGGTGACCACCAGCACCGGAAAGAGGGCTACGTTGACCTCCTCCACGATGGGCTCCTCGGTATCCGCGGGGAGTTCCACCTTGGCCAGGTCCACCGCCTCGCGTACATCGGCCAGTGCCTTGTCGCTGTCGAAGCCGGCAGTGAACTCCAGGGTGATGGCGGCGAGCCCTTCGCTCGCGGTGGCACGCATCTCCTTCAGCCCCTCGATGGACTGAAGCTCCCTCTCCATGGGACGCACCAGCAGACGTTCGGCATCCTCGGGCGAGATCCCCTCGTGGGTCATGGAAATGAAAATGATGGGGATGGGGACGTCCGGAGCGGCCTCCTTGGGGATGTCCACATAGGCGATGGTGCCGGCAACAAGCAGCACCAGGAGCACCAACAACACCGTGCGGCTGTGGGCCAGAGCGGCGTCGATGAGGGCGCCCATACCTATTCGAACACCGGCTGCACCTGCTCTCCCGGCTGGACAAACCCCTGCCCCACCACGACCACCAGCAAACGCTCGGGAAGTCCGCTCAGCCAGAGGAATTCGGGGGTCGCCCGCACGATCTGCCCCTGGTGATGGCGCACCACACCGGACGCATCCACCGCCTTGACGCCGATGTTGCCCGATTCCCCCAGGGTCAGGACCGAGGCGGGAAGACGATGAGCACGCAGCTCCGCTACCGGTACGCGGATATCGGCAGTCACCCCGGCCAGACGGCGCCCTTCGGGATTGGGCACCTCCAGCTCGACCGTGAACGTGCGGGTGGCAGGATCAGCCAGGGCTCCGATATACCGGATGACCCCCTTCAGGCTCTGCCCCCCAACGATGCGGGCGGTCCCGAAGCCCCCCGTGCGCAGCAACCCGATCTGCTGTTCGGAGACCTGGCCGGTGACGATGAAGGGGTCGAGTTGTGCCACCGTCGCCACCGGGTCGGCCACCGAAACATAGTCCCCCACTTCCACTGCGCGGGTATCGAGCACCGCATCAAAAGGGCTGCGAATGGCAGTGCGGCGAAGATCCAGTTCGATGCCCTGCAGCTGAGCGCGGGCACTCTCCAGCAGGGCTTTCGCCTCCGCGAGCTGGCGCTCCTCTTGCAGCCCCTGCTTTCTGAGCGACTGCACCGCCCGATACTCCAAGCGCCGCAGATCCACCAGCGCCCGCGCCTCCGCCAGCTGTGCCTCGCGGTTTTCAGGGTCGAGTCGCACCACCACCTCGCCCGCCCGCACGGCCGTGCCGCGAGCGGCGGGCAGCTCGGCAACCCGGCCGGCGGTTTCGGCTTTCAAGGTGACCTGGCGCGTGGGGGCGGTGGTGCCGTGGATCACCACCTCCTGGGTCACTGATTCGGCGACGCTCTCCACCACCCGCACCCGCATGGGTTGTCTCTCTGGTGCTGCGACAGCGCGCCCGTCCACCGCCTCCCGGTCACCGGCAAAGCGCCCCGTCAGCAGCCATGCGGCCACCACCAGCAAGACCGCCAGGGCAATCCAATAGGAACGCTTCATGGGTGGCCGGAGCTTCCTCTGTTGCGGCGGGGGTGCGCGCACGGCACCGTGTCAGTACAATCGCGTCAACAACAAGGAGGATAGCAATGCGAACACTCGCCTTCGTGCTTTGCGCGGCCGCGCTCTCCGGCTGCGGCGCCCCCAAGCTGGCCATGTATCGTGGCGAACCGGCCCACACCGGTGTCTACGACGTCGAACCGGTCCGGCAACTCAACCGCATCCGGTGGAAATTCGACAGCCGCTCGCCGGTCAAGACATCGCCCACAGTCCATGGGGAGCGAGTGTTCTTTGGCAACCGTGACGGTTATCTCTTTGCGATCGGAGCAGACAACGGCCGGGAACTGTGGCGCTTCAAGACCGGAGGTATCGTCGGGGGGGCCCCGGCGGTCACCGAGGAGCGGGTGTTCGTAGGCAGCCACGATGGCAAGTTCTACGCCATCAACGTCCAAACGGGACAGGAGGTGTGGTCATTCGCCTCCAGCGGATCCGTGACCACTTCACCGGCGTTGATGGATGGAGTGCTCTACTTCGGCAACTCCGCGGGCGACCTCTACGCGGTGGAAGCCGAGACGGGCAGGGAGCGCTGGCGTTACTCCTCGGAGGGTTCCATTTACTCCTCCCCGGCGGTGGCCGGCGGCCTGGTGTACTTCGGTGCCAATGACGGGCGGGTCTACGCGGTCACGGCCGAGGGCGGCATCGAGCGGTGGCGGTACAGCACCGGCGCACCGATCCAATCCTCACCGGCCGTGGCCAACGGACTCGTTCACATCGGAAACGATGACGGCTGGCTGTATGCGCTGGACGTCAATACCGGCCAGCAGCAGTGGCGCTACCGTGCCGAGGGCCCCATCAGCAGCGCCCCCGCCGTCACCAAAGCCCTTGTGCTCTTCGGCAGCCAGGATGGCCAGCTCTACGCCCTTGATCGCACGACCCACCGGCCCCGCTGGAAATTTCGTGCCGCTGATTGGGTGGTCGGCGGCGCCGCCGTGGCCAATGCCGTGGCCTACGTGGGCAGCTACGACGGAAAGCTGTACGCCCTCGGCCTGGAGAACGGCGCGAAGCTTTGGGAGTTCCGTACCGATGGGGCCATGACCTCGGCGCCGGTACTGGAGGAGAAGGCCATCTACTTCACCAGCTCGGATGGCAGCCTCTACGCCGTCGAGTAATGCGTCGGATGCGGAGCGTCGGGCCACCCCGGGTGGCCCACGCTCCGAAGCAGGGCCACGCCGCCCCATGAAGCGGAGGTGAAACAGGCCGCGCTCAGGCGGCCTGTTTCACCGGGATTCGGCTACCAGAACTTCCGCAACCAACTCTTCTTCACCCCCTGCTTGGTGAAGTGGGGGACGTAGGACTTGTCGATCTTGTTGATGTGATCGAACAGCCAGTTTTTCAGGAACATCAGCAACTCCATCCCCATCCCGCGGTCTCCCGCGTGAAACTTGGTCTGGAAGTCGACCACCTGGGCCACGATTCTGTCGTGAATGGCCTTGTGCGGCTCATAGTCCGGGTACTGCAACACGCGCATCAGCGCCTCTTCCACCGCGAAGTGGGTCTTGGTGTAGTCCACCAGTTCGTCCATGATCTTCCCCATCTGCTCCACGTCCTTCTTGGCGGCAATCGCGTCGTAGAGCCGGTTGATGAGCTCGACCAGCACCTTGTGCTGCTCGTCGATCTCCTGGATCTCCACACTGTACTTGTCGTTCCAATCCACCATCGGCATCTTTTCCCCTCCCCAGTCAAAAAAACTCCTGACCAACTCACACATATTTTCGTGTGAGCAGTCAATCGGACCTACTCTTCCTCCAGGGTGAACGCATACGAACGTCACGGCCGTGCTGTGAGCGACGTAAGTCCTTGAAAGCAGGTCCGCTGTGAATACATCCCTGTACGCTCGACGACCGCGTCCATGCGGCCGACGACCTGCTTTCAAAAACTTA
>JAWLHA010000023.1:0-60003 GCA_041690535.1 Gammaproteobacteria bacterium | reverse complement strand
TTCGTTCTGCCGAATACCTCACCTTTCGCTCCGTTCCGCCCCCTAACTGCTCTCTTAGAGTTTACCAGGGTTGTTGGACAACTAGGCTGACACAGGGGGGTCCCCTGGCTCAAGATATCCTTTGGCGCCGGACGGGCCACAAAGCGCAACGTCATAGATTGTCCGCAACGCCAAATAGCTGTGATAATTCAGCCGTTCCATCCCCCCTTCCGTTGGCGGAAAATTCCGACTTACGAAAAGGACCCGCTTCTTTTCCTTGCCCATGCGCACTCAAACCAAAGCTTTGAACCAATCTTCGACGCGGGAAGAAACCCGTAAGTCCCGAAAGAAATTTATCCGCTGATCGGAGCTTGTCAGCATTGGGCAGCCCGTTCATTTCAGAGTCGGATTAACCGGGACTCGCTATGAAGTCTGCCAGCGCTTTCCGCGGGAATACCTCCAACATCCCACCTTCCGTTGCGTTGACCACCTCACGCCCAAAGGCTTCGAAATACCTTCTTGCAAGATGATACGAAGCCTCTGACGTGGCTAGGTCAGGCAACTGCCACGGCAGTCCACCCGAAAAATAGTCAGGATGGAAGTGGTTAGCATCCGGGCCGTCTGCGCGCTCCACTTCATTAGGTATACCTGTAGTATTGAACGAGTGGTCGCATCCTACCAAGGCCACGCTAGAGAACCCCATGTGAAATGCGAGCTGCAACGCTACATAGGTCACAGTACCGCCTGAATAGAGGCTAACAGAACAATCTCTCGCGAACTTGGTTACACTGGTTGCGTGCAATAGCGTTGTCCCTTTGCGATATCGTATACCGACCCGCAATGCTCGTTGTTCAAGGAACAGAGGAATTTGTGTTTCGTTAAAAAACCGTGAATTCTGTTCAAGTACCAACGGATTTACCGCAACGATGCATGATGGCCGGAATGAACCCGAATCAAACAACAGATTAATCTTATTAAGTCCGAACGTGAATACACCATCCAACAGTGCCCAATCCGTCTTTAGAAGAGACGGACCGTTGCACAAAATGACGGCTTTTTTCCCCTGGTAGGCTCCATGCAATTTCCTCAGCCGCGCCCTGGAACTCCACGAGCGCCAATCCATATCCCATCGCAAGCGATTCCACAATAAGCCACCTGCGGAAAGGTAAGGGTTAATCGTTTCCCGCGTCTTCCGGATCGGCAGCATCGCTAGGCACCTGACCAGTTCACTCGTGGGGTAACCAAGCCCCACGCGAGCGCTGAATTCCCGACCACTTCCAAACGCGGAGCGGGCATCCTGTAAAGGCACGTAGCTCTTGATAGCACAACGAGAGCCGGAAAGTAGTCACCTGCGTTAAAATCAAGTGCAACGAACCTGACTTTAACCCTTACTTCACCGCTCGCATTTTGCTGGATTTCGAATTCGTCGCGATCACTGTTGATTGATGTCACCAACACGCCATCCGAATTCCATATTGGTATACTTAACACCAACCTCTCGAAGCCCCCGCTAATTACTCGAAACGATATGTCCGCTGTAACCGATGCGCCTTGCCGAACCTTCATCGCCGAGTTGCCTTGGTCGGTTTTCCAGGTGAACCGAACATCCTTGATGTGCTCGCTTTCCACAAACTCCCCCATCACACCAGAAAGGGTCCCATTTACCACGTCGCCCGTGCGGCTATCGTGTTTACGGTTTCGGTCTGTCAGTTCAATATACCGATCGAGTCCCTCTTGAACGTTTCCGTCAAACGCCACGTTCCCCTCGTTCAAGACCACCAATCGGTCGCAAAATCGTGCCAACTCCGGCAATGAGTGGGACACAAAGACATAAGAGGACCGACCCCTAATTTCATTGAGCTTATGGAGACATTTCTGTCGAAACCTGAAATCCCCCACAGATAGCACTTCATCAATGAGCATAATGTCCGGTTGAGTGAACACTGCCAGCGAGAACGCGAGCCGCATTCGCATGCCTGAACTATAACCCCCTACCGGTGACTGGATAAAATCTTCCAGCTCCGAGAACTCAATTATCGCGTCGAGGCTTGCCGCCATTTCCTGCCGCGTTCGCCCGGAAAGCGCCCCTTTCAGGAAGATGTTTTCTTTTCCTGTAAGAGCGGGCTCCAGTCCCGCCGCTAAGTTTATAAGGCCGGCCGTTGTCCCACGGCTTTTCACAAATCCACGATCAGGCACAAGTTGCCGCGCAATGATGCTTAGCAAAGTGCTTTTTCCGGCACCGTTAACTCCAATCAGCCCCAGAGCTTCACCCCGGGTGATCGCAAACGACACATCTCTTAGCGCCCAAAACTCATCGGCCGCTAACTCGTCCCCATCATCGGGCAACCCGACAATTGCCCTAGAAAACTGCCGAATCGCCTGCCGCCTCTTGGCTTTCAGCGTTTTACTGAAGCGTTTACCCACACCATGGGCCGTCAGGATAACTTCACCATTTCTAGCCACTACAACGCTCCTGCTACCCTCCGCTCAAGCACATTATGGACGTGAAGTGCGAGCATCAGGAAACCAAAGGAGAGAACCGTTACCACCCCGAAGTGAATGGGCGTTGCGAAGTCTTGGAGAAGAAGCATTGTCCTGATGTTGTCAATGAAAATGGCGAAAGGATTACAGCAATATAGCCATGCCGCCACACTCGAGTCCAAGGGCAACGGAAAGATTGCGAAGCTTACAAAAACCAGGTATCGAAAGACAATTTCCGCGAAATTGCGGATGTCCTTCGCCAAAATACTTCCCAGTCCAAGCAAAATCCCGCAAGCCACCGCGAAAGCTGTCGCGGGAATTAAAAGTACAAACGTCGATAGAACGCCTGCCACCGTAACCTCGCCGATGATCACAAACATAGTCACGAAGGAAAGGCGAACCAGCATATCGAACGCAAGTTGACCGTAGGAGGCAGTAAACAAGCCGATTATGGGAAATGACGAACTCTTCATCACTTCGCGATATTTACTGACCGCTGATGCCGGTGCCATAACCAGCCCCTGCAAATAGAGCCACAGAGTGATCCCGACTGCGGTATAGGCGCGCGGTTGGATCGCCTCGTCTGCAGGAAACACACGGAGCTCTGTGAGAAAAAGGAACGCGAACAAAGGGACAATGGGCATTATGATGGACCAAAGCTTACCAATCGCGGTTTCACGAACGGCTGCCGAAAAGCCGGCTTTGAATATTATCCATATTTGCCACTTATGCGCGAAAAGTTCGCCCGACACTTGGCGAACGGAACTCCAGGGACTTTGTGCAAGTTTGTAATCCGAACCGAATGTGCTCCACCCCTCCGGATCACCTGAACCAGTCGCTTTGTTACCGCGCATCAAAATTCGCCCATCCCCAAAGCTGACTTCCGCCCTTCAATTGTTCCGCAGTTCTTTGTCTCGCAGAGCATAGTTTGCCCAATATTGATTACGCCCACCGATTCGAAACGCAAAAGTCGCTCGATAGCCTTCAAATCATTTTCTTGAATTTAGCAAGCGACTTCAGTTGTCGCGCCCACCGCTTCAAAGAGGACGCAAGAGTGACTCGTGGTACCCTGGGCGGCTGCTTTAAAATATCCTCAAGTTTCACTTTCTGAAAAACTAACAGATGCCCATCCACGGTTGCATCATAGATTCGCCGCCCCGCCTCTCCAAACGTCGCGCGCGCCAACCTGTATGATCTTTCGGAGCGTTCCAAGTCCGGATATTGCCATTTCACACCCGGGCCAAAGTAATTCGGATCGAAGTGGTTGGGATCGCTAGCAGTCTCTTCGACGAGCTTGTTTGGTGTACCTTTTCGGGTGAAGTAGTGATCCACGCCCACAAGCACCACTTCTGAGAAGCCCAGATAGAATGCAACCTGCATCGCGCAATAAGTCACCGTCCAGCCTTCGCTCCATCGTTGTTCCTGTAATTCCTCTACGAAACAAGCTCTGGGTTCACTGGTCATAAAAAAGGTTTTGCCGTCATCACCAACTAGTTCACGGCGATGATCGCGAACGAATTTCACGGACCGCAACGCCTGTATATCCTGTCCAAACTGGTCAATAACATTGGGATTGACGCAGCAGTAGAAGGTCGGTTCGAAGTCGTGTTTTTCTCCAAGCAGGTAAATGCGGTTCGTCCCTATCGTCCACTGACCTTTCAGGAGTTCAAAATCCACCTTGTTAAGACTCGGGCCATTGCCAATGATAATGCAGCGCTCATTGGCGAACGCATTTCGTAGCTCCTCAATCTTTAGCGGTGGAGAAACCCTGTTTGCATTCGTTTCTTTGCAGTCCAATGCCCGACGAACCGCCAGTTTTTGGCAAGCGAGCTTTCGCGCCAAGTCATCCTTCGCGCCGTGGAAAAGCGAAATTCGGCCGTAGTATTTATCGACTATTTCTTGACCCGAAAGGCGCGATTGGAAATCGCATAAAATAGGACCGCATTCCTCCTGGGGCTTCAAAGGCCAGTCACTTGGGTCATTCGAGCCTGTCCGCTCCCGCCAATACAGTGCATACAGGAAATAGTCGTAGGTTACGTCATACCCACTGAAGACAGGACCAACAAAGGCGTTGTTGGCAGTCTCTGTATCGGGCAGTGTCCGATAGGGCCACCATGGATTCGGGTATCGCTCATGAAAATACTTTTTCAGCGGCAATTGGCGCAGCATTCGCCCGTTGTAGAAGGAACATCCCGCCCAGTGCGTTGGCCATAGCTTACCGCCGATCTTTCCTGATTTCAGATGTCCAAATATCGGTAACGAGCTGTTTTCGGAAGCCTCTGCAATCTGCCGAATCCATCCATCCTTCAAAATAACGCAATCAGGCTCAATCATTTGAAAGTGATCGAGCTCATTGATGTACTTGTAAACGCAGAGATTCCAATTGAGGAACCTGGACTTGAACTCCCTATCCCGCCGGGTATGCAGGCCAACAAACGGTGAATCGTTTGGGTCAGCAGCAATCATTTGTGCCGAAATCTCGATTTCTGGGAGCGAGTTCGAGGTGACAACGTTCCGGTGAGCCGAAAACTGCTTAACGACATCCTCGATCTCGAGCGTCGACCAGTCATCCCCGTACTGAAGAAAGTACGTGCAAGGCATTCCATCGTCGATGCGCAACAGGTTTTGAAGCACACTCGCCGCAGAACGCTGGTCGCCACGGTGGAAGTTGAGGACGACGTTCGCTTGCTTTATCTTAGCCATAGATAACCGCCTACGCCCGTTCTGGTGCCTTACGGAAACCCAAGTACTTGCGTTTCGCCTTGTTCATATATCCGAGCACTCTTCTAACGTCCTTTGTGAGTTCCGGTTCCAATACCATTTCAAGTCTGCGCTTTGGTGGCACAAGTCCATACCGGTTCAATTCTTCACGACTAATCTCTTGCTCAATAATTTCGGCTAATGTCGGTATCAGAGGAAGAACGAAGGGGCGAGCTTTTCGAAGGGGCACGCGATAGTAGCGTGAAATGGTCCCCCCAAAAACGGATTCAAACGCATTGTGGTGCCGGTACCAATGTAAGAGGAGGGCTTTCGGCGTGGCCAATCCTGTTGGCATATGTCCTTCCAAAACGGTCCAAATACCCACTTGTATACGCCGGGCGAAGGCCTCGAGGTGATAGTGGGCTCGTCCGATGCCATACTTGAATTCATTGACTGCGGTGACGCACCGTTCATCAATCGAGAAGGCTCGTTCAAGCACCCCCTCGATCAGTTTGCGCGAGTAGTCATCATAAGCTGCGGTCGTGCTTTTACGGTTGAACCGATAAAGCGCTGCAGCACCTTTCGCCTTGACGAGGACCCGTCCTGTGCGGGTCAGTCTCTGAAGGAAATCCCAGTCCTCTCCGGAGGGTAGCTCCTCATCGAATCCGCCGATCTCCTCCAGAACGGGATTTGCAACGACCAACGTATTAACGTGAACTGGGCACTCAGAGAAATCCAAAAACGTCGCGAATGGCAGGTCGCGGGATAACCGATATCCCAGGCGTTCCAAGCGTTCATTGACGATCTCGGTTTCCCCAAAGACACAGTCCGAACCCGTTGTAAGTAAGGTACCAATAGCTGACTGCAGAAACCCAGGTTCCCACAAATCATCGGCATCAAGAAAAGCGACGTAACGTCCTCGGGAGTGACGAATTCCCGCATTTCTAGCCGCGGCCGCGTTCTTTTTAGGACGTTCGATTACCTCGACCTTATCCCAGTTCGCGACTTTCCGTACAGCGCTTTCGGTCTCCCAGTCGCCGCCTTGACTTACTATGACGACCTGAACGTTACTGTAATTCTGGTCAAGAATTGAGCGCACCGCATCTTCAAGCAGACGTCCACTTTTATAACATGGCACGACGACGGATACTGACGGTTCGCTCGGTGCAGTAGCGGCATTGGCGTGGTATTGCATTGCTTTTGCTTGGCGTTGAAGGGTTAGTCTAGTGCATTTATTCCAGGCACTCGAAACAAATCAGGATGGTAAGCTGCAAGCCTTACGAAGAAGTTGATAGGTCGTTTCATTGTTGGTAGCGAATATATTGCCCCAACCGTTCCGATCCTCGAGCCTGCAGGGATACTCTACAAACCGCCGCCAATCGTGCGATGTTCCGTATTTCCTGATTGGATACCATTCCGAAACAATCAAGCGGTATCCTTGCGAAACCAAGTAATCGGCCAAGCTGTGAAAGTCGTATCCAAGAGGAATAGTCTTTCTGTCTTCAAACTCACACAGAATCAGTTCGGGGCGAAACCTATCCCAAGGCACTCCTTGCAACACGAAGAGATCAAAACCCTCTGTATCGATCTTTAGAAAATCAACAGACTCAATCGCATTCTCTTGTGCAAAAAGTTCGAGAGTGGTTACGTCGATAGCTTCACCGAAGTAATGAGTAGGGTGAAACGCTGATAGACCACTGATACCGGTTGACTCTTCGCTCCGATACAGCGGAACGCCGTAGGACGGCTTGTCCGCAACCCCCCGGGGATCTATGGATACTCTGGGAAAAGAACCGAACGAGGACCGAAGTTTGTCTCTGTTCGCGGAATCCGGCTCGAAAGCAAAGACTTCCCAGTTTGCTTGTGCAAAATACCGAAGTGACCCCCCGAAATGCGCACCGACGTCTACCATCCGCCCCCATGTCCGAGTTCGATTAAGGACATCAAAGGCAATCGCCGCTTCTTCCGGCCTAGGGTGCGTCGGGTCCCGTCTCAGGTAGGCTGAAACAGAATGGAGCAATGCCCTCATTCCTTGGTGCTTTAGAATGCGAAAGGCCGTGTTCATCTTCTTGATAACTCTAGACACCTGGGCTTCTCCTATTCCGTGCTCAAGCGCGCCAATGCCCCCCCATCAACGACGATGCTGGTTCCCGTTATGAACGAACTGACCGCAGGGTTCAACAACATGTGCACCACAGGTGCGATTTCCTCGGGATTCCCAACTCGTCCGATAACTGTACGGGAGGCCAACTCCTCCAGCTGGGTTTCTACGCCCGCTTCGCCCAGGTGACCACGTGTAAGGCCCGCACGTAACATATCGGAATGGACTGCACCCGGGAGGACAGTATTTACTCTAATTTCGTCCGGCGCCCATTCTACGGCGAGTGCTCGCATTAACGCAGAAAGCGCCCCTTTACTTGCCGCATAGGCAGCTATGTTGGCAGAGGTCGCAACAGAATGGACCGAACCGATCCCAACCACGGCCCCTTTCGCCATTGCTAGTGCCTCGTGAAGGCTCTTACTGGCCAAGAGCATGCTCTTCACATTGACATCCATCAAACGGTCCCAATCTGCTTCTGAGATCTTCCCAATTGGTCCGCACAACTGCAGCGCCGCAGCATGGACAAGGCCATCCAACCCGTCCTCGGGATGAACCAGCTCTCGAACTCTTTCCCATGTCTCAGGTTCCGCTACATCCCCGATGATCCGTTCACTGGCACCTTGGTCACCAGGCTCCTTAAGATCGATCCCAATGACATGCCAGCCACTATCTTTCAGTAAGCTTACAATCGCATTACCTATTGCCCCTGATGCGCCTGTAACTACGGCCGTCTTTCGCTTCACCGCGAGTTCTCCAGTACATCAAGCATGTTCTTGAGTGCGATTTCATGAACACGTTCCCACGCAGCTGGAGAACTATTTGCGTTATGAGATGCTAGAAAAACGTTTTTCATGAAACGAAGAGGGCTTTCGGGAGAGAGTGGTTCCTCCTCAAAGACATCCAAACATGCTCCTCCCAGTGTTCCTGCCGTAAGCGCTTTGACCAACGCCTCCTCATCGACAATCGGGCCACGGGCCGTATTAACAAGAACCGCAGTGGGTTTCATCAGGCTCAACGTCGTCTCGTTGATCAGATGGTGACTCGTCGGGTTCAAGTCACAATTGATGCTTACGTAATCGGACTTCTCGAGCAATTCATGCAATTCGGCCATCCTCACGCCGTATTGTTCAAGGAACGCCTTTTCTTGCTCAACGATATCGCACGCAAGAACATTCATCCCAAAAGCCCGAGCGCGCCGTGCGACCGCTTTACCGCAGTTTCCTAGCCCGACAATACCTAGAGTTGCCTCGTTAAGGGCGTGGCCTGGCAGTTTGTCCCAAGCTCCCGCTCTCATAAGTTCTGTCTGTTCCGCCAAACGCCGCGCAAAACCTAAAATCCAGCCGAACACAGTATCCCCGACTGGCTCCGAAAACGCGTTCGGAATGTTCCGGATCTCGACGCCATGAGCTGCCGCTGCTTTCTGATCAATCGAGTCGATGCCCGTCCCCCACTTGGAGAGCACCTTTAGGTGCTTTGCTTGCTTGATAACCCGTTCGGAAAATCGGTCATCTCCGCAAACAACTCCGTCGATATCCTGAATAATTGGGAGAAGGTCATCTTCCTCCAAGCGCTCCTCCACATCCACGGTTACGACCTCGCAACCATGCGCCTCAAGCATCGGGCGAAACCGGTCGATAAAAGGGAGGAGATAGGGTGCCGAAATAAGAACTTTATAGCGTGACATCTCGGGACTCACTTGATGGTGGTTTTCAAGGGTGCGCCAAAGCGTAGAGGGCCTCGGCCATTCGGAAATCGTGCTCCTCATCGATATCGGTAGCTTCCAGAGGATCGATCTCGAACATGGCTGGAGAATTCCCGATTCGTGCTCCTCCGCTCGTTAGGACATCCGAAGAAAACAGATAGAAACACGAATTTTCTTCGAAGAAAGGTTCAAGATCCTGTGTCTGGAGGAGGATACTCGGATCATGATTCAATGGTTGGCCGCTCTTGCTCCAAATCCTGACCTGCCGCCGAGTCACGGAAAAGAGCGAATCATGGCTACCGACCCCGACAAGAGTTCGAAACTCGTCGACAGCCCGTGCAATCGTACTCGGCCGCAGCAATGGATTTGTCGCATGCGTCTGAAAAAAAAGATTGCCGCCCGTAATCGAGACGTCATGTAAGAGAATCTCGTTCATTGAAACCGTTGGGGCCACTAGATGCTCCGGCCTGCTGATCAGCTCGACGTGTGAGTGATAGTTGGCACTGACTCCCTCCATTACAACTGGGCTATCAGTGTCAACCACAATTCGTTCAAACCGCTCGGCTTCGAGGAGAGCATCGAGAATGTGGCGATACAGCGGTCGCCCCCCCAAACATCGATAGTTTTTGCCAGGTACCCGTTGACTATCATGCCGCATTGGAACAAAGGCTACGATTGGTTCAACCATTGCTGTCCCTTTCTACCAATATCGCTCGTGCGGGTGCGCCGTCGCACCCCTCCAACTTGAGAGGCAAGCAAATGAGTTCATATAGGCCAGGTCGTACATTCCCCAAATTCAGTCCCTCTATAATCACCACACCGGCTTCGAGCAGAGTCTTGTGTGTACGGTTGAATTTCTCACCAAATACCTCTATGGACGCGTAATCTATGCCAATGACTGCTACTCCCTGTTCCACTAGCCACATTGCCCCTTCTGGGGTTAGGGCCACATAGTCGCGGGAAAACTCACGCCCATATAGCTTGGAATTACTAGTCTTCAGAAGAAGACGCTGGCAATCGCCTGAAAAACCAGCACTTTCCAATTCCCTTTCACCGATCCGCTCCACCCCACAAAGCTCCACAACCTGAGCTCTGCCGACAAGGGTTTCTAAGGGAATATCGGAAGTCGTCCCCCCCCCTTGAATAAAGTGTGCTGGGGCATCAATGTGAGTGCCCGTGTGTACACACATGTTAAGCCTGGACACCGTTACTGAATCACCTTTCTCGATGGATTTCAGATGCTTGATTTCTGGCATCGGTTCACCCGGCCAGATTGGAGCCGAAGTAACTGAGACAGATATGTCATGGTGGCGGATTTGGCCAGACATGGGGGGAAGACGGCCGTCTGGTTTTTTGGGGCCATAAGAAATTGGGTCTTTTTCTTGTAGCGGCTGTTGGTCCGGATAAGTTGGATGATGACACCTGTCAGCGGGATAATAAAATGCCTGTCTCAGGTCACGGGTAAGAGCATCGCGCTGGCGGTATCCGTGGTAAGTCCCAAGATATTGGGCTAGACGGAATACGAATATGCCGAAAAACTCTTGTTTTAACCGACCTTCCCCGTGTGCTGCCCGCCAATCGCCGGCGATGCCGGCAATCGACAGACGTATCAGGTCTAGAAGAGTGAATTGCTCTTGTGGATAGATACGCCGCATCGCCATCGCTTCACGGCGATATCGGTTGTAAACCTGTGGCCATGTCTCCTCATGGACATGGATGACTTCAGCTTCGGCAACGTAAGCAATTCGGTAACCACTTCGCATCGCTTTGTGCGCCCAATCGAGATCCTCCAGCCCGGTCAGGGTTTCATCGAAAGGTTGTTTCAGCCACACTGCACGCCGGAATGCAGCATTAGCATTGTTTGCAAATGGATGTCGCTGCGCGAAATCTGAACTTTCACCAAACCACTGCCGGAAAATCCGGTGTTCCGAAAATCGCGTAAGACCATTGCCGCGCTGTTTGCCATACGCCAGAGCTACGGTAGGGTCTTCAAAAGGGTCGATAAGACGTTCTACCCAGTCGGGATAAACAGGATAGCAGTGAGCGGATACGGCAACTATCAAATCCCCTGTGGCTACAGAGCAACCTAGGTTTAGCGAACGCCCGAAAGAGAATTCCTCCTTGGGAATGGAAAGCACCTTTGTGGGGTATCGCGATGCAATTGCCATTGTTGCATCCGTGGAACCCGAATCAACAACGATGATCTCGATATCAGTCCAGCTCTGGCGAATCAACCCCTCAAGGAGGTGTCCAATGTGCTTCTCTTCGTTACAACAGCGTATAACCACAGATACTCGTGTTACCGAGCCAGGCAAATCCGAGTGACCATCTGATGCAATCATTGCTGAAACTTGGCTAAATGTCGCTTTGTTGTGCACTGTCGATCGAAGTGCCTTTTTTCCAAATCCAAAGCTGCGGCCGTTCATCCAACGCAGGTCTAACCTGAGCGTACTCGCCAGGGGTAAGAACCAAAGTCCTAATCTTCCGCCCTATGTAAGATTCCGTTTTCGCTACCAAGTCGGATAGAGCGACGCGGTCTATCTTTCCAACCAGTCCAAGCTCAATAACTCCCGTGTCCTTCCCTTCCGCATAGTCGCCCAATAAGAATGCCGCCTCAAGCTGTCCAAGCCGCTGAACAATACTGTCCAAAATTCGATCCATACCAAGAGCTTTGCGGACCATCGAGTGCAATTCGGGAAAAAGGGGGTGTGACGTGTCCGCGCGATACTTCAAGAGCCTTCCTGCTCGGCGGCTTTTCAGTAAGCCGGAACCGGCCAACTGCTTGAGCTCTTCGCTGACCCCAGCCGGTGAAGAGGACACTTCATCCGCGAGTTCGCGAACAAACGCCTCTCTTTCCGGATTCAGAAATAGTCGCATCAGAACCCGGATTCGAGTCTTGGACGTGATCAGTCCGTCAAAGATCGTGGCCATAGCCCAAATGTTCGGTTTTTTCGAACATTAAACACCTGAGGGAACTCCGTCAAGTGAATTTGGGGGAACCCCTTAGCCCTAGTGAGTCGATAGGGAATGACGAGGTATTCCGCATTTGGGGGACATACCCCCAATTGCCGCTCGTCCGTCAGTCGACTTTCAACCGGAATGAACTTCAGCTTGTTCTTCTTCGAAACAGTTCACCCAGCGAGCAAAACTTGTCCAAAGACCGTCCCCAAACGGGGGTTCACAAGCCATTCTGGCGGCAACTCCCGTTCTCTTGTCCTAGTAGCTCACTATCGCCTCTTGGAACAAGTTTTCGTACTCTCTCACCATCCTGTCCAAGGAAAAGAGTCGTTCTGCTTTTGCCCTATTGTATTGCCCCATTTCCCTCCGCAGGTTTGGTGACGAGGCAAGTTGGTTGATTCGCTCGGCGAACGCCTCGGTGTCGCCAATCCGCACTAGAAAGCCACCCTTCCCGTGGTCAACAAGCTCTGGCAGAGAGGAACAGTCACTCGTAACGATAGGAAGGCCGCAGGCCATTGCCTCTGCAACGACCAGGCCGAATCCCTCCCGTACAGTGGGAAACAAGAGAAGATCCGCCTGGCGGTAAACCGATGGCATTTCGTCGTATGCAATAGAACCCAGCAGCCGAATTCTGGGCGAAGCAGCTTTTGCAGTCCGAAGGGTCCTCAAACCAGTAGCGCATTGAATTGTGATTCCCGGCTCAAGTTTCTTTGCGATGTTCGAAATCAGGTCCGCCCCTTTACGGCGTGTCATATTCCCAGCAACCAACACATTCAGCCCGCGGGAGGGGCGCTTGCCATGGGCAGGGGTAAAAAGTTTCGTATCAATACCGTTGTATATTGTGCGGATTGGCTTCTGATACCCCGTTTCTCTCCGAACGAGGTCAGCCGTGTAATTGCTAACCGCAGTGACCACTGACGCACGTCCGAGCGCCATTTTCGTGAACCACCGGAGGTCAGTTGCATAATGCCAGCGCTGGAGTACGGAGCTGTAGTTTGCCATGAAGGCGTCAAGAACAAAGTTGTGAAACGTTATTACTAAAGGCGTATTTCGTTTTGTGAAGAATGGGGCGTAATCAGGGGTTGTGTGGATGAGATCAAACCGGCCTCGGCGGCACATGGCCCCGAGCATCGGAGGTACAAGCGTCCACATCGGTGAGTATGGACACACACGGTACCCTCGAATTTGCCTCTCGAGGAGGGAGTGCACAACGTGAGCGCCGTTCCCGGTGGCGATTGGGCTTATAACACGCACGAAACCTCCGCAGTTGACAAACTATACAATGCCGCGCCTTCGACTAAAACCACCTGGCTGCAAGGAGGTCTGCCAATCCGAGTAAGTGCGATTTCCCCATTTGCTTCAGTCGGGGCATTTCCTCGATAAAAGGTGCCGGGCGTAGCGGTAGCTCAGATAGGCTGGCCAATACACTGTGTACCCGAGGCGACCCAATGCACTCGTGCAATATTTGTGGTGGATGCGCCTCTCTTCCCCAAACCGCCTTATAAGCGTTGGCCAGTCTTTCCTTGCACTGATCCCGGTCGTTCTCATGACCGAGAGCGGCTGCGGAACTCGTTTAACTCTGACTCCGGCACAGTAAGCACGAAAAAAGAAGTCGTAGTCCATTGCGATTTTCAGGCTGACATCGAACTCACCGATTCGCCCGAAAAGGTCCCTGCGACAGAGTGTCCCCTGGTGGAGAAGCCCCGTCTTCAGCTTCATCAGTGGCCCCCAGCCCCTTGGCTTTCGATGCGTTAGCCGCTCCCCATCTTTCAACAAAATGTCGAACGCCACGATATCGGCACCATCACCAAGATGCTCAACTGCGTCTTGAATCGAAGAGCTACTGCAGAGGTAGTCATCTGCGTGGAGAAACAATATGTACTCGCCCCTCGCCCGCCCCAGGCCCTTGTTCATTGCCTCCGAAATACCGGAATCGGCTTCACTGGTCCACCAAGAGATCGCATCTTCATTCCGGGTGATAATCTCGACCGTCCTATCCTGTGAACCACCATCGATGACAAGGAATTCAACCCTCGGATAGCTCTGTTCCCTTACACTGGCAATGGTATCATGAATGTACATATCCGCATTCAGTGCCACTGTAACTATCGATACGAGCGGCATTTGAACCGATTGCTCGGAAGCGTAAGTTGCCTCAGGCATGCACTGGTCCATTAGATGTTCTCGATTCCTCCGTGCATAGGTAGTCGAATCCGGGTCTCTAAGCGTTCCTCAGCCTTCATGACCGCATCGAGGGGGCAAATGCAGGCGTTGCCCGGTATCCTTCGTTGAAAGCTCAGGATATTTCTCCTGCGGCGCCGTTCGCCGCAAGTGTGGGGCTTGAGGCCTGGCTGACCGCAGTGGGGCTTAAGCTATTGATTGTACTCCAGCGGCGCGACGGTCTGACACCCTCGGAAACGCCCCCCCCCTGCAAATGAGAACCCGTTCAAAAAACGCCCCAAAGGTATGTAACTACAGGTGGGAACTGGGTTAAAAATGGTCGAAGCGAGTGCATTGCAACCGGCTTAGCGGTAGCATACCTACTCATGCGTAACTGCATCTTATTGAATACGATTGCAGACCGGACGTAGGCGGCTTTGGGAGTGGCGAGCAGGCAAATGGCTACAGCAGGAATGAAGGTGTCGCTCAGTGGCCTTGGCAGGAAGTTGGTAAGCGAGGGCTTACTTACAGAAGACAAGGCCGAGAAGGCAAGCGCTGAAGCAATAAAGCAGAAGGTTCCGTTTGTCACCTACGTGGTGGAAAACCAGCTCATCAACCCCCGGGCGCTGGCCATGGCCGCTTCTCTGGAGTTCGGCGTGCCGGTCCTGGATCTCTCGGCTGCGGACCTGGACCCCGACATCACCAAGCTTGTCGATGAGAAACTCGTCAGGCACCATCACGCGCTGCCGCTCTTCAAGCGCGGAAACCGGCTGTTCGTTGCCGTCTCGGATCCGACCAATCTATCCGCGCTGGATGAGATCAAGTTCCACGTCGGCGCCAACACGGAGGCCGTGCTTGTCGAGGAGGACAAGCTCACCCGTGCGATCGAAACGGCCATGGAGGCCCATGACACCACGATGGCAGACCTTGGGGACGCCGATCTCGATAACTTGGATGTCTCGGCAGAGGACGAGTCAAAAGCCGAACCCTCCGACTCGGAAATCGATGATGCTCCCGTCGTCCGGTTTGTGAACAAGGTCCTGCTCGACGCCATCAACAAGGGGGCATCGGATATCCACTTCGAGCCCTACGAGAAGATGTACCGGGTACGGTTTCGACAGGACGGCATTCTGTCACAGGCAGCCACCCCACCCGTTCAACTTGCGGGCAAAATTGCCGCTCGGCTGAAGGTGATGTCCAGGCTTGACATTTCCGAGCGCCGCGTCCCTCAGGACGGCCGCATCAAGCTCACGCTCTCCAAGAACAAGGCAATCGACTTCCGTGTCAACACCTGCCCAACCCTTTTTGGCGAGAAGATCGTACTCCGTATCCTCGATCCGTCAAGCGCCAAGCTCGGGATCGACGCGCTGGGGTACGAGCCCGAGCAGAAGGAGCTTTACCTCAATGCCCTGGCCAAGCCTTACGGCATGATTCTTGTAACGGGACCGACCGGAAGCGGTAAAACCGTTTCGCTTTATACCGGTCTGAATATTCTGAATACGACCGAGCGGAATATATCCACGGCCGAAGACCCCGCGGAAATCAATCTTCCGGGCGTCAATCAGGTCAATGTGAACCCCAAGGTCGGATTGACCTTTGCCGATGCATTGAAGGCGTTTCTACGCCAGGACCCGGATGTCATCATGGTTGGTGAAATTCGTGATATCGAGACCGCCGAAATCGCCATCAAAGCAGCGCAAACCGGTCACTTGGTGCTCTCGACCCTTCATACCAACGATGCCCCCCAAACCCTTGCGCGCCTTATGAACATCGGTGTGGCCCCCTACAACATCGCCTCGGCGGTTTCGCTGATCATTGCGCAACGGCTCGCCAGGCGCCTGTGCAGCCACTGCAAGGCACCGGAAGAGATCCCTCGCGAAACGCTCCTGGAAGAAGGCTTCAAGGCCGAGGAACTTGCCGACCTCAAGATGTACAAGGCGGTGGGGTGCGAGCAGTGCAACAACGGGTACAAGGGGCGGGTCGGTATCTACCAGGTCATGCCGATCTCGGAACAGATGGCAACGCTCATCATGCAGGGGGGAAATGCCATCGAACTGGCCGCACAGGCGGGCCGTGAAGGCGTCCCGGATCTTCGCCAGTCGGCCCTGAAGAAAGTTAAAGCTGGACTCACGAGTCTCGAAGAGATTAACCGTGTAACCAAGGATTAGCCATGGCAGAGAAGGTTGCAAGGCTGGACGTCTACTCCTGGGAGGGTACGGACCGGCGAGGGGAACGTGTCAAGGGTGAGACCAGCGGTGCCAGCGTGGCACTCGTGAAGGCGGATTTGCGCCGGCAGGGGGTCAATCCCCTGAAGGTCCGCAAGAAACCAAAACCGCTCCTCGGCGGCGGCGGCCCCAAGGGGAAAAAGATCCAGGCCAAGGACATCGCCATTTTTTCCCGGCAGCTTGCGACAATGATGTCGTCGGGCGTCCCCCTCGTACAGGCGTTCGAGATCATGGGCAAGGGTCATGACAATCCGAGCATGCGCAATCTGATTATGGCGGTCAAGGGCGATGTCGAGGGGGGCAGCCCATTGGCCGACAGCTTGCGCAAGCACCCCCGCCAGTTCGATGAGCTTACCTGCAATCTTGTCCACGCAGGGGAGCAAGCGGGTATTCTTGAGAGTCTCCTTGACAAGATTGCCACGTACAAGGAGAAGACGGAGGCCATCAAGAGCAAGATCAAGAAAGCCCTCTTTTACCCCACGGCCGTACTCGTCGTGGCGTTTGTCATTACGGCGATTCTTCTGATCTTCGTCATACCGCAGTTTCAGGAGCTCTTTGCGGGCTTCGGGGCCGACTTGCCGGCGCTCACCCTGATGGTCATTCAGATGTCTGAAGTATTCCAGGCATATTGGTACCTGATCTTCGGCTCACTGGGGTTGGCGGGTTGGGGGTTTATGCAGCTGAAGCGGCGCTCAAAGGGGTTTTCCGAAGGGCTCGAACGCCTCTCCTTAAAGATGCCGGTATTCGGCAATATCCTGACCAAGGCGGCCATCGCGCGCTTCGCGCGGACACTGTCGACCATGTTTGCCGCCGGCGTTCCGCTGGTGGAGGCGATGGATTCCGTGGCGGGGGCGGTTGGTAATGTCGTTTACCGCAATGCGGTGCTAAAGATGCGCGATGATGTGGCGACCGGCACGGCCCTCACCACTTCGATGGCCCAGGTCAATCTTTTTCCCAATATGGTCGTGCAGATGACGTCCATCGGTGAAGAAGCCGGCTCGTTGGACACAATGCTCGGAAAGATCGCTGATTTCTACGAGCAGGAAGTGGATGATGCCGTGGACGGTCTCAGCAGCCTGATGGAGCCCATCATCATGGCGGTTCTCGGTGTGCTCATCGGCGGACTGGTGGTCGCCATGTACCTGCCCATCTTCAAGATGGGCGAAGTGGTGTAATTGCGGCCATGCTTGATTCTCTGATCGCCCTTTTGCAGGCGAGTTCCTCGGCGTTCATCATCGTCAGTGCGCTTCTGGCGCTTATGATCGGCAGCTTTTTGAATGTGGTCATTTATCGACTGCCAATCATGCTCGAGCGCAGTTGGCGCAGCCAATGCGAGGAGCTTACCCAACCCAATCAGCCTGTTGGGGAGGGGCCCTTCAATCTCATGGTCCCTCGCTCCCGCTGTCCCCATTGCGGGCACCTCATTGGAGCCCGGGAAAATTTTCCCATTCTCAGTTATCTCCTGCAAAAGGGTAAATGCCGCCACTGCGGGGGAGCAATTTCCCCCCGCTACCCCATTATCGAGGGAATGACCGCGCTGCTGAGCGCCGTGGTCGCCTGGCGGTTCGGCTTCGGCTGGGAGACCGCTTTCGCCCTGCTACTCACCTGGGGCCTCATCGCGCTCAGCTTCATCGATTTCGACCATCAGTTGCTCCCCGATGACCTCACCCTTCCCCTGCTCTGGCTGGGGCTGCTCATCAGCCTGGGGGGCGTTTTCGTGGGACCGCAGGCGGCGATCGTCGGGGCGGCCGCCGGATATCTTTCGCTCTGGTCGGTGTACTGGCTGTTCAAGCTGGTCACGGGCAAGGAGGGGATGGGGTATGGGGATTTCAAGCTGATGGCGGTCTTTGGCGCCTGGCTCGGCTGGCAGGCGCTGCCGCTCATCATCCTGCTCTCGTCGGTGGTCGGGGCCGTCATCGGCATCAGCCTCATTCTGGTGCGCGGCCATGACCGCAACATTCCCATACCGTTCGGCCCCTATATCGCCATCGCCGGGTGGATCGCCCTGCTGTGGGGTGAGCAACTGACGGGCGCGTATCTCCTCTGGTTTGGCGCCGGGGGGTGATCGCTTGTTCCGGGTGGGCCTCACCGGGGGGATTGGCTGCGGCAAGTCCACCGTTTGCCGCAAGTTCTCGGGCCTTGGCGTCCCAACCATCGATACGGATGCACTCGCCCGCGATGTAGCCGCCCCGGGCACACCGGGGCTGCGGCGGGTGGCCGACGCATTTGGATCGGAGGTGCTCCACGCTGACGGTTCCCTCGATCGGCACGCCCTGCGCCGTGCGGTGTTTGGTGACCCGGAAGCGCGCCGGCACCTCGAAGCCATCCTGCATCCTCTCATTCACGAGCAGATGGAGCGGCATATTGCCACCCTGACCGCCCCCTATGTGGTCATTGCCATTCCGCTCCTGATCGAGGCAGGATGGCAGGGTGCGGTGGACCGCATCCTTGTGGTGGACTGTGCGGAGTCTCAACAAATCCGGCGTACCGTCCAGCGGGACCGCCTGGACGAGCAGGAGGTGCGCGCCATTATCGCCGCGCAGCTCAACCGCGAGGCACGCCTCGCCCAGGCCGATGATGTGCTCCACAACGACGGTACCGAGGCCGAGCTGGAGGCTCAGGTCGGGCGTCTGCACGTGCGATACCTCGAAATCTCCGCCCGCCAAAGAGGCTGACCGGCATCGGCCAGGGTAAACGTATACTTACATCACCGCCGTGCCGTGAGCGATGTAAGTCCTTGAAAGCAGGTGCGCTGTGAATACGACCGACAGGGATGTCAGGAGTGAAGATTATGCAGGACCAATCATCTTTCATCCCTGTACGCTCGATGGCCGCGGGCGCTTCGGGCATCCTGCCCTCCCGCGGCATAAGTGCGTCCTTGCACCCATCCATGCGGCCGACGACCTACTTTCAAGGACTTACATCGCTCTTGGTTAAATCTGCGGTTCCCATTGGCGCAATGGGTTGACATTGGCGGTACGCCACGTCGCCCCGGGCCGCCCGACGGGCACATTTCCACCCTGTTCGATTCATCGGCCTCTTTTCATTGTTTGATGCCCTCCAGTTGGCCACAATAGGGTCCTTTCCCGCGAAACTCAGATCAGACGGACCCTGCCGTGCAGCGCTATACAATCTATGAACATCCCCTGAACGAGCGGGTACGCACCCTGTTGCGCCTGGAGTATCTCTTCAATCAGGCGAGGCACTTTCTTGGGGGGGAAACCGGGTGGGACAGCCGCATCTTCGTCGCAAACCTGATGGAGATCCTGGATGTGTTTGCCCGGGGCGACATCAAGACCGAGCTTATCAAAGAGGTCGAACGGGCGGGGCTCAATCTCGGCCGCCTCCTCGAGACCCCGGGGGTCGACCACACTCGCCTCAAGTCAGTGCTCAAGGCGCTGGAGCACCTTGGCACCGCCCTGAGGGAACTCAGCGGACAGCCGGGGCAGCAGCTGCGGGAGGATGAGTTTCTTACCCCGGTGCGCCAGCGCATGGCCATCCCCGGCGGTACTTGCGACTTCGACCTGCCGGCCTTTCACTGCTGGCTGGAACTGCCGGTGGAGCGGCGCCGGGAGGACCAGAGCCGCTGGTTTGCCACCCTGGACCCCATCCGCCAGCCGATAGAGCTGATCCTGAAGCTCATTCGCAATAGTGCCGAGCCGAAGCCCGTTACGGCGGAGGCCGGCATCTACCAGCAAAGCCTCCCCACCCAGATCCCGTTCCAGATGATCCGGGTGTTTGTCGCCTCCGAACTGCACTGTTTCGCGGAGATCAGCGGCGGTAAGCACCGCTTCACCATCCGGTTCCTCCCGTTTGGCCAGGGCAAGGGCGAGCAGCTCCAAGGTGAAGTGAAGTTCAGAATGTCCACGTGCAGCCTATGAGCAAGAAACCCACCCTCGTCAAGTGCCCCACGTGCGGCAAAGCCGTGGAGTGGACACCGCAGAGCAAATGGCGCCCCTTCTGCAGTGAACGCTGCAAGCTCATCGATCTGGGTGAGTGGGCAACGGAATCCCACCGAATTCCAGGAGAGCCGAAACCGCCCGAGGAGCCGGAGGAGGGGGAATCTGACTAGAGCACCGAACAGATAAATCCGACGCGCTCAACATGTAGGGTGGATAAGCGCAGCGCATCCACCGTGTGGCGTCGAATTGGTGGATGCGCTGCGCTTATCCACCCTACCTCGGTTCGCTGCCTGCGCTGCGCTTATCCACCCTACCTCGGTTCGCTGCCTGCGCTGCGCTTATCCACCCTGCCTCGGTTCGCTGCCCCCGCCACCTGCGGCGCAACTTGGCTGCGATTGGCGATCTTTCGGTTTACCTGTTCAGTGCTCTAGAGCACCGAACAGATAAATCCGACGCGCCCAACATGTAGGGTGGATAAGCGCAGCGCATCCACCGTGTGGCGTCGAATTGGTGGATGCGCTGCGCTTATCCACCCTGCCTCGGTTCGCTGCCTGCGCTGCGCTTATCCACCCTGCCTCGGTTCGCTGCCCCCGCCACCTGCGGCGCAACTTGGCTGCGATTGGCGATCTTTCGGTTTACCTGTTCGGTGCTCTAGGGGTTTGGTCGGTGGTCGGTGGTCGGCGGGTCACAAGGCATCTTGGCTAAATCGGCGACTTTCCGTTGACCTGTTCTTTGCTCTATCTAGCGCTCGGTGCGGAACTTGAAATCCGCCTGATAGATCGTGTCCGCCGTGCGTGCCGCGACGCTGGCGATCCAGTCGGAGCGCCCGACCGTGCAGATAGGGAGGACGACGGGGGCGTTCCACACGGACCCGTCACGGACTAGCCGGTAGCGGTTTATCCCCATGTCCATGCCGGTCATTGCGAAGTCGATCTGAATCTCTTCGATGCGCTCCGCCATCTCCCCGGAGATGGCGAGCCTTGCGGGGAAGGGTTGGAGGGGCACGACTCCCGGCCCAAGCTGCAGGGCCATACGGATCTCCTGGCCCTCCGCAGTGCAGCGCGCTTCCGCCGCGTCGCATTGCCCGGCCATAGTAAGCCGGGTGATTGACGCACCTGCCGAACCCTGGCCGACGCCACACCCGCCCATCAGCAAGATTGACGCAAGGAGAAATCCTCTCATGCGTCCGCACCCCACAAGGAGGAGATCGCGGCGATCCCCTGCGCCCCCTGGTTCCAGACCTGCTCCAGGTCGCCCGGGGTCATGCCCCCGAGCGCAAAGATGGGGATCGAACTCTGTTCGGTGAGCGCTCGCAACCCGCACCAGCCCAAAGTGGCCGCCCCCGGGTGTGAGCGCGTCGGCTCGACCGGGGAGACCACGGCGAAATCGCAGCCGATAGTACCGGCGTGCTTGACCTCTTCCAGGTCGTGGCAGGAGGCCGAAAGCAGGCGATCGGCTGCGATCGCTCTGGCCCGCGCTGCCATCAAGAGACGGGAGGGGAGGTGCAGGCCATGGGCCTCCACGGCCTCCATGACCTCGGGACTGCGATTCACCAGCATACGTGCGCCATGGACCGCACAGGCAGCACGGACTTCCCGCGCGTGCCGGACATACTCGGCGTCAGAGAGAGAGTGGGCCCGAAACTGAACCAGGGCGATCCCACCCTCGAGGGCGCGATTCAGCTGACTCATGAACACGGCCCACTCGCCAACCCCGCCGGGATCAGGGGTGATCAGATAGGTATCCGGCAAACGCGCGGCCGTGACAATGGGCCGGTTCGCTGCCGGGAATGCAAACGCCCCCAGCTCCTCGGGAGCGATCCAGCGCAGCGGTTGGCCCTCTCGACCATGCGCCTCGCCTGTAAAGCCGTCAACGCGCCACACGTCCAGCAGGACCTTCCGATCGGGATACGCATGGGGAATGCGAATGAGCGGCCGGGCTCGGGTGACCGATATTCCGAGTTCCTCTTCCAGCTCCCGGCGCAACGCCTGCATGGCCGATTCCCCCGGCTCCACCTTGCCGCCGGGAAACTCCCACAAGCCCCCCTGATGCAGGTGCTCCGGGCGCCGGGCCAACAGGATGTGCCCGGCCCCATCGAGGATGACGGCCGCGGCCACGTGCAGGAACCCGGCATGGAGAGACTCAGCCATCCGGGTGATCAAGTCCGGTATTCGGCGTTAATCTTGACATAGTCGTAAGAGAAGTCGCAGGTCCAGACGGTTGCGGCAGCCTGCCCGCGAGAGAGGTCCACGCGAATGGTGATCTCCTCGCGCTGCATGACCGCCTGCCCTGCCGTCTCCGCATAATCGGGTGCCCGTCCCCCTTCGCGCACGATGCAGACATCACCCAGATGGATGGTGACACGATCGAGATCCAGATCCGTCAAACCGGCACGTCCCACCGCGGCGAGTATGCGCCCCCAGTTGGGATCGCTGGCAAAGAAGGCCGTCTTCACCAGCGGGGAGTGGGCGATGGTGTAGGCCACCTGAGTGCACTCCTCTTCGCTCGCTCCGCCGACCACCTCGATGGAGATGAACTTGGTGGCGCCCTCCCCGTCCCGAATCATGAGTTGCGCCAACTGCTGGCACACTTCGGTCACGGCCTGCCGAAACTCCCCGAGGGCCGGATGGGCGGTGTCGAGCTTCACCCCACTCTCTCCGGTGGCCACCAACACGCACGCATCGTTCGTGGAGGTGTCGCCATCCACGGTAATGCGATTGAAGGAGCGGTTGACCGCCTCGTCGAGGATCGACTGCAACAGCTCGCCCTCGACCTCCGCATCAGTCGCCACATAGGCGAGCATGGTTGCCATGTCGGGGCGGATCATGCCTGATCCCTTGGCAATCCCCGTGAGGGTGACGGTCCCCTCCCCCAACTGCAGGCGGCGCGAAGCCCCTTTGGCGACGGTATCGGTGGTCATGATCCCGTGCGCCGCATCGGCCCACCCCTCGGACCACAGCTCGCCGCAGGCGGCAGGCAGTGCAGCGGTGATTTTCCCCACCGGCAGAGGCTCGCCAATCACGCCGGTGGAGAAGGGCAGGACCTCTTCGGGGCGACAACCCACCGTCTCGGCCAAGGCGGCGCAGCAGCGCCGTGCATCCTCCAGCCCCTGCTTGCCGGTTCCGGCGTTGGCATTGCCGGTGTTCACCAGCAGGTAGCGCGGTGCCGTCTGGGCCAGATGGTCGCGCGCCACGGTCACCGGGGCCGCGCAAAAGGCGTTGCGGGTGAAAACGGCGGCCACACCGCTCCCGGGCGCGATCTCGATGACCACCACATCACGTCGACCCGGTTTCTTGATACTCGCCGAGGCCGTGCCCAAACGAACCCCCGGCACCGAATGGAGCGCCGGCAACCCCTCGTAACCTACAGCCATAGAGACTCCGAAAAGAGATGATGATACTCAGGCCAACTGCCCGTGACAGTGCTTGAATTTCCGCCCGGAACCGCAGGGACAAGGCTCGTTGCGGCCCACTTTCTTGCCGTCCCTCACAAACGGCGTGTGCCCGTCGTCCGACGCCTCCGCGGGGCCCATGGCCGAGGTCTCAGCGTGCTGATACTGCACCGGCGGCGCCTCACTGCGGCGCTGCTCCTCCATGGCCTCCACGTCCGCTTCGGCCCGCACCTGCACTTTGGAGATGATACCGATCACGTCGTGTTTAATGCGATCCAGCAGCTGCGTAAACAGCTCGAACGCCTCCCGCTTGTACTCCTGCTTGGGGTTCTTCTGCGCATATCCACGCAAGTGAATGCCTTGGCGCAGATAATCCATGGCCGCGAGGTGCTCCTTCCACAAACCATCCAGCACCTGCAGCATCACTGCCTTCTCGAAATGGCGCAACACCCGCTCGCCGACCTGCTGCTCCTTGGCCTCATAGGCCTTTTCCATTTCTGCCAGGATGCGCTCGCGCAGGGTCTCCTCGTGCAGGGATTCATCGCTTTGCAGCCACTGTGTGACCTCGAGCTTCACGCCGAACTCCCGTTCCAGGGCCTCCTCCAGCCCCGGCACGTCCCACTGCTCCTCGATGGACTGCGGGGGGATGTAGCCGTCAATGAGGGCATTGAGCACATCGGCCCGGATCACCTTGATGGTCTCCGAGATGTCGTCCTGGGCCATCAATTCGTTGCGCTGCTCGTAGATGATCTTGCGCTGATCATTTGCGACATCATCGTACTCCAGAAGCTGCTTGCGAATGTCGAAGTTGTGCCCCTCGACCTTGCGCTGCGCGTTCTCGATGGCCCGCGTGACCCACGGATGCTCGATGGCCTCGCCCTTCTCCATGCCGAGCTTCTGCATGATGCCCGTGACACGCTCCGAGGCAAAGATGCGCATCAGATTGTCTTGCAGCGAGAGGTAGAAACGGCTGGACCCGGCGTCCCCCTGGCGGCCGGAACGGCCGCGGAGCTGGTTGTCGATGCGCCGGGACTCGTGCCGCTCGGTGCCGATGATGTGAAGCCCCCCGGCCGTGAGCACTTCCTCATGCCGGGCCCGCCATGCCTCAGTGACCTGCGCACGCAGCTCCTCGCTCGCCTCGCCCAAGGCGTCCAGCTCCGTCTGCAGATTGCCCCCCAGGACGATGTCGGTGCCGCGACCGGCCATGTTCGTGGCGATGGTCACCGCCCCGGGCCGCCCGGCCTGGGCCACGATCTCCGCCTCCCGCTCGTGCTGCTTCGCGTTCAACACCTCATGCTTGATGCCTTCCTTCTTCAGGTGTCGCGCCAGGTACTCGGAAATTTCGATGGACGTCGTGCCGACGAGTACCGGCTGGCCCCGCTTCTTGCAGTCCTTGATGTCTTCAACGATGGCGTCGAACTTCTCCTCCGTGGTGAGGTAGACGAGGTCGCCCATGTCGTTGCGAATGGTCGGCTTGTTCGGGGGGATGACGACCACCTCCAGGCCATAGATCTGCTGGAACTCGTACGCCTCGGTATCGGCCGTACCCGTCATGCCCGACAGCTTGTGGTACAGGCGGAAGTAGTTCTGGAAGGTAATGGACGCCAGTGTCTGGTTTTCACTCTGCACCGGCAGTCCTTCCTTGGCCTCGACGGCCTGATGCAGGCCGTCGGACCAGCGCCGGCCGGCCATGGTGCGGCCAGTGAACTCGTCGACGATGACGACTTGTCTGTCCTGAACGATGTAGTCCACGTCGCGTTGAAACAGGACGTGGGCCCGCAATGCCGCATTGACGTGATGCATGAGCCCGATGTTCACAGCATCGTAGAGGCTCGCGCCTTCCTTGAGGAGCCCGGCCTCGGCGAGCATCCCCTCCACTTTCTGGTGCCCCTCTTCCGTGAGGTAAACCTGCTTCGCCTTCTCATCGACACTGTAGTCACCCGCCCCCTCCTCCGACTCCTGCCGGACCAGGTGGGGGACCAACTCGTTGATGCGGTGGTACAGCTCCGAGCTCCCTTCTGCCGGCCCGGAAATGATGAGCGGCGTCCGCGCCTCGTCGATGAGGATGGAATCCACTTCATCGACGACGGCGAAATTGAGCTCTCTCTGGACCCGATCCTCCGCGCTGAAAGCCATGTTGTCGCGCAGGTAGTCGAACCCGAATTCGTTGTTGGTGCCGTAGGTGATGTCGGCGTTGTAGGCCTCGCGCTTGGCGGCGTAGTCCATACCGGGGACCACCACGCCGGTGGTCAAGCCGAGGAAGCTGTAGAGCTTGCCCATCCAGGCCGAGTCGCGCCGCGCCAGATAATCATTGACGGTCACCACGTGCACCCCCTTGCCCGCAAGGGCGTTGAGGTACACGGCGAGGGTGGCCACCAGCGTCTTGCCCTCCCCGGTGCGCATTTCGGCGATCTTGCCGCTGTGCAGCACCATGCCCCCGATCATCTGCACATCGTAATGACGCATGTCGAGCACGCGCTTGCCTGCCTCCCGGACGGTGGCGAAGGCTTCCGGCAAGAGATCATCGAGCGTGGTTCCCTGCTGCAGGCGCGCGCGGAACTCCTCGGTCTTGGCTTGGAGCGCTTCGTCGGAGAGTTGCTCGAATTCCGGCTCGAGGGCAGTGATCGCATCGGCCGTCTTACGCATCCGCTTGACCAGACGATCGTTTCTGCTGCCGAATATCTTGCTGAAAAAACGTGTAACCATTGACTCGCCTATCCTGTTTGGCCTGTGTGCGGCAGGCTGGTTGTATAGTCGCGCGCCCCCGGCGCAGCCGGAAAGCTCACTATTCTAACTTAGACAGTTGACAATTTGTGCTTTCGCACAAAGTCAAGGGGCGGCGATCGCGGGACCCCCGTTCAGGGGCTGTGGTCGGCGGGAAATGCGCCCATCCTCCGTGAACGAAAGGGGCGTATCAGGAAAGTCAGCCAAGGTGAGTTCGGCCATGAGCCGAGCAGCCGTGTCCTCCGGATCAGGCACCGGTCCCTGGGGGCGCAGCTGCCGGGCCGAGACGATGCGTCCTTCAACGAACTCGCCCGTGCCACTCAACCGCACCTGCAGGAGGGGGGCGAGACCGTTGTTCCCCGTGACTTTGATTCCCTGATAGGTCGCAAAGTTGCCGAGACTGTAGGCGATAAGACGGTTACGGTAGAGTTCCAGTGCGCGGGGGACATGGGGGCCATGCCCCAGGACCAGGTCGGCCCCGGCATCCACGACAGCCCGGGCGAAGGTGACCAGATCGCCCCGCGCCTCCCCCCGGTACATCTCGGGGCCGAAGGGAAGGCGCGTAACGTCGCCGCCTTCAGCGCCCCCGTGGAAGGAGACAATCACCAGGTCATGTTCCGAGGCGAGTTGCCCAACGGTCTCGACCGCCCCGGGCACATCGAGAAGGTTGTTGTTGCCTGCGTAGGGGGCATAGGCCACCAGTGCCACCTTCAGCCCCTTCACCTCCCAGCTGGCGTAGGTCCCTTCCCGGCCCGAGTGACGAATGCCCACCCCATCCAGGGTGGCCATGGTTGCGGAGCGTCCGTCCTCGCCAAAATCCCGGGCGTGATTGTTGGCCAGGCTGAAGACGTCGAAGCCCGCCTCAGCAAAGTGGGCGGCATAGCGCGCGGGGGTCCGGAAGACGTAGCAAAAACCGCCGCTCCCACACTTTTTGGCGGGCTGACCGCCGTCAAGCAGTACCCCCTCCAGGTTGCCGAAGGCGATGTCCGCCTCCTGCAAATGAGCCGACACGCCCTTGAGCAACTCCGCACCGTCATGAGGCGGCAGCCGATCCGAAGGGAAATCGGTGCCCAACATGATGTCCCCCACGGCGGCGATCGTGACGTGGGGAAGTTCGGGTGCGGGGCGGGCCTCGACGGGCGTGGGGGCAGTAACGGGCGGCGGTGGATGGATAGCCCCTTCCGCCGGCGCCAGGGGCGGCTCCGGGGGGCGTGTTGCGGGTCCGGCACAGGCGGTGAGCAAGACGGCCACGGCCAGCGCGCCCGGCAAACCCGTTTGGTGGGAACTCCGCGCCAGTGCCATGCGTCAATTCACCAGGCAGATCAGGTCAACGCGCAGCCTGAACGTATTTCATAGGGTCCACTGCCTTGCCTTCGTATAGCACTTCAAAGTGGACGTGAGGCCCGGTGGAGCGGCCAGTACTCCCCATGGTGGCAATCAGCTGTCCCTTCTTGACGGTATCCCCCAGCTTGACCAGATTCTCCTTGTTGTGGCCATACCGGGTGGCGTATCCATTGCCATGGGTGACCTCCACGAGATTTCCATAGCCGGACCGCTTGCCGGACCAGGTCACCACCCCGGCGGCCACAGCGATCACCTCCGTTCCCTCTTTTCCGGCGATGTCGATCCCCTTGTGGAAGACGAGCTTGCCGTTGAACGGGTCGGTTCTCTGACCGAAGTGCGATGAGATCCAGCCACTCTTCGCCGGGCGGCCCGAGGGAAGCACCTCGGCCTGGAGATTGCGGTTCATGAGCATGGTTTCAAGGACTCCCAGCTGCTGGTTGCGATCTTCCAGTTGCTGAGAGAGCAAATCCAGCTGGCTCACAAAATCGGTAAGTTCAAGGGAGTCTTGCAGAGGGAAGGATTCGGGGCCCCCCTGAGCCGGTGGGGAGGAGAAGTCAAACTCACCATCCTCGAGCCCGGCCATGCGCGTCAACCGATCCCCGAGGGCGTCGAGGCGCGCGATCCGCGCCTGCATCTGGCCAAGGCGCAGGGCAAGGGCGTTGAGATTTTCCTCCGCCGTGCGTTTGGCATTGGCAATCGCCTCGCGCTGCTGCTCCAGCTCCCCTTGCCAGATGGTGGGGAGGGCGGGAGCGTCTTCCTGATTCCCGAGCTGATAGCCCCCATAGAGCGCCAGCGAAGGCAGCAGGACGAAAGCGAAAAGGACGAACGCCACCAGGCCCCGTTTCCCTACGGCGACACACGTCGAACACCCGATGCGTTTGGATATAAGCAGGATATTCATCGCTTCACCGCTTTATTCATGGTTATTATTTACCACTTCTACGGACTTCCATTCTGTGACCAATGTCAAAGCCTAGACCAATCGGACAGCTTTTCGCAGGTCAAAACCGCTTTTCGCGACTCACCGCGGCCGCGGAACGGCTTCAGGCGCTCACCGGCGCGGTGCGGGAGCAGCTCGACCCTAACCTGGCGCTTCACTGCACGGTCGCATCCCTGGAAGAGGGGGTGCTGGTTATCCAAACCGACGGCAATGCCTGGGCTTCGCGCCTGCGTTACGAATCGGCTGAGCTGATGCGGCGCCTTGACTACCGACTGGGCCCGCTCCATGAGGTCCGGATCCGCATCGCGCCGGTCGCGCAGAGCGAACCCCCAACGATCAGGCCCAACGCGATCACCGCCGAGAGCGCTTCGGTCCTCGCAAGTGCGGCCGAAGCGATGACCGATCCCAGGCTCAAGGCGGCCTTTCGCCGGCTCTCCAGCCGCGCCAAGCGAACCTGACCGCTCTCAGGCAACCGGAAGAGGCTGGGCGTAGGAGATCGGCGCCGTCTCCTCGTCCTCAAAGGTCACCAACTCCCAGGCATCCTCCCGGGCCAAGAGCGTGCGCAACAGGGTGTTGTTCAGCGCGTGGCCGGATTTATGGCCGGAGAATGCCCCGATGAGGCTGTGGCCCAGGAGATAGAGATCGCCAATCGCATCGAGGATCTTGTGCTTGACGAACTCGTCTTGGTAACGCAGCCCATCTTCATTGAGAATTCGGTATTCATCCAGGACGATGGCGTTGTCGAGGCTGCCACCAAGTGCGAGGTTGCGCCCGCGCAACGCCTCGAGCTGGCTCATGAAGCCAAAGGTCCGGGCCCGGCTGACCTCCTTGACGAAGGAGGTGGTGGAGAAGTCGATTTCCGCCGTCTGGCTGAGTCCCTTGAAGATGGGGTGCTCGAAATCGATGCTCATCTTGACCTTGAAGCCATCAAACGGCTCAAAACAGACCCACTTGTCGTCCTCGCGCACTTCCACCCGCTTCTTGATGCGGATGAAGCGCTTCGGGGCCTCCTGGTCCACGATACCGGCGGACTGGATGAGGAACACGAAAGGGCCGGCGCTGCCGTCCATGATCGGTACCTCGGGCGCGCTCAGATCGACGTAGGCATTGTCGATCCCCATGCCGGCAAATGCCGACAGCAGATGCTCGACCGTAGAGATTCGCACTTCACCATTGGCCAAGGTCGAGGAGAGGGTGGTATCGCCCACGTTGCCGGCCTCGGCCCGTACCTCGACCGGTACTTCCAGATCGACCCGACGGAAGATGATCCCGGCATCCACCGGGGCCGGGCGCAGGGTAAGATAGACTTTTTCGCCGGTATGCAGACCCACGCCGGTGGCCCGAATGACGTTCTTGAGCGTTCTTTGGCGGATCATGCTATTCCTGCCTAAACCCCTGATTTGACAGCGCTAATAAAAATAGTGGACGAATCATAGCATACAGGCAATACCCGTGCCTAGTGAACGGGTTCACGTACCCGCCCGTGCCGGACGCCCCTCGGGGCGGCGCGGGCACCCGCCGGCATCGGCGCGGAGAGAGGGGGCCCGGAGGGCCTCCTCTGATCCTGCCTGTCCCCATGCGAATCGGTCGCGGTGCCAGCCCTGCCGGTCAGTCCGCCTGACGCCGGAGAAATGCCGGAATATCCAGGTAGTCCATGCTGTCTTCCTTGGGGGCGGCGTCGCCGCCGGTGCGATTGCGCAGGACCGTGGGGCGATCGAGCTTGCCGTAGTCCACTTCACCGTTGCTGGTCTTGTTCACGACGAGCTTGACCGGTTGCTCCTCCTTGCGCTGGCCCAGGCCGGTGGCCACCACGGTGACACGCAATTCATCCGACAGGTCGGGATCGATCACCGTACCCACCACCACCGTGGCATTTTCCGAGGCGAACTGCTTGATGGTATTGCCGACCTCTTCGAACTCCCCGATGGACATGTCCAGCCCGGCGGTGACGTTCACCAGAATGCCGCGGGCCCCGGAGAGGTCGATGTCTTCGAGCAGCGGACTGCGGATCGCCTCCTCCGCCGCGGCCTGGGCCCGGTTTTCGCCGCTGGCCACTCCGGTGCCCATCATGGCCATGCCCATCTCGGACATGACGGTACGCACGTCGGCAAAGTCGACGTTGATGAGACCCGGGCGGGTGATCAGATCGGCAATCCCCTGCACCGCACCCAGCAACACGTTATTGGCGGCCCTGAAGGCATCCAGCAGGCTGATGTTTTTCCCCAGGACGCTGAGCAGCTTTTCGTTGGGGATGGTGATCAGGGAATCCACGTACTGCTTGAGCTCCTCCATGCCCTTGTGCGCGACTTCCATGCGCTTTTTACCCTCGAACGGGAAAGGCTTGGTGACCACCGCCACCGTCAGGATCCCCATCTCCTTCGCCACCTGGGCAATGATGGGGGCCCCACCGGTGCCCGTGCCTCCCCCCATGCCGGCGGTGATGAAGACCATATCCGCCCCTTCGAGGACCTCCTGGATTCGGTCCCGGTCTTCCATGGCGGCCTGCCGACCGATGTCCGGATTGGCCCCCGCGCCCAACCCCTTGGTAATGTTGCTGCCGATCTGCAGTACGGTGCGGGAGTTGCTCTTTTTCAACGCCTGCGCATCGGTGTTGGCACAGATGAAGTCAACCCCCTCGATATGGGACGAGACCATGTGCTCAACCGCGTTACCCCCACCGCCCCCAACGCCGACAACCTTGATGACGGCGTTCTGTGCCTGTGTATCCATCAGCTCGAACATGGTAATCCTCCTCTCTTATCGCCGGCCCTTCCTCCGGCATCGAAACGTTAAAACCGAACCTAGAAATTTCCCTGAAACCAGCTTCTCATTCGCTGCCAGACCCCGTGCATCCCGGAGCCGCCGCCGATATCAACCAAACCATGGCCACGGTTTTTCATCCCAAACAGCAACAACCCCACTCCGGTGGAGTGGATGGCGTTTCTCACCACGTCGGAAAGCCCCGACACCCCCTGCGGGAGCCCCAGCCTGACGGGCATGTGGAAGACCTCCTCGGCGAGGTCCACGACCCCTTCCATCTTTGAGGATCCGCCCGTGAGCACCACTCCGGCCGCGCACAGGTCCTCGAACCCGCTGCGCCGCAGCTCGGACTGAACAAGGCTGAAGAGCTCTTCATAACGAGGCTCGACCACTTCGGCCAGTGTCTGGCGGGCCAGGCGCCGTGCCGGTCGGTCCCCCACGCCGGGCACTTCGATGGTCTCTTCCGGGTTCGCCAGCTGCATCAGGGCGCAGGCGTACCTGATCTTGATGTCCTCGGCGTGCTGCGTGGGGGTGCGCAGCGCCACTGCGATGTCGTTGGTCACCTGATCCCCGGCGATGGGGATCACTGCGGTGTGGCGGATGGCCCCTTCGGTGAAAACGGCGATGTCCGTCGTGCCGCCACCGATGTCCACCAGGCACACGCCCAACTCTTTTTCGTCGTCGCTCAGCACGGCGTGACTCGAAGCGAGCTGCTCAAGGATGACGTCGTCCACCTCGAGCCCGCACCTGCGTACGCACTTGATGATGTTCTGCGCGGCGCTGACGGCACCGGTCACCAAATGGACGCGCGCTTCCAGCCGTACCCCCGACATGCCGACCGGCTCGCGGATGCCCTCCTGGCTGTCAATGATGAACTCCTGCGGCAGCACATGGAGGATCTTCTGATCGGCCGGGATTGCCACCGCCCGCGCTGCATCGATGACGCGCTCCACATCGCCGTGGGTCACCTCCTTTTCACGAATGGCCACGATCCCGTGAGAGTTGAGGCTGCGGATATGGCTGCCGGCGATACCTGCATAGACCGAGTGGATCTGGCACCCCGCCATCAGTTCGGCCTCTTCCACCGCACGCTGGATCGACTGCACCGTGGACTCGATGTTGACCACCACCCCCTTCTTCAGGCCCCGGGAGGGGTGGCAACCGATTCCGATGATCTCGATCTCGCCTGATGCATTCACCTCGCCGACGATGGCGCCCACCTTCGAGGTCCCGATGTCCAGCGCCACGATGAGGTTCTTTTCAGACTTTTTCGACATTTTTCCCCCAAGATCAGGCAGCGGCCTTCACGCCCGTCCGCCAGCGCACGGCAAAGCCATTGGTGTACCGCAAGTCGACCCCCAGGATCTCGTCCGTCTTCGCCCGCAGCACCGCCGGGTAGACGCGGACGAAGCGCAGCAGCCTTGGATAGGTCTCACTGCGGCCGAGGGCAAGCTGCCAACCGTTGTCGAGACGCACCGTCCAGGCCCGACGCTCATCCATGGAGACCTCGCGAATGACGAGCCCGGTGGGCCCAAGAATTCGCGACATCTCCCGAAACTGCTGGGCAACCATCCCTTCGCTCCCCTCGGGTCCGCCAAATTCCGGCAGTCTGTCCTCGGCAGTTGTGCCATCAAAGACTTCCCCGTGGGTGTTGATGAGGCGCTCGCCCCACTTTGCCAACGTCTCCTGCTCTTCCACCTCAATCTCGAGCGCATCGGGCCAACGTCGCTTGACGGCGGCCCGCCGTACCCACGGCATGGCCTCGGTCGCCTCGCGCACCGCCGCCAGATCGATCCGCAACAATCCCGCTTCGGCAAGGGGCAGCACCACCTGCCGCAATTGCTCAGCCTGCACCCTCTGCAGCGGCGTTGTGACCCGCACCGTTTGGACGGGCACGGTCCCGGGATCGAACACTTTGGTTACGGTCCAGGCCACAGCCGTGAAGGCAACCAGCCCCATCGCGCCCCGCACCAGCCAACGTGCCGCGGCGCTACGCTGCGGCGTCTCCGCCTGCCTGGCCTGGGCCTGCGGGCGTCTAGTCACCGCTCCTCCCGCAAGGCAAGGTGGACTCCAGAATCCGCCACACGATTGCCTCGAACGAGTGCCCTGCCGCCCGGGCCGCCATGGGCACCAGGCTGTGATCCGTCATGCCCGGGGTCGTATTGAGTTCGATGAGCCAGAACCCGCCGTCCGCATCGGCCATCACATCCACCCGGCCCCAGCCCGCGGCGCCGAGTACCCGAAATGCCTGGAGCGCCAGCCGCTGCAGCCTCTCCTCCCTCGCGGGGTCCAGGCCACTGGGGCAGTGGTAGCGTGTCGTATCGGCGTGGTACTTCGCCTCGTAGTCGTAGAAGGTCCGGGGCGTCTCCAGCCGTATCGAAGGCAGGGCCTCCTCCCCGAGGATGGCCACGGTGTACTCCGCCCCGTCGATCCAACGCTCGGCAAAAACCTCACGGTCATAACGGGAGGCGGTTTCCCACGCGCTTTTCAGATCCGCCACTGCGTCCACCTTGGTCATGCCCACGCTCGACCCCTCATGGACGGGCTTGACCATGAGCGGCAGACCCAGCCGTGTGGCCACGCGCTCGAAATCCGTATCCTCCCCGAGAAGCTCGAAGTCCGGCGTCGGAAGTCCCGCCGCCCGCCAGGTCATCTTGCTGCGCAACTTGTCCATTCCCAGTGCGGAGGCCAGTACCCCGCTGCCGGTGTACGGCAGGCCGAGGAGCTCCAGGGCACCCTGCATCACTCCGTCCTCCCCGCCACGGCCGTGGAGGATCACGAATGCACGGTCGTACCCGCCAGAGGCCAAGGAATCCATCACCCCGGGGCCCACATCGATGCCATGGGCATCGACTCCGCAGTTGCGCAGCGCCTGCAGTACGGCCTGGCCACTGCGCAGGGAGACTTCCCGCTCTGCCGACTGCCCCCCCATGAGGACCGCCACCCGACCAAACGCCCCGGGGTCGCATGTCTGCCGTCCTGCTTCGTTCACTTCACTACCTCCGCATCGCCAACGATGCGCACTTCGGTTTCCAGATGGACCCCATAGGCCTGGTCAACCCCATCGGCCACCTGGCGAATCAAGGCCTCGATATCTGCCGCGCGGGCCTCGCCCGCGTTGATGATGAAATTGGCGTGCTTGTCCGACACACAGGCCCCGCCGATGCACCTCCCCTTCAGGCCGGCCGCTTCGATCAGACGACCGGCAAAGTCCCCGGGAGGATTGCGAAACACCGAGCCGGCACTGGCCTGTTTGAGCGGTTGCGTCGCCCCACGCCGCTCCAGGAGCTCGCGCACCCGTTTCGCCGCCGCAGACGCGTCCCCCTCCGCCAGCCGCAGGTGTGCGGCTACGAACCACTCCCCCGCCGGCCCTTCCACCGAGCGGTATCCGACGCGATAGTCGCCCGACAGCCGGCGGTGGTGCGCGCCGTGGCGGTCGACGGTCTCGACCTCCGCCACCAGGTCCCAGATCTCGCCGCCGAAGCAGCCGGCATTCATGGCCAGCGCGCCGCCCAGCGAGCCGGGGATCCCCGCGAGGAATTCGGCGCCCACCAACCCCTGCCGGCCACAGGCGCGGGCCACCTTGGCGCAGCTCGCCCCGGCTTCGACCCGCACGGCGGTGGCACCGAGGCGCTCCACCCCATTGCACCCTTCACCCAGCCGAACCACAGTGCCCCGAAACCCGCCATCACGCACCAACAGGTTGCTGCCGAGACCGATCCAGAGCAGCGGCTCGCGGGGCCCCAGGTGCCGCAGAAAGGTTGCCAAATCCGCGAGACTGGCCGGTTCGTAGTAGCGGTCCGCTGGCCCCCCCACTCGCCAGGTGGTGTGACGGGCCATGGGCTCGGCCAGGCGCAAGCGCCCCCGAAACAGCGGAACCGCGGCGAGAGCCTGCTCCATCAGCCCTCCGCCAGCTGCCCGGGCAGCTTCAGGGCGAGCGCGCCAACATCACCGGCCCCCATGGTCAGTACCACATCGCCCTCCTGGAGGATCCCCCTCAAGGTCTCCGCGAGGTCCGAGGAGTGACTCACAAAGATGGGGTCCACATGCCCCCGTGCGCGGATGGCCCGGCAGAGGGTGCGGCTGTCGGCTCCGGGGATCGGGGTCTCCCCCGCGGCGTACACCTCCAGCACCAGCAGCACGTCCGCCGCCGAGAGCACTTCCGCGAAATCCTCGAACAAGTCCCGGGTCCGGCTGTAGCGGTGCGGCTGGAACGCCACCACCAGGCGGCGCTCCGGCCAGGCGGCCCTTGCCGCCTTGAAGGTGGCCTCAATCTCGCGCGGGTGGTGACCGTAGTCATCCACCAACAGTACCGCCCCGTTTGCGGTCTTCACTTCGCCGTTGACCTGAAAACGCCGGCCAATCCCCTGGAATCCCGCCAAGGCACGGCGGATCGCCTCATTGTCCACGCCCACTTCACGGGCCACGGCGATGGCGGCCAGGGCATTGAGCACGTTGTGGGCGCCGGGCAGGTTGATGGTCAGCTCCAGCCCTTCGGCATCATCGGGGGAGAGGAGCTGGAAGTGGGTCCTCAGGCCCTCCTGCCGCACATCCACCGCGCGCAGGTCCGCCTCGGCATGGGTGCCGTAGGTGACCACGGGGCGGGGCAGGTCTGGAACAAGCTCCTGGACCACCGGGTCGTCCAGACACAGCACCGCCAGGCCGTAAAAAGGGAGGTGGTGGAGGAAATCCACGAAGGTCTGGCGTACCCGGCCGAAATCCCCGTCATAGGTCGCCATGTGATCCATGTCGATGTTCGTGACCACGGCCGTCATAGGCTGGAGATAGAGGAACGAGGCATCACTCTCATCCGCCTCCGCCACCAAGTAGTGGCTCTCCCCCAAACGGGCATGGGCACCGGCGCTGTTCAGCTTGCCCCCGATAACGAACGTGGGGTCCAGCCCCCCCTCCGCCAGCAGGCTCGCGATGAGGCTGGTGGTGGTCGTCTTGCCGTGGGTCCCGGCCACGGCGATCCCATGGCGGAAGCGCATCAACTCGGCCAGCATCTCGGCCCGCGGCACCACCGGAATGCGTTGGTCACGGGCCGCTGCCACCTCGGGATTGTCATCCCCGATCGCCGAGGAGATCACCACCACATCGGTCCCTGCGATGTGGGATGCCGAATGGCCAACGTGGATCTGCGCTCCCAAGCCGGCCAAGCGGCGTGTCACGCCGTTGTCCCGCAGGTCCGACCCGGACACCGCGTAGCCGAGATTGAGCAGCACCTCCGCAATGCCCCCCATGCCGGCCCCACCGATCCCGACCATGAAGATGTGCTGGATGCGCCCCATGGCACGGTGGTTCACCAACTGTACACGCATTGGTACGTCTGTCATCGATGTTTCTCCCCCCGGAGAGAAGCAGATATTTTCTGTTGTGCCGCCGCGATGCAGATATCGCGCACCCGCTCGGCAGCGCCGGCGACGGCGACCGCTCTTGCCGCCCCCCCCATCCGGCACAGCTCACGCCGCCCCTCCACGGGGTCCGTACAGAGGGGGCGGAGCCTCTCTGCCAGCGACTGCCCATTCAGTTGCACCTGAGGCACCAACCACGCGGCGCCCGCCTGAGCCAGATGCTCTCCATTACGGGTCTGGTGATCATCCACAGCGAACGGGAAGGGCACCAAAATGGATGGCAGGCCCGCGGCGGCCAGTTCACTCACGGTCAGCGCCCCTGCACGGCAGAGCACCAGGTCGGCCCACTCGTAGGCCTCGGCCATATTCTCCAGGAAGGGCCGGACGTCCGCCTCCACGCCCGCCTGGGTATAGGCCCGGCGCGCATGCTCGATGTTTCGCTCACCGGCTTGGTGGATCACCTGCGGCCGCAGCGGCTCCGGCAGGGTGGCCAATGCCGCCGGAACGGTCTCGTTCAACGCCTGCGCCCCCAGGCTCCCCCCGACCACCAGGAGCCGCAGCGCGCCTTCGCGTCCGGCATAGCGGCGAGCGGGGTCGGCGACTGCGGCGATCTCCGGGCGCACCGGATTACCCACTGTCACCGCCCGCCCCTCCGGGAAGGTGTCCGGGAAGGCCTGCAGGACCTGGTCGGCAATGCGGGACAGCAGGCGGTTGGTAAGCCCCGCCACGGCATTTTGCTCATGAATGATCAGCGGGATCCCCAACAGGCGGGCCGCAACTCCGCCGGGACCTGTGACGAAACCGCCCATCCCGATGACAACGTGAGGCCGACGCTGGCGCAGCAGCCCCACCGCCTGCACGGTTGCCCGGGAGACCCTGAACGGCGCGACCGCCCAACCGAGAGGTCCGTTGCCTCTCAAACCGGCGATGCTGATGTAGTCCAGCGGGTAGCCGGCCGGCGGCACCAGACGCGCCTCGAGCCCATTGCGGGTACCGAGCCAACTCACTTCCACCCCGCGTGCAGTAAGGGCTTTGCCCGTCGCGAGCGCGGGAAAGACATGGCCGCCCGTTCCCCCTGCCATCAACACCGCCCGCAGGCCGCTCATGAGCGCCCTCCATGGGTGTTGAGGGGGTAGGCCCGCGTCTCACGGGCCACCCGCAGGGCCAGGGCAATGGCCACGGCAGTGGCCATGAGGCTGCTCCCTCCGTAGCTCATCAGCGGCAGAGTGAGCCCCTTGGTCGGCAGCAGCCCCATGTTGACGCCGATGTTGATGAACGCCTGCAAACCCATCCACAGCGCAATGCCGTAGGCCAGATGCGCTCCAAACGCGTGCCCGGTGCGCGCGGCCTCCCGTCCGATCAAGAGGATGCGGCCCACGACGAACCCGAACAGCAGCACCACGGTCAGCACCCCAACAAGCCCGAACTCCTCGGCCAGCACGGCGAAGACGAAATCGGTATGCGCCTCAGGCAGGTAGAAAAGCTTCTGCACGCTCGCCCCGAGCCCTACCCCCACCCACTCTCCGCGACCAAAGGCAATCAGTGCCTGGGTGAGCTGGAAACCGCTGTTGTAGGGGTCCGCCCAGGGGTTGAGGAAACCGGTCAGCCGCTCCAGACGATAGGGGGATGAGATGGCGGCCACGGCCAGCAGTCCGCCGGCGAGGGCCACCAGGACGCCATAAAGCCACAGCCGCACGCCGCCGAGAAACATCATCCCCAAGGCCGTGGATGCAACCACCACCACTGCCCCGAAGTCGGGCTGCAGCAACAGCAGTGCCGCACAAAGGCCCACCACGAGCATGGGCTTGAGGAACCCCCCGATGGTGGTACGCACCGCCTCGCCATGCCGCACCAGATAGCCGGCCAGGTAGATCACCAATACAGGCTTGAGCAACTCGGACACCTGGAAGCTGAACGGCCCCACCGGTAACCAGCGCGTGGCCCCATTCACCGTCCGCCCCAAGCCAGGCACCAACAGCACCGCGAGCAGCACCAGGGTCACCACAAGGAGGAGAGCACCGCCACGCTCCCACGCCTCCAGGGGGATCTGCCAGGCCGCCAGTCCAAGGAGCAGGCCCACAGCGGCGTAGGCCGCCTGGCGCCAGAAATAGTGGAATGGCTCGCCGGTGAGGCGATCGGCAATCCCCACCGAGGCGGAGGCCACCATCACCAGCCCAACCCCCAGCAGCACCGCCACGGCGGTGAACAGGGGCCCATCCAGGGGCCCCATCCGACGCCGCCGGCTTCCCGCGGGTTGGACCGCCGCCTGCGCGGTCATGGGAGGCGCTCCACGGCCGATTCAAAGGCCTCGCCTCGCGCCCCGTAGCCCGGGAACATGTCGAAGCTCGCACAGGCGGGAGAGAGGAGCACGCTGTCCCCCTGCTCGGCCACAGCGGCGGCCTGGGCAACGGCAGCCTCCATGTTCCCGGCCAGAAACACCGGGGCAGCCCCTCCCAGCCCCTGCTCGAGCAGCGGCGCATCCCGTCCGATGAGCACCACGGCCCGCGCCCGTTGCGCCACCGGCCCCCGGAGGGGCGTGAAATCCTGCCCTTTAGCGAGTCCTCCGGCAATGAGCACCACCTTCTCTCCCGGCATCCCCGCCAAGGCCGCCAGGGTCGCCCCGACATTGGTGCCCTTGGAGTCGTTGTACCAGCGCACCCCGTCGCGCTCGGCCACCAGGCGGCAGCGATGAGGAAGTCCCCGGAATCGGCGCAGCGTCTCCAGCATCGGGGCCAAGGGCAACCCCACGGCACTCCCAAGCGCCAGGGCCGCAAGGGCGTTGGAAAGGTTGTGCCGACCGGCCATAGCCAGTTCGCTGGCGGGCATCAGCCGCTCAGGGCCGCAGGCCAGCCACTCTTCGCCGCCGTGCAGGAGGAGACCGAAGTCGGGGGTGGCGGCAGGCGCCGCCAGGGTGACGCGGAGAATCTCCCGCCCCTCCTGCGCCATCGCGCTCACCATCGGGTCATCGGCCGCAACCACCATCACGCCATCCCCGCCATAGATGCGCTGCTTGATGGCTGCGTAGTGGGCGAGGTCGCCGTGGCGGTCCAAATGATCCGCGCTGACGTTGAGCACCACTGCCGCACGCGCATTGAGGGAGCGGGTCAGTTCCAGCTGGAAGCTGGAGAGCTCCAGCACATACAGATCAGGGCCCCTCTCCCCAAGCAGGTCCAGGGCCGGTGTGCCGAGATTGCCGCCGACCTGTACCGCACGCCCGGCGCGGCGGGCCATCTCACCCACCAGAGTGGTCACGGTGCTCTTGCCATTGGAGCCGGTAATCGCCACCACGGGGGCATCGGCATGCCTGGCGAACAGCTCGATATCCCCCAGCAGCTCCGCCCCTGCGGAAGCCGCCGCGACCAGCGCCGGCTCATGGGGACTGACCCCGGGACTCACCACCAGGCGGGTGGCCCGCGCCAGCCAGCCGGCATCGAATGCACCCAACTGCACCTGCACGCCTGGGAACTCCCGGCAAAACGCCTCCAGCCCCGGTGGTTCGGTGCGACTGTCGGCGACGGCAAATGGCTGCCCCTGTGACGAAAGGAAGCGGGCACAGGAGAGTCCCGTGGCACCCAGTCCCACCACGATGGTCAGACCTGGGGCTGGCTGCTGTGCGACTGTCGGATTGGCCGCGGTCATATGCCCTCAGCGGATCTTCAACGTGGAAAGGCCGATGAGGACCAGGATCACGGTGATGATCCAGAAACGGACAATCACCCGCGGTTCCGGCCAGCCCTTGAGTTCGAAGTGGTGATGCAGCGGGGCCATGCGGAAGATGCGCCGCCCTGTCAGCTTGAACGAGGCGACCTGCAGAATCACCGAAACGGTTTCCATCACAAACACGCCACCCATGATGACCAGCACCAGCTCCTGGCGCACCACCACGGCGATGGTCCCCAGGGCCGCGCCAAGCCCCAACGCCCCCACATCGCCCATGAACACCTGGGCTGGATAGGCGTTGAACCAGAGGAAACCCAATCCGGCGCCAATCAATGCGCCGCAGAAGACAAACACCTCCCCCACCCCCGGCACGTACGGAATTCCGAGGTAGGCGGCGAAGTTGGCGTTACCGGTGGCGTAGGCAAAGATCCCCAGCGCCCCGCCGACCATCACGGTGGGGAGGATTGCCAGGCCATCAAGCCCATCGGTGAGGTTCACGGCATTGCTGCTGCCGACGATCACGAAGTAGGTCAGCGCCACGAAACCAATCCCGAGAGGCAGCGCCACATCCTTGAAGAAGGGGACGATGAGCTGGGTCTCCACAGGGCTCTTCGCCGTGTAGTAGAGAAACAGGGCGGCCCCGATCCCGGCGAGCGACTGGAGAGTGTACTTCTCCCGCGCCCTCAACCCCTCCGAGCGTTTCTTGATCAACTTTCGGTAATCATCGATCCAGCCAATGGCGCCAAAGGCGAAGGTCACCGCCAGCACCACCCACACGTAACGATTCGAGAGATCGGCCCACAACAGGGTGCTGATGCCGATGGCCCCCAGGATCAGGGCGCCCCCCATGGTGGGTGTCCCCGCCTTGCTGAGGTGACTTTGGGGTCCATCGTCGCGCACGAACTGTCCGATCTGCCGCAGGCTCAACAGACGAATGATGGTCGGCCCCAGCAACAAGGCGATAAGCAGCGCGCTCAACACCGCCAGGATCGCCCGCAGCGTGAGGTACTGGACAACGTTGAAGCCGCTGTGCCAAGTAGCAAGATATTCGGCCAGGTAAAGCAACATCTCAGGCAGCGCCCCCGTCATTCAACAGGCCCTCGACCACGCGCTCCATTTGCATGCTTCGTGACCCTTTCACCAAAATTGTGACCTCCTCCGCCAACTCACAGCGAAGGGTGCGGACAAGTGCTTCCCGATCCGCAAAGAAAAAACCATTGGCCCCGAAGGCCTCGGCCGCATGGGCACTGAGCCGCCCGGTGGCATAGAGCCCATCCAACCCGGCGCGCCGCGCGGTCAGCCCCACTTGCCCATGCAACTCGGCCTCGCCGGCACCGAGTTCCCCCATGTCCCCCATCACCAGCAGGCGCCGGCCGGGGCGCTTTGCCAGCACCTCGATAGCTGCCTGGAAGGAGGCCGGGTTCGCGTTATAGGTGTCGTCCAGGATGGCGGCGCCCCGAAGCCCCCGACGGGACTGCAGCCGCCCCGGCGGCGGCTCCAAGGCCTCCAACCCCGCCACGATGTGGGCAGGCTCAAGACCGAGGGCCAGGGCCGCGGCGAAAGCCGCCAGGGCATTTTGCACATTGTGCTCCCCGGGTACGGGCAGGCGTAGAGGCCACCCCCCCGAGCGGGCGTGAACCACCACGCGGCTTCCGATCCCTTCCGCCGTCCACTCCCCCCGCACATCCGCCTCGCGCAGACCGAAGGTCAGCACCGGGCGGGCACCGGCCATTCCCCGCCACAGATCGGCGAAGCGGTCATCCGCGTTGATGATTGCCGTAGCAGTATCGGGGAGTCCCTGGAAGAGCTCCCCCTTGGCCCGCGCCACCCCCTCCAGGGACCCAAACCCGGCGAGATGGGCCGGCGCGGCGTTGGTGACCACCCCCACCTGGGGCCGTACCAGATCGACCAGGTATGCGATCTCTCCCGGGTGGTTGGCCCCCATCTCGATGACCCCGTGTCGATGGGAGGGCCGCAGCCGCAGCAGCGTGTGCGGCACGCCGATGTCGTTGTTCAGGTTGCCCCGGGTGGCGAGCGCCGGGCCCGCGGTCCCGAGAATGGCCGCCAACATCTGCTTGACCGTGGTCTTGCCGTTGCTGCCGGTAACCGCCACCAGCGGCGTCCCCACCGCCTGGCGCCAGGCCGATGCGATCCGCCCCAGCGCCAGTCGCGTGTCGGGCACCACCAGCAGTGGGAGCGCCAAGTCCAGGGGGTGATCCACGAGCAGCGCGGCGGCGCCGCGCTCGAGCGCCTGGGGTATGTGGTCGTGACCGTCATGACGCTCGCCACGCAGGGCCACGAAGAGGGAACCCGCCTCCAGGCTGCGCGAGTCCGTGCTCACGCCGGTCACGGTCACCTCCGGCAGCTCCGCGGCGATCCCCAGCCACGCGCCGATACTGGGCAGTGTCGCAGTGAAACCTTCAGCCATGGGATGCGCCCCCCACCAGCCGGCCCACCTCGTCCCGATCACTGAAGGGCAGTTTGTGCGTTCCGATTTGTTGATAGGTCTCATGCCCTTTTCCGGCCACCAGGACAATATCCCCCCGCTCGGCAAGGGCCAGGGTCTGGGCGATGGCGTCGCCCCGCTCCGGGATGATCTGTGCCGCGTCGGGGCGTTGCATGCCCGCCTTGATCGCCTCGATGATGGCCCCCGGATCTTCACCCCGCGGGTTGTCGTTGGTGATCACGACCCGATCCGCGAACGCTTCAGCCACCCGGCCCATCAGGGGGCGCTTGGTCCGGTCACGATCACCGCCACAGCCGAACACGCACCACAAGCGCCCGCAGCAGTGTTCCCGCAGCGCCCGCAGTACCTTTTCGAGGGCATCGGGGGTATGGGCATAATCAACCACCACCAGCGGCTTGTCCGCACCGCCGAACCGCTCCATTCTGCCGGGCACCGTGGTGGCTTGAGACAGACGCTCCAGCGCCAGCTCGAAGCTGATCCCCGAGGCGACGAGCGCACCGAGGGCGGCCAGGAGGTTCGAGACGTTGAACCGCCCCAGAAGCCGGGTCTTGATCCGCCCCTGCCCCCAGGGGGTGTGCAGATGGAAAGACAACCCCTCCCTCTCCGCGACGATGTCACTGGCACGCAGGGCGGCATCGCGGCTCTCTGCCGCGGTGCTGTACCCCAACCATTCAACGCCTGGGGAGATCTGCTCGCGCCACAGCCGGCCATAGGGGTCGTCGAGATTGACCACCGCGTGGCGCAAGCCAGGCACCCCGAGCAGGGTGCGCTTGGCCTCGGCATAGGCTTCCATGCTCCCGTGGTAGTCCAGATGGTCGTGCGTGAGGTTGGTGAAAACAGCGGTTTCGAATCGAACGCCGGCGACCCGCCCTTGATCCAGTGCATGGGAGGAGACCTCCATGACCGCCTTGCGGCAACCGGCATCACGGAACGCGGCCAAGTGGGCATGCAAAGTGACCGGATCGGGGGTCGTATGGCCGGAATCGGCAAGATCGCCATAAAGCCCGCAGCCGAGGGTCCCGACCAACCCCACGGGCTCGGAGACAGCCGTTGCCTGGGCGATGAAGTGGGTTACCGAGGTCTTGCCATTGGTGCCGGTCACTCCAGTGACCGCCAGTGAACGCGACGGCTCCCCATAGAAGCGCTCTGCGATCACCCCGGCCGTGCGGCGCAGTGCGGGAACGGACACGATGGGCACCGGGGCATCGGAACGGCGCAGAAGCGGCTCCACCTCCGGGGCGGGCTCCACGGCAATGGCGGCCGCGCCCCGCTCCATGGCCATGCCGATGAACGCCGCCCCATGCCGTTGGGCCCCGGCCACCGCCAGGAACAAGCTGCCCGGCTGGACCTCGCGGCTATTGATGGTCACGCCGGAGATCGGCAGCGCACCCGTGGCGCCGGGATCGGCCATCCCTTCGAGCAGTTCCGCGAGCGTCGGACAATGCCGGACCTCTGCAATGGCAGGCATCACAGCGGCGCCTCACCCACGTTGGACATGGCGATCCGAAAACCGAGTGAAGGGACATCATCGGGAGGGACATCCAGCAGGCGGAGAGCCCCTTCCATCACCCGCGCAAAAACCGGAGCCGCCACCTCGCCGCCGTAGTATTGGCCCGCCTTGGGCTCGTCAACCACCACGACCAGGGCCAGCCGGGGCCGGCTGGCGGGGGCCATCCCAGCGAACAGTGCGAGGTAACGATCCTCGCTGTACCCGCCGGAATCCGCCTTGCGCACGGTGCCGGTCTTCCCCGCCACCCGGTAACCGGGAACCTTCGCCGCAGTGCCGGTACCGCCGGATTGCACCACCCCTTCGAGCATGGTCCGGACGGCCTCGGCGGTACGCCGTGCCATCACCGCTTCCCCCTCCGGCAGCGCGTCCCCCTGGTGCCGGGTGAAGCGCACCGGGCGCAGCACCCCGTCGCCGGCGATGGCGCTGTAGGCGTGGGTCAGTTGCAATGCCGTGGCGGACAGTCCATACCCATAGCTGAGGGCAGCCCGATCCACCTCGCGCCACTGCTGGAACGGCCTCAGCTGTCCCGGGACCTCCCCGGGGAAGCCGCTGCCGGTCGGCACACCGAAACCGACCTTGGTGAAGGTGTCCCACAGGGTGCGGGGTTCGAGGGTAAGCGCGATGCGGCTTGCCCCGACATTGCTCGACTTCTGAATGACCGTGGTCACATCGATCAAGCCGTAGTTGCGGAAATCCCGAATGGTGAAGCCGGCCAGGCGCAAGGTCCCGGGGTTGGTGTCGATGGGCGTATCGGGCTTGAACCGACCGCTCTCGAGAGCCGCGGCCACGGTGAACGGCTTGATGGTCGAACCGGGCTCGAACACGTCGGTGACCGCACGGTTGCGGTAGCGGCGGCTGGAGAGGTCGCGCCGGTTGTTGGGATTGTATGCCGGTTGGTTCACCATGGCGAGCACCTCACCGGTACGCACGTCCAGCATCACCGCCGAGCCTCCCGTGGCCTGGTGGCGCTGCACGGCAGCCTTCAGCTCCCGGTAGGCGAGGTACTGCAGGCGCCGGTCGATGCTGAGTGCGACCGTCTGGCCGGGGCGAGGATCGCTGATCCCCTCCACGTTCTCGATGATGCGGCCCAGCCGATCCTTGATCACCCGCTTGCTTCCGGCGATTCCGCTCAGGTCGTCGTTGAACAGGAGCTCGATCCCCTCCTGCCCACGATCGTCCACATCGGTAAATCCAATCACGTGAGCCGTCACCTCGCCGGTGGGGTAGTAGCGACGGTATTCACGCTGCAGCGAGACGCCGGGAATGCCCAGTGCCATGGTCCGCTCCCCCAACTCCGGCTCGACCCGGCGGCGCAGGTAGACGAATTCCCGATCGAGGCGGCGATCGACCGTCTCGGCCAACTGTGTCTTGCCGAGTTCCAGGGTCTTCGCCAATTCGGGCCAGCGGCTGCGGGCCTCGGCCAGCTCCTGGGGGTTGGCCCAGACCGAATCCACGGGGGTGCTGATGGCCAGGGGTTCCCCATGGCGGTCGGTGATCATGCCCCGGTGTGCCGGGATCGACACCACGCGCAGGTACCGGGCGTCGCCCTGCTGCTGAAGGAATTCGCGATCGACGACGTGCAGATCCACCGCGCGCCAAAGCAGTGCACAAAGCGCCACGACGAGCCCGCCCAGCACGACCCGAAATCGGCCGCTGGGAAGCTGGTGGGGCTTGGCATCATCGTCGCTCATGGTCTCACAATCACTGCCTCACCCGGGGAGGGCAGGCGCATGTTCAATTTGGTACGTGCTACTTTCTCAATACGACCGTCCGTGGCCCAGGTACTCTGCTCCAACTGCAACTTGCCCCACTCCACATCGAGTGCGTCACGCACCCGCTGCAACCCCTGGAGCTGCACGAACAGCTTGCGCGATTCGTGTTTGGCGTAGACTACCCCGAGAGCGGTGAGCAATACTGAGGCCGTCAGCAAGATCCCGAGCACTCGGGTCACGGCCCGACCTTCTCCGCCGTCCGCAGCACCGCACTGCGAGCCCGGGGATTTTCCTTGACTTCATCCTCTCCCGCCCGGACCGCGGAACCGACTCGCTTGAGGCGCCTGCGAATCTGCGCCTCCATGATCGGAAGATCCGGAGGGGCATCACCGCGCTCCTGCTGCTGAATGAACCGTTTTACGCGGCGGTCCTCCAGCGAATGGAAGCTGATCACCGCCAAGCGGCCACCCGGCGCAAGCAGCTCAAGCGCCTTGGGCAGCACCGCGTCCAGCTCCTCCAGCTCCCGATTGATGTAGATGCGGATGGCCTGGAAGCTGCGAGTGGCCGGATGCTTGTCCCGCTCCCACCGGGGGTGGGCCTTGGCGATGACGTCCGCCAGTCTCGCAGTCGTCTCGATGGCTCCCGCCGCCTCCCGGCTGTGCACAATGGCCCGGGCGATGCGCTTGGCGAAGCGCTCCTCGCCATACTCCTTCAAGACCTGGGCAATCTCCCTCTCACCTGCATTGGCGAGCCACTGGGCGGCACTGATCCCCGATTCCGGGTCCATGCGCATGTCCAGCGGCCCCTCGCGGCGGAAGCTGAATCCCCGGGCCGCATCATCCAGCTGAGGGGATGAAACCCCCAGGTCCAGGAGGATCCCGTCCACTCGCCCCTGCCAACCCCGGGCCGCGGCCTCTTCGGCCAGGCGGGTGAAGCTCCCCCGCACAATGGCAAAGCGGGCATCGGTGCCGAAACGGTGCAGCGCCGCTTCCACCGCGCGGGGGTCCTTGTCCGTCGCGAGCAGCCGGCCCTCGGGGCCGAGACGCTGCAATATGGCGCCGCTGTGGCCACCCCGGCCAAAAGTGCCGTCCAGGTAGATCCCATCGGTCTTGATGGCAAGCGCCGCCAGAGTCTCCTCCAGCAACACCGATCGGTGTTCGTGCGGTTCGTTCATGATCAGAGGGCCAGGCTCTGCAGTTCCGCCGGCAGCCCCTCTTCGTCCATGGTCTCCTCGGCGAGCCATTGATCGCGGCGTTCGTTCCAGTACGCCTCATCCCACAACTCGAACTTCTTGCCTTGGCCAATCAGAACGACGCGCTTGTCGAGCCGTGCATACTGACGCAGGGGCGGCGGCAACAGAATGCGGCCCTGTCCATCCATCTCCGTGTCGGTGGCATGCCCCATGAGCAGGCGCTGCACGCGCCGGGCATGGGGGTTGAGGCTGGGGAGTCCATCCAGCTTGCGTTCGATGGCTTCCCACTCCGGCAGGGGGTACAGCAACAGGCAGCGCTCGTCGGTGTCGATGGTCAGCACCAGCTGTCCGGCACAGCGCTCATGCAAACGCTCCCGATAGCGCGCCGGGATGGCCAGGCGCCCTTTCGCATCGAGAGTCAGCTCTGCAACGCCCCGGAACAACAACCGCCAATCCCCCTGAGAGCCCGTCTTTCCACATTGATCCACTTACCCCCACTATGATCCACTATAGTTAGCGCCCCGCGCCACTGTCAAGGTGGAGCGGGACCTCCACACGGGAATTTTACTTATTTCACAGTAACTTAGCGAAAGTGGGGGAAGGTGGGAATACACCCCTGGTAGTGGTTAGATGTGGAACTTATTGGGTAATCAGAGGGTTGATGGAGAAAGCTCAAGGAGTTTGTTAAAAAGGGCGGGAGTCGGCCTGTAAGCCGGGTTCTGTCGAGAACAGCCATTCATCTGGGACGTGCGTCACCGCACGCCTCAAGCGACCTACCCGGGAACTGTGCGGGCCACACTTGGCGGCCATGCGGCCGCCTGTCCCCCTATTTGGTCTTGCTCCGGGTGGGGTTTACCGTGCCGCGGAGTGTTACCACCCGCGCGGTGCGCTCTTACCGCACCTTTTCACCCTTACCGGCACTGCGTGGCAGTGCTTAGGCGGTATGTTTTCTGTGGCACTTTCCGTCGGCTCGCGCCGCCCAGGCGTTACCTGGCACCCTGCCCTACGGAGCCCGGACTTTCCTCCGCGCCTTGCGCAGCGACTGTCCGGCCGACTCCCGGCGGGCACGTTATCACACACGGTGGGATATACAAGCCCTGCACATCGTTAGACTGTTCTTTTTGACCGTGTCTTTGGGACTATGGCGCTCCCTGTGAGGTCCACGCTGAGATCTTGCGGTAGCCCTTCGCCATGGAGTGGGCCGCACCCGTCAATCCTCTCCACTTCCACGGCCCGCCGCGCGATCAAGGGCATACCTGTACAGCGCATTCTTCTTGCGGCCCGTGATCCGCGCCGCCAGCGCGGCCGCCTGCTTCACTGGAAGGCTCTCCAGCAGAATCTCTACCACCCGCCGCGCCTCCGAGTCGATCTCCTCTCCCTGGCGCTCCTCCTCGCCGGCCACCACGATCACCATCTCACCCCGACGTTGATCGGCATCGGAGCGCACGGCAGAGAGCAGGGTCCCCAAACTACCATGGAGCACGGTCTCGTAGGTCTTCGTCAACTCCCGCGCCAGGATGGCCTCGCGCTCCGGCCCAAAGACCGCCGCCATGTCCTCGAGACTGTCCAGGATGCGGTGCGGGGATTCATAGAAAACGAGGGTTCGGTTCTCCCCTGCCAAAGCCTCCAGCCGTGAGCGCCGCCCCCCCCCCTTGGCTGGCAGGAATCCTTCGAAGATGAACCGATCCGTCGGCAAGCCGCTGATGGAAAGAGCCGCCACAACTGCGCTGGGCCCGGGTATGGCTTTCACGGCAATCCCGGCCGCCCGGGCTTCCCGGACCAAATGAAAGCCCGGATCGCTGATGAGGGGTGTCCCGGCGTCGGAGATGACCGCAATGTTGCTTCCGGCCGTCAACCGGCGCAGAATGCCGGCGCTTACCTGCCTCTCGTTGTGTTCATGCAGCGGTTGCAGGGGCGTGGAAACTCCGAAGTGCCGGAGTAGAACACCGCTATGGCGGGTATCCTCTGCGGCGATCAAATCCACGGCCTTGAGCACGTCCACAGCCCTGGGTGACATGTCCCCAAGATTTCCGATGGGGGTCGCGACGATATAGAGAATCCCCTGCTGATTTGACACTCAATCACCCCATTTAGATACTGTGCGGGTTCTGGCACCCAGCCTTGGCCACTTGCTGTCTTGAAACGGATGATACGCTTATCGATTTGGCTGCTCGCAGCCACCCTCGTGCTCGCTGGCTGCGCCACCAAGCCACCGGAACAACCCGTGGAGCAGCCGGACGAACGGACCGCCGCCTACCAGCTCCTGGCAGAGGGTGACTTCTACGCGGCAGCCCGGCACTTTACACGCCTCGCTGCAACAGCGGAACCGCCGCAACGATTCGAATACCAGCTGAGCGCGGCAGAGGCCCTGTTTCGGGCGGGACTTCCGGTCCAGGCCGCACAGATCCTGGAGGGTCTTCCTGCCGGCGCGCTGCCCCCACGTCTGGCCATGGGGCGCCAGCTCCTGTTGGCCGAGATGGCGCTGGAAACGAGCCCCGAGCGGGCACTCATCGCCCTCACCACGCCGGCCAGCGATGACGCCCTGGATCTGAGCGCCCGCTACCACTATTTGCGCGCCCAGGCCTTCAATCGCCTTGGTAACCACCTGGAGACGGCACGGGAACTGATCTTCCGCGAGCCCTACCTGAACGATCCCTGGGCGGTTGAGGCAAACCAGATGGCAATCTGGCAGGCGCTCTCGTCACTCTCCAACGAGGCCCTCGGACGCCTGCGCGTTCAACCACCGCCCGATGTGCTCAGCGGCTGGATGGAGCTGGCCCTCATCGCCAAAGACCACACCCAAAGTACCCAGGCGCTGGCCGAGCGGGTGGGTGAGTGGCGCGGGCGCTATCCGGCGCACCCGGTACGGGAAGGGTTTGTCGAAGCGTTACTGAAGCGCAGCAGGGAGCTGATCGCCCGCCCCTCCAGAATCGCCGTATTGCTTCCCGTGTCGGGCAGGTTTTCCTCTGCCGCCGCGGCAATCCGCGACGGGATCTTGGCTGCCTATTACAGCGATCCCGGCCATGGAGAGGTCCAGCTGAGCATCTACGACACTGGGGATGATCCCCTTCAGGCCGAGAGCACCTATCGGCGTGCCGTGGACGAGGGGGCGGAATTTGTCATCGGTCCACTCGACAAGGAGTCGGTGCGGCTTCTCGCCCAGGCCGAGGAACTCCTGGTTCCCACACTGGCCCTCAACTACTCCGAACCGGCCCACTCCCCCCTTCTGTACCAGTTCAGTCTCTCTCCGGAGGACGAGGCCGAACAGGTGGCCGAACTGGCCTGGCTCGAAGGGCACAGCCGCGCCTCCGTGCTCTTGCCCAAGGGGCCGCTCGGCGAGCGGTTGATGAGCGCCTTTGCGGCGCGCTGGCAGGACCTTGGGGGAGAGGTCGCCTCCACCGCCTACTACGACCCGGAGAACAGCGACTACTCCGCGCCGCTCACCGCAATACTCAACCTGCGGGAAAGCGAGGGGCGTCGCCAGTCGTTGCAACGGATCCTCGGTCAGCGGCTCGAGTTCACTCCCCGCCGACGTCAGGACATTGACTTCATCTTCCTCGCGGCCTTCTCCCGGCAGGCGCGCCTGATCCGTCCGCAACTGCGCTTCCATTACGCCTCCGATGTGCCGGTCTACGCCACCTCGCACCTGTTCACGGGCGCCGTGGATGTGGACCAGGACCGGGACATGGATGGGATTGTCTTTGGGGATATGCCCTGGACCCTGGAGGCCACCACCCCCAACGCCACCACCCGCAAAGGGGCAAAGTCGCTGCTCAACTATGGGGGGCCGCTACAGCGCCTGGTTGCCTTTGGGGTGGATGCGTACAATCTCATCGCGGCGATCCGGTTGCTGGACAGCTATGGGCACGACCGCTTCCAGGGTGAAACCGGCACCCTTCGTCTTGACGAAACCAAACGGGTGCGCCGCCAGCTCCTTTGGGCCCGTTTCAAAGGGGGTGCGCCCAGGCTGCTGAATAGCGTGGTCGATGAGTCCCCGCGGCTCTGAGGGGGGACAGGCGCGGGGCGAGGAGTACGAACTACTCGCCTGCCGTCACCTCGAGCGGCACGGATTGCGGCTGCTTGAACGCAACTATCGGGTGCGCTGTGGCGAACTCGATCTGGTAATGGCGGACGGAAGCGTCATCGTCTTCGTCGAGGTCCGCTACCGGCGGAGCACACGGTACGGGGGCGCCCTGGCGAGTATCGATGTCCGCAAGCAGCGCCGGCTGATCCTGGCGGCGCAGCATTACCTCCAGGCCCGTCGCCTTGGCAACCGGCCTTGCCGCTTCGATGTGGTGGCCATTGGCCCGGGGGCTGCGGGCATGGATGTCCACTGGATCACGAATGCCTTCGAAACCACTTGAGAGAGACGATGTTCGAACGGGTAATCCGGCACTTCACCCAAAGCATTGAGACCAAGCAGAAGGCCCTCGAAATCATGGGCCCTTCCATCGTGGACGCGGCGGAGCTGATCAGTCGTCAGCTGATCCAGGGGGGCAAGGTCCTCAGTTGCGGAAACGGCGGTTCAGCGGGCGACGCGCAGCACTTCTCCTCGGAGATGTTGAACCGGTTCGAGCGTGAACGCCCGGGGCTGCCCGCCATGGCGTTGACCACCGACGCCTCGACCGTCACATCCATTGCCAACGACTACAGCTACGACGAGGTCTTCTCCAAGCAGGTGCGCGCCCTGGGCCACTCAGGTGACGTGTTGCTGGCCATTTCCACCAGCGGCAACTCCCGCAACGTGGTCAATGCCATCGAGGCCGCGCACGAACGTGAGATGCACGTTATCGCGTTGACCGGGAAGGATGGGGGCGCCATGGGGGAATGCCTGAGCGAGCACGACATTGAGTTGAGGGTGCCCGCCGCTTCCACCGCGCGCATCCAGGAAGTGCACCTCCTCGTGATTCACTGTTTGTGCGACTTGATCGACGTGCACCTGTTTGGCGAAGAGGGCTAGCCCATGCCCCTCTGCCGACTGGCACTACTGTGCCTCCCGCTGGCAGTGTGCGGCTGCGCCGCTCCCCTGGTCATCGGTGGGTCCGCCGGCGGAGCGGTCGTTGCCCGTGATCGCCGGCCTGTCGGGACCCTCGTGAACGATTGACCGATAACATGCAGACCCCTTTGGACCAAAAAGTCATAGGCGCCTTGCGGGCCGCCGTGGGTGACAAAGCCCTGTTGTTGAGCCCCTCCGAACGGTGGGCTTACGGTTACGACAACAGCCGGCGCCACGTCCTGCCCGCCGCGGTGGTTTGTCCCAACGAGCACGCACAGGTGGCCACCGTTGTGCAGCTGTGCGCCGAGGAGTCCATTCCTCTGACCGCCCGGGGGCGCGGCACCGGAACGGCAGCTGGCTCGGTGCCGTACCAAACGGGGGGCATCATCCTCTCTTTGGAACGGATGACCCGCATCAAGCGGGTGGACCCGGACAACCGTCTGCTCATCGTCGAGGCAGGCGTCACCAACCAGATGATTCAGCAGGAAGCCGGGCGGCACAACTTCTTCTGGGCCCCCGATCCCACCAGTGCCCCGGTGTGCAGTGTGGGCGGAAATCTTGCCTGTAACGCCGCGGGTCCACGCGCGGTGAAGTACGGGACCACTCGGGACAATACCCTGGGTCTGTTGGCGGTTACCGGCTCGGGCGAGACGCTGCGTACCGGCGGCATGACCACCAAGGGCGTGGTGCCCTACGACTTGACCCGACTGCTCATCGGCTCCGAAGGGACCCTGGCGATCATCACCGAAGCCACCCTTCGACTGACCCCCCTGCCCGAAGCACGAAGCACCCTGCAGGCGGTATACTCGGACATTGAATCGGCCGCCCGCGCCATCGCCCGCATCATGGCCCAGCCCGTCATCCCCTGCGCACTTGAGTTCATGGACTCCGGGGCGATTGAGATGGTAAGGACCTACTCCAAGGCGGAGCTGCCCCGCCAGGCGGGCGCAATGCTGATGATTGAGGTGGATGGTCCACGCAACTGCCTGAAAGACGCCGCCGAGGCGGTGATGGCCGCGGCCAATGGCCCCGGCTGCGTGCAACTCATCCAGGCCCAGACGGCGCAAGAGGTGCAGCGACTCTGGGAGACGCGCAAGGCACTCTCCCCGGCCCTGCGCAACGTCGCACCCAAGAAGATCAACGAAGATGTGGTGGTACCGGTATCCCGACTTCCGGAACTCATTGCCGGCCTGGAGGCGCTCGGACGCGAGTACCGCATCACCATCGTCAACTTCGGCCACGCGGGGAACGGCAACATTCACGTCAACCTGCTGGTCAACCCGGACGATGCGGATGAGATGGCCCGCGCTGCGCAATGCCTGTCCCAGGTGTTCGACTTGGTGCTCCGTCTGGAGGGAAGCCTTTCGGGGGAACACGGGATCGGTCAGGAGAAAAGGGACTTCGTGACCCGCGAGCTTGACACCGTGGCCTTGGGGCTCATGCACCGCATCAAGGCGCAGTTCGATCCCCGGGGCATCCTCAATCCCGGCAAAAAACTGCCGCCCTGCCCCTAGAGCACCGAACAGTGAAATCCGACGCGCCCAACACGTAGGGTGGATAAGCGCAGCGCATCCACCGTGCGGCGCCGAATGGATGGATGCGGGCCGCGCTCGGCCCCGGCGGTGGGTTCCGGACTCGCTGGGTCCCTTTACTTGACGACGCGAAGATTCGGCCGCTTTGGTTTTTCGGCGTCCCCGTCAGGGGTGGAATCGGGTGGCGGCTCCTCCCCCTCTTCGTCGGTAAAGACCATCCCCTTACCGTTCTCCCGTGCGTAAATGGCCAGTACCGCCATGATGGGGACCGATACCTGCATCGGCGTGCCCCCAAAGCGCGCCTCCAGTTCCACCCGGTCATTGCCAAGCTGAAGGTTGCGTACGGCCGTCGGACCGACGTTGAAGACGATTTTGCCATTTTCGACGTAGTGGCGGGGCACTTGCACTTCCTCCGCTTCGGCGTCCACCAGAATATAGGGGGTGAGACCGTTATCCACGATCCACTCGTAGAGAGCACGTAGTAAGTAGGGTCGACTGGGAGTCATGGTTTTTCGATTAAGAACACGACACGATGCCGCGCGTTCCCGTGCTTGGCAACAGAAGGGTGAACGGAACCCGCCGAAGCGGCGGACTCCCTTACAATTTAGCGCATTTCCCGTTCGGTGCTTGAGAGCGAGGCCCGGAACGATTCGCGCGCAAACAGGCGTTCCGAATACTCCAACAGAGGGCCGGCGGTCTTGGGTAACGTGACCCCGAGATGGGGTAGCCGCCAAAGCAGAGGTGCCAATGAGCAGTCCACGAGCGTGAAGTCGTCGCTCATGAAGAAGGGCTTTTGCTCGAAAATGGGGCTGATGACCACCAGATTGTCCCGAATCTCTTTTCGCGCCCTCGCAACGGCCTTCTCGTTGCCACCGCCCTCAATCGTCTCCAGGTGCGAGTAGAGATCCTTCTCGATCCGGTACAGCATGAGCCGGTTATTGGCGCGCGACACAGGATCGACCGGCATCAATGGGGGATGGGGAAAACGCTCGTCAAGGTACTCGATGATCACCTGCGAGCCGTAGAGCACCAGGTCCCTGTCCACCAGGGTGGGAACGGAATTGTAGGGATTTAGATCGATGAGGTCTTCCGGCTTGTCGTTGGGATCCACCGTGATGATATCGACGTTAATGCCCTTTTCCGCCAAAACGATGCGCACCCGATGACTGTAGACGTCGGCATCGCCCGAGAACAGCGACATGACCGAACGCCTGCTCGCAATGACCCCCATAGCAACTCTCTCCTGCAGAGACCAAACACAAAGGGGGCCCGGAGGCCCCCTTTTGCCCATTAAGGCAGATAAGCGAACCATTTGGGCCCGCGCGCAATGATAACACACACGGGCCCGCTTGGTGGCTTAATGCACGTCCTTCCAGTACTCCTTCTTGAGGGCATAGGCCACCACGAAGAAGATTGCGAGGAAGATGAGCACCCACATGCCCAGGCGCTGACGCTCCAACTGGATCGGCTCAGCCAAGTAGACCATGAAGTTGGTCAGGTCCAGGGCGGCCTGGTCGTACTCGGCAGCGGTCATGGTGCCGGGGACTACCTGCTCAAAGCCGGTGAGCACATGCTGCTCCTCATCGCCGTGCTTGACGCTCTTGTAGACCGGCTTGCGCAGGCCCTGGAGCTCCCACAGCACATGGGGCATGCCCACGTCCGGGAAGGCGACGTTGTTCACACCGAACGGACGCTTCTCATCCACATAGAACGTACGAAGGTACGTGTAGATATAGTCCGCACCCCGCGCCCGGGCAATGACGGTCAGGTCGGGCGGTGCCGCCCCGAACCAGCGCTTGCCGTCGGCCAAGGACATGGCAACCTTCATGTTTTCGCCCACCTTTTCGCTGGCGAACATCAGGTTCTCTTTCACCTGCTCATCGGTGAGACCCAGGTCCCGGCCCATCCGGTTGTAGCGGTGATAGGCCGCGGAGTGGCAGCTCAGGCAGTAGTTTGAAAAGAGCTTGGCGCCGCGCTGCAGGGACTCTTGGTCCGAAACATCGACATTCGCCTTGTCGAGGGGCGCACCGCCCCCGGCAGCCAGCGACACGGCTGGCAGCGCCGCAACCAGAAATGCAAAGATCAACTTTCTCATGATGTCACCCTTTCCGGAACCTGCTTGTTCTTCTCCATCTTGGTGTAGATGGGCATCAGCAGGAAGAACGCGAAGTACAGCACGCTGAAGATCTGCGCGGCCAGGGTCTTGCCCGGCGACGGCGCCTCCATGCCCAACCAACCGAGGACCAGGAAGCTGATCACGAAGATGGTAAGCATCAGCTTGTAGCAAAGGCCACGATAGCGGACCGACTTGACCGGATTGCGGTCCAGCCAGGGAAGGAACGCGAAGACCACCACGGCAGCGCCCATGGCCACAACGCCCAGGAACTTGTCAGGCACCGCGCGCAGGATCGCGTAGAACGGCGTGAAGTACCAGACCGGTGCGATGTGCTCCGGGGTCTTCAGCGGGTCGGCAGGCTCGAAGTTTGCGTGTTCGAGGAAGTACCCGCCCATCTCGGGCATGAAGAACACCACCACGGAGAAGACCATCAGGAACACCACCACCCCGACGATATCCTTCACGCTGTAATAGGGGTGGAACGGAATGCCGTCCACCGGCTTGTGGGTGACCGGATCCTTGTTCTTCTTGATCTCCACCCCATCGGGGTTGTTGGAGCCCACTTCGTGCAGCGCGATGATGTGCGCGACAATCAGCCCGACCAGCACCAACGGCAGGGCGATGACGTGGAAGGCGAAGAAGCGGTTCAGGGTGGCGTCGGAAACCACGAAGTCGCCGCGGATCCACAGCGCCAGGTCGTCACCAATCACGGGGATAGCCCCGAACAGGGAGACGATAACCTGGGCACCCCAGTAGGACATCTGGCCCCAGGGGAGGAGATAGCCGAAAAAGGCCTCGGCCATCAGGGCCAAGTAGATCAGCATGCCGAAGATCCACACCAGTTCACGGGGTTTCTTGTACGAGCCATACATCAACCCGCGGAACATATGCAGATAGACCACGACGAAGAAGGCGGAGGCCCCGGTGGAGTGGGCATAGCGGATCAGCCAGCCCCAGTCCACGTCACGCATGATGTACTCGACGGAAGCGAAGGCGAGCTGCGCATCCGGTTTGTAGTTCATGGTGAGGAAGATCCCGGTGACGATCTGGATCACCAGGACCACCAGGGCCAGGGAGCCGAAGAAATACCAGAAGTTGAAGTTCTTGGGCGCGTAGTACTCGGACAGATGCTCCTTCCACATCTTGGAAGCGGGAAAGCGAGCATCCACCCAACCCATCAGTGCGGTCATTTTACTCATGTTCAGGCTGCTCCTTGGTCTTCACCCACCAGGATCCTGGTGTCACTCAGGTACTTGTATGGCGGGACCACCAGGTTGGTCGGTGCGGGTACGCTCTGGTACACGCGGCCGGCCATGTCAAACTTGGAACCGTGGCATGGGCAGAAGAAGCCGCCCTTCCAGTCCGAGCCCAAGTCCGCAGGGCCCAGCTCGGGGCGATACGTGGGGGAGCAACCCAGATGGGTGCAGATACCCACCAAGACCAGATATTCCGGCTTGATGGAGCGGTGTTCGTTTTTCGCGTAGCTGGGCTGTTGCGATTCCACCTCGGAATTCGCATCGCGCAGATTGCCGGCCACTACGGACAGGTTCTTCAGGTTTGCCTCGGTACGACGGACAATCCAGACCGGTTTGCCACGCCACTCCACGGTCAACATCTGACCGGGTTCCAGCTTACTGATATCCGCCTCGACCGGCGCTCCGGCGGCCTGAGCGCGTGCGCTCGGCTGCATGGAGATAACGAACGGGGCTACCGCATAGCCCGCACCGATTGCACCAACGACACTGGTGGCAGCGGTGAGGAAGCGGCGTCTGCCCTTGTCAACGCCCGATGTACTCATCAACCCTCTCCCAAAAAATCAGCCAGGATAACTAGCGTTGTGCCGAAACTGCGCATAACGCGCTGTTTCGATGTAAGAAACTTCTAAAATGCTGAACTTCCCGCAGAAATAAAGCGGCATTTTCGTATAAACAATTGATAATCGTCAACCCGCCACCGGGATTGAGATTTACGCCGGATTGGGGATTTCCATGAACTCGTGATCCAGATCAAACCGTTCCGCCAGATGGGCGCCGAGGGCCTGGACACCGTAGCGCTCGGTCGCGTGATGTCCCGCGGCGAAATAGTGGACCCCCAATTCCCGGGCAAGGTGTACGGTTCGCTCAGAGATCTCACCACTGATGAACGCATCCAGGCCCAGCGCGGCTGCGTGTTCGATATAGTCCTGGGCGGCCCCCGTGCACCAACCGATACGCTGAATCGGGCGCTCGCCCCCCCCCACGTGCAGGGGCGCCCGGTTCAGGCAACGCTGGAGATGAGCCGACAACTCGTCGGCGGAGGCGAGCGACGAGGGGCCGAACATGGCCAGTCCACCCTCAGGCCCAAGGCCGAACCGGCCTTCGACACTGAATCCCAGACGCTGCCCAAACTGGGCGTTGTTTCCCAATTCAGGATGACCATCCAGGGGCAGGTGATAAGCGATGAGACTGATATCCCGGGAGAGCAGCATACGTAAGCGCCGCTGCTTGATGCCGGTGATCTCCGGCGCCTCGCCCCTCCAGAAGTAGCCGTGATGGACCAGTATCGCGTCCGCGTTCACATCGGCGGCACGCTCCAGGAGTTCGAGACTTGCCGTGACCCCGCTGATCAATCGGCTTACCTGGGGTCGCCCCTCCACTTGCAGGCCGTTGGGGCAGTAATCCTGATAATCGCTCACGGAGAGTAGGCGATTGCAGTAGTCGGTCAGTTCAAAAAGAGGAATCATGCGCGATGGCTGCCCATCAAGTACCATTGAAGCGTGAGCCCAAGCATCGAGTTGCTGCCATGAAGCTGCGAACACCCGTCATCTTCATCTTTCAATCGGTCACCATTGGCCTCGCCATTGCCTTCCTGGTGCTGGTCTGGCGACCGGAGCTGGTCGGCGGTGGCCAGCGCGTGGTGGAATTCGTGCAATCGAACGCCCCGCCTATGGAGCGGATCGCCTCGGGATCAGCCCCTGTATCGTACGCCCCCGCGGTGGAGATTGCAGCCCCGGCCGTGGTCAACATCAACACCAGCAAACTGGTTGCCGAGCGAGCGCCGCTGTTCAACGACCCGTTCTTTCGCCATTTCTTTGGCGACGACCCGGCCGCCATCCCAAGAGAGCGGCTTGAGACCTCGTTGGGCTCTGGTGTCATTGTAAGCGCTGATGGTTACATCCTCACGAACAACCACGTGATCGAAGGCGCCGACGAGATTGCCGTATCTCTGCGCGACGGCCGGAATGCCCAGGCGAAGGTAGTTGGGACCGACCCGGAGTCTGACCTGGCCGTGCTCAAGATTGAACTGCCGAATCTGCCGGTGATCACCATCGGCCGCTCCGAGGAGCTTCGCGTCGGGGATGTGGTGCTCGCCATTGGGAATCCCTATGGCGTGGGACAGACGGTGACCCAAGGGATCGTGAGCGGAACCGAGCGGCGCGAGTTGGGGATCAGTACATTTGAGAATTTCATCCAGACCGACGCCGCCATCAACCCGGGCAACTCCGGGGGGGCTCTGGTGACCGCGAGGGGCGAACTGGTGGGGATCAACACTGCGATTTTCTCCCGCACCGGCGGCTCGCAGGGGATCGGTTTTGCCATCCCCATGTCTTTGGTGCAGGGGATCATGGCGGAGATCGTGGAGAAGGGCCGCGTCACGCGCGGCTGGCTCGGGGTGGAGATCCAGGAGATCACGCCGGAGCTGGCGGAGTCGTTCGGTCTGCGCGAACACGATGGCGTCATCGTGGCGGGGGTGCTGCGGGGCGGGCCGGCCGCCAAGGCGGGAATCCAGCCGGGGGATATTTTGACGCACATCAACGGCTCGCCCATCCAGGGGGTGCGCGACGCCCTGAACCTCATTTCCTCTGCCGATCCCGGCACGCTCATCGACGTGGGAGGCATTCGGGACGCCAGGGACTTCGAGCTGAGGGCGCGCGTTTCCGAACGACCGATGCAGTCTCCCTAGAGCACAGAACAGGTAAACCGAAGATCGCCAATCGCAGCCAAGTTGCGCCGCAGGTGGCGGGGGCAGCGAACCGAGGTAGGGTGGATAAGCGCAGCGCATCCACCGTGCGGCGTCGAATTGGTGGATTCGCTGCGCTTATCCACCCTACATGTTAG
>JAWLHA010000022.1:0-62046 GCA_041690535.1 Gammaproteobacteria bacterium | reverse complement strand
GCGATCCGGTCCAGCTCCAGGCAGCCATCGCATCCATCCGGAAGCGTTTGTCCTAGAGCACCGAACAGATAAATCCGACGCGCCCAACATGTAGGGTGGCTAAGCGCAGCGCATCCACCAATTCGACGCCGCACGGTGGATGCGCTGCGCTTATCCACCCTCGGTTCGCTGCCCCCGCCACCTGCGGCGCAATTTGGCTGCGATTGGTGATCTTTCCGTTTACCTGTTCGGTGCTCTAGCAGGCCAGCGTTTTTTCCGTTCTTTCATCAGCCCGGCGAGTGGCGCCATGCCGCGATCCCTTGCGGCATGGCCCGTATTGACTTCCTCGTGGTGAACACTTTCTTGTGATCAGGACAAGGGCAGATCTGCGCGGGTTTATGCGTCGATGCGTGCCGGAGCAGCCTACCGGCGCCCGAGGAGATCTCCGAGGCGCCCCAGCGCCTCCCGAAGATTTTCCATACTTGTTGCGAACGAGAGCCGCACATAGCCTGCTTTGCCGAACGCCGATCCGGGCACCAGTGCCACCTCGGCGTCGTTGAGGAGATGCTCCGCAAAGGCCACGTCGGTCTCGTACCCCTTGGCAGCCATGGCTGCGCCAACGTCAGGGAAGGAGTAAAACGCACCTTGGGAAGGCAGACAGCGGAAGCCCTGGATGTGGTTCAACTCCTGGACGACGAAGTCATGGCGCTGGCGGAAGGCCTTGAGCATCTCCTGAATGCAGGTCTGATCGCCGCTGAGGGCGGCCGTCGCCGCCACCTGAGAGATGGAGGTCGGGTTGGAGGTGCTCTGGGACTGCACCTTCTTCATGGCTTGCACCAACTTCTCCGGCCCCGCGGCATAGCCGATGCGCCAGCCGGTCATGGAGTAGGCCTTGGAGACGCCGTTCAGCACCATGGTCCGGTCATAGAGATCCGGGCAGGCATTGACGATGTTGCAGAAGGGTTCATCGGCCCAGAGGATATGCTCGTACATGTCATCGGTGGCGATGATGATCTGCGGGTGACGGCGAAGGACTTCGCCTAGCGCGGCCCAGTCCGCCATCGTGTAGGCCACCCCGGTGGGGTTGGAGGGGCTGTTCAGGACCACCATGCGCGTGCGCGGAGTGATCGCCGCTTCCAGCTGCTCCGGGGTGATCTTGAACCCCTGCTCCAATCCCGCCTCGACAACCACCGGCTTGCCTTCAGCCAGCAGCACCATGTCCGGGTAGGAGACCCAGTAGGGAGCCGGGATGATGACCTCATCACCGGGATTCAGCAGGGCCTGAGCCAGGTTGAAGAAGCTCTGTTTGCCGCCGCAGGAGACCAGCACCTGATTGGGGGTGTAGGAGAGGCCATTATCCCGCTGGAACTTGTCGATGATGGCCGTCTTCAGCTCGGGGGTGCCGTCGACCGCGGTGTACTTGGTGAAACCGTCCCGGATCGCCCGGATGGCGGCCTCCTTGATGTGCTCGGGGGTGTCGAAGTCCGGCTCGCCTGCCCCAAGACCGATGATGTTCTTCCCTTGGGCCCTAAGCTCTTTTGCACGGGCCGTAACCGCCAGCGTGGGCGACGGTTTGACGCTCTGTACGCGGTGGGACAGTTGAATATCCAAGCCAAACTCCTCGACACTCGATGTTGATGCGAACTATTCTTGGGACTCCCCTGGACCCCTAAATTGCGTGGCAAGGGAGCGCCCGGAACCCGGAATTGTCTATTCCATTAGCCGGAAAAAACCGCCGTCCGCCCTGGAGCGCAGGGTAAACGCATACTTACGTTACGGCCGTGCTGTGAGCGATGTAAGTCCTTGAAAGCAGGTGCGCTGTCAATACGTCCATGTACGCTCGACGGCCGCGTCCATGTGGCCGTCGACCTGCTTTCAAGGACTTACATCGCTCTTGGGTAAGTATGCGTTCACCCGCCCTGGAGCGACGGGGGTTTGCAAAAGTGCGTTAATATACTGTATGCGCGGTTACTACTAAATCCCCATGAACAAGCATTTTGAGCTGGTCTCGAGCTACCCGCCGGCCGGTGACCAGCCCGCAGCCATCGAGCAGCTGGTGGAGGGGCTGGAAAATGGCGAGGCGGGGATGACCCTCCTCGGAGTGACCGGCTCGGGCAAGACCTACACCATCGCCAACGTCATTGCCCAGGTGCAGCGTCCGACGCTAATCCTAGCTCATAACAAGACCCTGGCCGCCCAACTCTACCGGGAGATGAAGGACTTCTTCCCCCATAACGCGGTGGAGTACTTCGTCTCCTACTACGACTACTACCAGCCGGAGGCCTACGTCCCCGCCTCGGACACCTATATCGAGAAGGACGCCTCCATCAACGAGCACATCGAGCAGATGCGCCTCTCCGCCACCAAGGCGCTGCTGGAGCGCCGGGATGCCATCATCGTGGCCACGGTCTCGGCGATCTACGGGCTGGGTGACCCCAACTCCTATCTGAGCATGGTCCTGCACCTGGTGCGGGGGGACACGGTGGATCAACGCGCCATCCTGAGGCGCCTGGCCGAGCTCCAGTACACCCGCAACGATGTGGAGTTGCACCGCGGCAACTATCGGGTGCGGGGCGAGGTCATCGACATCTACCCGGCCGAGTCGGAGCGGGAGGCCGTGCGGGTAGAGCTGTTCGATGACGAAATCGACTCCCTGGCCTACTTCGACCCCCTGACCGGCGAGGTGCTCAAACGGGTACCGCGGCTGACCGTCTACCCCAAGACCCACTACGTCACCCCGCGCCAGACGGTGCTCGATGCGGTGGAGAAGATCAAGGTGGAGCTGGCCGAGCGGCTGGAGGAGCTCCACCAGGCCAACAAACTGGTGGAGGCCCAGCGTCTGGAGCAGCGCACCCGGTTCGACATCGAGATGATGTTTGAGCTGGGCTACTGCTCCGGCATCGAGAACTACTCCCGCCACCTCTCCGGACGGCAGGCGGGGGAGCCGCCCCCGACCCTGTTCGACTACCTGCCAGAGGAGTCCCTGCTGGTGATCGACGAGAGTCACGTCACCATCCCCCAGCTCGGGGCCATGTACCGCGGTGACCGCTCCCGCAAGGAGAACCTGGTCAACTATGGCTTTCGCCTCCCCTCGGCCCTGGACAACCGTCCCTTGCGTTTCGAGGAGTTCGAGCGGCTGGCGCCCCAGACCATCTATGTCTCCGCCACCCCGAACCGCTACGAGCTGGACCATTCCGGGGCGGTGGTGGAGCAGGTGGTGCGCCCCACCGGGCTGGTGGACCCCGAGGTGGAGGTGCGCCCGGCCAGTACCCAGGTGGACGACCTGCTCTCGGAGATCCACAAGCGTGCTGCGGCCAACGAGCGGGTGCTGGTGACCACCCTCACCAAGCGCATGGCCGAAGACCTTACCGATTATCTGAGCGAGCACGGGGTTCGGGTGCGCTACATGCATTCGGACATCGACACCGTGGAGAGGGTGGAGATCATCCGTGACCTGCGCCTCGGGCAGTTCGACGTGCTGGTGGGGATCAACCTGCTGCGGGAGGGACTGGACATGCCCGAGGTCGCTCTGGTGGCGATCCTCGATGCGGACAAGGAGGGATTTCTGCGCTCGGAGACCTCCCTCATTCAGACCATCGGGCGGGCGGCGCGCAATCTCCATGGCAAGGCCATCCTCTATGCCGACCGAATCACCGGCTCCATGAGCCGCGCCATCGACGAGACCGAACGGCGCCGGGCCAAACAGATGGCCCACAACGAGGCCCACGGGATCACCCCCAAGGGGATCGAGAAGGCGGTTCACGACATTATCGAAACCGGCTATCCGGGGGCGCCGGGCACCCCCAGAGAGTACTCCAAGGTCGCCGAAGAGTTGGTTCACTACGCAGCCATGTCTCCTGACAAGCTGAAGAAGGAGCTCAAGTCGCTCGAGGAGAAGATGTACCGCCACGCTCAGAATCTGGAGTTTGAGGAGGCGGCGCAGGTGCGGGACCAGATCCTCCATATACGGGCGCTGAGCCTCGGGGTGGGGGAGCCGGCGCCCGGCTGAGCGAGGACGACTGCTGGAGCTTCGCGCGAGTTGAGATCGCATCTCCTGCGTCCTGGTGTTGACACCCTCCAAAATCTCCGTATAATGCCGGGCTTCACAACGACAGGCGCGTAGCTCAGTTGGTTAGAGCACCACCTTGACATGGTGGGGGTCGTTGGTTCGAGTCCAATCGCGCCTACCAATTCTCCTTGAGCAATCAAGGACGGGAACCCGGCCAAGCGCCGGGTTTTTCGTTTTGGGTCCCAAGCCGATGATGAGCGGCCCGTGGGTCAGCGGGTGTGACAGGCGCAGCGATACGCGGCCATGGAACGCGAACGGATAGGGAAGGTTGTATGGATATAGGGAGTATGCGGCATCATTGATGCCGCACCCCCAGACAAGAAGGAGAAAGCCGTGGCTGCATCCTTGCAGCACTCACGTTCCCTCGAACACGGCCCCGAGCCCTTGGCCTCTCCCTGAAGCCGTGAGTCGGTGCGGAGCGCCAGGCTACATCCGTGTAGCGTTGGAATCTTCTCTGTTCCCCCGGAAACCCCACGGATAGAAATGTTACACAGTATGGCCACCGGTCGCTGTCAGGCGCGAATGGCAATTCGAGTAGGAGATTTCGTACAAGCTCCCTAAGGGCTTTCAGGTAAAGGCGATCGGGGTCTGCTGGGCACGCACTCTGCGCTTGTCTGCGGCGAGGGCTTTTGGTATAGTTCGAGCACTTCAATAGTGCTTGTGCTTCAATGACTTAGGCGTGGAACACGGTTCGTGTGCTCCGCGCCGTACTTTTTTTCAGGTCACGGTCTAACTGATCGTGCATTCGTAAGTTTCACGTGGTCTGTCGTAGGGATCACCACTGAATCAAGGATTCTCTTCATGCCTATCATTACGCTTCCCGACGGTTCCCAGCGTCATTTCGACCAGTCTGTCACCATCCGTGACGTGGCGGCCGACATCGGTCCGGGCCTGGCAAAGGCAGCCCTTGCGGGCAAGATCGATGGCAAACTGGTCGATACCTCCTACGTGCTCGATCAGGACGCCTCGCTCGCCATCATTACCGAACGGGACCCTGAAGGTCTCGAGGTCATCCGCCACTCCACCGCGCATCTGCTTGCCCAGGCCGTCAAGCAACTGTTTCCTGAGGCGCAGGTGACCATTGGCCCGGTCATCGAGGACGGTTTCTATTACGATTTCGCCTATGAAAAGGGCTTCACCCCTGAAGACCTGGAGGCGATCGAGAAGAAGATGGAGGAACTCGCCAGCCAGGATTTGCCGGTCGAACGCTCCGTAATGCTGCGGGAAGAGGCCATCGACTTCTTCCGCGGAATGGGGGAAGCCTACAAGGCGGAAATCATTGAGGACATTCCGCACGGAGAGCAGATCTCGCTTTATCGCCAGGGCGACTTCATCGATCTGTGCCGCGGACCGCACGTGCCGTCCACTGGCAAGCTCAAGGCATTCAAGCTGATGAAGCTGGCCGGGGCCTACTGGCGGGGGGATTCCCGCAATGAGATGTTGCAGCGTATCTATGGCACGGCGTGGACCGACAAGAAGGCGCTGAAGGAGTATCTGCACCGCCTTGAAGAGGCGGAAAAGCGCGACCACCGTAAGATCGGCCGCCAGCTGGACCTCTTCCACGTACAGGAAGAGGCGCCGGGGATGATCTTCTGGCATGACAATGGCTGGTTGCTCTACCAGCAGGTGGAGCAGTACGTCCGCAAGGTGCTGCGGGAGAACGACTACCAGGAAGTGAGGACCCCGGCGCTGGCCGACCGGGTGCTGTGGGAGAAGTCCGGCCACTGGGAGAAGTTTCGCGACGACATGTTTACTACGGAGTCGGAGAAGCGGACCTTTGCCGTCAAGCCGATGAACTGCCCCTGCCACATCCTGATCTTCAATCAGGGGCTGAAGAGCTACCGTGATCTGCCGCTGCGCATGGCGGAATTCGGCTCCTGCCACCGCAACGAGCCTTCCGGGACCCTGCACGGCATTATGCGGGTACGTGGCTTCACCCAGGACGATGCCCACATCTTCTGCACTGAGGATCAAATCCAGGAGGAGGTCGCCGGCTTCATCGACCTACTATATAAGGTGTACCAGGATTTCGGCTTCGAGGATGTCATCATCAAGCTCTCCACCCGCCCCGCACAGCGGGTCGGGTCCGACGAGATTTGGGACAAGGCCGAGCATGCTCTGGAGCGGGCCCTTAACGACAAGGGGCTCCCCTGGGACCTGCAGCCCGGCGAGGGGGCCTTCTACGGGCCGAAGATTGAGTTCTCTCTGAAGGACTGCCTGGGGCGGGTGTGGCAGTGCGGCACCATCCAGGTCGATTTCAACATGCCAGGTCGTTTGGGGGCGCACTACATCGCCGAAGATGGCTCCAAACAGGTGCCCGTCATGCTTCATCGGGCCATCCTGGGATCGCTCGAGCGATTCATCGGGGTACTCATCGAACACTACGCCGGGGCGTTCCCGACCTGGTTGGCCCCAACCCAGGCGGTGGTCATGAACATCACCGATCGCCAGGCGGAATTCGTGAACGAGGTGGTGAGTACCCTCAAAAGTAGAGGGGTTCGCATCAAAGCCGACTTGAGAAATGAGAAGATCGGCTTTAAAATTCGCGAGCACACGCTTCACCGCGTCCCCTATATGCTGGTCATCGGGGATCGCGAAGTCGAGAATCGAGTCGTGGCCGTGCGCACGCGTGGCGGTAAGGACCTCGGCAGCATGCCTCTGGAGGACTTTGCCGAGAAACTGACCGCGGAAATCGCGAACCGCGGCCGTACTGTTTTGGAGGGTTAGAGGATCGTAACCAAAGACGACAAGGCCCGGATCAACGAACAGATCAGGGTACCCGAGGTCCGCGTAGTCGGCGACGATGGCGAACAGATTGGAATTCTGTCCATTGAGCAGGCGCTGCAGCTGGCATCCGAAAGGGAGTTGGACTTGGTGGAGGTTGCTCCCCAGGCCAAACCGCCGGTCTGTCGCATCATGGACTACGGCAAGTATCTGTTCGAAGAGAGCAAGAAGCAGCAGGCCGCTCGAAAGAAGCAGAAGCAGGTTCAGGTCAAGGAAGTCAAATTTCGTCCTGGGACTGAAGAGGGAGACTATCAGGTCAAACTACGCAACCTGACGCGTTTCCTTAGTGACGGGGACAGGGTCAAGGTAACCTTGCGGTTCCGTGGCCGTGAAATGGCACACCAGGATATCGGCCGTAATCTGTTGAAGCGCGTCGAAGCCGACGTGGCTGAACTGGGAACTGTGGACCAGTTCCCAAGGATGGAAGGCCGCCAGATGGTGATGCTCATCGCCCCGAAAAAGAAGAAGTAGTTCTCCGGCCGCGGTTTCCCACCCAGGATGGGGCCGCGGGGTCCAGCGGGGGTCTACGGGCGCACTACTGTCCGCCGCAAGGCGTCCAGTCGCAAACGTGCGTTTGATACAAAACCGAAAATGCGGAGTATTTGGAAATGCCCAAGCTCAAAACGAACCGGGGCGCGGCGAAGCGTTTCAAGAAGACCGGCTCCGGCGGCTTCAAGCGCGCGCAGTCCTTCAAGCGCCACATCCTTACCAAAAAGAGCACCAAGCGGAAGCGTCAGCTGCGCCACGGCACCATGGTGGCCGATGTTGATACCCGTATGGTCGCCCGCATGCTGCCCCACAGCTGAGAAAGAGGTAAGGAACAATGGCACGAGTCAAACGTGGCGTGATCGCACGCGCCAGGCACAAGAAAGTCCTGGATCAGGCCAAGGGTTATTACGGCCGCCGCAAAAATGTATTCCGCGTCGCCAAGCAGGCGGTGATCAAGGCCGGTCAGTACGCCTACCGCGACCGCCGTCAGCGCAAGCGTCAGTTCCGCGCCCTGTGGATCACCCGTATCAACGCGGCAGCGCGTGAGTGCGGTCTCTCCTACAGCCGGATGATCGATGGCCTGAAAAAGGCCGGGGTTGAGATCGACCGCAAGGTACTGGCGGACATCGCGGTGTTCGACAAGGGCGGTTTTGCCGCCCTCGCAGAGAAGGCCAAGGCCAGCCTCTCCGCTTAACGGCACCGTCTGCGTACTCTGCGAAGACGTGAGAAAGGGGAAGGCCTCGGCCTTCCCCTTTCTATTTGTGCCCCTGTTACGCTTCGAACTCGTCTGACTGCCACTGCGAACTGGAAGGTGAATTGACGTGCAAGGCGATCTGATACAGCTGGTTGAGGAGGCCCGGAAGGCGATTGCCGCCGCCGAGGACCTGCGGGTGCTCGATGATCTGCGGGTCCGCTACCTCGGCAAGAAAGGCGCGCTGACCGAGCAGATGAAATCTCTGGGGAAACTCTCGCCGGAAGAGCGTCCCAAGGTGGGGCAGGCCATCAACGATGCCAAGACTGCCGTGCAGGAGGCGCTGGAGGCGCGCAAGAGCACCCTGGAGGGTGAACGCCTGAACGCCAAGCTTCGGGCGGAAGCGGTCGACGTGACGCTGCCCGGGCGCCAGCAGGAGACCGGGGGGCTCCACCCTGTGACCCGCACCCTGCAGCGGATCGAGGCGCTCTTTGCCTCCATGGGCTTCGAGGTGGCCGAAGGGCCGGAGATCGAAGACGATTACCACAACTTCGAAGCACTGAACATCCCGGAGTCCCACCCGGCCCGTGCAATGCACGACACGTTCTACTTCGATGCCCACACGGTGCTGCGTACACACACCTCGCCGGTGCAGATCCGGGTGATGGAGAATCGCGAGCCGCCGCTGCGGGTCATTGCGCCAGGCCGGGTCTATCGTTGTGATTCGGATGTGACCCACACGCCGATGTTCCATCAGGTGGAAGGCTTGGTGGTGGACGAACGGGTGAGCTTCACGGACCTTAAAGGGATCCTGCACGAGTTCCTGCAAAACTTCTTCGAGCAGGAGTTGGCTGTGCGTTTTCGCCCCTCGTACTTCCCATTCACAGAGCCCTCTGCGGAGGTGGACGTGCAGTGCGTGGAGTGTGGTGGGAGGGGCTGCCGGGTCTGCAGCAACACCGGCTGGCTGGAGGTTCTCGGCTGCGGAATGGTTCATCCGCAAGTGTTCAAGCACGTGGGCGTGGACACCGAGCGCTTCACCGGTCTGGCCTTTGGCCTCGGTGTGGAGCGTCTGGCGATGCTGCGGTACGGGGTGAACGACCTGCGCCTCTTCTTCGAAAACGATCTGCGCTTTTTGCAGCAGTTCAGATGAGTGAGAAGAGACAGGAGACAAGTGGCAGGTTGCAGGGGCGCCGGTTGGCGTCAGACCTGTTCCCCGCAACTTGGGTCTTGTCTCTCGGATCGTGCAACTTGGATTCGTGACTGACCAATGAAATTCAGCGAACAGTGGCTGCGGGAGTGGGTAAACCCCTCCGTCTCGACGGAAGAGCTGGTGCACCAGCTTACTATGGCAGGCTTGGAAGTGGATGCGGTGGAGCCGGTGGCCCCGGAGTTTCAAGGGGTGGTGATCGGCAGGGTGGCTAGGGTAGAGCCTCACCCGGACGCCGACAAGCTGAGAATCTGCCAGGTGGATGTCGGGGCGGAGGCCGCATTGAGCATCGTTTGCGGAGCCCCCAACGTCTACGAGGGGATGCACGCTCCCACGGCAGTGGTCGGCGCCACGCTGCCGGGTGATTTCAGGATCAAAAAGGCCAAGCTCCGTGGGGTGGAGTCCTTCGGCATGCTCTGCTCGGCAAAGGAACTGGGGCTTTCCGAGGCGTCGGAAGGGCTCATGGATTTGCCCTCCCACAGCCCGGTGGGGCAAGACATCCGAGATTACCTCGGACTTGATGACGCCACCATTGAGCTGGGCTTGACCCCCAATCGCAGTGACTGCCTTGGGGTGGCCGGCATTGCCCGGGAAGTGGGCGTGCTGCACGGGCTGGAGGTCACGGGCCCGCCCATGGAGCCGGTGGTCCCGGCGACGGATGCGACGTTCCCCGTGGTGCTGGAGGCGCCCGCCGACTGCCCGCGCTATGTGGGGCGGGTGCTGCGCGGGGTCGATCCCACGCGCGAAACCCCCATGTGGATGAAAGAGCGGCTGCGCCGCAGCGGGTTGCGCAGCTTGGGGCCCTTGGTGGACGTGACCAACTACGTCCTTTTGGAGCTCGGGCAACCGATGCATGCTTTCGACCTGGCCAAGCTCAGCGGTAGCATCCGGGTGCGGCACGCCAGCGGGGCCGAGAAGCTGTTGCTGCTCAATGGGGACGAGGTGACGCCCGAGGCCGACACCCTGCTGATCGTCGATGATTCGGGTCCCCTGGCCCTCGCCGGTATCATGGGGGGCGAACCATCGTCCGTAGGGGACGAGACCACCGACATCTTCCTGGAGAGTGCCTTTTTCACACCGGAGTGCCTGGCCGGTCGGGCCCGCCGTTATGGCCTGCACACCGACTCCTCACATCGGTTCGAGCGGGGCGTCTCCCCGGATTTGCAGCGGCGTGCCATGGAGCGGGCCACGGCCCTGCTTCTCGATATCGTCGGGGGCGAGGCCGGCCCCGTCATCGAGGTGGCGGCCGAGGAGCATCTCCCGAAACGCAACCCCATTCGGTTGCGGGCCGCGCGTGTCGGCCGGGTTCTTGGGGCGCAGGTTGATCCAGCCCGCATTGAGGCGATCCTCACCGGGCTGGGCATGAGTGTGGTCGCTGCCGCCGGGGAGTGGCAGGTGACGGCGCCGCCATTTCGGTTCGACATCGGTATTGAAGAGGATCTCATCGAGGAGATCGGCCGCATTGTGGGATACAGCTCTCTGCCGAGCACGCTGCCCGTTGGCACCCTCACGATGCTTTCCCGGCCGGAGGCGCATACCTCCCTGCGGCGGTTCAAGGCTGCCCTGGTCGACCTCGGCTACCAGGAGGCGATCACCTACAGCTTTGTGGACCCGAAGATCCATAGTCTCCTGGACCCCGCACGGCAGCCGGTGGCCCTCGCCAACCCCATTTCGGCCGACATGTCCGTCATGCGCACCACGTTGTGGCCGGGCCTTGTCCAGGCACTGCTGCATAACGTGAATCGGCAGCAGGGGCGTGTGCGGTTGTTCGAGGCAGGGTTGCGGTTCGTTCCGGAAGCAGGGGAGGTCCGGCAGGAGCTTGTGCTTGCGGGTATCGCCTTCGGCCCGGCCTTGCCGGAACAGTGGGCCACCGGCACGAGAATGGTCGATTTCTTTGATCTAAAAGGGGATCTTGAGTCGATCGTCGCGTTGACGGGGCGCCAGGGGGAGCTTATCTTTTCTCCTGAGGAGAATCCCGTACTTCACCCGGGTCAATCCGCAAGTGTGTCGTTAGGGGGCGAGCCCATCGGCTGGATCGGGGCGCTTCACCCGGGCGTTGAAAAGGCCTTGGGGGTGCCGGGCAAGGTGTTCGTCTTTGAAGTGAGGCTGGACGCACTGCAGCGAGGACGCCTCCCAACGTTCGCCGAACTGTCGAAGTTCCCGGCCATTCGCCGTGATATCGCCATCGTGGTTGATCGCGGCCTGCCGGCGGAGCGGATCATGGCCGCCATCCGTGCAAACGCCCCGGAGACATTGCAAAACCTAAAGCTGTTTGATGTGTATGCGGGCGAACGCATTGATCCGAGTAGAAAAAGTGTCGCAGTAGGGTTGACCTTGCAGGCCCAATCGCGCACCCTTAAGGACGAAGAGGTCGATGCGGCCATCAAGAATATCGTCGAATCCTTGAAGACGGAGTTCGGTGCGACCCTAAGAGACTAGAAATGGCACTGACTAAGGCAACGATTGCAGAGAAATTATTTGAGGAGCTGGGCCTCAACAAGCGTGAGGCCAAAGAATTGGTGGAGCAGTTTTTCGAGGAGATTCGCGGAGCGCTGGAGAACGGAAATCAGGTGAAGCTCTCCGGTTTCGGAAATTTCGATTTGCGGGACAAGAACCAGCGGCCCGGCCGCAACCCAAAGACCGGGGAGGAGATCCCCATCACTGCGCGGCGCGTGGTGACCTTCCGCCCGGGACAGAAGCTGAAGGCGAGGGTAGAGGCCTATGCTGGAACCCAGCAACAACAATGAGCTGCCGGTCATCCCTGGCAAGCGCTACTTCACCATCGGTGAGGTGAGCGACCTCTGCCAGGTCAAACCGCATGTGCTGCGCTACTGGGAGCAGGAATTCCCACAGCTCAAGCCGGTAAAGCGGCGGGGAAACCGCCGCTATTACCAGCGCCAGGATGTCATCGTGATCCGCCAGATCCGTTCGCTGCTGTACGAACAGGGTTTCACCATCGGTGGGGCCCGTCAGCAGCTGGAAGGGGATAACGCCAAAAACGATTCGGCCCAGAGCCAGCAGATCATCCGCCAGATTCGCGGCGAGCTCGAGGAAATCCTGGATATACTGAAACGCTAGAGATTTCCTTTTGCATTCTCCAAAAAGTAGTGTATAGTTTGCGCCTCTTTCGGGGCGAACCCGTGAGAAGAAGCCTACCTTTCGGGGCGTAGCGCAGCCTGGTAGCGCACCTGCATGGGGTGCAGGTGGTCGGAGGTTCAAATCCTCTCGCCCCGACCAAACAAAATCAGATAGTTAGATTAAGGGCCGAACAACTGTTCAGGCCCTTTTTCATTTTTGATCCCCACAAATCGCGAAGCTCTCCAGGCCTTCTAGCCGGTGCTGCGCAGACCACTTTCAATCCGAGGCGCTGGGGCTGCAGTTTGGCGCGTACACTAAAAACCCACTCTCACCAGTGGAGCCTCAAACGGACGGCAAGCCTGAGGATTTTGCCCGATCAGACCAGCGTATCCTGGAGGATCACGTTGGGGCCGATCTTCAGTGGCCGTGGCATCTATTCACGTACGACCACGTTGCGGAGCCTTATTTGACCGAGGTCGATACAAAGGCGGGCCGGCCCGGCGGGCCCGGCCGGACTGTACGACCGGGAGCTGAAGCTGCGCGACAAGGTAGGCGTAGCCGATCGGTCTCATCTGGACGACTGGTTTCTCGAAAACTTTTCAGGTGTATCGAGGTTTTATCAGAAATACGGCATTCTTGTGGTTTCTATCGATATTACTGGAATCGGAGCGGCCGACGTTTCACTTCTACGGCCACCACCGTGGGCCTTTCGAGCTAGGGCGAACCCGCTGTGTCTGGCTCGACGACGTCAACTTCAAGTGCACGCTGCACGGCAACCTGGGACCGGTCAATCCCGGCTGCATGGGTGTCCTGACCTGGCGTTAATTGCACAATTTCTTGCCGGCCACTGACGTGTCGGGCCGTACGCGTGGCTGATGGGGAGGTTCAGGAGTTACCAAAAGGCAGGACTCGCTTTATCCAAGGGAGGTATTTTGTTCAAGCAATTCATCCTCTTCCTGCCTTTGGAGGCAGGGAGCACGCTAGGAGCTGCGCGGGCGCTGGTCCAGGCCGATGCCCATTGCCGATATGAGCGTACCCGCGGAAACGCAGCTGAGCTTACGGTCATCTACCCGACGAGTGAAAGCGAAGCCGCCAATGCCGTGCGGGAGTCGTCCGCCGCATTGACAATGCCGCTGGGCCTCTCCATCGACCACTGGCAGGAGGTCGACCAACACCGTCCCGACACCTGGCCTTCAGGGGACTGCCTCCTCTACCCCTGTTCGCCACGGACATGGTCGTTCCTGGAAGAGCGGACGGCACGTCCGTGGGCCGACGTATGTGCATACCTGAGCCTTCATGTCGACAGGCGCCAGATGGACGTTGAAGCGTTGACTGCCCAAGGCTGGTCGGCGGGTGAGCTGAGGACCTTGCTCTGCTCGATTCCCTTGGGTGAAGCGCAAGTCGATACCGAGCGACTGTCGCGTCTCCACGAGGGGACCCGGAAACTCCTGGAGCATGTTCACGCAAGACAGTGTCTCGCGGATACCACCGACCCGCTCGTGCGTTCGGACGTGGCGGTTGCCCATCGCCTGGTGGATGGGGTTCGGTCGGCCATGGGCGAGTGCGGCGGCTTGGCCAAGGCCATGGCGATCTTTCGTCAGGTCGTCCAACACGAAGACGCATCAGCGACGTTTTCGCCGGCATACCCTCGCCCGTTCCCCCTGGGGGATGGCTGGCGGTCGGCATTCCGGTTCATCATCGGCGGCGAGTCGTTCGAGACCGTACCGACCTTCCCCGAGCCGGAGCCGGAGCTCATGGGCCAGGAGTTGCTGGAGATCCCTGTACAGGTCGATGGCAAGGTACGCGCCCGCCTGAACGTGGAACGTCGGGCATTCGACAATCAGGATGAATTGATCAAGCTCGCCCTTGGCGAGGACAACGTTCGTGCCCATCTGGGCGAAAAGCCACCGCGTTCGGTGCGGGTGGTCTCTTTCAAAATCGTCTCCTTCGAGCGCGGGTAGCCGGCGCAAGGCCGGGGCGTGGACCGCTTACTGGTCGTCGCTGCCGGACATCGCTGGATGGTTTGCCCGTTGCTGAGCGTTCCAAAGCTTGTTCAGCTCGCCCCAGGGGAAAGGCTCCCACTGGCACGGCAGGACATCGGCGTTCACGTTGAGGTATTTGCCTCCCAGATTCAGACGGGGGTCGTGGATGTGGCCATGCACATTGACCTCAATCCCGTAGTTGAGCTCCTGAGGATGCACCGGATAGTGGCTGAGCAATATGCGGCCAAGCGTCGGGTGTTCCAACTCGACTGACCCGCGTATGGTGCCGAAGTGGTTCGCGTATACGCCGATCCCGGATTGATCGTGATTGCCCAGGAGCAGTTTCTTGTGGCCGTTGAGCTGCGGCAATACCCGGTTCAGAATGCCGGTGCCGAAGGCTACGTCCCCCAGGAGCCAAACCGTGTCCTTCCGGCGCACCCGCAGGTTCCAAAGTGCGATCAGAGCGGCGTCATGGGCCTCGACGGAATCGAACCCGCGGAATTTTGTTGCCATATGGTGATGGCCGAAGTGCGTGTCTGAGATGATATATGTTGTCATGGTTCGGCAAATCGCGTTCGGATGTCGTGTCGGCACATGCCAAGCCCTTCCTAGGCGCGTCATCGCGCATGCCGCCAGCGTTCTCGGAAGACCTGGGCCAGAGCCTATACGGCAGCCATTCCGGCAGCGAATGAATTCGCGTGGTGATAGCGCAGGATATGGCCGCCCCCTCAACTTACCTTCCTGTATTTGCAGGGCTATACCCTCCTCCCCAAAAAAGCCCTTTGCAGTGAGTGCGCCTCCGTCATTCCCGCGAAGGCGGGAATCCAGCGAACAGGCGCACGCCCCACTGGATCCCCGCCTTCGCGGGGATGACGGATTCTTTCGCCGGGATGACGGATTTCTTTCGCCGGGATTGAGCACAACAGCCCTGTGCCCATCGCTTTGAAGAAAATGCGCAACGACTCACCCCTTCCGTCATTCCCGCGTAGGCGGGAATCCAGTGAACAGAAGCACGCCCCACTGGATCCCCGCCTTCGCGGGGATGACGGATTTTTTTTTTCGCCGGGATGAACGGATCTTTTTCGCCGGGATGACGAATTTCCTTCCTGGGGATGACGAATTTCCTGTGCCGTTCGTGAGCGCCTGAGGTGGGAGGCGCAAAAATCCGGGCGGGAAAATCCGAGCATGGGCCGAGGTCCGGGGAAAAACCTTCACGGAGGACCGCCGTCGTCGCCGCCCCCCCCGGGAGCGGCACTGACGGTCACGGAGTAGGCCGAACTTTTGTCCCCTTCGGCCTCATGCTCGTCCACGCAGGCTCCATAGAAGTGATAAGTCCCGGGGGGAAGCGCGCTCGGCGTGTACGAGAGCGTCAGCGCCCCTTCGGCCACTTGGGTCGCTTCGAGGTAAATCCTGGCTGTGGTGCGGTCCTCCTCCGCATCGGAGCAGCTGGTGACCTGGAGCGTCGGGAAGTTGCACGAGCCCTCGGTGCAGGCGTAGCTTCCGGGGAAGCTGCCGGAGGCGTAGCTCGGCGCGGTGTTGGGTCTGCCCACGGTGAGGGTGTAGCTGGCGCTCAATATGCTGGTCGCCCCGTAGGCGTCCGTCCCCTTGGCACTCAGGCGGTAAGCGCCTTCGGTCAGCCCGGACGGTGTATAGCTCGAACCGGTGCCGACGGCCGTCCCGTCCTGATAGTAGGTGGTGGTGACTGCGTCACCTTCCGGATCGCTGTAGGTGGGGCCGGTCAGTGTCGGGAAGTTGCAGTTACCCTCGTCGCAACTGTAGCTGCCGCTACCGTCGAAATCCCCGGCGTTGGACGGGGTCGGTGCCTCGTTGGCATCGATGCGGCGCAGCACCGCGGCCAGCGCGCTGTAGGCGCCTTGGGAGTCCTTGCTTTTGAAACCCGCGTTGACGTGCTGGCCGCCGGCGCTGCCAACGTCGATGCAGTAGCTGCTCTCTCCGGCGAGGACCACCGGGCCGTACTCGATGCCGCCGGCAGTATAGAATCCTTCCGTGGTGACCGACTGCCCGAGCAGGGGATCCTCGGCATCGGTACCCGGCTGCGTATAGCGCACGCAGAAGTCGCTGCCGTTGATATCCCGAATATTGCCGTTCGGGTCGACCAATAGACTGGCTTCATCGACCAACACCACGCCACTTGGGGCGGTCGGCGCCGTGTTGTTGTAGAGCACCTGGAACCCACCGGCATTCTCGATGGTGTTGCTCGCTTCCCCTTCGGTGAAGGTGCAATCGAGGCTGTACTGCCCCTCCGTCAGTCCAAAGCCCCTTGCGTCACCGAAAGTAAGCGTCGCCTCCCGCCCCTCAATGGCATCGCGGTTCAGGGTCGCCGTCGCGTCGGTATTGCCCTCGCTGTCGACGATGGCGCAGCTGCCACCGATCTGCATTCCGTCACCGCCCTGGAGCGTGAACTGGCCCGAAATGGTCGCACCCAGGTTGAAGTCGCCAAGGTCCAGCACGGTACTCTTGAGCAGCGGCGCCCAGGCAGCCCCTTGCAGGTCCGCATCCGCCGCGGCCAGCACCGCACTCGAATCGCCGCTCGGCACCCGCGACACCAGGTCCACGCCGTCCGGGGAGAGGTGGGGGACGCCCTCGGCGCCGTCCGCGTCGTAGATTTGGCAGACGAGCCGGTCGACCCCCGAGACGGACCAGGTCCCAAGGTTGTCGCAGGTGATCGTTATCAGCGCCGAAAAGCCGACCTGCACCTCCACCCCTTTCCTCACGGACTCGAGCTGCTGGGCCATCACCGGAGCCGCCTGGTCAACGCTAAGCGGGGTCGCCGTGCCCGTGTCATCACCTCCGCCCCCGCACCCGCCCAGTGCCGCGGGTATCAGGAGTACGTATCGGCTCGTCGGGCGCAATAGGGAACAGATGAGCGTGGCCAAGGGGGGTGGCTGCGAGGGCATGGGTAGGCTCCGTCTTACTTCTCGTTATTCTTACGCTTGTGAATGTCGCCGATCCGCATCATACGACAGCCCTCTTTTAAAGGAGAGCGCCTCTGGGGGCAGGGTAAACGCATACTTACATCACGGCCGTGCTGTGAGCGATGCAAGTCCTTGAAAGCAGGTACGCTGTGAATCCATCCCTGTACGCTCGACGGCCGCGTCCATGCGGCCGACGACCTGCTTTCAAGGACTTACATCGCTCTTGGGTAAGTATGCGTTTACTCTGACCCTCGAGGCCGGCGCGTTTCCACTCGCCAGACAAGCTGATATCCTCCTGAGTCCACGAGGCGCCCGGAAGAACGTGAGGCGGCAGGTGTTAGGCCCCTGGCGCAGGGAAGGAGACGATGGAAGCTACCGACAATCACCCAACCGAGCCGCAACTCCGTGTGGAGGCGGTGCTGACGCCGAAGATCAACCTCGCCTTCCATCAGAATGCGGTCCCCGCGGTGCGCGAGTTGGCGATTGTCAACGAAACGCAGCAGACGTTGTCGCTGGTCGAGCTGATACTCCGCTCCGAACCGGCCTTCCTTTGCGAAAAGCGCTGGCGGATCGACGCCATTGGGGCCGGGCAGCGCTACCACCTCACCGACCTCGACCTCACCCTGGATGGCGCGCTTCTGAATCGCCTGACGGAGTCCGAATCCGCCCGGGTCAGTTTCGTCGTGGACTGCGGCGGCGCGCAACTTGCCCGCCGGGAGGTGGCGGTGGAGTTGTTGCCCCGTAACCAGTGGGGCGGCATCGGCCACATGCCGGAGATGGTCGCCGCCTTCGTTCAACCGAACGAACCGGCCGTTGAACGCATCCTGAAAACGGCCGCCGGGATCCTGAAGAAATACGGCAAGAGCGCTGCGCTGGATGGATATGCCGGCGGAGCAAAGCGCGCCTGGGAGCTGACATCCGCCATCTGGTCGGCCATCGCCACCCTCAAGCTCGACTATGCGCTGCCCCCCGCCAGCTTCGAGCAGTCGGGGCAGAAGATCCGGGGTCCGGCGCAAATAGCCGAATCGGGGCTGGCCACCTGCCTCGATACCACGCTGCTCGCCTGCGCTGCATTGGAGCAGTGCGGGTTGAATCCCCTCATCGTCTTGACCAAAGGGCACGCCCTCGCCGGGGTGTGGCTCAAGGCGGAGGAGTTCGCGACCGCGGTCGTCGACGACATCACCGCCCTTCGCAAACGGGAGCGGCTGAAAGAGCTCGTGCTGTTCGAGACGACGCTCCTGACCCAGCATCCCGTCGCCCGCTTCAGCTCTGCCGTGGAGAGAGGAGCCCAGCAGATCGCCGAAGCGGGGGAGGACACCTTTGAACTGGCCGTGGATATACGCCGGGCGCGGATGCAGCGGATCAAGCCGCTGGCCAGTGCCGAAGCCGCGGCGCCCCCGCCGAGCCCCGACTCCCCGCAAGCCGCCGAGTTGGCGCTTGACGAGGCACCGAACCTGCCGGAGGAGACCACCGTGCCGGAGGGGGAGGGAGAAGCCGGGCCGGAAGATCGCCTGCACCGCTGGCAGCGCAAACTCCTCGACCTTTCGCTGCGGAACAGCCTGCTCAACTTCAAGGCCACCAAGCGGGCCCTTCGGCTCGATGCCCCAGATCCCGGGCGGCTGGAGGATCTCTTGGGCGAGGGGCAGACGCTGAAACTGCGGCCGCGGCCCGTGCTGATGGAGGGGGCGGATCTTCGCAGCCAGGCCATCCACGAGTCACGCACGAAAGAGGATCTGCGCCGGGCGCATGCGCTGGATGCACTGCAGCGGCGAGAGGTGTTCGTCCCCCTGGACGATGAGGAGCTCGATGCCCGCTTGATCGACCTCTACCGCTCCGCACGGGCCACCCTTCAGGACGGCGGTGCCAACACACTCTTCCTGGCGCTCGGTTTTCTCTCCTGGAGCCGCGACAGTAAAGATGACAAGCGCTACCGCGCACCGCTCATCCTCATCCCGGTGACCCTCACCCGCAAAAGCGTCCGATCGGGCTTCACCCTGGCCCTTCATGATGATGAGCCGCGATTCAACCCGACGCTGCTGGAGATGCTGCGCCAGGACTACAAGCTGACCATCCCGGTGGCCGAGGGGGCGTTGCCGAAGGATGAGAGCGGGTTGGATGTTGAAGGGATCTGGCGGGCGGTTTCGCAGGCCGTCAAGGAGATCAGGGGGTGGGAGGTGGTGGAGGAGGTGGTGCTCTCCACCTTCTCCTTCGCCAAATACCTGATGTGGAAAGATCTGGTCGACCGGACCGAGCAGTTGAAGCAGAGCGCCGTTGTGCGCCACCTCATCGATACGCCGCGCGAGCCGTATCCCAGTGGCGTCCCCTTTCCGGAACCGCGCACGCTGGATGCCACCCACGGTCCCGAGCAGACGTTCTGCCCACTGCCCGCGGACTCCTCGCAGCTTTCCGCCGTGATGGCTGCCGCCAAGGGGAAGGACTACGTGCTGGTGGGCCCCCCGGGGACAGGCAAGAGCCAGACCATCGCCAATCTCATTGCCCAGTGCCTGGCGGAGAGGAAGACGGTCCTGTTTGTGGCCGAGAAAATCGCGGCCCTCGATGTGGTCCACCGGCGCCTGCGCGATGTGGGGCTCGGCGAGTTTTGCCTGGAGGTGCACTCCAGCAAGGCGCGGAAGACAGACATCCTCCAGCAATTGGGGCGGGCCTGGGGAGCCAAAGGGGGCATCGACGCCGAAGAGTGGAGAAGAGAGGCCCACCGTTTGCAGGGGTTGCGAGAGCAGCTCAATACCTTCGTTACGCGCCTGCACAAGCGGCGTCGCAACGGTCTGACCGCCTACGGGGCCATCGGGCGGGTGGTCGGTGGCGCGGGTCTGCCGGCGCTCGGCCTTGCCTGGCCCTCTGCCGACGCCCACGACGTCGCGGCGCTGGAGGGGCTGCGCGACCTGGCGGAACGGCTGGAGGTCAATGCCCGGGAGGTGGGGCAGATCTCCGACAGCCCGCTGGCGCTCATCGCCCACGACGAGTGGTCCGCCACCTGGCAGCAGGCCCTGGTGAACGCCGCCCGCACCCTGGTCCCCCGCGCCGAGGCGCTCCAGCAGGCCGCCGAGGCCTTCCGCCATGCCGTCGGCCTGCCGGAACTGACCTACGATCGCCGCACCCGCAACAGCCTGGGGGCACTCGCACAGGAACTCCCCAAGGCGTCGGGGAAGGCGTGGCGGTTTGTCCTGCGCCCCGATGCCAACGCCATCGCCGAGGCGCTCCTGAAAGGGCTGGCGCTTCAGGAGAGCTATCAGAGCACGCGCGCGCAGCTCTCGGTGGAGTATCGGGATGATGCCCTGGCGCTCGACCTCGCGGGGCTGCAGGGGGCGTGGACCGCAGCGGAGAATGCGTGGTTTCTGCAGGCGTGGCTGATTCGCCGAGGTGTGCGGAAGGCACTTTCACAGGCCACCGCGGCGAAGGAGATCCCGGAGCCCGGTGCCGACATCGAGCGGCTTAGGGCATTGAAGGCATTGCGGGATCGGATCGCCCAACTGGAGGGGCTGAGTGCCAGGAGTGATGGGCTGTGGGCCGGACTGAGGAGCCGCCGCGACGAGGTGGTGAAGGCGCTGGCGTTCCAAAAGGGAATTGCCGCGGCTCTCGGCGGGCTGGCCTCCACGCCGGAAGCGCTGGCGGCGGTGAAGGCGCCCCTGGAGGCGTTGCTGGGCGACGGCAACCTGCTGTTGGGGCCCGGCGGTCCCGTCGCGGGGGCCGGAACGGCATTGCTCCACGCCCTGGCGGCGTTTCAGCACGCACAGGATGAGTTCGCCGCACGGGCGGGGATCGGGGGGGATGCAACGGCAGCGGTTGACGGGACCCCCGCTGAGCTGATCGGCCTCTGTCGGCAGATCGTCGCCCTGGAGCCGAAACTGCACGCGTGGTGTGCCTGGCGCAAAGCGCGAAGCGAGGCCATCGGGAAAGGACTCGCGCCCCTGGTTGAGGGCGTCGAAACAGGCAGCGTGCCGCTCGGTCGCGTGCGTGAATACTTCGATACCGACTACTGCCGCTGGTGGCTCAATGCCGTGGTGGACGGCGACGAGGTGCTGCGTAATTTCGTCTCGGCCGAACATGAGAAACGCATCGCCGATTTCAAGGCGCTGGATGAGCACTTTACCGCGCTGACCCGTGCCTATGTCCGGGCCGGCCTCTGTGCAGACCTGCCGGATCAGGAGAGCGTGGGGCGAAACTCCGAGTGGGGCATCCTGCGCCGTGAGATGCAGAAGAGAAAGCGCCACCTGCCGCTGCGCGAGCTCATGAACCGCATCCCCAACACCATCACCCGGCTCGCCCCCTGTCTGTTGATGAGCCCCCTCTCCATCGCCCAGTACCTTTCGGCCGAGACCGCACTCTTCGATGTGGTTGTCTTCGACGAGGCCTCCCAGATCCCGGTGTGGGATGCCATCGGCGCCATCGCTCGGGGCAAACAGGTGGTGATGGTGGGCGATCCGAAGCAGCTGCCGCCCACCAGTTTCTTTGACCGCGCCGAATCCGATCTCGACGAAGAGGATGTGGAAGGCGATCTGGAGAGCATCCTTGATGAATGTCTGGGCGCCAACCTGCCCACCCTGGGGCTCTCCTGGCACTACCGCAGCAGGCACGAGAGCCTGATCGCCTTCTCCAACCACCGCTACTATGGCGGTGGCCTGGTGACGTTTCCCTCCCCGGTCACCGACGATCGGGCGGTCAACTTCACCTTCGTGGAGCACGGGGTTTACGAAAAAGGCGGGGCCCGCATCAACCAGCCGGAGGCGAAGGCGGTGGTGGCGGACATCGTCGCCCGACTGAAGGATCCCGCCTTCCGGGCCTCGAATTTGACGGTGGGTGTTGTGACATTCAACTCCGAACAGCAGCGCCTCATCGAGGATCTGCTGGATGAGGAGCGGCGCAAGGACCCCGCCCTCGAGCCCTGGTTCGCGGAGGATGCCCTCGAGCCGGTGTTCGTCAAAAACCTGGAGAGCGTCCAGGGTGACGAGCGCGACATCATCTATTTCTCTATTACCTTTGGTCCTGACCGCGCCGGGGCCATCTCCATGAACTTCGGCCCCATGAATCGGGATGGGGGAGAGCGGCGCCTGAACGTGGCGGTCACCCGTGCCCGTCACGAGTTGCGCGTCTTCTCCAGCCTCAAGCCGGAGCAGATCGATCTCGCCCGCACCAAGGCCGAGGGGGTGCGCGACCTGAAGCACTTCCTGGAGTTTGCCGAGCGAGGGCCCCGGGCGCTTGCGGAGGCCGTGTTCGGCACCATTGGCGATTTCGACAGTCCGTTCGAGCAGGCGGTAGCGGAGCGTCTGGCCCGTCGCGGCTGGCAGGTCCACCCCCAAGTGGGTGTCTCCTCGTTCCGGATCGATCTGGGGGTGGTCGACCCGGATGCACCGGGGCGCTACCTGGCAGGCATCGAATGCGATGGTGCAACCTACCACAGCTCGGCCACGGCCCGGGACCGCGACAAGCTGCGGGAGCAGGTCCTGCGGGGACTGGGCTGGGAGATCGTGAGGATCTGGTCAACCGACTGGTGGCACGATGCCAATGGTGCACTGGAGAAGGTGCACGCCCGCCTGGAGCGCTTGTTGGAAGCCGCCCAAACCAAGCGGGCCGAAGCGGCTGCGAAGCAGGAAGAGGCCCGGAAGCCGGAGGCGACCGACGGGGCCGCGGCCACGCAGGAGATGCCCGACCCCGCAACGGTCTCGGGGCCCGCGAGCGAAGCGAATAGCGAGGACAAGGCCCTCGAAGCTGCCCCCGCAAAGACGCGCTACGCGCGCAGTAGTGACAGCGCGGGCGTGCCGCTCTAACAAACTGCCGAACCGCTGGAGAGCGGTGCCCTGCCGGACACGCCGCAAGAGCTGCGCTAATGGCTCCTTCACCCCGCGATCCTCCCCCTAACCCACTTTTCTCACCACCCTTCTGCTGCGGACGCCGATCCGCGCGTTCTGACGGGGCGCTGTCCGACGCTGTCCATGGCGTCGGCCCTGCGGGCGCACTTCGTGCGACCCGCTCGACCGAGCGGGAAGGCAAGAGGAGCGGGTCGAGGCCATCAAGGCGATGCTGGTGCGATTGCCGGGAGTCAATCTCGAACAGGGTGTAGTCACCCATGGGCATGCCGTACAGCCGCTTGAACTGACGACTGAACTGGAAGGCCGAGAGGACGCACCGCTGCGCCAGATCCGCCTAGGACTCCTTGTTGCCCAGATTGCGTTACAGATGGATCACCCCTTCTCGGAGGCTGCGGTCCAAGCTTTGCTCGACGAAACGCACTTCCGAAGGGAGTGGTGGCGGCGGAACGATCATGGTGCGTACCGGATCGGACTTTATCAGTCTGGCGCGGTAGAGCGCGTTCAGGGTGCGCATCACCCCCTCTTCCGAAACGGGTTTGACCAGGAAACCCCATACCCTGGAACGCAGGGCCCACACGTCCAGCTCTTCCGAATGCTGCTCGGTGATCATCACGATGGGGGTCGACGGAAACGCACGAAAAATGATACTAAGCCCACGAGTGTTGTGGGAATCATCTAAACCCCACGGAAAAGTGTTTGGTGACATTTTGGCACCACTAGCCTATGATTTTGTCCAATGAGCCGTTGAATGGACCCGTCACGTCCTATTGGGCTGGGCTAATGAGGGTGAATGTATGAACAGTGATCCGAGCGCGAACGGGGAGCGGATCACTGCTCGCGTCCCGCCGAATGTCAAGGCTCGCTTGGAGCAGGCCAGCGAGTTGAGCGGGGCCAGCAGCCTGAGCCAATTCATCGTCCGTGCGGCACTCAAAGAGGCGGACGCGATCTTCGAGCGCGAGCAGGTGATCCAGCTCCATGAGAATGCCAGTAAAGCGTTTTTCGCCTTATTGGACAATCCGCCCGCACCTAATGAGCGAATGAAGGCGGCGGTTGCGGAATACAAGAAAGCGGACCTGCATGCAAGTCGAGCCTCTGAACAAGAACCATGATCGTGCTGCATTTGACTGTGGCAACGAGGCGCTGAATACCTACCTTCAAAAGACCGCTCGGCAGCACGCCAAGCGGAACCTTTCCCGCACCTTTGTTCTGACAGATGCCGACCCGAGCGTCATCATCGGCTATGCGACCTTGGTCTCGTGCGAAGTCGAGCCAGCGGAGATCCCGGTGAGTTGGGCGGAGCGCTATCCCCATCGACTTCCCGCAGCGCGACTCGCCCGGCTTGCGACAGATAGCCGGTTCGTGCGGCGAGGCTACGGTACCCATCTGTTGGTCGATATGCTGTGGAGGGTGGCGGAAGCTGGCCGCAATGTCGGTTTTGTGGGGTTGTTTGTTGATGCGAAGACCGATGAACTTGCCGAGTGGTATGCAGCGTTCGGATTCGTACAACTTACCCAACGTCCCCTAACGTTGTTCATGCCCCTCGAGACCATTGAGGCGGCATTGAAAGCGGAGTAGGGGTGCAGGGAAAATGCGCCGCAGAATGGATGGAGAATAGCCGCGCATATTGTGAACCGTTGAAAGTGTAAGGGATATATTATGCACACGGCATAGCGGGACAGGGTAAATGCATACTTGCGTCACGGCCGTGCCGTAAGCGATGTAGGTCCTTGAAAGCAGGTGCGCTGTGAATACATCCTGGTACGCTCGATGGCCGCGTCCGCGCCGGGTTACGCCTTGCCGCTCCGACACCCTCGTCGGTCAACACCAATCCGCGTGGCCATTGACAACTTCACCCAACTCTTTGCGATCGCGTCCCGCCCGCCTAGCGGATCACCTCCAGCTGAGCGAATTCTGCGACCAGCGTTTTTTGTCCGACACGGTCAAACTGCACCTGAACCCGTCCGGCCGATACGTCCCAGCTGCTGACGATCCCGGGGCCGAACTTGGGGTGGTTGACCCGCATGCCTCGGCGGAAGTGCGGAGTTTCGATTTCGGGGCGCGGGGTGTCAGCTCTCCGTTGTGCCCTTCTCTCGACGCGCAACGCCGAGCCGATGAGCTCCAGGTAGCGGTTGGCGGGGCCCGGGACCGCGGCACTCGGTGCATTGACCTGCCGGCCAGTCAGGCAGGCGCCCACCTCGGTTGCGACGCGCAGATTGCCCTCATAGACGAACGGGGTGGCGGCGGGGTCGATGGGCGGTTCACGGCGCCCCTGACGGATGCACTGCTCCAGCGCGGGATCGGGTGGGATGGCCAACACAAGCTGCTCCCGGGCGCGGGTTGCTCCCACGTAGAACAGGCGGCGTTCTGCTTCCATGTCTTCGGGACCGAGGTCCTCGCCGGGGAATTGGGCATTTGCCAATCCCGCTATGATCACCAGCGGCCACTCCAGCCCCTTGGCCCGATGGATGGTGGTGATGGTCACGTGTTCCTCAGGCGCCGACGTTCGCTCTGCACTTCGAAGCTGTTCGATGAAGTCGACGAGGGGGTGGAGCGCGAGCTCCTGGGCCCGGCAAAACTCGGTGAAGCCCTCGCACGCCAGCCACTTCTCGTCGGCATCTTCCTTGGTGGCCGCCATACGGCCGAACTGTTGGCGGGCCTCGGTGTGAGCCGTGTAGCGTGTCACGATCTGCGCCGGTGAGAGCCCTTGCCAGTCGCCTCGCTGGATCTCGGCCCACAGCGTGGCCCGTTCCACGATTCGATCCTCCAGCCAGGGGTTTACCCCGCTTCTGAGGTCGCGCAGAATTGTGGCAGCCTGTTCCGGGTGCCTCGCCATGCGGCGACTGATCGGTGCGAGCAGCTCGCCCTTCATCCCCAAGTGGGGCGTGCTCAGCAGGTCTTCTATCCCTTGCGCCACCTCCTCGGGCTTGCCACTGTCCAGCCGGCCCGCCGCCAGTTTCAGTAGCGTGAACAGGGCGTTGATCTCCCGCGTATGGAACAGGGAATCACGCCCTTCGACCCGGTAGGGAATGCCGCGTTGGAGCAGCGTAAGCTCCACTGGCACGCTCTGGCTGAACTTTCGCACCAGGACCACCGCCTCGGCGAGTGCTCGGCCACCGCTGCGCCAGCGCTCTATCACCTCGCCGGCCGGGTGGCTCTTGCCGCCCACGGTCGCGTGCTCAATGCGGGTGTCGGGGGTGCCCTCTGCCGATACACACAACTTTTCGATGCGCAGCTGGTTGTGGGAGATCACCGAGTTGGCGAAGAGAGAGATGGCGTGGCCGTACCGGAAGGTATGGCTCAGTGTGTAGGTTGCCGGGTTGGGAAAGTGCGCCGCAAAACCGCTGACGATGAGTTCAGGCTTCGCTCCGCGCCACTCGTAGATGCACTGATCCACGTCGCCGACCACCATCACCTCCGCCCGTTGGCCCGCGATATGCCGCAGCAACTCCTCCTGAATGGCGTTGGTGTCCTGATACTCATCGGCAATGATGTGCTCGACCTTATCGGCGATGAGCGCCTGCGCCTCGGGCCGTGTCTTCAGGACCTGGACCGGTTCATAGAGAAGATCGGCGAAAAAGCGGAGGCGATTCTCCCGCCTTACCTCTTCAAACCGGTGGTAGGCATCGACGAAATAGCGGTGCTCGACCGAAAACTCCAGCCACTCGAAGGCCTCCTCCGGGGCGATAAGGTCCGACTTGACGAGATCGATGAAACGGAGGAATTCATCCCGTATTTCCTCGCTCGGGTAGCCCTTGCCGTGCCCGCGCTGGAAGGCTTCGGTCACCGCCGCCTTGGCCATCTTCTGCAAGACCCACTCCTGGGTCTCCAACCGGTAGTCCGGCAGCAGCCCCCTGCTGGTGAACAGTTCGGTGAGCTTGAAGCCGAGGGAGTGGTAGGTACGGACGGTGACCTGGCGGCCCTGGTCGCCCAGGGCCTTGACCAGCCGCTCCCTGAACTGCAGCTGGGCGGACTTGTTGAACATCAGCACCATGATGCGCCGGGGCGCTACCGCGCGCGCCTGAACGAGATGGGCGACGCGCCCGACCATGGTGTGGGTCTTTCCGGAGCCGGCGACTGCATCGACTCTGGCGTGGCCAGCTTGGTGATGGATGACGGCGAGTTGCTCGCCCGTATAAGACATTCGCTGCAATGCTCCGGTGTTTCAGGCGGATTCTACCTTGTGGTTTGTTCTCGATCACCTGGGGGGCTTGGCCTCGTGGCTCCACCCTGGCGAGGCGCATCACGGCGGTTGCCCAGTGGGCGAAATGCAATTGGGGAGGGAGCCCCGATCTTCAGAGACGTCGAATCGCGTCCACGGCCCGGGCGACCTCGTCCGGCGTGTTGAGGATCCCGGGGGTGAGGCGCGCCGACCGGTCACGGTAGGGGGTCACGCTGGCGATGATTCTCTCCGCCTGGAGGCGCTCGACCACCGTTTCGGGGGCCATTCCGGCCACATCGAAACAGGTGATCCCGGAAGAGAGGCTTGCGGCCAAGGGGGTGCGCAGGCGCACGCGGGGCAGCGTGCTCAGTTCCTGCTTCAGCTGTTCGTTCAACCCCCGGATGCGGGCGGTGACCCGCTGCTTGCCGATGGTCTCGTGGAAGAGGAAGGCCTCAGGCAGCGCCCAACAGTGCTCGAAGGCCTTGAAGCCCCCGGGTGTGAGCCGTCCCCCGAACGTGCCATCGGGGGTGAAGGTCGGGATAGTCTCATCCAACTGTCGTTGTGTTCCGGGAGCGCCCCAGAGGATCCCGGTGCCCCGCGGGCCAAACAGCCACTTGTGGGTGCCCGCCATGAAGAAGTCGCAGCCCAAGTCACTGACGGAGAAATTCTCCACGCCCAAGCCGTGAACCCCGTCGACGCAAAGCAGCAGGCGCTCGGCGGGGGCGCGGTTGGCGTTGATTTCGCTCACCTTCGCGGCCAGGCGGGCAATGGGAAACTTCAGGCCGGTCTTCGAATGGACCCAGGTCAACGCAAGCACCCGGGTGCGCTGGGTCACCGCGCCGAGGAGCCGATCCACCAAGGGATCAACATCCAGCGCGGCGGGGTCGATGGCGAGGGGAACGCGGATCAATCGGGCGCCGCAGCGGGCGCTCTTCAGGGCAAGGGCACGTCGGGTGGCCGGATAGTCGTGGTTGGTCGTCACCATCTCCTGATCGCGCCGCACGCGCAGGCCGTTGTACACAAGCCCGATCCCTTCGGTGGTACTGTGGGTCAGGGCCAGATCGTCGCGATTGGCCCCAAGGTAGGCGGCCGCGACCCGGCGGGCGCGCAGTTCCAGGTTCCAGCGGTTCCGCTCGGCGTACAAGGCCGGGTTTTCATCCAGGGCACGGCGGTAGCGCTCGATGGCGCGCTGCACCCGCCGGGGCGCGGAGGCGAGCAGCAGGCTGGCCATGTGGATGTAATCCGGGGTGAGGTCAAACTGTGCGCGGACATCGCCCCACTCGCTCAGGGCGGCCTCGGGGTGGGGTTCCGCGCAGGCCTCGCCCAGGCAGCCCGCAAGGGCAGGGGTGGCGAGGAAGGCCGCTGTGGCCTGCAGGAATTCGCGACGGGTGGCGGACATGTGACCTCGGATCGCCGGTTCGGCTGGGCAGGGGACTTTTCCCAGTATGGCGTCTCGCCGAGGAGGGTCAACCGGCCCGGGTCCGCATGCGAGGCTCACCCAACCAACTCCATCGTGCGCCCCGTCACAACGGCGCCCTCGCTCTCGAAGGTTGTGGGATGGCAGTTGGATGGAGTACCGGACAGATAAACGGAAAAGCCGCCAATCACAGCCGGATTGCCGCCTGAGTGGACGGCAGCGAACCGGCCAATGGATGGGCGCAGCGTATCCACCGCGCTGGCCGAGGTCAGGATCGGGTTGTCTGCTAATCCGGCCTACGAAGCGGAATAAATATATGCTTGCACGAATATATGGATAGACATATATTTACCCGCATGAATATTCCATCTGAAAGCCTCTTTCGCGCCCTGTCGGACCGCACCCGGCTGCGTTGCCTCGTTCTTCTCGTGGCTGAACGCGATCTCTGCGTCTGCGAGTTCACCCATGGCCTGGACGAGGCCCAGCCCAAGGTCTCCCGCCATCTGGCCCAGCTGCGGGAGGCGGGCATTGTCGTGGACCGCCGAGCCGGGATCTGGGTCCACTACCGGTTGAACCCGGGGCTGCCTGAGTGGGTACTCACCATCCTCGAGGCGGCTGCCGCCGGCGTGCGCCAGGAAGACCCCTTCAAGGCCGACGCGGAACGGTTGCGCAACATGCCAAACCGTCCCGGGGCCCAATGCTGCGCCTGAACGAATCAACCCACGAGGATTTTATGGGCAAGATCAATGTGCTGTTTCTCTGCACCGGCAACTCCTGCCGCTCCCAGATGGCCGAGGGGTGGGCCCGCCACTTCGGCGGTGAAGAATTTCATGTGGAGTCTGCGGGTATCGAGGCCCACGGCAAGAACCCGCGGGCCATCGCGGTGATGGCAGAGGCGGGGGTGGACATCTCCGGCCAGGAGTCCACCAAGGTGACCCGCGCGATGCTGGCTCAGGCGGATTACGTCGTCACCGTGTGCGGCCATGCCGATGAGCACTGTCCTGCGCTGCCGGCCAATACCCGCAAGGAGCACTGGCCCCTGAACGATCCCGCCAAGGCGAGCGGCAGCGAGGAGGAGGTCATGGCCGTCTTTCGCGCCGCCCGGGACGACATCCGGGACCGTGTGAAGGCGCTGATGGAGCGCCTGCGGCACGAACAAGCGTAGCCCGCAGTTCTCACTGCCCCTCTGCTGTGGGGAATTCTGTTTGCGGCTGCGGCTGACCAGAGGCGGCGCGGCCCGGTTGGTCCGCGCCTTCAACCAAAATGAACCCGAAACATGTTTGAAGCCCTTGCCGATCTCGTCGTCTACCGCTTGTTGGGGCTCGCCGCCGGTACCCGGACGGCCGATGCCCTGCATTTCTTCGTGATGGACACCGCCAAGATCTTCGTCCTGTTGGTCGCGGTCATCTACATCATGGGGCTGCTGCGCGCGCTGCTCTCGCCCGAGCGGGTGCGCGAGTACGTGCGTGGCAAACCCAAGTGGCTGGCGCGCAGCAGTGCCGTGACCCTCGGCGCCGTGACCCCCTTCTGCTCCTGCTCCTCGGTGCCGCTGTTCATCGGCTTCGTGGAGGCGGGGATTCCCCTGGGGGTGACCTTCTCCTTCCTGATCGCCAGCCCGATGATCAACGAAGTGGCTGCCGTGCTGCTGGTGGGAATTTTGGGCTGGAAGCTGGCCGCCCTCTACGTGACCGCCGGGCTGGTGGTGGCCTACGTGGGTGGGGCGGTGATGGAGCGGTTCAGGCCGGAGCGGTGGGTGGAGGAGTACGTGTGGAAGATCCACATGGGCCAGGCGGCAAGGCCGCAGGTCGACACCTCCCTGGCCGGACGGCATCGGTATGCCGTGGCGGAGGTGAAGGCCATCGTCGGCCGCATCTGGAAGTGGGTCATCGCGGGCATTGCCGTGGGGGCCCTGTTCCACGGCTATGTCCCCGAGCAGTGGGTGGCGGAACACCTGGGGGGGGAGGATTGGTATTCGGTACCCGCCGCGGTGCTGCTGGGGATCCCGCTCTACTCCAACGCCACCGGCGTCATCCCGGTGGCCGAGGCGATGTTGGGTAAGGGGGTCGCCATCGGCACTACCCTCGCCCTGATGATGAGCATCGCTGCGCTCTCGCTGCCGGAGATGCTGATCCTGCGCAAGGTGATCCGCTGGCCGGCCCTGGCGCTCTATGCCGGGGTGCTGGCGGTGGCCTTCACCCTGGTCGGATGGGGCTTCAACCTGATTGCCTGACAACCGGCGCTTTAGTGAGCCAAAAGAGGAGTGCTCAATGTCCCACGATACCCATGAAAAACTGCGCGCCCATGTGCGGGAGACCTACGGCAACATCGCCGAGGGGAGCGGCGGCTGTGGCACGGGCTGCTGCGGAAGCGCGCCGGTAAGCGTCACCGGAGAGCGCCTTGGCTACTCGGCCGAGGAGTTGGCGGCCGCGCCCGAGGGGGCCAACCTCGGGCTGGGCTGCGGCAATCCGCAGGCCATTGCCGAGCTGAAAGCGGGCGAAACGGTGCTCGACCTCGGCTCGGGGGCGGGCTTCGACTGTTTCCTGGCCGCTAGGGCGGTGGGGTCGGCAGGGAGGGTGATCGGGGTCGATATGACCTCCGGGATGCTCACCAAGGCGCGGAGCAACGCCGAGAAGGCGGGCATCATCAACGTGGAATTTCGGCTGGGGGAGATCGAGGCGTTGCCCGTGGCCGATGGGAGCGTGGACGTCATCATCTCCAACTGCGTGATCAATCTTTCGCCCGAAAAAGGCACGGTGTTTCGCGAGGCCTTCCGGGTGCTGAAGCCGGGCGGGCGCCTGGCCATCTCCGACGTGGTGGCCACCGCCGAGCTGCCCGACTCGGCCCGGGCCGATCTGGCACTCTACAGCGGCTGCATGGCCGGCGCCTCGTCCATCCCCGAGTTGGAGGCGGCGCTGAGTGCGGCGGGCTTCGAGGCGCTGAGCATCACCCCCAAGGACGAAAGTCGCGAGTTCATTCGCGACTGGGCGCCGGGACGGGGGGTGGAAGCCTACGTGGCCTCGGCCAACATCCAGGCGGTCAAGCCGGGAGGAAAGCGGACGAGCACTGCCACGGAGGCGAAACCGCAGCTGCATGCCTCCATCGTCTCCATGGTTTCTCTCGCTGCCGGGATTGCGGCGAAGCATCCCGACATGGGGCTGTGCCAGCTGGGGCGGCTGCGCCAGATGGGGGTACCGCAGCACCAGGTCGACGCGGTGATCGAGATCGCCCGCCACATTCGTGACGAGGCGGCCGAGAAGCTCGATGCCGCCTTCGACGAGCAGGCCGCGCCCGAGGCGCCGAACGCCCCAGCCCCTGGCCAGCCCTTGTCCATCAAGGTGACCGAAGCGGGCGGCAGTTGCTGCACCCCCACGCCGGGCGGCCAGTCCTGCTGTTGAGGTATGGGCCCCCCCGGATGGCCGGGGCTGAGCCACAGTCATTCAGACGGAGGAAGGAAGTGATGAAAGAGATCAAGGTCCTCGGCAGCGGTTGCCGCAACTGTCAGATCACGTACCAGCTCATCGAGCAGGTGGCCGCAGAGAAAGGCGTTCCGCTCCAGCTGGAGAAGGTTGAGGAGATGGGCCAGATCCTCGGTTACGGCGTCATGTCCACCCCGGGGGTGGTGATCGACGGGGTCGTGGTGCACAGCGGCAGCGTGCCCGATCGCAAGAGCGTGGAAGGGTGGCTCGCCTGAGGACAGCCGTTGGGAAGGGCCCCTCCACGGAGGGCTCTCCCGGAAGGAGCGATGGGAGAGGGCAGATGGCGTTCCCAAGTGGGCAACTGCTCGCCCGCGGCATAAGTGCGTCCTTGCACAAATCCATGCGGCCGACGACCTGCTTTCAAGGGCTTGCATCGCTCTTGGGTAAGTATGCGTTTACCCTGGTTATTACGCGGTGGTGCTTGCCGCCGGGCGGGCAGAGCCCACCGCGGCGTTGGGCCAACATACCACCGCCTGCCGCTGATTGCGTATGACTGCGATCATACCCACGGGGACGGCTGCGTCGATCGCGGCAGGCCGCTGGTGAGCAATGCGGGCCAGGGCAGGCTGGCTGCGATCGGCGGTTTCCCTTTTATCCGTTCGGTGGACTAGGGTACCCATAGGTGCCAAAGAAAACGGCGCAGGGCCCAGGTTAACCACACGGAGGTGCAGCGATGGTCTTCAAGGCACTCGGTTGGGGCGTCGGGATCATCTTTCTTGTGGGTTTGCTCGTCATCATCGGGATCTTCAGCCTGATCTTCTGAACCGATTGTTCCCCCTCAGATCTGCGGCCCGGTGCGCCCGAAAAGGGCGTTCCGGGCCGCAGCTTTTCGAGCCTCAGGCGTTGAAGTGGTGCCGCTCTTGCGTGTGGTCCCCAACCGTCCGGTTACTTACCGCACGGGTGCCGATGGCGCCACCCAAGATCCCCAGCCCCAGCGAGAGCAGGAGGGCGGCAAAGAGCCACCAGGAGGCCGCGGTCAGACCCGAAACGGCACCTTCGGCGGTCTGCTGAAGCTGACCCCCGCCCACCAGCGGCATGGCCTGATCCACGATCTGCGTGGCGCGCTCCTGGGAGAACCCCATCTGGTTCACCAGCACGTCGATGGCCCCGTTGCGATCCTGGGCCTCCAGCCGCTGCTGAAACGCTGAGAGCGATTCAGTGCTTATATCGGCGCCACCGGGCGTGCCTGTGATGAGTTCCTGGACCTGGCCGGCCACCCCGCCTCCCGCGGCTTGGGCGGCGCCCTGAATGGTTTGGCCGAAGATATTCAGCGTGCCACCCAGGATGCTGGCCACCGCGGTGGTGGTGAGCCAGGCGAAGAGCAGAACCGTCAGTCCCCACGCCACAAAGCCGTGGAGCATGCCGTCACCTCTTCGCCGCAGTCCGGACATCCTTCCTGCGGCCCAACCTCCCACGAAGGCGGCGATGAGCATGCTGATCACGCTCCACACGCCGGTCCAGATCGGGACGGCCCCCACTGGCTCCGCCGCCGTTGGATCCACGGCGGTGAGGCCCGACGCGATCCCGAAGAGCGTCAGCAGCAGGTACGTGGCGATGCCGGCCACGGTACCGGCAAGGACCGCACTCCAGCGGATGGCGGTAAAGGTACTCGGAAAGGGTCTGCGCATTCCGCGCTCGACATCTTGCACTTCAGCGACCATGAGAAGCCTCCTTGCACTCTTTGGTTTGCGGCTCCGCGACGTGCGGCGCCTTGTTGCGAAACAAGCCTGTGTTACGGGCTATTGAAGTCCATTGGCTTTTTGTCCGCAAACATGACACCGAAAGGCGGTGAAGGAAGGGGCCTCCTGCCGCCTCAGGGATGTTGCTCCATGGAACGGCTGTACTCACCCTTGCGGGCGGCCCCTGCGAGGCGGGCGCGATGAAAAAAGGCCTGCTGCGCGGCGGTTGCCTGCTCAGGCGCGCCACGCCAAGCGGCCATTGCCGGCTCCTGCAGCGCCCGCGCATAGGAGAAGCTGAGGGCCCACGGCACCGAAGTGCGGTAGCGTGCATTCATCGCGTTCAGGTTGGCCGTGGCCTCCTCGGGGGTCTGCCCTCCCGAGAGAAAGTTGATGCTCGGCACTGCGGCGGGAACGACCCGGCGCAGGATGCGGACCGTTCGGTCCGCCACCTCCTCCGGTGTGGCTTTTCCAGGGTGGACCTTACCCGGTAGCACCATGTTGGGTTTGAGGAGCATGCACTCCAGCGCGACCCTGTGGCGGTGCAGGGCGTGAAAGGTGGCGTGCAGCACCGCTTCGGTGACTTCGGCGCACCGATCGATGGTGTGATCGCCATCGATCAGCACCTCGGGTTCGACGATGGGGACCACCCCCCGTTCCTGGCAGACGGCAGCGTAGCGGGCCAGGACCTCGGCGTTCGTCTCGATCCCCAACCGGGTCGGATTGGCGGGGGCGATGGCATAGACGGCACGCCACTTGGCGAACCGGGCCCCCCGCGCCTTGTAGCCGTCGAGGCGTTCACCAAGGCCATCCAGCCCCTGGGTCATCTTGTCGCCCCCGGCATTGGGGAGCCCCGTGAGCCCCTTGTCCACCTTGATCCCCGGCACGATCCCTGTGCGGACCGCCAGCTGCGGGATGGGCGTCCCGTCGGTGGCCTGCTGATCAAGTGTCTCTTCGTACAGGATCACGCCGCTGATGAAGTCGCCCACACCCGGGGTGGACAGAAGTAGCTGCCGGTAAGTGCGGCGGGTCTCCGGGTTGGACTCGATGCCCACCGCCTGAAACCGCTTGGTGATGGTCGGGGTGCTCTCATCGGCCGCGAGAATGCCTTTGCCCTCCTGCACCAGCTCCTGAATCGTCGCCTCCATCTCCACCGTGGCACCCATGCAAGGCCTCCTGAATTCGACTTCGAGGTGGGTTTCAGGGCAAACCTAGAGCACCGAACAGATAAACGGAAGGGTGGGGGTGAAGAGTAGGGTAATCGCATCCTTACCCAAAGGGTAACTACTCGCCCCAGCTGATCACGCCATGCCTTGGAAATTCGTCATCCCCGCGTAGGCGGGGATCCATTTTGAGCCATGCATCTGTTCTCTGGATTCCCGCCTTCGCGGGAATGACGGGGGGGAGTAGTTACACCCAAAGATTAATATCGCTCACAGCACGGCCGCGACGTGAGTATGCGTTTACCCTGGGGTGAAGAGCCATTCACTGACAGGGTGCAGTGCGACAGTCGCTCCCCTCTTGGGAAGAGTGGGCGATCAGCAGCGGCGTCAGCATCTCGGCAGGCCGCGGCGTGCTGAAGAGAAAACCTTGGCCCTGGTCGCAGCCGAGGGTCAGCAGGAAATCGCGCTGAGCCGCTGTCTCCACCCCCTCGGCGATGACCGTGAACTGCAGGCTGTGCCCGAGCGCGATCACCGCCCGGGCGATGGCGGCATCGTTCTCGTCGTCCGGCAGTTCACGCACGAAGCTGCGGTCGATCTTCAGCTTGTCGATGGGAAGCCGCTTGAGGTAGGCGAGGGAGGAGTAGCCGGTGCCAAAGTCATCGATGGACAGCCCGACACCCAGCGCCCGCAGCGACTTCAGCAGGGTCACCGACTCCTCGGCCTGGCCCATGATGAACCCTTCGGTGATCTCCAGCTCCAGGTGGTCGGGGGGCAGCTGCGTCCGCGCCAGTACATCACGCACGGTGGTGACGAGATCGGTCCGCTGGATCTGCCGGCCGGCCACGTTGACCGAAACGCGGCCGATGTGATGACCCGCATCCAGCCACGCCTTTGCCTGCTGGCAGGCCGTGTGCAGCACCCAATTGCCCAGCGGGACGATGAGCCCGCTCTGTTCGGCAATGGGGATGAAGCGCGAGGGTGCTACCAGACCTTCCACGGGATGGTCCCAGCGGACCAGCGCCTCGAGGCCCACCAGGCGTCCGGTGGGGAGATCCACCTGGGGTTGATAGTGGAGCATCAGCTCCCCCTTTTCGATGGCGCGGCGCAGCTCCCCTTCCATCACCACCCGTTCAAAGGCGAGGGCGGTGAGCTCCTCGGTGTAGAAGCGGCAGGTGTTGCGCCCGCCCTCTTTGGCCTCGTACATGGCCGCATCCGCGTTGCGCAGCAGCGCCTCGACGCTGTCCCCGTCCCGGGGGAAGAGGCTGATACCCACGCTGGCGCTGACGAACAGTTCACGCCCCTGCAGCCGAATCGGCTCGGCCAGCGCCCTGATGAGCGTCTCCGCGACGCGAGCGGCGCTCTTTCGGCCGTGAATGCCTTCGAGCAGCACCGTGAACTCATCGCCGCCCAGCCGCGCGACGGTGTCCTCACGCCGTAACGGCGCGGCCAGCCGCTTGGCCACCTCCTGCAGCAGACTGTCGCCCGCGGTATGGCCGAGGCTGTCGTTGACGTGCTTGAAGCCGTCGAGGTCGAGGAACAGGACCGCCAGCTGGCCCCCGCTGCGAACCGCACGTTGCAGGGCATGCTCCAGCCTCGCCCGGAACAGCAGCCGGTTGGGCAGTCCGGTCAACGGATCGTGGTGGGCCAGGTGCTCCAGCTCCTCCTGGGAGCGCTTGAGCGAGCTGATATCCGAGAAGACCCCCACATAGTTGATGATCTCCCCCGCATCATTGGTGATGGTGCTGATGGCGAGCCAGCTGGGGAAGACTTCACCGCCCTTGCGCCGGTTCCACAGCTCCCCCTGCCAGCTGCCCGTCTCGCGAATGGACATCCACATCGCCTGATAGAAGCTTTCGGGGTGGTGGCCGGATTGAAGCAGGCTCGGCACCTTCCCGACGACCTCCCGCTCCTCGTACCCGGTGATGCGGGTAAACGCCTGGTTCACGGCCACGAGTTTCACCTCGGCATCGGTGATCATCACCCCCTCCTGAGTGCTTTCGAACACCGCCGCCGCCTGCCGCAACCGCTGCTCGGTCTGGCGCGCCCGGCTCAGGTCGCGGACCGTCATGAGAGTGCCGGTGGGGGTCCCGTCCCGATCCCGGATCAGTCGGGAGTTGACCTCCAGAGGGCGCCCGGTGGAGTTATCGGGGTGATCGGCTTCGAGGACGATGGTGGTCTCGCGCTGCTCCTCCAGCAGACGGCACACCGGGCAGGGGACCGACTCGCCTTGGGGGTGCATGATCGCGGCAATCCGCCGCCCGATGACCTCCCCCTCCCGGGAGTGGGTCAGGCGATAGAAGGCCCGGTTGGCCCGGACGACGCGCTGCTCCAGGTCCAGCAGATAGATGGCATCATCGTAGAAGTCCATGGCGTAGTCCCACTCCGCCGTGGCGCGCGCCAGCCTGGCCTCGGCCTCCTTCTGCGCGGTGATGTCCTGGTAGACCCCGAGTACCCCCACGACTTCCCCATCGGCATCACGCAGCGGGACCTTGCTGGTGCGCAGCCAAATGGTGTTGCCTTCGCCCGTGGTCTGGGGCTCCTCGTAGTCGAGCCTCGGCTCCCCCGCCTCCATGACCGCGAAATCGTCACGGCGGTAAAGCTCCGCCTGCTCGCGCCAAGCCAGATTCCAGTCGGACTTGGCAATAATCTCGGTTGCGCCATGCAGTCCTGCCGACCGCGCGAAGCGTTCGTTGCAGCCGAGATAGCGTGCCTCGCGATCCTTCCAGAAGACATGCAGGGGAATGGTGTCGATGACCGTCTGCAGCATGGTGCGGGTGGCGAGCAGCCTTTCGGTCATGTGGTTGAAGGAGCGCCCCAGGGCGCCCACCTCGTCATCGTGCATCACCTCGACCCGGCGGCTGAGGTCGCCCTCGGCAATGGCTCGCGCCGTCTGCTCCAGCGAGTCGATGGGGCGGACCACGCGCCGCAGCACGTAGGCCCCGCCGCCCAGCGCCAGGGCGAGCGCCACCAGCAGGAACGAAAGCAGGAGGAGCAGGCTGTCGATGGCGGGGGCGATGCCCGCCCACCAGTTGTGTTCGGCCACCACCTGGAACACCCGCGACCCCACCCGAATGGGGCCGCTCGCCATGAACGCTTCCGCCCCGCCGATGCCCACCCCCACCGCCGGGGTGTCCGGCACGGCGGTACGGGTTCCGCGCAGGACCACGGAGGGATTGCGGTGTGCCACCACCCAACCATTCTCATCCAACAGATAGACCACGGTGCCGTGACCGGGGTCGAGCCTGGCAATCAGATCCCATACCTGCTTGAAGCGCAATTCCGCGCTCAACACCGCCTCGACGGTGCCGGTGCGAATGTTCAGCACGGGAACGGAGACCGTCAGAAGCGGCTCGGCCGTGAGCTCATCGTGAACGATTTCACCGTAATAAGGCTGCCCCGACCGGAGGGGCTGCAGATATTGCGCTTCGGAACCGTGGTCATGCAGCGCCGTGGGCAGGACCACCTCCACGTCGGACAAACGGATTCGCTCCCTCCCCGACCGATCGAGTAGCGAGACTTCGCGAAAGCCGTGCCTCGCCAGCAGCTCGCCCAGCAGCTCGCGCTGCTCCGCCAGGGGCAGGGCGAGAAAGTTCCGGTAGGCCTGCAGGTCGAACAGGGCATGCTCGCCCGCCCGGAGCACTTGCTCCACCTCGGCGGCGACGCGCAGAGAGAGCTCCTGCAGGTGCTCGAGTTCGGCCTTGGTGTAATGCCGGTAGAAGAGGGCAGCATTGCTCGCCCCAGCGAGGATCAGGGGGACCAGAGCGAGACCAAGAAAGGCGATGGTCAAGCGGTGGCGTATGGTCTTGGGTGCGCACTTCAGCCGCTGTAGGGGCGCCCTCATCGGATCACCACCTGGGCCTGACGCAGGAGTTCGTCGGAAATGGGCACCCCGATCTTCGCCGCGGTCCGAAGATTGATGGCCAGATAGCTGCGAGCGGTCTCCACCGGCAGGTCGGCCGGCGCGATCCCGCGCAAGACCTGATCGGCGAGGCGGGCCGCCTGGTGCCCGATCTCCCTGTGTACGAAACCATAACTGAGCAGCGCCCCCTCCTGCACCTGCGCCAGCCCGGGGACACACAGCGGCAGCTTTCTCCTCAGCGCCACCGCCACGTACTCGGCAATGCGCGCCTCCACGGACGAGTCTCTCGGGAGGAAAATGGCGTCAATCCCCTGTGGCAGCTCAATGGGATCGTCGTCATCTGTCCGCGCGGGGTGGATTTCCCGAACGATGAGCTCGATGCCCAGGATCTCCGCCGTCTCACGCACCTGTCGCAGGCTCTCCAGTGCACTCGGGTCCTTGGGGTTATAGGGGAGCAGGACGCGCCGAATCCCCGGCACCGCCCGAGTGAGCCACTGAAGGCGCAGCGAATCACCCTGGGGGAGGCGAACCCCCGTGAGATTGCCCCCGGGGGCGCGCAGGTTGGAGACGACCCCCGCGCCGACCGGGTCATTGACCGGGGCGAAAACTACCGGGAGGCCATCCCTCTCGGTAGCCCGCTTGATGGCCAGGGTGGCCGGGGTGCTGGAGACAAAGATCAGGTCGGCACCGGCGGCCACGTGATCGGCGGCGACCCGCTCAAGATGGGCGATGTCCCCCACCGGCGGCGTGACCCTGTAGCGGATGGTCCTGCCCTCCTGGTAGCCGAGTCCCGCCATGGCCGCCTTGAACCCTTGAAAGGTCTCGGAATCGACCGGCGTCAGGCGCAGCGCACCGATGGTCGGCACGTGCGCATCTGCCGGCGGCTCCCAAAGGGACTGGAGAATAACCGCCAGCACCGCAAGCAGGGCCAATAGCAGCAGGAGCTGAAGGAGTAGTGCCGGGCGGACAGACAATTGAAGCATCCGGTTTGTTTTTATCACGGGGCCCTTGATGGTGCAGGTGACGCAGCGTCAGATCCAAGGGGGATTCTGCCTGCGTTGCGGCGGCATGTCACCAGAGGAGGCCGGGCGGCGGGAAAAGGTCTGCGTCCCCCAACACTCCGTGCGCCTGAAATCTACCGACACCTCGGCGTTCTCGCTACGGTCGCTGGTGAGAAATGGGGGCTAGAGCACCGAACAGGTAAACCGAAAGATCGCCAATCGCAGCCAAGTTGCGCCGCAGGTGGCGGGGGCAGCGAACCGAGGGTGGATAAGCGCAGCGCATCCACCGTGCGGCGTCGAATTGGTGGATGCGCTGCGCTTATCCACCCTACATGACGCGTCGGATTTATCTGTTCGGTGCTCTAGACTGGAGTGAGAAGGTCGGTTCAGGAGTGCTGTGGGATGAATGGTGCGACTTTTCCGGTGGAAGTCATGGTCACTGGTGATAACTGGTCTTCGCGACTTGCCACTCTCGCGTCGGTGGGGACGGCAGAGGAGGCGCTTGCCCTGGTGGAGAGTGCCGGATATCGGGTGATGCGCAAGGGGCAACGCGGCAGCGTGCAACTGCTGCTCAACTCCGATGAGCGCGCTACCGCCTGGTCCGTGCTCGTCCACCCGCCCGACGGGTCCTGACATAGCTCGTACAGCCCATCGGGACTGCTCATCTGGAGCGGTTCCGAATACGCGCATGACCCACGAAGTTTTCTCCTCGCGTGAGGAGAAGAGGAGACGTAACTACTCGTCCCCCTAAACCGTCATTCCCGCGAAGGCGGGAATCCAGGAAAGGGACAAGTGAATGAGTGGTGTCCTCCATTTGCGAGGGAGGATCAAACAGTCTTATGCCTTTTATGCCTTGACCAGACTGGATTCCCGCCTTCGCGGGAATGACAGGGGGGGCGAGTAGTTACGAGGAGACGCATTCCGCAGTGCTGTGGACGGGATTGCTCCCGCATTTTCGGCGTTTTTTCGCCGCAAGGGTTGTTATATGATGCGCCCATGAAACAAGGGCGGTTTCTGAGATCCTTGCTCGGCCGATGGAGATCGTCGGCCAGGGTGGCCTTTGCCGCCCCCGTCGAAGCCCCGCTCCTGTCACCGGAGGTGTCCACCCTTTTCCGCCTGTATCTCGAGCTGGAAAACAACCCCGCCACCCTCTACATCCTCAAGGAAAAACTCGACGCCGACGTGCTGGAGGTGGGAACGGCGCAGGTCATCTGCGAACTGCGCGATGAGTTGCGGCGGCTGCGGGCGGAGCAGGAGGTGCTCGATTACCACTTGACCGTGCTTGTCGGCATGCTCTTCATCTACGCGGTTGGCCTCGCCTCGCCCGATCGGATGCTCAGTGCACTGGGTTTTATCGGGGCCTTCGTGGGCGTGCCCATCACCATCCGGAACAAGATGAAGGTGGAGAAGGCCCGCACGCGGCGCCGGCGCATGCTCGACTTCCTCCAATACGTCGAGTGCCTGGCACGGGGGCAGGCCGTGGGCTACTTGCTGGCTTGATGCCCCCTGGGGAACAACAGCAGGTTAAACGCATACTTACCCAAGAGCGATGTAAGTCCTTGAAAGCAGGTCGACGGCCGCATGGATGGGTGCAAGGACGCACTTATGCCGCGGGAGGGCAGGATGCCCGGAGCGGCCGCGGCCGTCGAGCGTACATGGATGGAAGATGATTGCTCCTGCATAATCTTCACTCCCGACATCCATGTCGGTCGTATTCACAGGTACCTGCTTTCAAGGACTTACATCGCTCACAGCACGGCCGTGATGTGAGTATGCGTTTACCCTGGGGAACAACGCAGGGCAAGATCGTACTACAAACAGTAGGGTTATTGCGGCATGTGGAGGCATGCCCACAAGGAGAAAGGCGGCGCCAGGTTGCAGATGCATCGATAGATCAACTGGGCTTATGGGCCGATCAAATTACCTGAGTAGTTGATTAGGTTGAAAAATGATCGAATGGGCGGAGATTTGGCTAACCTGGAATAACGCCCGCCATGAGCTTCCTCAAGCATTTCGCTGATTTGCCCGACCCGCGTTCGCACATCAATCTTAAGCACAATTTATTGGATGTGGTTTTCCTGTGCGTCTGTGCGGTGCTTTCAGGCGCTGAAGGATGGACGGACATCAAGAAGTTCGGCGATAAGAAGCTTGCTTGGCTGAGGAGATTCCGTCGCTTCGAGCACGGCATCCCGGTCGATGACACCATCGCGCGCATCATCGGCGCGGTGGATCCGCATAAGATGACGGAGTGCTTCGTCGACTGGGTCAATGAGATACGTGGCCAAGCAGGCCATCATCAATTCATTGCGATCGACGGCAAGACCTTCCGTCACAGCGCCGATGCCCAGCCGAACGATGCGCTGCATTCGATAACGGTTTGGTTGCGCGAGCAGGGATTGGTTTTCTGCCAAAGCAAGTCAGAGGGGAAAAAGAACGAAATCAAGAGCGTGCAGTCGCTAATCAACACTCTGGAACTGACGGATACGACGGTGACACTCGACGCCATGCACTGTCAAAAGGCCACGGCGAAGTTGCTGTGCCGGCGCAAAGCGCAGTACGTGTTGTGTGTGAAGGACAATCAGAAGGGGCTGCGCGAGGAGCTGCAATGGTGGTTTGATGGTTTTGATGGCAAATGGCCGCAAGGGGGCAGCACCTTCGAGCAGACCGACGCTGGCCACGGTAGGGTGGAGGTCCGCCGCTATGTCCAACTGCCCATTGTCGAACAGCTCACCCACGCCAGCGGCTGGGAAGGGGCTCGTAGCGTTGTGCGTGTCGAGCGCGAACGGCACATCGGCGAAAAAGTCACTTCAGAGACGGTGTACTACATCAGCTCCCACGAGCCGAATGCAGCCTTCATCGCCGAGGCGATCCGCTCGCACTGGGAGGTGGAAAACAAAGCCCACTGGGTGCTCGATGTCGTGTACAAGGAGGATGACAGCCGCATTAGACGCAACGACGGCGCGCAAAACGTCGGCCTCATCCGTCGACTTTGTATGAATCTCGCCCGACTACACCCGGCCAAGGACTCAATGCGTGGCAAACTTAAAGCAGCGGGCTGGGACGACAACTTCCGCGAAGAATTAGTCTTCGGAATCAAGGACTAAAGTATGCGGTTGCCCTGGGGAACAACGGCCCTGCGTTGGGGGGATACGCGGGATTCGGTTACACTGGCGCGCTGATGTTCCTTCCACCATTCAGGGACGTGCCCGTTGCTCAAGGTCCACTACAGTAACCGCCTGGAGAACCTCCTCGAGCGGCTGGTCGAAGTCACCGCCGCGCCACTTTCAGATCCGCTCGCCCCGGAGGTCATCGTCACCCAGAGCCATGGCATGGCCCGCTGGCTCGGCCTCGGCATGGCCGAAGTGCGGGGGATCGCGGCGAACCTCGAATTCACCATGCCGGCACGCTTTATCTCGAGTGTGCTGCGGGACCAACTGGGCGGGCCGACCGACCACTCGGCCTGGGAACGGGAGGTGCTCGCCTGGCGGCTCATGGCCGTTCTGCCCGAGCGGCTGGGGAACCCCGGGTTCGAACCGCTGACCCGCTACCTTCAGGGCGCGCGGCCCGAACTCAAGCTGCATCAGCTGTGCCGGCGCATTGCCGAGGTCTTCGACCAGTACCTCATCTACCGCCCCGGGATGGTGCTCGGCTGGGAAGCGGGGGAGGGGGGCGATTGGCAGGCGCAGCTATGGGGCGATCTTGCAGCCGGCGGGCAGGCCCACCGCGCCGAGCTGCTGACCCGATTCATGGACCCGGCCTTCACCCCCGACCCCGGGCGGCTGCCCGAACGGATCACCATTTTCGGCATCCCTGCGCTCCCGCCTCACTATATTTCGGCCCTGGGCAAACTGGCCCAAGCCACCGAAGTGCACCTCTTCGTGCTCAACCCCTGTCTGCTCTACTGGGGGGACATTGAAGAGCCGCGCAACATCGCGCGCATCCGCCAGCAGCGCCGTCGCTTGGGCAAACCGGTGGAGGAGGATTACCTCACCAGCGGCAACAGCGTGCTCGCCTCCATGGGGCGCCAGGGGCGCGACTTCATCGATGTCCTGCACGAACACGCCGGCGAAGAGGAGGAGCTGTTTGCCATCCCGGACACCCCCGGGGTGCTTGGCATCCTCCAGGCCGACATCCTCACCCTGGAGGAGCGCGGGCGCAGCGCCGAACGCCTGCCGCTGGACCCCGCCGACGACTCCTTTCAGGTGCATCTTTGCCACAGCCCCATGCGGGAGCTGGAGGTGCTGCACGATCGCCTGCTGGCCATCTTTGATGCGGACCCCTCGCTGCAGCCGCGGGATGTGGCCGTGATGACCCCCGACATCGAGCTCTACGCCCCCTACATCGAGGCGGTGTTCGGGGCCGCGCCCGAGGCCCGCCGCATCCCCTGGAGCATCGCCGACCTCTCGCGCCAGAGCGAGGAGCCGGTGGTGCAGGCCTTCATGCAGCTGCTGGACCTGCCGGGGAGCCGCTTCACCGCCAGCGAAGTCCTCTCCCTGCTGGAGATCCCGGCGGTGCTGCGCCGCTTCGGCCTGGACTTTTCCGATTTCGAGATCGCCCGGGCGTGGGTCAAGGAGAGCAGCATCCGCTGGGGCCTCGACGGAGCGGGCAGGGCCGCCCTCGGCCTGCCCGAGCTGGAGGCCAACACCTGGGAATTCGGCTTCCGGCGACTGTTCCTCGGCTACGCCATGGCCCCGCAGGAGCAGCGCCTGTTCGGCACCGTGCTTCCCTACCCCCACGTGGAGGGGCAGCAGGCCCAGGTCCTCGGACGGCTGCGCACCTTCGTGGAGCGCCTTGGCCGCTATGGGCGGCGCCTCGCCCGACCCCACACCGCCGCCCAGTGGGCGGCCCTCGGCAACGAGATGCTGGAGGCCTTCTTCCTGCCGGACGGCGATGATGCCGAGCCGCTGCAGGTGGTGCGGGAGGCCCTGGCCGAGCTGGTGGAGGAGTGCCAGCGGGCCGCCTTCGAGGGGCCCTTTGGGCTGGAGGTGCTCCGCGAGGAGCTGCGCGGCCGGCTCGCCCAGCCGAACAGCGAGCAGCGCTTTCTCACCGGCCGGGTCACCTTCTGCGCCATGATCCCCATGCGCAGCCTCCCGTTCCGCGTGGTGGCCCTCATCGGTATGAACGACGGGGCCTTTCCCCGTCAGCAGATCCCGCTGGGCTTCGACAAGATGGCCGCCGCACCCCAACGGGGCGACCGCTCCCGCCGGGAGGATGACCGCTACCTTTTTCTCGAGGCGCTGCTCTCCGCCCGGGAGCGCTTCTACGTCAGTTACGTGGGGCGCAACATCCGCGACAATACGCTCAAGCTCCCTTCGGTGCTGGTGACCGAGTTGCTCGATTACATCGACCAGGCCTTCAGCGCGGGCGATGGGCCGGCCAGCCAAGTGGTGACCATCGAGCATCCGCTGCAGCCCTTCTCCGGGCGTTACTTCAGCGCGACCGAGCCGCAGCTGTTCAGCTACGCCGACGAGTGGCTGCCCGCCACCCAGGCCCGCGGCGGAGCTCGTCAGCCGCTTTCACCCTTCTGTCCCGAACCCCTGCCGTCCCTGGACGAGGCGTCGACGGTGGTCGAGCTCTCGTCCCTCTGCCGTTTCTTCCGCCACCCCGCCCGCGCCTTCCTGCGGCAGCGGCTCGGCGTCATCCTCGCCGATGCGCACGAGGGGCTGGAGGATAGTGAACCCTTCGCCCTGGACGGCCTCTCGCGCCATCAACTGCACCAGGAGTTGCTGGGGCACTTCCTGGAGGAGGGGGACACGCAAGCGTTTCGGGAGGTCCTCACGGCACGGGGCCAGCTGCCCAGCAGCGCCTTCGGGGAGCGGTTGCTGGAGGCGCAGGTGAGCGTGATGGCGGAGTTGTCCGAGCGCATCCGCCCCCACCTCGAGCAGCCACACCCGGCCCTGGAGGTGGACCTGCCGCTCGGCGGCGTCCGGCTGGTGGGCTGGCTGGAGGGGCTCACTGCGGCGGGGCTGGTGCGCTACCGGGTGGGCAAGGTGAAGCCGCGGGACATTCTGGAACTCTGGGTTCAGCACCTGGCGCTCAACGCCCTGGCGCCGGAGGGGGGCGCCCGCACCAGCCGCTACATCGGCGAGAGCGGCAGTGTGCTGCTGTTGCCGCTGGACGACGCCCCGGCCCGGCTGGCGGAGCTCCTGGCCCTCTACCGCCGGGGTCTATGCGAACCCCTGCGCCTGTTCCCGGAAACCTCCCTGGCCTACCTGCAGGCGATCGCCAAAGGCAAGGACGGACTCACCGCCGCCCGAGCCGCCTGGGAACCCGGCGCCTTCGGTCCGCGCCGCGAGAGCGAGGACGACGACTATCGCATCGCCTTTCGCGGGGGCGATCCGTTGGGCGGGGATTTCGAGGCGCTGGCCGAGGCGGTCTACGACCCCCTGTTGGCCGTCCTCCGCGAAGGTGAGGACGATGCATAAGTCGCAGTCGGATCGCCCCGTGAGTGGCAGGGGCCGCGAACCGGCGTAGGGTGGATAAGCGTCAGCGCATCCACCATTCAGGCGACCTGGTGGATGCGCTGCGCTTATCCACCCTACGTACTTCCGCTTTCGTCGCTCCCGCCCCCGATTAAGGCATTCGAGGGCAGGCTTCGGCACCATCGTCGCTCCCGCGAAGGCGGGAGCCCAGAAGGAACAAGGCACTGGATGCCCGCCTTCGCGGGCATGACGAATTAATCCCGTGAGTGGCGGGACCCGCGAGCCGGCATAGGGTGGACGCGCTGCGCTTATCCACCCTCCATGAATCTGGCGCATCGAACGTATCTGTTCGGTGCGCCAGGGGTGAATTGTCCAGAAGAGAAGGTCGAGAACGAAACCACTATGCAGCCGCTCAAGCCCCTGGAGCTTCCCTGCGACGGCGTGCGCCTCATCGAGGCGAGCGCCGGCACCGGCAAGACCTACACCATCGCCACCCTCTACCTGCGCCTGCTGCTGGAACAGGGGCGTTCGGTGCGCGAAATTCTGGTGGTCACCTTCACCCAGGCCGCCACTGAAGAGCTGCGGGACCGCATTCGCGCCCGTATGCGGGAGGCCTTGGCGGCGCTGCAGGGGGCCGCCTGCGACGACCCGCTGCTGAACCAACTGCTGGCGCGGCTGGAGGACCCCGAGCAGGCGGCCCAGCGCCTCATCGACGAGCTCACCGCCATCGACGAGGCGGCCATTTTCACCATCCACGGCTTCTGCCAGCGCATGCTGCTGGAGAACGCCTTCGAGAGCGGGGCGCTGTTCGATACCGAATTCATCACCGACGAGAGCGAGCTGCTCGCCGGGGTGGTGGAGGATTTCTGGCGCCGGGAATTCTACGGCAACCCCGGCCTGGCGGAGCTGGCGAGTGACCGCTGGGGCACCCCCGAGGGGCTGCGCCGGGCCATTCGCTCCCACGTGGCGCGGCGGGAGCTGGTGGTCCTGCCCGAGCTGGACGAGAGGGCGTTCGAACCGGCCGTCTACCGGGCGGTGTTCGCCGAAATGGCCGCGCTGTGGGCGGAGGAGAGAGAGGCCATCCTCACCCTCATCCACGACTGCAAGGACCTGAGCCGCGGCCCCTACAAGCTCGAGCCGGTGGAGGCGGCGGCTTTGGCCATGGATGAGTTCCTCGCCGCCGCGCCCCGGGACTACGCCCTGGCCCCCGACCTGGAACTCTTTTCCGCCGGCAAGCTGGCCGGCGCCATCACCCCGGCCAAGAAGAAAAAGGGAATTCAGCCCCCCGAGCACCCCTTCTTCGACCTCTGCGACCGCGCCATCGCCCTGCGCCGCATGAAGGAGCTGGGGCTCACGGTGAAGGCCATCGACACCTGCCGCGAGGCGCTTGCCGCCCGCAAGCAGGAGCTGGCGGTGATCTCCTTTGACGACCTGCTGGCCAGCCTCAGCGATGCCCTGCAGGGGGAGGGGGGGGAGGAGCTCGCCCGGCGCATCGCCGAGCGCTTCCCGCTGGCCCTCATCGACGAGTTCCAGGACACCGACCCGGAGCAGTACCGCATCTTCGCGACCGTCTACCGTGAGCGGCCCGGCTGCGGGCTGTTCATGATTGGCGACCCCAAGCAGGCCATCTACAGCTTCCGTGGCGCCGACGTCTTCACCTACATGATGGCCAAGGGCGACACCGACGCCGCTAACGACCGCTTCACCCTGGGTACCAACTGGCGCTCGGCCGAGGGGCTGGTGCAGGGGGTCAATGTCCTCTTCAGCGGTTGCGCCGCCCCCTTCATCTACCAGGGCCACATCGACTTCGAACCGGTGGCCGCGGCAGGCAAGGCCGATGCCAAGCCCCTGCGCGTGGACGGTCAGGTGCCCACCCCGCTCCAGGCGTGGTTTGTTGCCCGGGAGCCGGAGAATACCGACCGCAGGGCCGGCAAGATCATCAACAAGGGGTGGGCCCACCAACAGCTCAGCCTCGCCTGCGCCGAGGAGATCGTGCGGCTGCTGCGCCTCGGCGCCGAGGCGCGGGCAACCCTGGAGGACGCCCCGCTGGCGCCGCGGGACATCGCCGTGCTGGTGCGTGACCGCAACGAGGCCGCGAAGGTGCAAGAGGCCCTGCGCGCCCGCGGCGTGGCCAGCGTCTACTACAGCCGCGACAGCGTGCTGGAGAGCGAGGAGGCCCACGAGCTGTTGCGCATCCTCCTCGCCGTGGCCGAGCCCGACGAAGAGCGGGCCCTGCGCGCCGCCCTCTGCACCGGGCTTCTGGGGCTGACCGCGGGCGAGCTGGACGCCCTCATGGCGGATGAAAACGGCTGGGAGGATCTGGTGGAGGCGTTCCACCGCTACCACGACCTCTGGCTACGGGCCGACTTCATGGCCATGTTCCGCCACCTGCTGCACGACCGGGGCATCGCCCACCGCCTGCTGCGCCTCGAAGGCGGTGAGCGACGACTTACCAACCTGCTGCAGCTGGCCGAGATGATCCAGAACGCCGGCCGCGAACATCATGGCATCGAGAACCTGCTGCACTGGTTCGCCGAGCAGTGCGCCAACCCCAACGGCGAGAGTGAGGAGCAGCAGCTGCGCCTGGAGAGCGACGAGGCGCTGGTGAAGATCGTCACCATCCACAAGAGCAAGGGGCTGGAGTACCCGGTGGTGTTCCTGCCCTTCCTCTGGGGGGCGAAGCCGGTCAAAAGCGGCCTGCCGCCCCTGTTCCACGAAGAGGGGGACGAGCGCCGCCTGGTCCTCGACCTGCTGGCCGACCTCGAACACTACGCCCTGGCGGAGAAGGAGCGGCTCGCCGAGGAGTTGCGCCTGCTCTACGTGGCCCTGACCCGGGCCAAGCACCTCTGCTACTTTGCCTGGGGCCACTTCAAGGAGGCGGACCGCTCCGCCCTCGCCTGGCTGCTCCATGCCGAGGCGGCGGACGACACCCTGGAGCAGGTGGCGGAGCGCTTCCGCGAGCTGGACGATGCGGCCATGCGCGAGCGTCTGGAGGCGCTGGCCGAAGGGGCCCCGGGCTGTCTGCAGATCACCGAACCGCCGCCCCTGACCGAGGCCCGCTACGAGGCCCCTGCGGCCAAGGCCGGCCTGCTGACCGCCCGTACGCCCCGGCGCGCCGTATACCAGACCTGGCGGGTGGCGAGCTTCACCGGGCTCAGCTCCAACCGCTTCGAGCTGGAACGGCCCGACTACGGCAGCGCCCGCGAAGACAGCGAGTCGGAGACCCGCCATCGTGGCCCCGACATCTTCCGGTTCCCCAAGGGGGCGCGGGCCGGCACCTTCATGCACGCCATCTTCGAGCGCCTGGATTTTCCCCTGGCGCAAGGGGAGGCGCTTGCCGCCGAGGTGAGCAGGCAGCTGGCCCGCCACGGCTACGGCAGCGAGTGGCAGGCGATCATCGAGGGGATGGTGGGGGATGTCCTGGACACGCCGCTGAATGGCTCCGGGCTGCGGTTGCGGGATATCACCGCCCGCAAGAGGCTCAATGAGCTGGAGTTCTACTACCCCCTGGCGCGATTGGAGGCCGGGCGGCTGAACGCCCTGCTCCCCGGGCTGGGCACCCCCCGGGACGAGGGGCCGGCCCTGCGCTTCGACCCCATTAGCGGGGTGATGCGCGGGTTCATCGACCTGGTCTTCGAGCACGGCGGGCGGTTTTACATCGCCGACTACAAATCGAGCCACCTGGGGGCGAAGGTGGAAGAGTACGGGGAGGAGGCCTTGCAGCGCTCCGTGGTCCAGCACCGCTACGACCTGCAGTACCTCATCTACACCGTGGCGCTGCACCGCTACCTGAGCCACCGCCTGCCGGGGTACGACTATGCCACCCACTTTGGCGGGGTCTATTACCTCTTCCTACGCGGCATGCGCCCGGCCCACGGCGACCGCTACGGCGTGCACTTCGACCGCCCCGAGCCGGGGCTCATCGAGGCCCTCGATCGCCTCTTCGCCGGCAAGGGGAGGGCCGCGGCATGAGTCTGTTGGTGCAGCTGGAGGTGGCGGCGGGGCAGGGGCAGTTGCGGGATCTGGATCTCCACTTCGCCCGCTACATGGCACAGTTCGCGGGAGAGGAGTCCGACGCGCTGGCGCTGGGAGCGGCGCTGGTCAGCCTGCGTACCGGCCAAGGGCACGTCTGCCTGGAGCTGGCGGAGGTGGCCGGACAGATGGTCTTTGCGCTCGAGGGGCAGGGGGCTGTGGCCGCCCCCCCGCTCCAAGCTTGGCGGGCGGCCCTGCATGCCTCTCCCGTAGTCGGCGCGCCGGGGGACGATGCGCCTCTCATCCTCGATGCCCACGACCGCCTCTACCTGGGCCGCTATTGGCACTTCGAGGCGGAGATCGCCACCCGCCTCGCCGCCCTGGCGGGCGAACGACCTGAACCGGCCGAACCGGCCCAACTGCAAGCCCGTCTGGACCACTACTTCCCGCCGAGCGGCGAACCCGATCTGCAGAAGGTGGCCGCGGCGGTGGCCCTGCTCAACCGCCTCACCGTGATCTCCGGGGGGCCCGGCACCGGCAAAACCACCACGGTGACCAAACTGCTGGCCCTGCTGGTGGAGGCGGCCCGGCCCAGGGGGCCCCGCATCGTCCTGGCGGCCCCCACCGGCAAGGCCGCCGCCCGCCTCTCCGACGCCATTAAATCCGCCCGTCAGCGGCTCGAGTGCAGCGACGAGGTGCGCGAGGCCATCGCCGCGGAGGCCAGCACCATCCACCGCCTTTTAGGGGTGATCCCGGGGCGGACCGGTTTTCGCCACGACGCCCGCAACCCGCTCCACCTGGACGTGCTGGTGGTGGACGAGGCCTCCATGGTGGACGTACCCCTCATGGCCCGGCTCCTGGCCGCCCTGCCGCCCCACGCCCGGCTCATCCTGTTGGGCGACAAGGACCAGCTCGCCTCGGTGGAGGCCGGCAGCGTGCTCGGCGATATCTGCAACCGCGGCGAGGCCCCGGGCTTCTCGCCGGAGCGGCGCGGTCAACTGGAAGCGCTGGGCCTCCCACTCGACGCGGGGGAGGGGAACCATACCCACTTGCCGCCCATGGCCGACAGCCTGGTGGTGCTGACCCGCAGCTACCGCTTCGGCGCCCACAGCGGCATCGGTAACCTGGCCCGCGCCGTCAATCGCGGCGACGGCGCCGAGGGACAGCGGATCTGCGCCGACGCGGCCTACCCCGACGCCACCTGGCTGGAGGTATGCGCCACCGACCTCGCGGCTCACATCGGCGAGCGTGCCCTGGAGGCCTACACCCCCTACCTGCAACTGCAGGACGACCCCGCCGCAGCTCTCGAAAACTTCAACCGCTTCCGCCTCCTCTGCGCCCTGCGCGAAGGGCCGTTCGGCGTGGCGCAAGTCAACCGCGCCGTGGAGCAGGCGCTGCAGCAGCGCGGGCACATCCGGCCCAGTGAAACCTTCTACGCCGGCCGCCCCATCATGATCACCCGCAACGACCACGCCCTGCGGCTCTACAACGGCGACATCGGCCTCATCCTCCCCGACCCCGAATCCGGCGGGCGCCTGCGTGCCTTCTTCCCCACCTCCGACGGCAGTTTGCGCCGCCTGCTCCTCAGCCGCCTGCCGGCCCACGAAACCGTCTACGCCATGACCATCCACAAGAGCCAGGGCTCGGAGTTCGACCACTGCGTGGTCATCCTCCCCGACACCGACATCCCCATCCTCACCCGCGAGCTCATCTACACCGGCATCACCCGCGCCAGGGAGCGGGTGGAACTGTGGGGCCGCGCCGACCTCTTCGCCGGCGCCACCCGCCGGCGCATCGAACGCTCCTCGGGGCTGCGGGAGGCGCTGTGGGGTGAAGTCGGTTAGGGTACCGGCTTGTCACTACAACCCATCCAAGGGGCTCGCCACCCCCATTCCTCCGCGATTGAGCACATGCGTATAGATCATCGTGGTCGAGACGTCCGCATGGCCCAACAGCTCCTGCACCGTCCGTATATCCTGGCCGCGCTCCAACAGGTGGGTCGCAAAGCTGTGACGCAACGTGTGGCAACCGACCTTCTTCGTGATCCCGGCACGGCGCGCTGCGGCCGCAACTGCTTTCTGCACCGCGCTTTCATGTAGATGGTGCCGCCGCGTCTTGCCGCTGCGCGGATCCACAGAGAGGCGGCCGCTGGGAAACACATATTGCCACCGCCACTCTTTCGGCGCGTTGGGATATTTCACTGCAAGCGCATTGGGGAGTAGCCCACCTCGCCGAGTCCGGCAGCCAAATCCTTCTCGTGCAAGGCCTTGACCTCCACGAGGTGCGCCTTGATGGAGGGCACGAGGATATCCGGCAGTGGCACGACACGATCCTTGTCCCCCTTTCCCCGCCTGATCACGATCAGTTTTCGCTCAAATTCGACATCCTGCACCCGCATGCGAAGCCCCTCCATGAGTCGCATTCCTGTGCCGTAGAGCAATGATGCAATCATCCCTTGCACGCCGCGGAGCTCGGCGAGAAGACGCCTCATCTCGCCGGCAGAGAGCACTACCGGAACCCGCTTCGGGCGCTTGGCCCGAGCGAATTCCTCGATATCCCCCAATGGTGTTTTCAACACGTGCTTGTAGAGGAACACCAACGCGTTCAAGGCCTGATTCTGAGTGCTCGCCGCCACGTTTCGTTGAACTGCCAGGTGCTGAAGGAAACTCGCCACCTCCTCCGAGCCAAGACTAACGGGTGATTTTCCGCCGAAGTGCAGCATGAAGCGACAGACCCAACCCATGTAGGCCTGCTCCGTGCGAAAGGCCATGTTTCGTGTGCGGATGACTGTCGCGATGGAGGCGAACAGCTCCAAATGTGCCCGAACGAGAGGGGCAAAGCGTGTATCTCCAAGCCGCTCGACAAACTCGGTTGGGGTCACCGGAGCCCTCTCGCGAGCGGTAGTCTCATGCTGTGGCCCGAGCGCTCGGGCGGAGTCGTGCCAGAAGCCCCAATCGAATCCCCCGGCCCATTCGGTGCTAACAATGCTATACAGACTCCGTATAGCATCGACCACTTGCCTGAACTGCCATGGTTTCATCGCACCCTGGCGGCCCATTTGCGTGAGGTAGCCGGACACATCTTCCGGCCCAAGATCAGCCAGACGTCTGTTAGGAAATGCCCTTATGAACGCCTCTGCTCGCCGCACATGCCACTTGTCGAAAGGGGGTTTAATGCCTTGTTTGTTAAGGACTTCGATGTAGCGGCCCCAGAAGCGCCGCTCTCGAACGGCACGGCTCTCTTCCCTCATAATCAAACCTCCGGTATCTTCCGTGAAAGAGGTAGGGAAATCCTACCGCAAACGGAAATCGAAAGGCGAGTGCCTGTGGCGCTATTTGGAAACGGCATAGTGCCTAAAAGGCCGATTCCGTCTAATACACTGTTGAACTAAACCGCCTGTCGGCGGTGGAAAAGACCAAGAGGCGCGGCGTGTTTTTCGCGCCTATTTTCGTGGGGCGCTGCGAAAAGACTCAGGGATAACGGCATTCCGTCCGTTGAAAGACTGGGAACAGTCAACAGCGGAGTGAGATGTCATGAGCAAGCTGAGTCAGCAAATGGAGCAGGACATGCTGGTGCGTGGATTGTCCGAACGTACGCGCCAGTCGTATCTGGCCGCGGTGCGCGGGCTGGCGAAGTATTACCGCAGCAGCCCCGATCAGCTCGACGATGCCCAAGTGCAGCGCTACCTGGCCCACCTCATCCATGAGCGAGCCCTGGCGTGGAGCAGCTGCAATGTCGCCGTCAGTGGATTGCGGTTCTTCTACCACCACACGCTCGGGCGGGAGCAGAGCCAATTTGAGATCCCGCGGTCGCGTCAGCCGCAGAAACTGCCCGAGGTGCCCTCGCGGGAGGAGATCGAGCGGCTGTTTGCCCATACCCCGCACATTCGCGAGCGGGTGATGTTCATGCTGGCCTACGGGGCGGGTCTGCGCGTCAGCGAGATCGCGAAACTGGCGGTCGGCGACATCGACAGCGGACAGATGAGTCTCCGGGTTCGCAACGGAAAAGGGGGCAAGGATCGTTTCACCCTGCTGTCGCGGCGGCTGCTGGAGGAGCTGCGGATCTATTGGCGCAGCTACCGCCCGCGGACCTTTCTGTTTCCAGGGCGTGGGGGCGAACGGCCGGTGGACGTGGCGGTGATCCAAAAGGCCTGGGTCCGGGCCAAACGGCGCGCGGGACTCACCAAGGACTGCGGGATCCACGGGCTGCGTCACGCCTTCGCCACTCACCTGCTGGAGGCAGGCGTGGACATGCCGACCATCCAGCAGCTGATGGGACACGGGCACATCGGCACCACCCTGCGCTACCTGCACTTGGCCAAAGACCGCCTGACGGGCACCCCCTCGCCGCTGGACGGATTGGGCTGGCCGGAGGAGTTGCTGCCGTAGCGCCGCGGCGATGTGCCGTCCGCCCCGCGGGACGACCGTCGGCATTGAGTTGGCGGAGATCGTCCGGTCCATTGGCCCGGCGTACCGGGCCGCCCACCGCCTGTGCGCCGAGCAGGAGAAGGCGCTGCGGGCGATCGGCGCCTGCCGCACCTCGGAGCTGGGCGGGCAGGTGGTGCGGTGTGAGCACTGCGGGAGCGAGGTGCGTCACTACCACTCCTGCCGTAACCGGCACTGTCCCAAGTGCCAGAGCCGGGCCAAGGAGCAGTGGGTCCGGCAGCGCCAGGCCGAGTTGCTGCCGGTGGAGTACTTCCATGTGGTGTTCACTCTGCCGCATGGGCTCAACCTGCTGGCGCAGTGGCAACCGCGACTGGTCTACGGCCTGCTGTTTCAGTGCGCCGCCCAGACGTTGCTGGAGGTGGGCCGCAACCCCCGCTGGCTGGGGGCGGAGGTGGGCGTCACCGCGGTGCTGCACACCTGGGGCCAGCGGCTGGACCAACACATCCACCTGCATTGCATCGTGAGCGGTGGCGGATTGGCGCAGGGGCAGTGGCGCTCGGCCAAGCCCCACTTCCTGTTCCCGGTGCGGGTGCTCTCGCGGGTGTTTCGGGGCAAGTACCTGGAGGCGCTGGAGGCGGCATGGCAGGGCGGGGAGTTCGCACCGGACAGGCCGCCTTCCAGGGGAATGGCACCGGAGGATTTCCAGCGCCTGGGGATAAATGGGGTCGTAGTAACTTTTCTGGCCCTGGTGGCGGTGGGCTGGAGCATTACTGTACCTCGCTCACCATTATGGAAACCGCAAAGTTGTTTACCTCCGGCCGCAGTCAGGCGGTTCGACTGCCCAAGGAATACCGGATGCCGGGCAAGGAGGTTTTTGTCAAGCATTTCGGAAAAGGGGTCTTGTTGCTTCCGCAAGAGGATGCGTGGCAGCTGATGGAAGAGGCATTGGCCGAGTTCGAGCCCGGTTTTCACATCAATCGCCAACAGCCGCCGCAGCAAGCGCGGGGCGACTGGCCCGAATGAAATACCTGCTCGACACGAACATCTGCATTTACATCATCAACGAGCGACCGCAAGAGGTCGTCGGGCGTTTTCGGCAGTACAGGGTCGGTGACATTGGTGTTTCCAGCATCACTGCCGCGGAACTGGCGTTCGGTGTGGACAAGAGCGGTTCGGCACGCAACCGCATGGCGCTGGAAAAGTTCCTTGCGCCTCTGGAGATTGTGCCGTTCGGCCCCGATGCCGTATGGAAGTATGGCGCGCTGCACAGCGCCCTGGAACGCGCCGGGACACCCATCGGCGCGTTGGATACTCTGATTGCTGCCCATGCCCTCGCCCTGGAGGTCCCCCTGGTCACCAACAACGGCAGGGAGTTCCAGCGGGTCGAAGGACTCAGGGTGGAGAACTGGGTATCTGACCCTCCTTAGCCTGGCCATTCGATGGATGTCCCCCCGATCTCCCGTGGGTTGGCGCATGAGGGGTGAGGTGGGGTCTCACATTCCAACAGGTCGGGGGGCTTGGGAAAAGGGGGACGAGAGGATGGAGGGATTAATTAGCTCTCCGTCGTCTTTTCCCGCGATCATTACCGCGCCTTGGGGAATCGTCGCCCAGCCGCACGGGTTTGCCATCCTGCCAGATCACCGCGTATCGCCCGAGGCACCGCTTGCGTTCCAGGTTTTTCCTTACCGCATCCTGTAACGCCTTGAGCATCGCACGTGCCTCGGTGCGAGGGGGGAGGGAGGTAACAGTCATGGTGTAGCCCCGCTGAGTAGGTGTTGGTAGTGATTCGGGTGGACGATATTGAGTGTGTCGCCGTGCCGTTCAAAGACCAGCTCCGGCACTGGCCCGCTGTTCATGAAGCAGTGGCATGCATCCACTTCGCCGCTGAACAGCGACAGAGGGGTCTTAAATTGCATCACTTGGCTTCTAACCCTACCCCTAACTGCGTTGTCAGATCTGGCAACCTTGCCGCACAGGAAGGCGCGTCGCACACAGCGGTGGGGACTACATGGACACCCAAGCCAAGGAGAGGAGGCGAAGTGGCAACTCCTTAGCGTGGGTATCCTGCTTGGCTCCAGTAAAAATGTCCTCGGCCGCTAACTCGCCTTCGACCCGGCCGTCTTCCCCAACGTGTATTCAGAAGCGGCGGTTACCGCTTCGTGACAGGTCCCAGCGCTGCCAAGTGCTCGTATACCAGTTTCGCCATGCGGATCAGGGCATCGACCGATGCCTCGTCCACATCCATGTCGCCTTCGTACTCGGCCAGATTGCGCTTTCTATGTGCTTGGTCGAGCACCCGCCACTGGGCCGGTGGCAGGTCGATGGTGTGGGGTAGGGTTTGGAATACGAGATAACGGTTGTCGGACCGGTAACCGTGCCAGCGCAAGGCTGCGAGCGACAGGGCATGGGCGGCGTTGTAGGCGAGGTCGAACCGGCTTTCGAGCCCGAGCGAGGGATTTTCGGCGTCCTTAAGCCGTACCGTTCCGGAACGGACCAGTCCGTCGAATTCCGCCTGATTCGGCGACTCGGGCTTGAGCCCCCTGCCGAGGAGGTTATCCAAGGGTTTCAAGGTCATGGTCATTCCCTATTAGCCAGATGTATTCGCCGGCCAGGACCTTGGCGAGAAATGGGCTCCCGTTCTGTCGGCGCTTCCGGAATTCCGCCTCGGTGTAGAGGGTGGGGTTCACCGGCCGGCCAAGCTCCCGCTCCGCGGGCGCCATTGCCTCGTACAGCGCCTCCAGCGTCAGTTGATCGGAGACGATCAGGAGGTCGATATCGCTGGTCGCCGTGTCGCTGCGTTTGGCTACCGACCCGTATACCAGTGCCAAACATATCCGGTCCGTAAGCGGCGCCAATGCCGTTCGTACCACTTCGGCGGGTCCGAGGGTCTTGACCACGATACCGCGAAGCTCCTCGAAGATGGGGGCCTCCGGGTTGGCCTGATAGTGCTTCTGGTTGCCTACGCGCGAGACCGTCACCAGCCCACTCTCCACCAGCCGGCGCAGCTCGCGCTGCACGGCACCCGATCCCGAACCCACCATGCCAATTAGTTCGTTGGTGAAAAAGCTCCGATCAGCTTGACCGAACAGCAGCGCCAAAACCCGCTGCTGGGTCGCCGAGAAGAGTGCGTCCGCCAAGCTCGCCCGACCGGCTGCGGACCGGGACGTCGAGGAATTCCCGGAGGTGTCTGTGCGCTTTGTGCCCATGTTGGGTATGCTAATACCCAATTTGGGTATGTTTCAAGGGGATAAATGGGGGGGTGAATGGGGTAATGGGGGTAAATGGGGTCGTAGTAACTTTTCTGACCTCTGATAACACACATGTGGGTTGATTCCGCCCCGGCAAGCATGGGGTGGGGTCTCACATTCCAACATTGGCCCGCCGTGGTCCGGAAAATGGCGGTAGACCGCAAGGTTACACGCCCTCTCAGCGTGGCCTTGCCTGCTTGCACCGAGCTCGGTCCTACCTACCCCCGTGTTATGGTATCTATTTACATCCCCAAGCCCTCGGTTTTGATTACCCTTCCAAACCGTTCGAAGTCCTTGGTGTTGTGCGTGAGCAGCGCCGGAATGCCATAGGCCGCATGGTGGCAACGATGTTGGTGTCATGCACTTGCTTGCCACCGATCTGGAAATCCCCCATCAGTCTGACGAGCTGATCGGTGACGGCGGCGGTATCGTCCGCTACCTGAAAGCGTTCCTCCAGGTAGCGCACCCGTTCGATTACCACCTCCGGTGCTGAGAGCTGGGCGAAGGTCTGCGGACGCGGGCAAGATTGGGGTCATGGGCAAGATTGGGGTCACAGGGCAAGACAGGGGGCAAGATTGGGGTCAAGTCTCAGGGGCAAGATTGGGGTCAAGTCTCACATTCCAACATTGACCCGTGGCGGGTACATACAACGGTAGAACCCCGGGTAGTGAGTGGTGGTGAGTGGTGGGGTCATGAGTGTGAGTGGTGGGGTCAAGTCACACATTCCAACACGGGATCGTGCGTGGTACTAAGTTCGGGCACATGCGTGATTGTTGCAGGCACGACATTCGACATCTTGTGATGTATATGTATCTATTTGGATGTATCAGGTAGCGAAGGGCGAAGACCATGCGAACGACTTTGAACATTGACGACCAGCTGTTGGCGGAGGCCCAGCGCATTTGCGGGGTCACCGAAAAGGCCGTTCTGGTGCGCGAGGGGTTGCGGGCCTTGATTGAGCGCGAAAGCGCCCGCCGGCTGGCTCGGCTGGGGGGTAGCGAACCGCAACTGGAGCCGATCGCCCGGCGTCGCCCTGAAGCAGAATGATTCTGGTCGACACGTCAATCTGGGAGGATCATCTCCGCGTCGGCGATGAAATCCTGACGGGACTGCTGAACAGTTGCCGGGTGATGATGCACCCGTTCGTGTTGGGAGAGCTGGCTTGCGGGAATCTGCGCAATCGGGCGGAGGTGCTCGCTCTGCTTAAGGACCTGCCCCAGGCCACCGTGGCGCGCGACGAGGAGGTTCTCTTTTTCATTGAGCAGCAGGCACTGATGGGCCGCGGAATCGGCTACGTCGATACTCACTTGCTGGCCGCCGTGGCTCTGCAAGGTTCGTCGCGACTTTGGACGCGTGACAAGAGGCTGCGTGGGGTGGCCGAGGAATTGACGATGGCGTACTCGCCCGAGTAGGGGACGATGTGACGCCTGGCGACTCAGCTCAACGCAACATCTCCATCACTTTGGTGGCAGTCTCGCCAATGATCACCAAACTCATGAACGAGTGGGTGAACGAGTGGTGGGGTAAAGTCTCACATTCCACACCGGCAAACGCGACATGCTGGAGAAGCGACGGGATGCGGCCGTGGACAAGGATGTACTCACGGCGTGCGCGATATCTATGGCTTACCACTGGCTACTCCGTAACCCGTTCGGTGCTCAGGCTCGGCAGGAGCTTTGCGGGGAAACGAAGGCGCCGCTAAACTAATCGCATCACGAGGTTTCTGAATTGGTTCCATGAACTCGCAGGACGTCCAAGCTCCGGAGCAGCTTCCTTTTCTCCAGGCCATTTGCTGGCAGGGTGGTGATGTGCGCCGATTAAGCCCTGAGCAGGCGCTCGACCGATACGAGCGCGGCTGGCAGTACCTGAATGTGCTGGGCGAGCTGAGTGCCGAAGAGCGGGTGTACGTAGGCCGCCTGGCACAGGCCTTCGGTTCATGGATTCGTGTTTGACCATCCGCACCACAAGCTCATCCACACCGTCCTGCGCAGTCTGAACGCGGGGCTGTTTGCCCGTTCGGGCGCCTACTTTGGCGGCGGCACTTTGATAACCCTGCATCACGGCGAGTACCGCTGGTCGAAAGATATCGACTTCGTCTGTAATGTGGGACCCGGCTATCGGCTTCTGCGTACTGGGCTGATGGAGCGGGGGACCGCGGCCCTGTTTAGCGATCTGGAGTGTATTACGCTTCCGCGGGAGGCCAAGACGGACCAGTATGACATTCGCCTTCCGGTACGGGTCAACGGCTTCGAGGAGATCCTGAAGCTGGAGGTGATTGCTGAGGCGCGCATCTGCCTCGATCCGCCGGAAGAGCCCGAGTGGTCCCCGGTGCCGGTACTCTCGTTAAGTGACCGGTTCGACCCGCTTTTCGATGCGCAGCCCGTGCACTCGCTCAAATCCACGGTGGTTGTTCGTCACCACGATTAAGCCCCGAGAGCGGGCGTGTCCTGCAATCATCTGATCGTAGCGGCCGATCGCCAGGCCAGTTCCAGCCAATTCCGTCCGGATTTGGCCGGTGTGGAGCGGCCGAATCACCGGCAGGCAAACGCAATCAGCCGGAGAAACGACGTAAGTTGGGCCGACAGGTGCTTATGCCCAGTGAGGAGGGCCCGCCGGGGGGGCGCGGCCGCTTCGCGGTTGTCCCCGGTGGCGGCGCCCTCAACCAGGCGTTGACCCAAATCGCCTACACCTTGAACCGTCCCACCAACCCATCCAGCTCTTCGGCCAGCCTGCGCAAGTCACCGCTGGCAGCGGCGATCTGGTGGGCGCCTTCGGTGGAGAGCTCAGCGATTTGGCTGATGTTGGAGACGTTGCGATTGATCTCCTCGGCGACGGCGCTCTGCTCTTCGGCCGCGCTGGCGATCTGGCTGTTCATGTCGGTGATGATCGCCACCGCATTGGCGATGGATTCCAGCGCATCACCGGCGTTGGTGGCCTGTCCGACCGTCTCCTGGGCCCGGGCCCGGCCTTCCTCCATCATGCTGGCGGTCTTCATCGCCGCGGACTGGAGGTTGCCGATCATCTCCTCGATCTCCTGGGTGGACTGCTGGGTCCGCTGGGCCAGGGTGCGCACCTCGTCGGCAACTACGGCGAATCCGCGGCCATGCTCGCCGGCACGGGCCGCCTCGATGGCGGCATTGAGGGCCAGGAGGTTGGTCTGCTCGGCGATCCCCCGGATCACGTCGAGCACGCTGCCGATGTTCTTGCTGTCACCCTCGAGCCGCTGCATCGCTTCGGCGGCCTTCTCCACCTCCCGGGCCAGACCGGTGATCACATCGATGGTCTTGCGCACCACGTTCCGGCCCTGGTTGGATTGCTGATCGGCGGTCGCTGCGGCCTCGGCGGCCTGGGTCGCGCTGCGGGAGACTTCCTGAACCGTCGCTGCCATCTCGTTGACCGCGGTGGCCACCTGGTCGGTCTCGGACTGTTGTTGCTTCACGCCGCGGTTGGTCTCCTCCGTGATGCTGGCCATGCGGTTGATGCCTTCGTGTAGCCGGGCGGTGGCCCCGGCGACCTGCTTGATGATGTCCTGGATTTTGCTGACGAACTGGTTGAACGCCCTGGCCAGGTCGGTGAGCTCGTCTCGCCCGGAGGTGTCCAGGCGATGGGTGAGATCGCCCTCGCCCTCGGCGATGTCGCACATGCCCTTGGCGGTGAGTTTGATGGGCAAGGTGATGCCCCGCGACAGCACTGCCGTGAGCAACAGGCCCAGGACGAGGGCGGCGGCACCGATGACGAGAGTGGTGTTGCGGGCCTCGGCGATGGATGCGGCGTAGTGACTGCGGTCCATCACCAGTTCGATGATCCCAATTGGTTTGCCCGAATAATCCCTGACCGCATTGGCATAGAGGGCGATGGGCGTGCCGTTCACGGCGCCGTCACGGACCACGGGCTTGCCCTCGAGTGCGGTGCGCATCTCGCCGGGAGTGAGTCGGTCGCCCTTCAGGGTGGTGGCGAAGGTCTTGAATCCCCCCTCTTCGGAGAGGAAGAGGGAGACGTCCACCCCGTAACGGGTCTTGAATTCGTCAAAGAAGGGCTGGCCGAACGACATGCCGGTCTCCACCGACCCATGGTGTTTTCCCTGCCAGAAAACCGGGACGACCCCGCGGATGCCGAGACCTGCCACCCCCGTTTCCAGCCCCTGGATGGACTTCAGCATGGTGTTGGTCTCGACCACGGTATGGCGGAAGGAGGAGAGGTCATCTCCCCACTTCTCGGGCTTGTGGAC
>JAWLHA010000021.1:0-64592 GCA_041690535.1 Gammaproteobacteria bacterium | reverse complement strand
GCTATCAATACGTCCATGTACGCTCGACGGCCGCGTCCATGCGGCCGACGACCTGCTTTCAAGGACTTACATCGCTCTTGGGTAAGTATGCGTTTACCCTGCCTGGTAACTCGTATCTCGCCCCTCGCACCTGCCTTTAGGGCCACAGCCAGGCCGCGCCCCGCACCCCGCTGGAGTCGCCGTGTTTGGGCGGGAGCAGCGGGGTATCGACCCGATCGGAGAAGACGTACTTCCCCCACAACTCCGGTACCCACTGGTACAGCTGGGGAATGTTGGACACGCCCCCGCCGAGAACGATGACCTCCGGGTCGAGGATGTTGATCACGCTCGCCAGGGAGCGCGCCATGCGGTCGGCATAGCGGCGCAGGCTCTCTTGCGCAGCGCTGTCACCGCCGCTCGCCGCCAATGCCATAGCCCGGGCATCCAGTGCCTGGCCGGTGCGGCGCTGGTGATCGGCGCTCAGGCCCGGCCCGGAGAGCCAGGTCTCGATACAGCCGCACTTGCCGCAGTAGCACGCCGGCCCCGGCTGCTCGTCCGGCCCGGGCCAGGGCAGCGGGTTGTGGCCCCACTCGCCTGCAATGGCATTGGCCCCGGTCAGGGGGCGACCACCGACCACCACGCCACCACCGGTCCCCGTGCCCACGATCACGCCGAACACCACCTCGACCCCTGCCGCGGCGCCATCCACCGCCTCGGACACGGCAAAGCAATTGGCGTCATTGGCCAGACGCACCTCCCGACCGAGCAGCGTGGCGAGGTCCCGATCCAGGGGCTGGCCGATGAGCCAAGTGGAGTTGGCGTTCTTGACCCGCCCGCTGGCCGGGGAGATGGCCCCGGGGATCCCCACCCCCACACTGCCCGCCCCCACTTCCGCTTCGGCCGCATCCACCAGCCGCTTCACCGCCTGCAGGGTGGCCGGATAGTCGTCGCGGGGTGTTTGCAGGCGCCTGCGATAGAGCTCCTTGCCCGCGAGGTCGAGGGCGATGACCTCGATCTTGGTGCCACCGAGGTCAATGCCTATACGAACCATAAGTATTTCCGTACGTGGCGAACAGAAATCCACCTTGCTAGTAGTTTAAGACCCCCGTCCAGACGGTCGAGCAAGGAGCCCCACCCATGCACCTGGTACATGATGAACTCATACCTTTCTCCACCCTGGGTGAGCCCCGTCGCCCCTGGAGCGAAAACGAGGCGACGCGGGTCGCCGAAGAGAGCGGGATCGGGCGACTGGGTGAAGCCCATTGGCAACTCATTCATACCTTCCGGGAGCACTTCATCAAGTATGGGGCGATGCCCCCGGCCAGCCTGGCCTGTACCCTCAACCACCTGAACGCCGACTGCGTGGAGCGCCTTTTCCACGGGGTCGAGCAGGCCCGCCGGGTGGCCGGCCTTCCCGCTCCCGGCCAGGAGTTGGAGGCGTGATCCTAACCTTCGCGGCACTGGTTGCGCCCGCCCGCCTTGGCCGCATAGAGGGCCTGGTCGGCACGGGCGAACACCTGTTCGGGCGTATCACCCTCATGAAACTCCGCCAGGCCGCAGGAGGCGGTCACCACGACTCGCCGCCCGCCGTAGTGAAACTCGCATGCCGCGACGCTCGTGCGTAGCTTCTCGGCCACTCCAACGGCGTCCTCAATTGCGGTCTCCGGCAGGAGCATAATGAACTCCTCGCCGCCGAACCGGGCGATGAAGTCCGTCTCCCGAACCTGCTTGCGCAGCAACTTTGCCACTACGGTCAGTACCCGATCGCCCGCCTGATGCCCATAGGTGTCATTGACGCTCTTGAAGCGGTCGATATCCCATACCGCGAGCGTGAGGGGGGACTTGTAGCGGCGCCAGCGCGCAAACTCTTGCCCCATCCGCTCGTCGAAGGCCAGGCGGTTATAGATCCCGGTAAGCGGATCGATGAGGGCGAGATGGCGTTCTTGGCGCAGGCGTTCGCGAAGATCCGCCGACTCCTTTTCCAGGGCCTGCAGGCGGTCGGTCAGCTCCTGGATCTGCGCTTCGGTCTCCACGTGCCGCTGGCCCTCGGACTCCCGGAACCTGTCGAGGTGGCTGCGAATGGTGGCGATGCGTTGCTGAATGGCGCCTTTGAGCGTGTCCAGCTCCACCGCCCCCTGGAAGGACTCCTCGATACCCTGCACCTGCATCTGCACCGCCGCGCCGAGATGGCACCCCTCCTCGTAGGACTGGCGCTGGCGGGCCACATTCTCCTGGACCCGCCGGTCCAGTTCGCCAAGGTTTTGGGTGAGCTGCTTGAGGAACGTCTCGATCTCCCGCTTCTCGTCCTGGATGCGGCTGCGCACCTCCCGCACCACATCGGCAATGGCCCCCAGCGCCCCGTCGATCCGGGGCGGGTTCGGCCCTGCCCCGAGCTCGGCCTTGATGGCTTCCACCCGGTCGCTGAGCTCGGAGGGGATATCCAGACGCTCGAGCAGTCGGAGCAGCACCTCTCCATTGGAGGGGAGAGGCTCACCCCCCCCGGCGCCCCCCAACTCTTCGGCCACACGCAGCAATTCGGCCTCGACCTCGGCGGTACGGATGCGTTCGAAGTACTCGCCCCGCCCCGGACCGGTGATGAGGTGCGAAACCAGGCGCTCGAGGATGCGACGCGCCACCGCGAGGGAGGGGGCCGGGGCGGCCTTGGTATCGGGGCTCCCCTCCTCTCCCCGGGCGAAGAGCCGACCAAGCAGCCCGGAGCATTCCCCCTGCTCCCCGGCGATGGCCTCGGTGACCAGGCCGGCGAACTCCGTGGCGAATCGGCGAAGGTCGTCCTCCTCCGACGCGGAGACGAGTCTCTTCTGGAGCGCTCGAGCCTTGTGGCCAACGCCACGGGGGAAGGAGACCTTGTCGAGCAGTGAAAGGAGAAGGTCGCGAGGGTCCATACGGCGATGACGTTCGTCATCGAGCCGGAGAATGTGGGCGGAGAGGGCATCGATGAGTCCCTCCAGGGCCGTGGTCTCGGCCCCGCTGCGGATCGCACTGCGCAGGCGGTCCAGCTCGCGATCGAGACCCCGATGGATGCCTTCCGCCGCCAAGCTCAAGCGGGAGATGCACTGGCGCAGGATGTGCTCGACCCGATGCCACTCCTGCTCCTTGCGGTCGAGCAGTTCCAGAGTCTCGTAGTACTTGGCTTTCCAGCGCTCCTGTTCAGGCACCTCTTGGGGCTGCGGCATCACTCCTCCCTTGGCTTGGGCCCTCTGGGCTCGGGAGATCATACAAAAAAGCGGGGGCGAGATCGCGAGTAACCAGATACGAGTGGAGAGATGATACGAGATTCGAGGGAACGAGGCGCTGCGCACAGGTGTTTCGATCAAGAATTCGTCGCGTAGCGACTCAGTCCCTCGTAACTCGAACCTCGCACCTCGTCCCTCGCGCCCGTGTGCGGCGCTAAACCGGCAGCCTAACCTCCTCCGGCAGCAGTACCTCCATCGCGATGGGGAGGTGATCGGAAAAGGCGTGGTTCAAAACGTGGCATCCCACCACCTCCAGGGAGGGGGTCACCAGGATGTGATCGATGCTGCGGTTGGGACGCCAGCTGGGGAAGGTATGGAGCTCTTCGAGGGGCTCGTGCAGGTCTGTCCGCCGGAACAGCAGCTCCATTTCACGGCTGCCCGGTTCGCAATTCATGTCGCCCATGAGCACCACATGGTCGTACTGTTGGATTACCTCTGCCACATAGTCGAGCTGGCGCAAGCGCGCCCGGCGGCTCAGCGCGAGATGGATCAGCATAACGACCAGCGGGTTGTCGGCATCGCCGAAACGGGCCATCAACCCTCCGCGGCCGGGGATGACGCCCGGCAACTTGTGCTCCACCACCTCCAGCGGCCGGACCCGGCTGAGCAGCCCGTTGCCGTGCTGGGCGATGAGCCCCATGTCGCGGTTGAGCTGGTGAAACCAGAAGGGAAACTGGGCGCTGCGGGCCAGATACTCGGTCAGGTCCACGAACCCGGTGCGGTGGCTGCCCGCATCCAGCTCCTGCAGGGCAACGATGTCGTAGTCGCACAGCAGCTGGGCGATGCGATCAAGATTGGCGAAGCGGGTGTGGTGGGGCAGCAGGTGGCGCCAACTGCGGGTGAAGTAGTGGTGCGGACGGGTGCTGTTGATGCCCACCTGGATGTTGTAGCTCAACAGGCGCAGGCGTTTGCGGGCTACAACCGCCGGTTCAATACTCGGATTGGCCAGGGTACTCACCATGACATCACACCGGGCAGAGCATCTCGCCCAACTTGGCGGTGAGTCGAAGATTCTCCCCGTAGTCGACCGGGCAGTCAATGACGCTGATCCCATCGTTCTCGAGTGCCTGCTTCAGGGTGGGCAGCAGGTCGGCAACGCTTCCGATGCGGTACCCCTTCGCCCCAAACGCCTCCGCCAGGGTGACAAAATCGGGATTGCCAAAGTCCACATGGGCAGGGCGACCGAACTGGTTTATCTGTTTCCATTTGATTAGCCCGTACCCCTTGTCGTTCCACACCAGCACGACCAGGGCGATCCCCAGGCGCACCGCCGTCTCCAGCTCCTGGACATTCATCAGGAACCCCGCATCGCCGGTCACGGCCACCACCTTGCGTTTGGGGTTGGCCAGCTTGGCAGCGATGGCGCCCGGCAGGGCAATGCCCATGGCGGCAAAACCGTTGGAGATGATGCAGGTGTTGGGGTACTCGCAACGGAACATGCGGGCCATCCACAGCTTGTGCGCGCCCACGTCGCAGATGACGATGTCCTCCAGCTCCAGGGCGGTGCGCAGATCCCAAATGATCCTCTGCGGTTTGACCGGGAAACACTCATCGTGGGCATGGGCGCTCATCTCCTCCACCAGCGCATTGCGCAGGGGGCGCAGCCGATGGCCCTGGTGGGGAGTCGCCAGCTCGCCGATGCGGATCAGGCTGTGCTTGATGTCCCCCACCACTCCCACGGCCACCGAATAGTTGGCGTCCACCTCGGCGGGGGTGGTGTCGATGTGGATGAGGGTGCGGTCCCGGGTGGGGTGCCAGAGGTGAGGGTGGTACTCCACCAGGTCATAGCCCACGCAGATGATGAGATCCGCGCTGTCGAACCCGCAGTTCACGTAATCCTTGGACTGCAGCCCCGCGCTGCCCAGGGCCAAAGGGTTCTTGGCAAAGGGGACCACCCCCTTGGCCATGAAAGTGTTGGCCACCGGGATGTTCAGCCGCGCGGCAAAGTCGGCCAACTGCCTCCATGCCTTGGCCCGCACCACTCCGTTGCCGGCCAGGATCATGGGCTCCCGGGCGTTGGAGATGAGCTCGGCGGCAGCGGCGACGCGGTCGGCGGAGGGTTCCGGGAGGAACGGATTTTTCACCGGCAGGGGGATGTCATCCACCTCCAGCTTGGCGATATTCTCCGGCAGTTCGATGAACGCCGCGCCCGTCTTCTCCGTCTGGGCCAGCTTGAACGCCTTGCGCACCACCTCCGTCACCACACTGGGGGAGACCACCCGGGAGGAGTATTTGGTGATGGAGGCGAACATCTGCTCTAAATCGAGCACCTGGTGCGACTCCTTGTGGAGCCGGGTGGTGTCGGCCTGCCCTGCAATGGCCACCAGGGGGGCGTGATCCATGTTGGCATCGGCCACCCCGGTGATGAGGTTGGTGGCCCCCGGCCCGAGTGTGGAGAGGCAGACACCGGCGCGGCCGGTGAGTCGGCCGTACACATCCGCCATGAAGGCGGCCCCCTGCTCGTGGCGCACCGGGATGAACGTGACGGCAGAGTCCACCAGGGCGTCCATCACGTCGAGATTCTCCTCGCCGGGGATGCCGAAAATGTACTCGATGCCCTCGTTCTCCAGACACCTGACGAACAGCTCGGCCGTCTTCATGAGAGGCAGACCTTTAGGGAGCGGCGCGCTCCTGTTGGACCAGATGATCGATGATGCGGATCATATTATGGTAGGTCTTCGCCTGTTTGCCGCCGGTGCGGTATTTCCCGCCGACCGCCAGGGCCGGGACACCGTCGATGCCGTAGCGCCGGGTCAAGTCGGCGGCGCGACGCACCTTGCCGGCCACGGCGAAGGAGCCCATGGCCTCCTTGAAGGCGGCGCGGTCGATTCCGCGGTCCGCGACGAAGGCCAGGATCTCCGATTCACTCTTCATGGGGCGCAGGTCCTCGTGGATGGCATCGAAGAACGGCGTGTGGAACTTATCGAGCACCCCCAGCACTTCCGCCGCATAGTAGGCGCGCGCGTGCAGCTCCCAGCCGGGATTGGTGAAAATGGCGGGAATGCGAACGAACTCCACATCGTCCGGTTTGTTCTTGAGCCACTCTTCGACGTAGGGTTCGAGGGAGTAGCAGTGAGGGCAGCCGTACCAGAAGAGCTCCGTCACCTCGATCTTCCCCTGGGTCACCGGGATTGTGGGGCGGACCCGCTCGTAATCCTCCCCTACCCGGTAGGCATCCGCAGCCACCGCGGAAAAGGTCATGGGCAGCAAGGCGACCAGGGCCAATATCAACCTGCGCGCGTTCATCGAACCTCCAAATGCGTTGTTATCCATGGGCGTGCACGAGCCCCAACTATACCGCAAGGGAGGTTGATTCACATTGCAGTTAGAGCCCTTGGCCGGGTAAACGCATACTTACCCTGGAGCCCTTTGCTGGGAAGGGGCTCTCCACTATGCTATGGCCGACAACTGAGAGGGCCCGACCATGAGTGTACAACCGAACATCGACCTGACCGACTTTCTGAATCAGCAGTTTCTCTGCGAAGCCCTGACCCGTCGCGAAATCGGTCTGCTGGTGGAGTTCATGGATGAGGTGACGTTCAAGAAGGATGCCATCATTGCGGACATAGGGGAGGTGGGCGAGGCGCTCTATTTTGTGGTCACCGGCGAGGCCACCCTGCTGTACGAGGCCGATGGCCAGACTGTCGAACTCGGCCGGGCACGGGAGGGGGAGCTCGTCGGCGAGATGTCGTTCTTCGATCGCGAGCCCCGTTCGGTGCGCCTCATTGCCACTTCGGCCAACACCCGCCTTCTGCGGCTCAGCCGGCCGATGTACCAGCGCTTGCGGGTGGAGCATCCCTTTATTGCCGTAAATCTGCTCGAAGACGTGATCATCAGCCTGGATCGGCTATTCCGGCGAGTCAGCCAGGATGTGGCGACCTTCTCGCGGTATGTCTACGGTGGGAAAAAGTAGGCGACAGTAGGAGAGCGTCCCCGAGGGGTCTCCCCATTTCGGGGCGGGCAAATGCCTCCGATTGTCCGTTCCCCGAAGCAGAATGCCCGGATTCCGCTTCGCTGCATCCGGGCTACGGGGCCACTGGGGCCACGGTGGATTGGCTGCGGAGGAGGCCCGCCTTCCCGGGGAAGAGCGGGCCTCTGTACCCTGCGCTTGGCCTTACAGCTGGCCGTAGGAGTGCAGCCCTGAGAGGAACATGTTCACGCCGACGAAGGCGAACAGGGTGACGAACAACCCCACGATGGCCCACCACGCCAGCGGTCGGCCGCGCCAGCCCTTGGTCAGACGCAGGTGCAACCACGCCGCATAGTTGAGCCACACGATGAGGGCCCAGGTCTCCTTGGGGTCCCAGGACCAGTAGCCACCCCACGCCTCGGCCGCCCACATCGCCCCCAGCACGGTGGCCACGGTGAAGAAGGCAAATCCCAGGGCGATGGATTTGTACATCACATCATCCAGCTGCTCCAGGCTCGGCAGACGGGCGGCCAGCAGCCCACCGGGATTGACCCGCGCGCGCCACTCCAGCAGCAGATAGGCGACCCCCACCATGGCAGCGATGGCGAATGCCCCGTAGCCCACGAAGTTGGCCGGGACGTGGATCTTCATCCAGTAGGACTGCAGGGCCGGAACCAGGGGCTGGATCTCATGGGCCTGGCGCTCGAAGGTGTACCAGAGGAGGAACGCCACCGAGGCGCTGATCACGGTAAGGACGAAGGCCCCCATGGCCCGGTTGTTGTAACGGCGTTCATAAAAGAGATAAAGCATCGCCGTCATCACGGCGAACAGAATGAACACCTCATAGAGGTTGCTCACCGGGATGTGGCCGATGTCCGCCCCCAACAGGTAGGACTCGCGCCAGCGCACCATGAGCCCAACCCAGCCCATGGTGGTGCCTGACCACGCCAGGGCCCCCCCCACCTTGTTGACAAACTCCGAACCGGTGAACAGCCCCAGGTAGTAGGCCGCCGTGGCCATGACATAGAGCGCGCTCATCCACATGATCGCGGACTGGCTGCTCAACAGGTACTTGAGGAAGAAATTGGTATCGCGCAGGGCCAGCTCGCTACCGTAGAGCCCGATGGCGGCGAGCGACAACAGGGCCACGGCCAGACTCAGCCCGCGGGCTGGCTTCCACGCCCAACCAAGGGCAATGAGGCTCGCGCCAGTACCAAAGAGGATCCCGACCTCGTAGCCGTCCATGAGTGCGACATAGCGACTGTAGGCAAAGACCGTCCCGACCGCGACGAGAACCGCCCAGATCCAGTCGAAGACGCTGAGGCGCTTGAGGAGGGAGGGCCGTTCAAGGGCCCCTTGCATGTACTCCTGTGACACTGACATAGCTAGTCTCCGGTACTTGATTTGCTGTTAGTGACGGACCGTAGCCCGGAGCATATCTTAGCGAATTCCTCGGAAAAGTCCTGCCGATCACGATGACCGGTCCCGGCAACCAGCACCGCGGCCCCCTCCCCGCCCGGGGCCACCTTCACCCAGACGCGGCGATGATGCATGTAGAACATGAAGAAAATCCCCGCCATGAGCATCACGCAGCCCAAATAGACGACATCCTTGCCGGGGGAACGGGTGATCTGCAACCCGGAGGCCTCCACATGGTCGTAGTCGGTCAGTTGCAGATAGAACGGGGAGCCATAGGGACCCAGCAGGGAGATGGCGTTGAGTGCATCGTCGAAGAAGGTCGCATCCTGGCCATCGACCCCCTGCTCCGGCTGTCTACCCTCTTCAACCAGCACCTCGATATACAGCGCACCGAGAACACTCTGAATCACCTGAATGTAGGACTCCAGCGCCTCCGTCTGCTTCTCCGGCGCCACGCTCTGCTCGGCCTGCCGCACCACCGCCTCGATCCCCTCGGTGCTGAACATGCGCACCAGACGGGCAATGGAATTGGCGATGGATTCGGCCTGGGCACTGGCCTCGCCCAGGTTGCTCCCCACTTGGGCCAACGCCGCGGCGCGCACCTTCCGTTCATCCAGCGCAAGGGTCCTCAGGCGCATGAACCGCTCCAGCCCCCCTTTGGCATCCAGGGGGAAGTGGATGTAGCGGAAATCCTCCGAAGGGGAGGTACGGACACCACTCAAATAGAAAACGCGTCCGTCCAGGGTCACCGGGACCATGTAGTTGACGTACTCCAGCGCCTGCCCCCCCTCGTCGCGGACCTTGAATGTGACGCTGGGACCATAGTTATGGTGGCGCGTGGCGCCCCCTTCCTCCACCGGGAAGATGTTGTAAAGCTTGAAGTCGCCGACCTCGATGGTGCGCGCCCCCCGAGGGGTGACCATCTGAACCCGGCCATTGACGACCCCGTCCACAGGCACCGGTGCCAGCTCCGGGGCGTCCAGAGACCATGCCTTCATCGTCAGCCGCGACCCACCGTCGGAGAAGCTGGCCTGGTAGATGGCATACCCCTTGTAGACCAATGGGTGGTTGACCCGGATGGTGCGGCGCAGCGGTTCGTCCAGTTCATCATCGAGGATGACAATGTCGCTTTCGAAGGACTTCGGCTGGCCACTGGCGTAGTGCTCGATACGGAAGTCGTCCAGGGCCACTTTGAAGGGCAGACGCTGAACCAAATAGCCGTCGCGTACCCCCAGGAACACGAAGTCGGCCTGCTGCCCCTCGGGGATGGTGACGCTGCCGCGGAAGGAGCTGTTGTCCACCCCCAGCACACTGGCCGGCGGCACCTCGGAGACCGGGAGATCGCGGGTCTCCACCTTCAGCTTGCCGCTCCACTCCGCCAGCTGCAGAGGCAGATTGCCGTCGATGAGCCCACCGATGCAGATGACCACGATGGCGATGTGGGAGAGGAGATAGCCAAGTCGGCTGCTGGCGCCCTTCATCGCGGCCAGGGTGAGCTGACTCCCCTCGCCTTTGCGCCGTACCCGATAGCCCTGCAGGGAGAGGACGCGTTCGGCCTTGCCCGCGACCTCGTCGGGTGGGGCAGCGGCCTCCCACTCCTGCCGCAGGTGGAATGCGCGCAGGGACTTCTCCTGAACATCCAGCCGGAACTGCCGCATGTCCCGCACCATGGCGGGGGTGTGCCTCCAGACGCACACGGAGGTGGAGACCAACAGAAATCCAAGGAGCAGGATGAACCAGGGCGAACCGTAGATATCGTAGAGTCCAAGGGCCTTGAAGACCTCGAACCAGAAGGGGCCGAACTTGAAGATGTAATTGGTGTAGGGCTGATTCTGCTGCAGAACCGTGCCAATCACCGAGGCGATGGCGATCGCCACCAGCAGCGTGATGGCGAGGTTCATTGACCCCAGGAATTCGAACAGGATGGCGCTTCGGCTGCGCCCTTTCGGCCGTGAATCCTCGCTCAAGGGACCATCACTCTCTGGGCAGAAAGACGTCTGTTTTGATTATCAGTCCGGGCGGAAGTTGCGGGTCGAAGCGACCTGCCCGGTGAGACGACAAAGGGTGGCCGGGGCCACCCTTTGCCAACCTCTTGACATGTGATCAGTGCAGGCCGGCGATGTAGGCAGCGACGGCCTTGATCTCGGTGTCGCTCATCTTGGCTGCAAGATCACGCATCATCTGCGCGGGATCGTTGTCGCGGGTGCCGGAACGGAATTCCGACATGGCCTTGACCACATAATCCACGTGCTGACCGGTCAGGGAAGGGAACGTGGCGCCAGGGTTGCCCGCACCGTTCGGACCGTGGCAAGCCATGCAGGCCGGGACCGCCTTCTCCGCGATGCCGCCGTGGTAGATCTTCTTCCCCAGCGCAGCCTGTTCGGTATCGGCAGAGCCGATGGCGACGGTCTGCGTGGAGTAGTAGGCGGCAAGATCAGCCATGTCCTGGTCGCTCAGCGGCGCCACCATCCCAATCATGGTGGCATCCTTCCGGGCGCCGGACTTGAAGTCCGCCAGCTGCTTCTGGATGTAGCTTGCATGCTGGCCGGCGAGCTTTGGCCAAATGGGAGTGATACTGTTCCCGTCTGCACCGTGACATGCGGTACAGGTGACCGCCTTGCTCTGGCCCGCGGTGGCATCGCCCGCCGCGTGGACGGCGCTGACGACCCCGAGGGTCACCAAGGCTGCAATAGCTAGTCTCTTCATTACTTCCCCGATTCAGTTATGGTTAAGGCCTCTGCAGCACCTTACTTGCTGGCGGAGACCATGTAGTCTACAGCGGCCTGGACCTGCTCGTCGCTCAGGTGCGAGAAACCACCCTTGGGAGGCATCACGCCCGCTGCGCCCTGATAGCCGTCGATGGCATGTTTGTTCAGGGTGTCCATGCCCTGGGCGATGCGGGGTGCCCAGTTCGCCTTGTCGCCCACCTTGGGGGCACCGGCAACGCCGGAGGCGTGGCAGGCAAAGCAGGCCTGCTTGTACACCGCTTCACCACTTGCCGCGGCATGGCCGGAAGCCACCATGAGAGCACCAACTGCGGTCGCAACCAGAATCTTCTTCATCCTTTAAGGCTCCTGTGTGTAATAGGCCCCCTTGCAAGGGCATGGGTAGGCCTGTTTTTTTGTGATGATTCAGGCCTAAGCGGCGGCATGGTACCATCACCCCGGTTTAGGCGGAAGCTTGCAACGACAGGCTTATATAGCAATATCCTCATGCGGTGGTCAATGTTCCCGCATTTCGAGCAGGGGCTTTTTTCGGCACAATGAGCGAGACGAAGCAGAACCGCTACCGGGCGGTACAGTTCCTTACCAGCGCCCACCGCCTCGATCAGGCCCCCCCGGACACAGGCTACGAGGTGGCCTTCGCGGGCCGGTCGAACGCCGGCAAATCGAGCGCACTGAACGCCATCACGGAGAGCAAGGGGTTGGCGCGCACCAGCAAGACCCCAGGCCGCACCCAGCTCATCAACTTCTTCACCGTGGACGAGCAGCGCCGCCTGGTGGACCTGCCCGGCTACGGCTACGCCAAGGTCCCGGTGGAGGTCAAGCGCCACTGGCAGGCCACCCTGGAACGCTATCTGGCGGAGCGGCAATGCCTGCGGGGGCTGGTGCTCCTCATGGACGTGCGCCACCCCCTCAAGGATTTCGATCGGATGATGTTGCAGTGGTGCGCCGCGGCCCACATGCCGGTGCACGTGCTGCTCACCAAGTGCGACAAGCTCAACCGCGGTCCGGCCTCGGCGGTGCTGCAACAGGTACGGCGCGAGATGAAGCGGGAGTTCGCCAACGCCACCGTACAACTCTTCTCGGCCCTCAAGGGGCAGGGGGTGGAGGAGGCGCGGGCCCAGCTTGACCGCTGGTTCCAGTTTGAAGGCGCCGCCCCCGCGGAGGAACCGAGCGGGGGTTGAGGCCGCGCCTGCCAAGAGGGCATCAAAGTCCCGTTGGCACGGAACGGGAGGGGCCGGGCTCGGGAAGGATGGCAAAAAAAGGCCCCGGACGTAAGAAGGGGGGAGGAAAGTACGTCCGGGGCCCACGATAGCCCGGCCAAGGGGGTGTAGCCGGGCTGACCTGACTCCCGCCAGGGAGAGGGGCGGGAGAAGGAGCGCTAAGGATGAGCGCATACCATCTGAGACAGAGCGTGTCGGCGAAAGGTTCCGGGAGTTGGGCCTCTGGCCCTAGTGAGCCTCGTCCCAGTTTTCACCCACACCTACATCGACCACCAGCGGAACCGCGAGTTCCGCTGCGCCGGCCATCAACTCCCGAACGTTGGCCACCACCGTGTCCACGGCCCCCTCGCCCACCTCGAACACCAGCTCGTCATGCACCTGCATGATCATCCGTGCATCCACGCCGGAGGTACGCAGCCACTCATCCACCTCCAGCATGGCCCGTTTGATGATATCCGCCGCCGTCCCCTGCATGGGGGCGTTGATAGCGGTGCGCTCGGCGTACTGGCGCCGCTGCATGTTGCTGGCGCGGATGTCCGGGACGTAGAGCCGGCGCCCGAACAGCGTTTCCACATACCCCCTGTCGCGGGCTTGCCGGCGTGAGGCGTCCATGTAATCCCTGACGCCCGGGTAGCGGGCGAAGTAGAGGTCGATGTAGCCCTGCGCCGCGGCCCGGTCGATCCCCAGCTGTTTGGCCAGGCCAAAGGCCGACATGCCGTAGATGAGGCCGAAGTTGATCGCTTTGGCGCTGCGCCGCTGCTCGCCCGACACCTGGTCGGGGGCGAGGCCGAAGACCTCCGCGGCGGTGGCCCGGTGGATGTCCTCGCCGGCGGCGAAGGCCTGCAACAGCCGCTCATCCCCGGAGAGGTGGGCCATGATGCGCAGCTCGATCTGGGAGTAGTCGGCGGCCACCAGGCGGTAGCCCGGCGGGGCGACGAAGGCCTGGCGAATGCGCCGTCCCTCGGCAGTGCGCACCGGGATGTTCTGCAGGTTGGGGTCCGAGGAGGAGAGCCGCCCGGTGGCCGCCACCGCCTGATGGTAGGAGGTGTGGACCCGCCCGGTGCGGGGGTTCACCTGCTCGGGCAGCCGATCGGTGTAGGTGGATTTCAGTTTGGCCAGACTGCGGTGCTCGAGGATGAGCCGCGGCAGAGGGTACTCCAGCGCCAGCTCCTGCAGCACCTCCTCCCCGGTGGAGGGTTGCCCCTTGGGGGTCTTCTTCAACACCGGGAGCTGGAGCTGCTCGAACAGGATGGTCTGGATCTGCTTGGGCGATCCCAGGTTGAAGGGGCCGCCGGCCTCCTCATAGGCCTGCTTTTCGATCTCCAGCATGCGTTCCACCAGCTCACTGCTCTGGCGCTGGAGCATGGCCACGTCCACCAGCACCCCGTGGCGCTCCATGCGCGAGAGCACCGGCACCAGGGGCAGCTCCAGCCCCTGGTAAAGCCCCTCCAGGGCCGGCTCGGCTTCAAGCTTGGGCCAGAGGGCGCGGTGCAGCTGCAGGGCCACGTCGGCGTCTTCGGCGGCGTAGTGGGCCCCCGTCTCCACCGGCACCTGATTGAAGGTGAGCTGCTTGACCCCCTTGCCGGCCACCTCTTCGAAGGTGACGGTCTTGCGCCCCAGGTACTTCAGCGCCAGGGTGTCCATGTCGTGGCGCACCGCGGTGCTGTTGAGGACGTAGGACTCCAGCATGGTGTCATGAGCCACCCCCCGCAGGGTGATGCCGTGGTTGGCGAGCACGTTGGTGTCGTACTTGAGGTTCTGCCCCACCTTGCGGTGTTCGGGGTCCTCCAACAGCGGTTGCAGCTGGGCCAGCACCCACTCCCGGTTCAGCTGGTCCGGGGCGCCGGCGTAGTCGTGGGCCAGCGGTACGTAGGCGGCCTGGTTCGGTGCCACAGCGAAGGAGACGCCCACAATTTCCGCCACCATGTAGTCGAGGCTGGTGGTCTCCGTGTCGAAGGCGAACAGGTCGGCAGCGGAGAGGCGCTCCACCCACTCCAGAAAGGCCTCCCGGGTGGCCACGATCTGGTAGTCGGGGGCCTCCGCGGGGGCCTCGCTCACTGCTGCGGACGGGACCGCCTCCCCGTGCTGCAACAGTTCACCCAACCAGGAGCGGAACTCCAGGCGACTGAAGATGGCCTTCAGCTGCTCCACGTCCGCCGGGCGGCGCTTCAGCTCCCCCGGGCCGAACTCGAGGGGGACATCGCAGTGGATGGTGACCAGCTGCCGCGAGAGGGGCAGATGGTCCAGGCTCTCCCGCAGGTTCTCCCCCACCTTGCCCTTGATCTCCCCCGCATGGGCCATGACCCCATCCAGGGAGCCGTACTGCTCCAGCCACTTGAGGGCCGTCTTGGGCCCCACCTTGGGCACCCCGGGCACGTTGTCCACCGTATCGCCGATGAGGGCCAGGTAGTCCACGATCCGCTCCGGGGGGACGCCGAACTTCTCCACCACCCCGGCGGGGTCCATCACCGTATCGGTCATGGTGTTCACCAGGGTCACCTGGCCGTTCACCAGCTGGGCCATGTCCTTGTCCCCGGTGGAGATGAGCACCGAAAACCCCTCCGCCACCGCGCGGCGGGCCAGGGTGCCGATGACGTCGTCCGCTTCCACCCCTTCCACAATGAGCAGGGGTAACCCCATGGCCTCGATGGCCTCGTGCAGCGGCGCCACCTGTCCCTTCAGCTCACCGGGCATGGGGGGTCGATGGGCCTTGTACTCGGTATAGAGCTCGTCCCGGAAGGTCTTGCCCTTGGCATCGAAGACCACGGCCATCTGCTCGGGGTCCTGATCGGCGATGAGCCGGCGCAGCATGTTGAGCACGCCGTATACCGCCCCGGTGGGTTCGCCCCGGGAGTTGGTCAGCGCGGGCAGGGCGTGGAAGGCGCGGTACAGATAGGAGGAGCCGTCCACCAGTACGAGAGGTTTTTGGGAATGCATGATCCGTCCTGTCGGGAAACCAGCACACAGAATAAAGGAAAAGCCGGTCAGGGGCAGGTGTGCACGCTTGCCTGCGGAATTCCATCAGTTTGGACACCGACGCGAAGGTATTGGTGGTTCGGCGCCTGACTGCCCCCTCGAGTTGTGCTTCTATAATGAGAAGAGTTCCCCAAGGCCAAGAACGATAAAGCAATGGATGACCACGCAAAAACCCGCCACCCGGGTATGACCCCTGTGGACGACTCGATTCTCACGCGCGAATCATGGAAAGTGTTTCAAATCATGGCGGAGTTTGTGGAGGGATTCGAGCGGCTGGCCCGCATCCGCCCCTCGGTCAGCATTTTCGGTTCGGCGCGGATCACCCCCGACCACCCCTACTACACCCTCACCGAACAGATCGCCCGGGCGCTGTCCGACGCCGGCTTCTCGGTGGTGAGCGGGGGCGGTCCCGGGATCATGGAGGCGGCCAACAAGGGGGCCTACGCGGGCAAGTCGCCCTCCATCGGGCTCAATATCCAGCTGCCTCACGAGCAGTCCGGCAACCCCTACCAGGATATCTCCCTCAGCTTCCGCCACTTCTTCTCCCGCAAGGTGATGTTCGTCAAGTACGCCGCCGCCTACGTAGTGCTGCCAGGTGGCTTCGGCACGCTGGACGAGCTGGCGGAGATCCTCACCCTGGTGCAGACCGGCAAGAGCCGGCGCATCCCCATCATTCTGGTGCACAGCCCCTTTTGGGAACGGCTCATCGGCTGGTTCCGCGAGACCCTGGTCGCCGAGGGGACGATCAGCCCCGAGGACCTGGAGCTGTTCCAGGTGCTGGACAAACCGCGGGAGGTCGTGGATGCTATTTTCAACCACTACGAGCAGCGGGGCTTTGAACCCTCTGCGGAAGAGAAAGAAATCCTGCTCGATCTCTAAAAGGCGTTTTCATGCACTTCTCCCTTCGGATCCTGCCGCTGCTCCTCTGCGCGGTCGCCTACGCCCAGGAGGGGGAGCCGTTGCCCCCGCCGCCCCTCCCAGCCCCCGCCCCCGAGGGGATCCCGGAGGAGGAGCTGGAGCTCGGCCCCCAAGTGACCATCATCCAGCGAGACGAGGTGCTCATCCAGGAGTACCGCATGGGCGGACAGCTCTATATGGTCAAGATCGTGCCGGCCCGCGGGGTCCCCTATTACCTCATCGACACCGACGGCGATGGAAACCTCGAGACCCGCCGCTTCGAACTGGCCGGGCCCGAAGTCCCGCAGTGGCCCATCTTGCAGTGGTGAAATTCAGGGACGAGGGACGAGTTGCAAGGAACGAGGGGTAAAGCGCGCTATCGCGCGGGTATTTGTCCGTCGGTCGCGTAGAGCACCAAACAGATAAAATCCGACGCGCCCAACATGTAGGGTGGATAAGCGCAGCGCATCCACCGTGCTGCGTCGAATTGGTGGATGCGCTGCGCTTATCCACCCTACCTCGGTTCGCTGCCCCCGCCACCTGCGGCGCAACTTGGCTACGATTGGCGATCTTTCGGTTTACCTGTTCGGTGCTCTAGAATAGGCCGCTGCGCAACCAAATTGATTTCACACAAGAAAAATGCAGCGTCTGGAGCAAACGGCACGGATCATCGACCGGTGCAACGAAGGGATCGGCCGCGCGGTGTCGTGGCTGACGCTGGGCATGGTCGTGGTCACCTTTCTGATCGTGATCCTGCGTTACCTCTTCAACGTCGGCTCCATCGCTGTGCAGGAGGCGGTCACCTACATGCACGCCCTGGTGTTCATGCTGGGCGCCGCCTACACCCTCAAACACGACGGCCATGTGCGGGTGGACATCCTCTATCGCTGCTTCGGGCCCCGCGGTCAGGCGTGGGTCGACCTGGTCGGGACCCTCCTGCTGCTGCTTCCGGTGGCCGGCTTCGTCCTCTGGGTCAGTTGGGAGTATGTGGCGACCTCGTGGGCCCTTCGGGAGGGCTCGCGGCAAACCGGCGGTCTCGCCGGGCTCTACCTGCTGAAGACGGCCATCCCGGCCCTGGCGGTGCTGCTCGCGCTGCAGGGGCTCGCCCTCACCCTGCGCGGTGTCCTGGTGCTGAGGGGCCACACCGAAGCGGCCCCGCAACACGATGCCCCCCGGGAGATCTGAGCCATGGCCGAACTGATGCCGCTGTTCATGTTCCTCGCGGTGTGCCTGGTGCTGCTGGCCGGCTACCCGGTGGCGCTCTCCCTCGGGGGCACGGCGCTTCTGTTTGCACTGCTCGGCAACGCGACCGGGCTGTTCGATGGCGTCTTCCTCGAGGCGCTGCCCAACCGCCTGTTCGGCATCATGACCAACGAGACCCTCATTGCGGTGCCGCTGTTCGTGTTCATGGGTGTGATGCTGGAGCGCTCCCGCGTGGCCGAAAACCTGCTGGACACCATGGCCAGCCTGTTCGGGCCACTGCGCGGGGGACTGGGGATCTCGGTCACGGTGGTGGGCATGCTGCTGGCGGCCAGCACCGGGATCGTGGGGGCCACGGTGGTGACCATGGGCCTGCTCTCTTTGCCCACCATGATTAGACGGGGTTACAGCCCTTCACTCTCGGCGGGCACCATCTGCGCCTCGGGCACCCTGGGTCAGATCATCCCCCCCTCCATCATCCTGGTGCTGCTGGGCGACGTCCTCTCGTCGGCCTACCAGCAGGCGCAGCTGGAGATGGGGATCTTCTCGCCCGAGACCGTCTCGGTGGGCGACCTGTTCGTGGGTGCCTTGATCCCCGGGCTGTTGCTGGTGGGCTTCTATGTCCTCTACCTGCTCATCGTCGCCATGGTGCGCCCCGGCGCCATGCCGCCGATCCCCGCCGAAGAGCGGACCGAGAAGGGCGGCGCGCTGGCGCTGCGGGCCCTGAAAGTGCTGGTGCCCCCGCTGCTGCTCATCCTGGCCGTGCTGGGCTCCATCATGGCCGGGCTGGCCACCCCCACCGAGGCCGCTTCGGTAGGCGCGGTGGGCGCCATGGCGCTGGCCGCCTCGCAGGGCCAGCTCAACCTGCAGAAACTTCGGGAGGTGATGCGCGCCACCACGCAGGTCACCAGCATGGTGTTTTTGATCTTCATCGGCGCCTCCCTCTTCTCCCTGGTGTTCCGGGGCTACGGCGGTGATGAAGTGGTGGAGTCGCTGCTCACCGACCTGCCCGGGGGCACCGCCGGTGCCATGCTCACCGTGATGCTGGTGATGTTCCTGTTGGGCTTCATCCTCGATTTCATTGAGATCACCTTCGTGGTGGTCCCCATCGTCGCGCCGATCCTCCTGGCCATGGGGGTCGATCCGGTGTGGCTGGGCGTGATGATCGCCATCAACCTGCAGACCTCGTTCCTCACGCCGCCCTTCGGCTTCGCCCTCTTCTATCTCCGGGGTGTCGCCCCCCCCGAGGTCACCACCATCCAGATCTACCGGGGCGTGGCCCCCTTCATCGCCATCCAGCTGGCCGCCCTGGGGGCAATCGCCTACTGGCCGCAGTTGGCGACCTGGCTTCCCCACGTGGTCTATGGCCCCTGATGGCGCGCGAGTGACTGTTCCGGCCCCCAGTCGCCGGCGCGTCCTAAGCGGACGCGAGCGTTGGAGCAGTGGCGCATCCCATGGTGTGCCAGGCGTCCCAACACCCAAGGGGAACTCTGCTTGGCCGACTCCGTCAGATAAGGAGTGCCGTCCCACAAGGGGCTTCACCCAGAGACGCTTTCTCGGCATAGTGACCCCTCGCTTGCGCTGAACCGACGGCCATGGGCAGGTACCGACCACCACAGAAACCCGGCTCCAAGTACATCACCCCCGAGGGCAAGCAGCGCCTGGAGGAGGAGCTGGAGCAGCTGTGGCGGGTCAAGCGCCCCCAGGTGTGCCGCGCCGTGGCCGACGCCGCGGCCCAGGGCGACCGTTCGGAAAATGCCGAGTACACCTACGGCAAGAAACAGCTCAGGGAGATCGACCGGCGGGTGCGGTTTCTTCGCAAACGGCTGGAAGGGATGCAGGTGGTGAGCCGGCCGCCCGCCGATCCCAGCCGCATCTATTTCGGTGCCTGGTTCAGGCTGGAGGACGAAGCGGGAGGGGAGCACGTCCACCGGATCGTCGGCCCGGACGAGTTCGACATGGATCGCCACTACGTGAGCCTCGACGCGCCGCTGGCCCGGGCGCTGCTGGGCAAGGCCGAAGGCGATGAGGTCTTTGTTCAGCTGCCCAAAGGGGCCGTGGCCTACTATGTGACCGCGGTGAGTTACGAGCCATTGTTGGAGGAATAGCGTGGACCCTCGGACGCACGAAGTGGCAGATCTCATTCTCGCCATCGAGGCGGAGATGCGGCGCCTCGACCTGTGGGAGGAGGCAGTGCCGCCGCCCGAGGCCCTCGCCAGCCAGATGCCTTTCTCCTACGACACCCTGGAGTTCACCCAATGGCTGCAGTGGATGTTCATCCCCCGCATCAAGCAGCTGCTGGAGGCCGGGGATGAACTGCCGTGCCGCAGCGAGATCCATCCCCTGGCGGAGCACACCTTCAAGGGGATGAGCATCAACGCCCCCGGCCTGCTGTATCTCATCAAGCGCTTCGACGACATCCTCTGCGAAGAGATCAACACCCTCGAGGCACCGTGACCCGAATCTTCGGGAGGGCGAGAAGCTCAAGCAGCCTTCGGCAGCCTGACCTGCGACGACGCCTCAACCGCGCAGCGGAGTGCTCCCCTCGTAGATCAGGCTGCGCAGCTGGCTGACCTACGCCGCACGAAGGCATTCACAGAAACCCACTAAGGCGCCCACGTGCAAAAAGCCCGCGCCGAGCCCTTCGACCCAAGGGCGGGCCACCTACCGCCTACAGCGCCCGGGCGTTGAGGTAGGCGCGCTCCGACACATCGTGCCAGGCGACCACCTGATCGCGGAACACGCGAAACGAGTCGTACACCTTGCGACACGCCGGGTCCTTCTCCGCGACCTCCGCCACCACCTCGTCAGAGATGGCCCGCAGCTTCTGCAGGACCTCGTCGGGGAAGCGCCGCAGCTGCACCTTGTGCTTGTTGACCAACACATCCAGGGCCTGGTTGTTGCGGGCGGTGAATTCGGACAGGCCGTCGAGGTTGGAGGCCTTGGCGGCGTTGATGACGATGGCCTGCAGATCCTTGGGCAGCGCCTCGAAGGCCTTCTTGTTGACGAAGCACTCCAGGGTGGTGCCGGGCTCGTGCCAGCCGGGGTAGTAGTAGTATTTGGCGGCCTTGTGCAGGCCGAAGGCCAGATCGTTGTAGGGCCCCACCCACTCGGTGGCATCAATGGCGCCCGATTTGAGCGAGGTGAAGATCTCGCCGCCCGGCAGGTTGACCGGGGTGCCGCCCAGGCGCTTCAGGACCTCGCCCCCGAGGCCGGGGATGCGCATCTTCAATCCGTCGAGGTCCTTGAGGGTGTTGACTTCCTTATTGAACCAGCCGCCCATCTGCACCCCGGTGTTGATAGCCGCGGTGGGGATCAGGCCAAACCCGGCATAAACCTCCTCCCACAGCGCCATGCCTCCACCGTGGTAGAGCCACGCATTCATCTCCTGGGCCGTCAGCCCGAACGGCACCGCGGAAAAAAACTGTGCCGCCTCGCTCTTGCCCTTCCAGTAGTAGGAGGCGCCGTGGCCCATCTCCGCCATGCCGCGGGAGACCGCATCGAAGATCTCGAAGGCGGGCACCAGTTCCCCGGCACCAAACACCTTCACCTCGATGCGCCCACCACTCATCTGCTCGATGAGTTTGGCCAGATTGTTGGCCCCGGTGCCCATGCCCGGAAAATTCTTGGGCCAAGTGGTCACCATCTTCCAGCGGTACTTGGCCTTGGCGTGCACCGCAGGCGCCCCCAGCAGCGTCCCAGCGGCCACCGAACCGGCGCCCACAGATTTGATGAAGTCGCGACGTTTCATTCTCTTCTCCCTTGTGAGGCGTGCAGAATGCGGGCGGGCGGGCCCACACCACCATGATTCTTTCGATGCAGGAGCCTAACGCGAAAGAGCCAGGCAGGCAAAGGGAGGGTCGCCCACGGGTAAACGCATACTTACGTCACGGCCGTGCGGTGAGCGATATAAGTATGCGCTCGCTCTGAGGTCGCCCGCATTTCTCACCGGGGAGCGTAGTCGGTAGCGTGGATGCCCCCGTGACTTACGGGGCCATCTGGCTGCCACGGGTGTTCCGTTTATCATTCGGCGCTCATCTAGAGCACCGAACAGATAAATCCGACGCGCCCAACATGTCGGGTGGATACGCGCCGCGCATCCACCAATTCGACGCGGCACGGTGGATGCGCTGCGCTTATCCACCCTCGGTTCGCTGCCCCCGCCACCTGCGGCCCAATTTGGCTGCGATTGGCGATCTTTCGGTTTACCTGTTCGGTGCTCTAGGCAGGCTCCAATTTGGCGTAGGCCAACACCAGCCACTTGCTGCCGACACTGCCGAAGTTGACCTGCACCCGGGCCTGCGCCCCCTGCCCTTCGGCGGCCACCACCACCCCTTCGCCAAACTTGGGGTGCAGCACGTGCTGGCCGAGCCGAAGCCCCGCCTCGGTGGGCGCCGCCTCGCGGCTCCGGTTGGGGTTGTAGAGGGGCTGGCTCACCCCACCGCGCAGCCGCACCTCCTCCACCAGCTTGGGTGGGATCTCGCGGATGAACCGCGAGGGGCGGGTGTAATTCTCCTGACCGTAGAGGCGGCGCACTTCGGCGTAGGTGAGAAACAGCTGGCGCATGGCGCGGGTCATGCCGACATAGCAGAGGCGCCGCTCCTCCTCCAGGCGGCTGGGGTCCTCCGCCGACATGCGGTGCGGAAAGAGTCCCTCTTCCATGCCGGCGAGAAACACCAAGGGAAACTCCAGCCCCTTGGCCGAGTGGAGGGTCATCAGCTGCACGCACTCCTCCCACTCCTGGGCCTGCCCCTCGCCCGCCTCCAGGGCGGCGTGGGAAAGAAAGGCCTGTAGCGGCTCCATCCCTTGGTGCAGTTCCTCGTCGAATTCGAACTGGCGGGCGGCGTTGACCAGCTCCTCCAGGTTCTCGATGCGGGCCTGACCGCGCTCGCCCTTCTCCTTCTGGTAGTGCTCGATCAGGCCGCTGAGCGAAACCACCTGCTCGGCCTGCCCATGCAGCTCCAGGCCGGAGGTCTCCTCGGCCATGCGCTCGATGAGGGCGAGAAAGGCGCGCAGGGCGTTGCCCGCCCGGGCTGAAAGGCCCCCCTGAGCGAGGATCGCCTCGGCCGCGCCCCAAAGGGAAAGACCCGAGCCACGCGCCAGCGATCGCACCGCCTCCACGGTGCGATCGCCGATCCCCCGGGTGGGGGTATTGACCACCCGCTCAAAGGAGGGGTCGTCGCCCCGGTTGGTCATGAGTCGCAGGTAGGCGAGGGCGTCCTTGATCTCGGCCCGTTCGAAGAAGCGCAGCCCGCCGTACACCCGATAGGGGATCCCGGCCCGGATCAGCGCCTCTTCGAGCACCCGCGACTGGGCATTGGAGCGGTAGAGCACGGCGACTTCACTGCGGGTGCCGCCCTTCTCCTGCCACTGGCCGATGCGCTCGGCGATGAAGCGGGCCTCCTCCAGTTCGTTGAAGGCACCATAGAGGCGAATGGGGGTGCCCTCGGCCCCTTCGGTCCAGAGCTCCTTGCCGAGCCGATCGGCATTGTTGTCGATCACGGCATTGGCGGCGGCGAGGATCGTGCGGGTGGAGCGGTAGTTCTGCTCCAGACGGATGAGCTCCACGTCGGCATAGTCCTTGCGGAACTGGTGGATATTCTCCACCCGCGCCCCGCGCCAGCCGTAGATGGACTGGTCATCATCCCCCACCACGAAGACCCGCGCCGTCTCCCCCGCCAGCAGCCGCACCCAAGCGTACTGAATGGCATTGGTGTCCTGGAACTCGTCCACCAGGATATGGCGGAAGCGGTGGCGGTAGTGGGCCAGCACGTCCGGGCGCTTGAGGAACAGTTCGTGGGCGCGCAGCAGCAGTTCGGCGAAGTCCACCATCCCCCCGCGCTGGCACGCCTCCTCGTAGGCGCGGTAGACGCGGATCATCTGGCGCTGGAACGGGTCGCCGTAGTCCTCGATATGATCCGGCCGCAACCCGTCGTCCTTGCGGGCGTTGATGAACCCCTGGGCCTGCTTGGGCGGCCAGTTGGCCTCGTCCAGGGCCAGCTCGCGCATGAGGCGGCGAATGAGCCGAAGCTGATCCTCGCTGTCCAGGATCTGAAAGGCCTGGGGCAGACCCGCCTCCTGCCAGTGGGCCCGCAGCAGCCGGTGGGCCAGGCCGTGAAAGGTGCCCACCCACATGCCGCCGGCCGGCATGTCGAGCAGCGCCTCAATGCGGTGGCGCATCTCCCGGGCGGCCTTGTTAGTGAAGGTCACCGCCAGGATGTGAAAAGGCGAGACCCCCTCGGTGCGAATGAGCCAGGCGATACGATGGGTCAACACCCGGGTCTTGCCGCAGCCGGCCCCGGCCAGCACCAGCAGGTTACCTGCCGGGGCGCAGACGGCCTGGCGTTGGGCTTCGTTGAGCGAATCAAGCAGTTCAGAGACGTCCATGCGCGCAATCTTACCAGATCTCCTTCGTCTGACCCTGGGGCGGCCTGGCGGTTTCTTGGCCAGAAAAGCAGATACGAGTTAGCTCGTAACTCGCAACTGATTTTTTTGTTATGCTGCGGCCCATCCACATATCCACCGGAGGTGAGCGTGAGCCAACCGACCCACTATGAGCGCATCGGCGGCGAAGAGGTGATCAAGGCGCTGGTGGAGCGCTTTTACGCCCTCATGGATACCTTGCCGGAGGCCGAACCCATCCGCCGGATGCACCCCGAGGACCTCTCCAGCTCCAAGGAGAAGCTGTTCATGTTCCTTTCGGGTTGGACGGGCGGCCCACAATTGTATGTGCAGGCCCATGGACACCCACGCCTGCGCCAGCGTCACCTGCCCTTTCCCATCGGCGAGTCCGAGCGCGATCAATGGTTGCTGTGCATGCGCCGCGCCATGGAGGATGTGGGTGTGGACCCGGCGTTGCGCGAGGAGATGGAGAACTCCTTCTCCCGCACTGCGGATTTCATGCGCAACCAAGCGCCTTGACCGGCCTCGCTGCGCGAGGCCGGAGTAACGAGGGGCGAGGGAATGTGTCGCTGCGCGACAGCGATTTTATCCAATCAGGTGCGCGTAGCGCCCCCACCCCTCGTATCTCGGCACTCGTAACTCGTATCTACGCCTTACAGCCTTACAACCCGCCCCGTCGCCGCATCCCGAATCTCCGTGGGGCGCTCCAGCCCCCCTAACGCTCCGTGGACGATCAGATCCACCCCAGCGCCGAACATGCGACGCACCGTGAGGGGAGTGCGCGCGGGCGGGCGATCGCTGGGGTTGGCACTGGTGGAGACGATCGCCCCTCCGAAGGTCTCGCAGAGCGCTGCGGCGACCGGGTGATCGGTGACGCGCACGGCCAGGGTGGTGTGGATGCCCGTCAGCCACCGTGGGGTTTCGGGGCGGGCAGGGAGCAACCAGGTCACCGGGCCGGGCCAGCTTTCGCGGGTCTTGCGGCTCAACTCGGGCGAGAGGGGCTGCAGGTAGGGGGCGAGCTGCTCGAAGCTCGAGGCGATGAGGATCAGGCCTTTTGCCAGCGGACGCCGCTTCAAGGCAAGGAGCCGGAACACGGCCTCGCGGTTCAGGGGATCGCACCCCAACCCGTACACCGCTTCGGTGGGGTAGGCGATGACGCCGCCTGCCCGGAGGACCCGGCGGGTGCTGCGCAGCTTGAAGGGGGAGACGAACATCGCTGCGGGCTCGGGGTGGTTGTCTGTTAATTGAACCTATGAACATTGTGACTCTCGCCAAGGCGCGAAGATCGCCAAGAAAAACAGCTTCATAGCCACGCTCAAGCGTCACGCAGACTGCGCCTGAATGCGCTCTGGTTTGGTCTTTTGCTTGGCGTTCTTCGCGCCTTGGCGAGAGTAACTGCAGTTTTTCAGTTCAATCCTTTTCAATTCACCGCCCGAAGTCCTCAGCCGAACTCCTTCTGGATCTCCGCATCCCGGGCGATGATCTTCTCCGCGTTGGCCTTACGCTCGTCGCGCAGGCGCTGGGCCAGCTCGGGGTCGGAGACACCCAGGATCTGGGCGGCCAGGTAGCCGGCGTTCTTCGCCCCGGCCTTGCCGATGGCCACGGAGGCGACGGGAATGCCGCCCGGCATCTGCACGGTGGAGAGCAGCGCATCCATCCCCTGCAGCGGGCCGGCATCCATGGGCACGCCGATCACCGGGCGCACCGTGATGGCGGAGACCGCCCCCGCCAGATGGGCCGCCAGGCCGGCGGCGGCGACGAACACGCCACAGCCGCGCGCCTCGGCGTCCTTCACATAGGTGTGGGTCGCTTCGGGGGTGCGGTGGGCCGAGGTGATCTTCACCTCGTAACGGATCCCCAGGGTCTTGAGGACCTCGAGGGTGGATTGCATGGTCGGCAGGTCGGAATCCGACCCCATCAGAACGGCAACAAAGGGCTTGCTCACGGGAGTAAATCCTCAGGCGTACAATGAGTTGGCGTCGGAAGATACAGGAGCCGGGGGACGGGGACAAGGTTTTGCGGCCTCGTCTCCTGTTGGGGTGCGGGTGAGCGCCCGGCTTGCCGAAAGCCCGGCTCAGTTGCGAGTGACTAGGGGCGAGATACGAGCGAATCTCGCCCCTCGCATCCTCGCTTTACGACGTGGTTTCCTCTTCCTCCTGCTCCACCTGCTCGGAGTGCCCGCACTCCTTCTGCGGACACACCTTTTCGGTACCCCGACGCTGGGTGGTCTTCAGAGTGAGGATCGGCCAATTGCACTTGGGGCACGGCTCCTCGATGGGCTCGTTCCACACCGCATAGTTGCAAGCCGGATAGGTGGAGCAGGAGTAGAACACCTTGCCCCGGCGGGACTTGCGCTGCACCAGGGTGCCCTTGCCGCACTCGGGACAGCGCACGCCGGTGTCGGTGGGCCGCTCGATGGGCTCGATGTGCCGGCACTTGGGGTAGGCGCTGCAGCCGACGAACTTGCCGTACTTGCCCTGGCGAATGACCAGCGGGGAGTCACACTTGGGGCAGGTTCGCCCCTCCACCACTTCCGGCTCGGGCGCGGCCTCGCTCTTCTCCTCGTTGAGATTGCGGGTGTAATCGCACTCGGGATAACCGGTGCAGCCGATGAAGCGCCCGCGCCGCCCCAGCCGGATGGAGAGCGGTTTGCCACACTGGGGGCATGCCTCCTCCAGGGCCTCCTGGGTCACCTGGCGGCGGTCGACCGTCTCCTCCTTGGTCTTGACCAGGGACTTGAACGGCTCCCAGAACCCCCGCATCAAGGGCACCCACTCCTTCTCGCCCCGGGAGACGGCGTCCAGCTCATCCTCCAGCTTGGCGGTGAAGTCGTAGTCCACGTACTGGTTGAAGTGCTCGGTGAGGAAGCGGTTCACCACCCGCCCCACGTCGGTGGGGACGAAACGCTTGCGGTCCATCTCCACATACTCCCGCTGCTGCAGGGTGGAGATGATGGCGGCGTAGGTGGAGGGCCGGCCGATGCCGTACTCCTCCAGCGCCTTGACCAGACTCGCCTCGGTGTAGCGCGGCGGCGGTTCGGTGAAGTGCTGTTCGCCACGGATCAGCTTGAGATCGACCGTGTCCCCTTGCTCCATGGGCGGGAGCAGTCGTTCGTCGTCCTCTTTCTCCTTGGCATCGTCCACGCTCTCCTGATAGACCGCCATGAAGCCGGGGTCCACCACGGTCGAGCCGGTGGCGCGGAACAGGTGCTGGTCGCTGCCGGCCGCCAAATCCACTGCGACGGTGTTGATGGTGGCGTGGATCATCTGGCAGGCGAGGGTTCGCTTCCAGATCAGCTCATAGAGCCGGAACTGTTCCTTGCTGAGATAGCCCTTGAGCGATGCGGGATCCCGAAGGATGGAAGTGGGGCGGATGGCCTCATGGGCCTCCTGGGCGTTCTTGGCCTTGGTCTTGAACGTGCGCGGGGCATCGGGCAGCTTGTCCGCGCCATAGTGCTGGGTCACATAGCCGCGGATCTCCTCCAGGGCCTCCTGGGCGAGGTTCACCGAGTCGGTACGCATGTAGCTAATGAGACCGACGGTCTCACCCCCGATGTCGATGCCCTCGTACAGCTGCTGGGCGGTACGCATGGTACGCTGAGCGGTGAAGCCGAGCTTGCGCGAGGCCTCCTGCTGCAGCGTGGAGGTGGTGAAGGGGGCAGCCGGGTTGCGCCGACGCTGCTTCTTCTCCACCTTGACGACCTGCAGCTGCCCCCCCGCGGCCCGCTCAAGGGCTTGGCGGACCTCCGTGGCGTAGGCCTCGTCACCGATGCTGAACTGGCTGAGTTTCTCCCCGTTGTAGTGGGTCAGCTTGGCGCTGAAGGGCTGATGGGTGCGGGCGACGTCGGCCTCGATGGTCCAGTACTCCTGGGACTGGAACCGCTCGATCTCCTCCTCGCGCTCCACGATCATCCGCAGCGCCGGGCTCTGCACCCGTCCGGCGGAGAGACCGCGGCGGATCTTCTTCCACAGCAGCGGCGAGAGGTTGAACCCCACCAGATAGTCCAGGGCGCGCCGGGCCTGCTGCGCGTTCACCAGATCGGTGGAGAGATCGCGCGGTTGCTCGATGGCCTCCTTGATCGCCCGCTTGGTGATTTCATGGAAAACCACTCGGCCGACGTGCTTGTCCTTGAGCAGCTTGCGCTCCCGAAGGATCTCGCAAAGGTGCCAGGAGATGGCCTCCCCCTCGCGATCCGGGTCAGTGGCCAGGTAGAGGGTGTCGGCCTTTCTGATCGCCTTGGCGATGGCGTCGACGTGTCGGCTGTTCTTGTCGATCACCTGATACTTCATGGCGAACTCGCGATCCGGGTCGACCGCCCCCTCCTTGGGAAGGAGATCGCGCACATGGCCGTAGGAGGCCAGCACCTCGAAATCCTTGCCCAGGTATTTCTTGATGGTCTTGGCCTTAGCCGGCGATTCGACGATTACCAGGTGTTGGCTCATAGTCTTCCAAACCCCCATAAAAACAATGCCCGCTGGAGAGCGGGCATTGGGGACCTTCATTGTCTCCTAGGGATCAATGCAACAGGCCCGCCATCTCGTCCAGAACCAAATCTTCCATCCACGCGGCCGCCGCTTCGTGGCCCGGCCGGTTGAACAGGACCATAAGGATCACCCATTTGAGATGCTCCAGTACCACGTCATCACTGTCCAGGGCCATGATGCGGTCGATGACCATCTCCCTGGTGGCGTGGTCGAGGACCCCCATTTGTTCCAGGAACAATAGGAAACCGCGGCACTCGCTGTCCAGCCTCTCGCACTCGCGATCCGAATAGATGCGGATTGCATGCTGGTGGCGCAGGGGAAGCAACTCGGGTTCTGTCTGCATGTCGGCAAGCCCTTCCAACCAGTCGAAAGCCTTGCCAATTTCGGTGTGCCTGAAGCCGGCCTCAAGCAGTTCCTTCCGTAACGATTCCTTGTCGTGCTCCAGCTCCCCATCTTCGTACATGTAGTTCTCGAACAGGTAGAGCAGGATATCGAACACGTCTTGCTTCATTTCATACTCTCTTGCCGGCACGAACGTAGCCACCAGCGGCTGCCGTTACGTAACCTTGCAGCTCAAGTAACAACAGCATGGAGGAAACAGCCTCTGCCGTCAATCCGCTACGCTCCACCAGCAGGTCGACCGGCGTGGCCTCGTGGCCCACACACTCCAGAAGACAACGATACTCCGAATCCAGTTCCGGAGCCGTCGGCTCCTGTGGGGCAGGTGTCTCCTGCAGCGCCGAGCGCAGGTGGGGCGCCAATTCTTCAAGGACATCCGCTGCGGTTTCCACCAGCTTGGCCCCGTCGCGGATCAGGCGGTGGCAGCCGCGGGCCAAGGGGTTGTGAATGGATCCGGGGATGGCGAACACCTCCCGCCCCTGCTCCATGGCCATGCGGGCGGTGATGAGGGAGCCGCTCCGCGCGGCAGCCTCCACCACCAGGGTCCCCAGGCTCAGACCGCTGATGATGCGGTTGCGCCGGGGAAAGTGGTGGGCCAGAGGGGGAGTCCCGGGCGGGTATTCGCTCACCAGCGCCCCGCCCTCGTCCACCACCGCGTGGGCCAGTTCCCGATGGCTCGCCGGGTAGACCCGGTCGGGACCGGTCCCCAGCACGGCCACGGTCTGTCCCCCGCCCCGCAGGGCGCCCCGGTGGCTGGCCGCATCGATGCCCAGGGCCAGGCCGCTGGTGATCACCAAGCCAACCCCGCCCAGGTGACGGGCAAAGTCGTGAGCCGTCTCCGCGCCGCTTCGGGAGGGATTGCGACTGCCCACCATGGCCAGCTGTACGGCCGCCAGTACCGAGGGATCTCCCTGAACGAACAGGAGCGGCGGTGGATCGGGAATTTCCCTGAGCAGCGGGGGGTAGCGGGGATCGTCCAGCGTCAAAATGGTGCGGCCCGACCCCGCCAGCCAGGCGAGATCAGCCTCCACCTCATCCCAGGGGGGGTTGCGCAGCGCCTCCCGTAGCGGGCCGCCACAGGCCGGATCCGCTGGGCCCGTCGAAAAGATGGACTCGGGCGAGCCGAAATGCGCCAACAACATCGCAGCCGTCGCCGGCCCCACCCCGGGGAGGCGCAGCAACGCCAACCAGTACCGCAGCCCTTCCATATCCGCGTCCGTGCCCGCCCGTGGAGGGCTCAAGGCGTGGTCACACGATCCCGGACGTGCATGGCGCGGGTGGCCTCCATGACGAGCGCATAGCTCACCCGCTCGAAGACGCGATAGACCATGATGATCCCCGCCCGAATGGGCGGCAGCTTGACCCGCTCACCCGTGATCGGGTCCCGCACCTCTTCACCCGCCTGGTACACTGCCAGCACGTGTCCCGCCTCCAGCGCCTCCTGCCGCCCCAGATCCAGCACGACCGACTGGTACTGGCCGATCTGAGAGACCCCATCCAGAACGGCGAGGATGTGGCCCTCCACCTTCTCGGCAGGGGCGCGGGGGAGGAAGTTCTGATACACCTCGTCGCTTTCGGCCGGGATCAGCCGATCGGCATTGAGTACCTCGCGGTTGGCCGCGGTGACCAGCAGCGTGGCCGGATCGCCCATCTGCTGCAGGCGCGCATCCGCCACGTGAATGGCCTCGTAGCCGAGGATCTCCTCGGGGTCCAGCGGATTGCGATAGGCCTGGCCGCGGCGCACCACGACGAAGTCGCCCCCCGCCGGATCGGTGAGGCGGCGTACGTAGATGCTATTGCCCGTGCCGGCGATGAGGTGTTCATCGGCCGTGCTCACGATATAGGGTGCCGCCTCCAGTTCGCCATTGCTCACCACCCGGGGCCGGCTCAGGAACGGCCGGATGGCTTGGGCGGGAATGGTGGGAATGGCGCGTTCGAGGCTCTCCACCCGCACCTGCGGCGACAATTTCACGGTAGGATAGCCCGCTCGTCCGATCCCCGGGGGCGCCCCCGGCACCGGCCGCTGAACTTGGATAACGGGCCGACCTTCTATATATACGAGGGTGAGGATGTCCCCCGGATAGATGAGGTGGGGGTTGTCGATTTGTGGATTGTTCTGCCACACCTCGGGCCAGCGCCAGGGATCCCGCAGGAACATCGCCGAGATATCCCACAGCGTGTCCCCCTTCTTCACCACGTAGCGCTCGGGGTAATCGGGGCGCAACGGCACCGGCTCGACGACCACGGCCACGGCCACCGGCTCAACGGGTTCGGGCAGGGGCTGCGGCTGCGGTTGGGGCGGGGGGGCGGTTGCACATCCCGCCGCCAGCGCGAGAAGCGCCGCTGGAAGGAAACGGACTAAAGGGGTGGCGGTACGGGTTATGATTTCCATTGGCGTCCCTTTCGCGAAGCGGCCGGAGGGCAGTGTATCCCAAATTCGGGTGGGCTCAAAGTGTGGCGTGCCCATCAGTTTATTCCGTATGATCATTATCTTAGCAATCAAACCTACAACGTTACTGTAGATTTCTGAAGAACACGTCATGGCGATTCTGAATATTTTGCATTTTCCCGACCCGCGGCTGCGGACCAAGGCCGCCCCCGTGGAGCGCGTGGACGACGGCATCCGCAAGCTCATCGACGACATGCTCGAGACCATGTACGACGCGCCCGGCATTGGTTTGGCGGCCACCCAGGTGAATGTCCACCAACGGGTGATCGTCATCGATGTGTCCGAGGAGAAGGACCAGCCGCTGGCCCTCATCAACCCCGAGCTGGTGAGCCGGGACGGGGTGGAGGAGATGGAAGAGGGCTGCCTCTCCGTGCCCGGCTTCTTCGAAAAGGTGGAGCGGGCCGACCGGGTTCGGGTCCGGGCACTGGGTCGCGACGGGCAGCCCTTCGAGTTGGAGACCGACGGCTTGCTGGCGGTCTGCATTCAGCACGAGATGGATCACTTGGAAGGCAAGCTGTTCGTCGACTATCTCTCCTCCCTCAAGCGCCAGCGCATTCAGAAGAAACTCGAAAAGCAGCGCCGTCAGGCCATGTGAGTCCCCCGGACGCGCCCTCCATGCTAGCCCGGCGCGTCCCAAAATAATGAGAACCGAGTCACCGATGACCAGCCTCCGAATCGTTTACGCCGGCACCCCCGAGTTTGCCGCCACGGCCCTGCAGGCCATCATCCACGCCGGGCATGAGGTGGTGGCCGTCTATACCCAGCCGGACCGCCCTGCCGGCCGGGGCCGCAAGATGACCCCCAGTCCGGTGAAGGTGTTGGCGGAGGCCCACGGCCTGCCCGTGCTCCAGCCGGCCAGCCTCAAACAGAGGAGTGAACAGGAGCGGCTGGCGGAGTTCCGGCCGGATCTGATGGTGGTGGCCGCCTACGGGCTGCTCCTGCCCAAGGCCGTGCTGGAGACGCCCCGATTGGGGTGCATCAACATCCACGCCTCGCTGTTACCCCGCTGGCGCGGCGCAGCGCCCATTCAGCGGGCGATCCTCGCGGGCGACGCCGAGACCGGGATCACCATCATGCAGATGGACGAGGGGCTCGATACCGGGGACATGCTGTACCGTATCGCCACTCCCATCCACGCCGAAGACACCGCCCAGAGCCTGCACGATCGGCTTGCCGTGCTGGGGGCCGACGCGGTGCTCACTGCGCTGGAGGGGTTGCGGGCCGGCGCTCTGGAGGGCGAGCCCCAGGACAACGCCTGCGCCACCTATGCCCGCAAGCTGGAGAAGTCCGAGGGCACCATCGACTGGACGCAACCGGCCATGCAGATTTGGCGCCAGGTGCGGGCGTTCCACCCATGGCCGGTGGCGCAGACCCGCTTCGAAGGGCAGGTGTTGCGGATCTGGAGCGCCCTCCCGGTGGAGGGGTTGGGCGCCCCCGGGCGGGTGCTGCGCGCCTGCCGGGACGGCATCGATGTGGGCACCGGCGAGGGCATCCTGCGCCTGACTCAGGTGCAAATGCCGGGAAAACGCCCCATGCCGGCGGCCGATTTCCTCAATGCCCGTGATCCGGTGGGGGCAACCCTTGGCCATGAGTAAAGCACGCGGCCCCCGGGATGCGGCGGCCCGGGTCCTTACGGCGGTGGAGCAAGGGCGCTCCCTCTCGGCCGTCCTGCCCGAGGCGCTGGCGACCCTCGCCCCGACCGATCGCGCCCTGGCGCAGGAGCTCTGCTATGGCACGCTGCGGTGGTACCCCCGCCTGGAGGGCTTTCTCACCGCCTTGGTGGAGCGACCGCTCAAGCCGAAGGAGCTGGAGGTCAAACACCTGCTGCTGGTCGGGCTTTATCAGCTGGCCTACACCCACGTGGCGCCCCACGCCGCAGTCTCGGAGACGGTGGCGGCCACCGGGACACTCAACAAGCCCTGGGCCAAGGGCCTGGTCAACGCGGTGCTGCGCCGCTATCAGCGGGAGCGAAGCGCCATCGAAGCGCGATTCGCCGACGACCCCGTGATCATCTATGCTCACCCGAAATGGCTGTTGGATCGCCTCCGCCAGGACTGGCCCGCGCAGTGGCAGGCCATCGCCGAGGCGAACAATTCCCGCCCCCCCATGACGGTGCGGGTCAACCGCCAGCGGGCGGGCCGCGGCACGTATCTGGAAACCCTTGGGGCAGCGGGGCTCCAGGCGCGACCCCATCCCCACCTCCCCGAGGCCCTGCTGCTGGCGCAGCCCTGCCCGGTGGAGGCGCTTCCGGGCTTCGCCGAGGGCGTGGTCTCGGTGCAGGATGCAGCGGCCCAGCTGGCCGCGGAGCTGCTGGCCCCACGCGCGGGGGAGTACATTCTGGACGCCTGCGCGGCCCCCGGGGGAAAGACAGCCCACCTGCTGGAGCACTGCCCCGAGGCGGAAGTGGTGGCCATCGACCGGGAGCCTGATCGCCTTGGCAGGGTCCATGAAAACCTGCAGCGCCTGGGGCTTTCGGCCCGCGTGGTGGCGGCAGATGCAGGCGATCCGTCCTCCTGGTGGGATGGGCGCCGGTTCGACCGGATCCTGCTCGACGCCCCCTGCTCGGCCACGGGCGTGATCCGGCGTCACCCGGATATCAAACGGTTGCGCCGCGCCGAGGACATCGCTGCGCTCAGTGCCGAGCAGTCGCGGCTGCTGCATGCGCTCTGGCCCTTGCTCAAGCCAGGGGGTATCCTGTTGTACGCTACCTGCTCCGTACTGCGGGACGAGAATGAACGCCAGATCTCGGCCTTTCTCCACGCCCACCCGGATGGGCAGGAGGAGCCGTTCGAGGCAGCGTGGGGTATCACGGCGGAGGTCGGGCGGCAAATCCTTCCAGGGCAGGACGATATGGACGGGTTCTTCTATGCCCGTTTGAGGAAAATTGGATAGTCGAATGCGGGGATGGCTAAAACGCTGGCGTGTCTGGCTTGTCGCCGGCCTGTTGCCGTTTGTCTGCGGCACGGCCACGGCGCAAGGGTTCGCCGTGCGCGAGGCCAAGACCCGTCTGGCCGAGGGTATCTTCCTGCTCGACGCCCGGGTCGACTACCGCTTCAGCCACAAGGCCCTGGAGGCGCTCTACAGCGGCGTGCCGCTGACTGTCCGCCTCGACATCGAGGTCCAACGCAAGCGGCGCTGGTGGCTGGATGCCGACGTGGCCACCCTGGAGCAGCGCTACCAGCTGCACTATCACGCCCTCTCCGATCAGTTCCTCCTGAAGAACCTCAACAGCGGCGCCATCTACGCCTTTCACACCCTCTCGGGGGCGGTGGAAGTGCTGGGCACCATTGACGACTTTCCACTGCTCGATGCCCGCCTCATCGAGCCGGATGAGCAGTACGAAGTCGAGCTGCGGGCGGGGCTCGATATCGAGTCCCTCCCCTCCCCCTTGCGTCCCCTGGCCTACATCACCCCCGCCTGGCGCCTGAGAAGCGACTGGTATACATGGTCCTTGACGCGCTGAAACGCCTCACCTCCGGCCCCAAGCCGGTTGCCCTGCTGTTCGCGCTGCTGCTGACCAGTCTCTATCTGATGAGCGGCGCCACCCAGAACTCCACGACCTTCGGCCAGCTCTACTCACTGGTGCTGGTGATCAACATCGTGGCACTGGTGCTGCTGGTAACGCTCATTCTGCGCAACCTCATCACTTTGGTGCTGCAGTACCGCCGACACACCGCCGGCTCCCGCCTTACCGTGCGGCTGGTGGTGATGTTCGTGCTGCTCTCCACAGCGCCGGTCTCCGTGGTCTACTACTTCGCGGTGCAGTTCCTCCACCGGGGCATCGACAGCTGGTTCGATGTGCGGGTGGAGCGGGCCCTGGAGGACGCCCTGGAGCTGGGGCGCACCGCCCTCGACGGGCGGCTGCGGGACCTTACCCGCCAGACCCGGCTCCTCAGCGAGGAGTTCCTTGGGGTCCCCGACACCAGTATCACCCTGCTGGTCAACGATGTGCGGCTGCGCAGCGACGCCTCGGAGTTGACCCTGCTCACCCTGAGCGGGCGGGTGATCGCCTCCAGCAGCAGTGACCCGACCGACATTATTCCCACCCTCCCCAACAACTCCATCCTGCTGCAGCTTCAGCAGGGGCTCGACTACACGGCTCTGGAACCGCTCGGCAACGACATGCACGTCCGGGTCGCGGTACTCATCGATGCCACCTCCCCCATGGGAAAGCCGCGGGTACTGCAGGCGCTCTACCCCATGGTCGAGCGCACCAGCCGCCTGGCCGAAAGCGTGCAGGGGGCCTTTGCCCAGTACAAGGAGCTGGCCTACCTGCGCCAGCCCCTGAAGTACAGCTTCACCCTCACCCTCTCCCTGGTGCTGCTGCTCAGCCTGCTGACCGCCGTCTGGGCGGCCTTTTTCTCCTCCCGGCGCCTGGTGGCGCCCATCAGTGACCTGGCAGAGGGGACCCGGGCAGTGGCGGCCGGGGACTATGACACGCGCCTGCCGCTGCCGGGCAAGGATGAACTGGGCTTTCTGGTGCGCTCGTTCAACGAGATGACCCGCAAACTGGCCCGGGCCCGGGACGAGGCCAAGCGCAATCGCGAACAGGTGGAGGGCCAGCGGGCCTACCTGGAAGCGGTGCTGGGGCGTCTCTCCTCGGGAGTGCTCACCCTCGACAACAACGGCGTGCTGCGCACGGCCAATGGTGCAGCCGGGCAGGTGCTCAACATCGAGCTGAATCGGGAGCTGGGCAAGACCGTCACCGAGGTGATCGCCGCCGGGCGCCCGACCCTGGCCCAGTTCTTCGAGCTGCTCCTGCCGCATCTGCAGGAGGCGGTGCGTGAGTGGCGCGCCGAGATCGTGCTGTTCGGTCCCGGCGGACGGCAGGTGCTCATGTGCCGCGGCTCCTCGCTGCCCAACGTGGGCGACATCGAAGGGGGCCACGTCATTGTGTTCGACGACATCACCGCGCTCATCCAGGCGCAGCGGGACGCAGCCTGGGGCGAGGTGGCGCGGCGCCTGGCCCATGAGATCAAAAACCCTCTGACGCCCATCCAGTTGTCGGCGGAGCGGCTCCGGCGCAAGTACCTGCAGAGAATGCCCCCGGACGACGCCGAGGTGCTCGATCGGGCCACCCACACCATCGTCCAGCAGGTGGAGACCATGAAGGAGATGGTGAAGGCCTTCTCCGACTATGCCCGCCCGCCCAATCTGCAACTCCGGTCCCTGGACCTGAACAGCCTCATCCGCGAGGTGGCGGAGCTGTACCGGGGTGATCGGCAGGTGCGGATCCGCTCGTCCCTGGGCAGAGAGATGCCCCCCATCGAGGCCGATGCGGGCCGGCTGCGCCAGGTGCTCCACAACCTGTTCAAGAACGCCCTGGAAGCTGGCGAGCAGACGGGGCGGGTGACCGTGCGCATCGCCACCCGCTGCGCCACCGAAGACAGCTGTCGTTACGTGGAGTTGACCATTGAGGACACCGGCCCCGGGTTTCCCGATGCAATGATTGGCCAGCTGTTCGAGCCCTATGTCACCACCAAGCCTCGGGGCAGCGGCCTGGGGCTGGCCATCGTGAAGAAGATCGTGGAGGAGCATGGCGGCATGCTCTGGGCCGAGAACATTGAAGGCGGAGGTGCCCGCATTACCGTGCGCTTGCCGGTCCGAGGCGGGGGGAAGGCGTTCGGCGAAGAGGTGGTGCCGTGCCAGTCACAGGCGTAGAGGGACGTAATGGCGATTGCTCATATTCTGGTGGTGGATGACGAACCGGACATCCGCTCCCTCCTGAAAGAGATCCTGGAGGACGAGGGCTACGATGTGGAGGTGGCGGAAGATGCCGCCACCGCACGTCATGCCCGGCGCACGCGGCGGCCGGACTTGGTGCTGCTGGACATCTGGATGCCGGATACCGACGGGATCACGCTGCTGAAGGAGTGGCATGAGGAGGGCCCGCTCACCTCCCCGGTGATCATGATGTCCGGCCACGGCACCGTGGAGACGGCGGTGGAAGCCACTCGCCTGGGGGCCTATGACTTCATTGAAAAGCCTATCTCCCTGGCCAAGCTGCTGCTGACCATCGAGCGGGCGCTGCAGGCCTACAATCTCTACCGCGAAAACCTGGGGCTCAAGCGTCAGGCGCGCCCAGTGCTCGAACCCATCGGCCGCAGCCGACTGCTCCACGAGCTGCGGGAGCAAAGCCGCCGTATCGCCCAGCACGAGACCAACATCCTGCTCAGTGGTGAACCGGGCTGCGGCAAGGGGGTTTTCGCCCGCTACATCCACGCCTGCGGCCCACGGCGGGACGGCCCCTTCGTGGACGTGGGGGTCGCTTCGCTGCTGGGGGAGAATCCCGCGGCGGAGCTCTTCGGCATCGAGGATGGCGCCAAGGTCAAGTTCGGACTGCTCGAGCAGGCCAACGGCGGGACGCTGTTCCTCGATGACATCGGCGACATGGATGCCTCCACCCAGGCCCGCCTGCTCGGTGCCCTGGAGACACGCTCGTTTCACCGGGTGGGGGGCACGGATCCGGTTCAGGTGGACGTGCGGGTGATTGCCGCCAGCCAATACGACCTGCCGGGGCGCATCGCCGAAGGGCTCTTCCGCAACGACCTCTACTATCACCTGAATGTGGTCCCTCTCACCATTCCGCCCTTGAGGGAGCACGCGGAGGATGTGCCGGATCTGCTCAAGTTCTACATCGACTATTTCGTCGAGCAGGACCGCCTGCCCTATCGCTCTCTCACCGTCGCGGCCCAGAACCGGCTCCGCAACTACCCTTGGCCCGGAAACGTCCGGGAGCTGAAGAACCTGGTACAACGCCTGCTCATCGTCAGCCGCAGCACGGAAATCGACATCGATGAGGTCCAGGGCGCCCTCGGCGGCCCGACAACCCAGGAGAACCTCTTCGCCGGCTATGACCTCCCCCTGCGCCAGGCCCGGGAGCTATTCGAACGCCAGTACTTCGAACACCTGCTGCGGGAGTACGGCGGGAGCGTCAACCGCGTCGCCCAACACGCGGAGGTGGAACGGACCCATTTGTACAGGAAGCTGCGGAATCTGGGGATCGATCCCAAGCAGGTGGGCTGAGGGGGCGGCTGGTCGTTGGTCGTTGGTCGTTGGTCGTTGGTCGTTGGTCGTTGGTCGTTGGTCGTTGGTCGTTGGTCGTTGGTCGTTGGTCGTTGGTCGTTGGTCGTTGGTCGGTGGTCGGTGGTCGGTGGTCGGTGGTCGGTGGTCGGTGGTCGGTGGTCGGTGGTCGGTGGTCGGTGGTCGGTGGTCGGTGGTGATTATGCCAACGACTAGCAACTAGCAACTACTTAGTTACTCCCCACTCCAATGCACGCTAAAATGCGCCCCATTCGAACCCCTACACTCTAGGCCCATGAAGATCATAATTTTAGGGGCAGGTCAGGTCGGCTCGTCCCTGGCGGGCAATCTGGCCAGCGAGGCCAACGACATCACCGTGGTCGATCTCGACGCCAAGCGGCTGCTGGCGCTGCAGGATCGGCTGGACATTCGCACGGTGGCGGGGCAGGCCTCTCACCCGGACGTGCTGCAGCGGGCAGGCGCCGAAGACGCCGACATGATCATCGCGGTCACCAACTCCGACGAGACCAACATGGTGGCCTGCCAGATCGCCTACACCCTCTATCACACCCCCACCAAGATCGCCCGGGTGCGGGCCCAGGAGTACCTCCTCTTCCCGGAGCTGTTCACCCAGGAGGCCCTGCCCATCGACGTCATCATCAGCCCCGAGCAGTTGGTGACCGATTACGTCTACCGCCTCATCGAGCATCCCGGCGCCCTGCAGGTGCTCGGGTTCGCCGAGGGGCGGGTGCAGCTGGTGGCCGTGCGGGCCTACTACGGGGGTCCGCTGGTGGGCCATGAGCTGCGGACCCTGCGGGATCACATGCCGGGGGTGCAGACCCGCGTGGCTGCCATCTACCGCCGCGGCAAGGCGGTGAATCCCGAAGGCAACACGGTCATTGAGGCCGACGACGAGGTGTTTTTCATCGCCGCCAAGAAGGATATCCGCGCCGTCATGAGCGAACTGCGCCGGCTCGAGCGGCCGGTCAAGCGGGTGATGATCGCGGGGGGCGGAAACATCGGCAAGCGTCTCGCCAAGGCCCTGGAGAACGACTATCAGGTCAAGCTCATCGACCACAATTCCGAACGTACCCAAGCCATCTCCGAGGAGCTGGAGAACTGTATCGTGCTGCAGGGCGACGCGGCAGATGAGGAATTGCTGCTGGAGGAGAACATCGAGAACACCGACGTGTTCTGTGCCCTCACCAACGACGACGAGGCCAATATCCTCTCCTCCATGCTCGCCAAGCGGCTGGGCGCCCGTAAGGTGATGGCCCTCATCAACCGGGCCGCCTACGTGGATCTGGTGGAGAGCGGCGACATCGACATCGCCATCTCCCCCCAGCAGGCCACCATCGGCTCCCTGCTCGCCCATGTGCGCCGGGGCGACGTGGTGGTGGTCCACTCCCTGCGCCGCGGCGCGGCCGAGGCCATCGAGGCCATCGCCCACGGGGACCAGCGCTCCTCCAAGGTGGTGGGGCGGGCCATCGAAGACATCAAGCTTCCGCAGGGAACCACCATCGGCGCCATCGTGCGGGGCGACGAGGTCATCGTTGCCCACCACGACACCGTGATCGAGCCGGAGGACCACGTGATCCTCTTCGTCGTGGACAAGCGACGCATCCCCGACGTGGAACGGGTATTCCAGGTGGGAGTGACTTTTATCTGAAGCGCCAAGAGGGACCTTACAGTGGCAAATTGGAGCCGCGCCGCTCTTCACTTGGATCGAGCCCCTTGGATCCTGCAACTCATCCGGGAGATACAAGATACGAGTTACAAGTGACAGGCCGATGTCGCGAAGCCTCTCGCTTGCATCTTGTTTCTTGGAACTTGTAGCCCATGCAATTAACTGCCATCCAACGCATCATCGGCCTGCTCCTGATGATCTTCAGCACCACCATGCTGCCGCCGCTGGCGATCTCGGCCTGGATGGGGGATCAGACCCAGGAGCCATTCGCCCTCGCCTTCGCCCTCACCCTGGTGACCGGCCTCATCGCCTGGCTCCCAGTGCGGCAGGTGCGACGCGACCTGCGCTTGCGGGACGGGTTCCTCGTGGTGGTACTGTTCTGGACCGTGCTGAGCCTGTTCGGGGCCATCCCCCTCTCGCTCGCCGGGATCCCCGGGATGGGCATCACCAACGCGGTGTTTGAGTCCTTCTCCGGGCTCACCACCACCGGGGCGACGGTGATAGTCGGGATCGACAACCTGCCTCCCTCGGTGCTCTGGTATCGCCAGCAGCTCCAGTGGCTGGGCGGCATGGGCATCATTGTGTTGGCGGTGGCCATTCTCCCCATGCTCGGGATCGGGGGGATGCAGCTGTTCCGCGCCGAGACCCCGGGGCCCATGAAGGACAACAAGCTCACCCCCCGCATCACCGAGACCGCCAAGGCACTGTGGTACATCTATCTGGGGCTCACCGTGGCCTGTGCGCTGGGTTTCTGGCTCGGCGGCATGGACCTGTTCGATGCCGTGGCCCACAGCTTCTCCACAGTGGCCATTGGCGGGTTCTCCACCCATGATGCCAGCATGGCCTACTTCGCGGACCGGCCGGTGATCGAGATGGTGGCCATTGTCTTCATGTTCCTCTCGGGGGTGAACTTCGCGGTCCACTTCACCGCCTTCCGAAGCATGAGCCTGAAGCCGTTCGTCAACGATCCGGAATTCCGCGCCTACCTCCTCATCCTGACTTCCGTCGGGCTGGTGACCAGCATCACCCTCTATCTGCTGGAGATTTTCCCCTCGGTCGACCGTGCCCTGCTGCACGGGTTCTTTCAGGCGGTCTCCATCGGCACCACGACCGGCTTCACCACCAGCGAATACTATGCGTGGCCCAGTTTTCTCCCGGTGCTGCTGCTGTTCACCAGCTTCGTCGGGGCGTGTGCCGCCTCCACCGGGGGGGGCATCAAGGTGATCCGCTTTCTGCTGCTGATCCGCCAGGGGATGCGCGAGATCACCCGGCTGGTCCATCCCAACGCGGTGATCCCCATCAAGATCGGGGGCAAGATGGTCTCCGACCGGGTGGTCGATTCGGTATGGGGTTTCTTTGCCGCCTACGTGGCCACCTTCACCATCATGCTGTTGCTGTTGATGGCCAGCGGCCTGGACCAGATCACCGCCTTCTCCGCCGTGGCCGCCTGCATGAACAATCTCGGCCCCGGCCTTGGCGAGGTCGGCCTCAACTACGCGGGCATCAATGATTTCGCCAAGTGGGTCCTCTGCTTCGCCATGCTGTTGGGGCGTCTGGAGATCTTTACCCTCCTGGTGCTGTTCAGTCCCGCCTTCTGGCGCAAGTAAATGGGAGAGCATCCGGCCCACAAGTGGAACCTGCGCTATCGCGACGCCCCCGTGGGGCAGGCCGAACCTGCGCAGGCGCTGGTCCAGTTTGCCCACCTCCTCCCGGTCGCGGGGACGGCCATCGACGTGGCCTGTGGACTGGGGGCCAACGCGCTGTTTCTTGCCCGTCGGGGGCTCCAGACACTCGCCTGGGACCTCTCCGAGGTGGCCGTGGCCAAGCTGCAGGACTTTGCCCGTACCCAGGGTATCCCCCTGAGCGCCGAAGCGAGGGATGTGCTCGCCCATCCGCCCCCGCCTGCAAGTGCCGATGTGATCGTGGTGAGCCGGTTTCTCGACCGGCCCCTGGCGCCGCGTCTGGAGCAGGCCCTGCGCCCCGGGGGGATACTGTTCTATCAGACCTTCACCCGGGAGAAGGTGGGTTCCGCCGGCCCGATCAGTCCCGAGTTTCTTCTCGGGCGAAATGAACTCCTGCATCTCTTTCCCAACCTGCGGGTGGTGGCCTATCGCGAGGAGGGGTTGATTGGGGATCTGACCCAAGGGCTGCGTAACGAAGCCCTGCTGGTGGCCCAGCAACCCGCCTGATCGCCCGGGCTCCCCGGGCCATTTTGGCGTCGCTTGAAACCGGCCGCTCCCTCGCCGATAGTCAAGGCATGCCCACCATCACCGAAAACCTGGAACGGATGCTGGCCGACGGCGACGAGGGCGCCCCCCTTCGCTTCGGGCTCGGCCAGGCCTACCTGGACAAGGACGATTACCTCAAGGCCACCGAACACCTGCAGCGAGCGGTGGAGCTGGACCCCCATTACTCCGCCGCGTGGAAACTGCTGGGCCAGGCCCTGACCGGAAGCGGCCATGATCGGGAGGCCATCGCCGCCTACCTGGAGGGGATCGAGGTGGCGGAGGCGAAGGGCGACATCCAGGCAGCCAGGGAGATGCGGGTCTTTCTCAAGCGGCTGCAGAAGCGCAGCGCCGGGGCGGCCGGCGACCCCGAACGCCACCCCAAGATCTGAGCACGGTGCAATGCGTCAGCCTCGGTGATTCCGCTTCTTCGACCACCACAACGCAACCACGGCTGCTGAAACGGCGAGGACCACGCCCTGGAACATGGGGGTCATCAGCACCGCAATGGCCCCCTGAGGATCAGGATGCCAAACGATAGCGTCCGTCAGAAGGAGCAAGCCGCTCGCGCAGACCGGGAGGACGACGGCAAGCCAGTGGAGTTAGGCGAGCCGGCGCCGAAACAGGATGAGTACCGCCGCCATGATGGCGTAGGGGACGGTCAACCAGACGGCAAGGATAATGAAGGCCGTCGTGCTGGTCGGCTTGAGTGCGCTCACGTACGCGACGGTGATCCCTGCCGCGGCAACAAGCAGCAAGAGGATGATCGCGGTCAGCCACGCGGGGCGTTTCTCCCTCATAACCCATTGTTCCAAACAAACAGTGCCGAAAAGACCGCCCCTCGTTAATTCAGTAACTTAGTAGCGTGTAGTAGCGCGCGGAGTCTGAGCATTGCTGTCAGAAAGTTGAAAACTTACGCGAGGATCTGCCCTCTTGCGCCACTGAGGCGGCAGATAGAGACAAAAACGGCAGCTTGCGATCCGGAGCCGCCATTCGGAACACATCCACTGGATGTCTGGTATGTTGGGAAGAGCGGATGGTCCGCCCGACAATTCTAAACGAATTGCGCTATGGATGATTACGAACTCCTGATCGACCTTCACAAACAGGCCTACCGCCAGGGACCGGGCGGGGATGCCGAGACGGAACTTGCGCTCAAGCTGGCCATGATCGACAGGGCTGCTCCGCTGACGGTTGCGGATATCGGCTGTGGCACGGGGGCGTCCACCCTCCTTCTTGCCCGGCTCTTGAATGCCCGGATCGCGGCGGTGGACTTTCTCCAGGACTTTTTGGACGTGCTGGAAGAAAGGGCTGAAAGCATGGGGGTGGCAGAAAAGATCATGACGCTTGCCTGTTCCATGGACAGTCTGCCCTTTGCTGACGAGCAGTTGGATGTTATCTGGTCCGAGGGCGCGATCTACAACATCGGCTTTGAAAAAGGCGTAACGGATTGGCTGCGTTACCTGAAAGCGGGTGGATTGCTGGTTGCTTCGGAGATCACCTGGCTCACGGACTCCCGGCCACCGGAACTCCAGGGCTATTGGGAGAGCGAATATCCCGAGATCGATTTGGCCTCGGCCAAGCTCAGGGTCTTGGAAAAGCACGGCTATTCGCCGATCGGCTATTTTGCATTACCGGAACATTGCTGGCTGGACGAGTATTACCGGCCCATGCAGGCCAGGTTTGAGGACTTCCTGAATCGGAACGGAAACAGTGAAGCGGCACGTGCGATCATAGCCGCGGAGCAACGGGAAATTGAGCTTTACGAGATGTATAAGGCCCACGTCAGCTACGGGGTCTATATTGCGAAAAAGCTGGGGTAGAAATGCGAACAAAACCCATCCAGGCAACGTCCTGACGTTCAACGCCCGCTTCCAGCATTCAGCGGTCGTCCACCAGAATGGCGCTGAACGGTGGTTCATGGCCGGTTCCGGTCGAAGTGCTAATTTCCAACGCCTTCTTGGCAGCAGCGACATTGCGGTCCGAACGCCTCTCCCGCCATCTGAAGGAAGGGGAAACCGGTCCAGCTGGAGGGGCCGTACGGCCGTGTCGACCACCGGCCGGTCAAGATAGGCCTGGATCGCCGGGGGCATCGGCATCACTCCGTTTCTCGCCTGGCTCGAAGCCCTGCAGGGGCGATTCAGCCGATCTCCACTACTGCGTGCGCGACCTGGCGAATAACCGGTTTGTCGAACGGCTGCAGCGCCTGACCGACACGCTGCCCGGCGTCCACCTCCATCTTCACGATCGCCACAGCGGCACCCTGACAGCCGATACCCTCGCGGCGCAGTGGGACAACAGACCGCTGGAAGTCTGGTTCTGTTGCCCGAAAGGTCTCGCAAAGACCTTGAGTGAGAGGCTGCGCACCGTCTTGCCGAGCAAGGTGCGCTTTTATCAAGAGGCTTTCGAACTGCGCTGCGGCGCTCGACGAAACCGATATCATGAGAAATGCTATGCAACCGATCGAATACAAAACCTACCGAGTTTGGGATCTCGGCGTGCGCGGGTTCCACTGGATCAACCTGGCGTCGGTACTCGCGCTGTTGGGGACCGGCCTGGTCATCTACAACGGGCGGACCCTCGGGATCGCCGGCGACGCCAAGATCCTGATGAAAGAGCTGCACGTCTGGGCCGGTTACCTGTTTGCCGTAAACCTGCTGTGGCGTGTCGTCCAGGGCTTTCGTGGCAGCCGCTTTTCGCGCTGGCGGGCCGTACTACCCTTCGGTCGCGGTTACATAGGTGAACTGCGCGCCTACCTGGGCGGGCTGCGCCGTGGCGAGCCCCGCCACTACCTGGGCCACAACCCCGTGGGGCGGCTGATGATCCTGACGCTGTTCCTGCTGCTGGCGATCCAGGCGGTGACCGGCCTTCTGCTCGCCGGAACCGACCTCTATTACCCGCCGGTGGGTGCTTGGATCGCTCAATGGGTCGCGCCCGCCGGTGTCGATCCGGCCACTCTGCTACCTGGGGACAAGTCGATGGTCGACGCAGCCGCCTGGGAGAAGATGCGCGGCTTCCGCAAGCCCTTCATCTGGCTCCACGTGCAGGTGTTCTTTGTCTTGATTGGCGCCGTGGTCCTGCATGTGGCGGGGGTGGTCGCCGCCGAGGTCAAGGAGCGCACCGGGCTCGTGTCCGCCATGATCACTGGCGATAAGGTGCTTGCTGGGCAGCCCGTGGATAATCCCGAGAGATGAGCCACGGCGGGCGAGCCGGCACTCGACGCCGCGCCTTGCGCCCCACAGCTCCGCTCCCCGTTCCCGGCCCGGACTGCTATCACCTCACGGGAGCAAGGTGGCGGCGCCTGCCGGCCACCCGAGTTGCCTCCAAGACGGGGGTTATCCTTGCGGGCGGAGAGAGATCTGCGGTCCAAGAAGAGAACGAGAGGGACTAATTGGTTCGTGAACGGGCCTTTGGCCATTCGCCTCCAAAGGCGTTGAGAGGCGGCTGATGGCCGTTCCGGTCGAAGTGGCGAGGAAAACCGACAAAAAGGTCCAATTCCTTCTTGGCAGCAGCGACATCGCGGTCCGAACGCTCGCAGTAACACCACGCGGGCGGGGAACACCCGTAAACCAAGCAGTTTTCCGCTTTAATGTCGAGTTCTCGACTTTAGTCGCGTGTTTCCGACTTTAGTTGGTCGGATCACCCATATCCTCTTCCGAGGTCCCCTACTCCACTGTCACCGACTTGGCCAGGTTGCGGGGCTGGTCCACGTCGGTGCCCTTGAGTACCGCCACGTGGTAGGCCAGCAGCTGCAGGGGGATGGTGAAGATCACCGGGGAGATGGGGTCCTGCACCAGCTCCACGTCGAGGGTATGGACTGCCGTGTCGGGGTCCCAGCGGGTGTCGCGATCGGCGAAGACGAACAGCTGCCCGCCACGGGCCCGCACCTCCTGGAGATTGGAGCGCAGCTTCTCCAGCAGGGTGTTGTTGGGGGCCACGGCGATCACCGGCATCTCGTCATCCACCAGGGCCAGGGGGCCGTGCTTCAGCTCCCCGGCCGGGTACGCCTCGGCGTGGATGTAGGAGATCTCCTTGAGCTTCAGGGCCCCTTCCAGGGCAATTGGGTAGTGCATGCCGCGCCCCAGAAAGAGGGCGTGGCGCTTGTCGGCGAAGGCCTCCGCCATCTCCCCAATGGCCGAATCCAGGGTCAATACCCGCTCGATGCGCCGCGGCAGGCTCTCCAGGTCGTGCACCAGCACGGCTTCCTGCTCGGGCTCCAGGCCGTTGCGCCGGCCCAGGGCCAGCACCAGGAGCATGAGGGCCACCAGCTGGGTGGTGAAGGCCTTGGTGGAGGCGACCCCAATCTCAGGCCCGGCCCGGGTCATCAGGGCCAGGTCGGCTTCACGCACCAGCGAGCTCTCGGGCACGTTGCAGATGGCCAGGGAGTGGCCATAACCCCGACGCTTCGCCTCCCGCAGTGCCGCCAGGGTATCGGCGGTCTCGCCGGACTGGGAGATCACCACCAGCAGGGTCCCCTCCTGCAGCACCGGCTCGCGGTAGCGGAACTCGCTGGCCACCTCCACGCTGCAGGGAATGCCGGCGATGGACTCGAGCCAGTAGCGGGCCACCAGTCCTGCGTGATAGCTGGTGCCGCAGGCGACGATGCTCACCCGCCGGGTGGCGGCCAAGATGGGCCCCGCCTGGGGCCCGAAACAGTTCTCCAATAAGCGCCCTGCGGCGATCCGCCCCTCCAGGGTGTCGGCGATGGCCCGGGGCTGCTCGTGGATCTCCTTCAGCATGTAGTGGCGATAGCTGCCCCTCTCCACCGCGTCGGCGGAGAGTTCGGTCTCCCGCACCGGCCGCTCCACCGCCTGGCCCTCGGCGTCGAAGATCTTCACCGCCCCCTCAGTGAGCTCCACCACGTCCCCCTCTTCGAGGAAGATGAAGCGGCGGGTCACCGGCAACAGGGCTGAGACATCGGAGGCCACGAAGTGCTCGCCGATGCCGACCCCCACCACCAGCGGGCTGCCGCGGCGGGTGGCAACGATGCGGTCGGGCTGCTCGGTGCTGGCCACCGCCAGGGCAAAGGCCCCCTCCAGATCCCGCACCGTCGCTTGTAAAGCCCGAAGCAAGTCCCCGGTTTCAACCAGATAGTCATGGATCTGGTGGACGATCACCTCCGTGTCGGTGTCAGAAGCGAATTCGTGGCCCCGCTGGAGTTGCCGGGCCCGCAGTGATTCGTGGTTTTCGATGATGCCATTGTGGACGATGGCCACCCGCCCCCGGGAGACGTGGGGGTGGGCGTTGCGCTCGTTGGGCTCCCCATGGGTGGCCCAGCGGGTGTGGGCAATGCCGGTGTGCCCCGCCAGGGGCTGGGCGGCGAGGGAGGCCTCCAGCGCCGAGACCTTCCCAGGCATGCGGATGCGGCCCAGGTGGCCGAGCTGGTCGATGACCGCCACCCCCGCTGAATCGTAACCCCGGTATTCGAGGCGCTTCAGCCCTTCCACCAGGATGGGGACCACATTACGTTGGGCGACCGCCCCGACAATGCCACACATGGTTGGTTCTCAGGTGCAAGATACAAGGATGGAAGTCACAAGGGTGCGGCTCTTTCACCGCGGTCTTGGCCGTGCCCGATAGCGAGCGGTAGCGCGGATAAGCGCAGCGGCCGCACTCAAGTTACAAGTGGGGCCCTAGGGCAAGGCGCTGCCACGACCCGAAGCGCCTCGGCGCGCGACGATCTTGCGCGTTTCACCTCTATCCTGCCACTGCCACTTCTCACTTCTTCGAGCAGGTTCACTCGCAAGGCGTCACTTCGCCTTTTTCGTCGGACGTCTCCAGCCGGAGAGAGTGATCTGCTTGGAGCGACTGAGGCTCAATTCACCGTCGGGTGCGTTTCGGGTGATGGTGGAGCCGGCGCCGATGGTCGCGCCCGTCCCCACCTTCACCGGGGCCACCAATTGAGTGTCGGACCCGATGAACACGTTATCCCCAATCTCGGTGCGGTGTTTGTTGGCGCCATCGTAGTTGCAGGTGATGGTGCCCGCCCCGATGTTGACCTCCCGGCCCATGGTGGTATCGCCGATGTAGGCCAGGTGGTTGGCCTTGGAGCCCGCCCCGATCTCGCTGTTTTTCACTTCTACGAAGTTGCCGATGCGGGCCTTCTCCTGCAGGCGCGTGCCGGGGCGGAGGCGGGCAAAGGGGCCGACCTGGCAGTTGCGCCCCACCGCCGCCTCCTCAAGGATACTCATGGGGTGGATCACCGCCCCATCGGCCACCTCCACATCGCGCAACAGGCAGTTGGCACCGATGCGTACGCGATCGCCGAGCACCACCCGCCCCTCGAGAATGACGTTGGGCTCGATGGTGACATCCTGACCGACGGTGACACTGCCCCGCAGGTCGAACCGGGCGGGATCGATCAGGCTTACCCCCTGACGCATCAGCGCCTCGGCCTGGCGGCGCTGGTGAACCCGCTCCAGATGGGCCAGTTGAATGCGATCGTTGACCCCCGCCACCTCGTCCACATCGGGGGCGAGCGCCGCGTGCACGCGCACCCCGTCAGCCACCGCCATGGCAATCACGTCGGTGAGGTAGTACTCCCTTTGAGCGTTCTCGTTGGAGAGGTTGGCCAACCACTGCCCGAGCCGGCGGGCCCCCACGGCCATGATCCCGGTGTTCACCTCGCGAATGGCCCGCAGGTTCGCGTCGGCATCCTTCTCCTCCACGATGCGCTCGACGCAACCGGCGCCGTTACGCACGATACGTCCGTAGCCGCTGGGGTTGGGAAGTTCCACAGTGAGCAGTGCCAGCGCCCCCGCCTCGGCCTGGCTGACCAGCCCCTGCAGGGTCTCGGGCCGCATGAGCGGTACGTCCCCATAGAGGATGAGCACGGTGCTGGCCGGATCGACCGCCCCGATGGCCTGCGCCACCGCATGGCCCGTGCCCAACTGTTGGGCCTGATGCACCCACTGCACGTCATAGCCGCTCAGTGCCGCAGGGACCGCCTCCCCGCCGTGACCATAGACCACGTGCAGGCCCCGCGGCTCGAGCCCAAGGGCGCACTCGAGCACGTGGGCCAGCAGCGGCCGCCCCCCCAGGGGATGCAACACCTTGGGCAGGCTCGATTTCATCCGGGTCCCTTGACCCGCGGCGAGGACAACGGTTTCCAGTTGAGGCATGTTGGGGACGATCCGTTCAGGTTACTGAAGCAGGTTGGGGGCTTGGGCCACCTGGCCGCTGTTCCACTCCTCGGGGCTGGCGTCCCGGATCCCGTGGACCCGCACGTGAAAGGTCACGATTTTTCCGGCGAAGGGGTGATTGCCATCCAGGGTCACCGTGCCGTTGTCCATGGAGGTCACCACCATGTTGATGCTCTCCCCCCGCTCATTGAGAAACTCCGCGGTGGCACCGACTTCCCGGTACTGCGGGGGGACATTCTCGATAATGTCGGTGAAGGTGCGGGTAGGGTCCCACGCCCCGAAGCCTTCCTCGGGGGTCAAGGTGACGGCCACCTCGTCGCCGGGTCCCTTCCCCTGGAGGGCCTGCTCGATCTTCTCGAACAGTCCACTGTCCCTTCCATGCACGTAATCCACCGGAAGGTCCACCCGCTCCACCACCTCCCCAGCCTCATCCGTAACACTATAGGTGAGCGATACCACTTTGCCTGCCTGGACCTGCTGCCCGCTCATCTTCTTCTCCCCCAAATGAAAAAAGGGCAGTGTAGCACTGCCCTTCTTTCAACTCATCCGCCGGTATCACGAGCCCGTCAGGAACGGTGTCCCCCGGACTTCGACCGCAGACGCTGGATGGTCTGCAGCTGTGCCACGGCTTCCGCCAGCTCGGCCTGGGCCAAGGCGTAGTCGATGTCGCTCTTGCGATCCTTCAACGCCTGCTCGGCCCGTTGCTTCGCCTCGAGTGCGGCGGCTTCGTCCACGTCCTTCGCCCGCAGGGCGGTGTCGGCCAGGACCGTCACCACATGGGGCTGAACTTCGAGCACTCCACCAGAGACGTAGAAGAATTCCTCTTCTTTTCCCCTCTTCACCCGCACTTCGCCGGGGCGAAGCTGAGTCAGCATCGGCGAGTGGCGGGGCAGGATGCCGACCTCGCCGAGATGCGCCGGCGCGAACACCTCTTCGCACGTGCCCGAATAGATCTCGGCCTCGGCGCTTACGATGTTCACATGCATTGTCATGGCCATAGCGTGTTCCCCCCTTCAGAGGTTAGAGGGTCTTGGCCTTTTCGACCGCTTCCTCGATGGTGCCCACCATGTAGAAGGCCTGCTCGGGCAGGTGGTCGTATTCGCCTTCGACAATGCCCTTGAAGCCGCGAACGGTCTCTTTGAGGCCCACGTACTTGCCGGGCGCGCCGGTGAACACTTCGGCCACGAAGAACGGCTGTGACAGGAAGCGCTGGATCTTGCGAGCGCGGGAGACGGTCAGCTTGTCCTCTTCGGACAGCTCATCCATGCCCAGGATCGCGATGATGTCACGCAGTTCCTTGTAGCGCTGCAGGGTGGACTGCACCTTGCGGGCCACCGAGTAGTGCTCCTCGCCCACGACCAGGGGGTCGAGCTGGCGGGAGGTGGAGTCCAGCGGATCCACGGCGGGGTAGATCCCCAGCTCGGCGATCTGACGGGACAACACCAGGGTGGCGTCCAAGTGGGCGAAGGTGGTGGCCGGGGACGGGTCGGTCAAGTCGTCCGCGGGCACGTACACCGCCTGGAAGGAGGTGATGGAGCCGGTGCGGGTGGAGGTGATACGCTCCTGCAGGGCACCCATTTCCTCGGCCAGGGTCGGCTGGTAACCCACTGCGGAGGGCATACGGCCCAGCAGTGCGGACACCTCGGTACCGGCCAGGGTGTAACGGTAGATGTTGTCGATGAACAACAGCACGTCACGCCCTTCGTCACGGAAGTACTCGGCCATGGTCAGACCGGTCAGCGCCACGCGCAGACGGTTGCCCGGCGGCTCGTTCATCTGGCCGTAGACCAACGCCACCTTGTCGAGAACGCCGCCTTCACTCATTTCGTGGTAGAAGTCGTTCCCCTCACGAGTACGCTCACCCACGCCGGCGAACACGGAGAAACCGCTGTGCTCCACGGCGATGTTACGGATGAGCTCCATCAAGGTCACGGTCTTACCCACGCCCGCGCCCCCGAACAGGCCGACCTTACCGCCCTTGGCGATAGGCATGACCAGGTCGATAACCTTGATACCGGTCTCCAGGATCTCCACCGCCGCGGCCTGGTCGGCATACGCCGGGGCCTTGCGGTGGATGGGCCACTTGGTCTCGGCTTCCACCGGACCGGCTTCGTCCACAGGATTGCCCAGAACATCCATGATGCGGCCCAGGGTGGCCTTGCCGACCGGCACGGAGATGGGTGCACCGGTGTTGTCCACCGGCATGCCGCGGCGCAGCCCGTCGGAGCTGCCCATGGCGATGGTGCGTACTACGCCGTCGCCCAGCTGCTGCTGCACTTCCAGGGTCAGACCCGCTTCTTCGACGCGCAGTGCGTCATACACCTTCGGCATGGCGTCGCGCGGAAACTGCGCGTCCACCACGGCGCCGATGATTTGTACAATTTTTCCAGAACTCATTCTCAGTTCCCCTCAGACTCGAAACCTTTACGCGTGAAGAGCGACCGCATCAGACCGCGGCGGCGCCGGCGACGATTTCTGACAGCTCCTGGGTGATGGCCGCCTGACGCGCCTTGTTGTAGGCGAGCGCCAGCTCATCAATCAGATTGCCCGCATTGTCGGACGCCGCCTTCATCGCCACCATTCGGGCCGCCTGCTCGCATGCGGCATTCTCCACGACCCCCTGGTACACCAGCGACTCCACAAAGCGCGTGAGCAGCTGGTTGAGCACCTCCTCGGAGCTGGGCTCGTAGAGGTAATCCCAGTGGTGGGTGAGAAGCTGATCCAGATCCCCCGGCTGCACCGGCAGCAGTTGCTCCACTTGGGGCTTCTGCGTCATGGTGTTGACGAACTCGTTGTACGCCAGGTGAAGCTGGTCAATCTCGCCGTTGTCGAATGCGTCGAGCATGACCTTGATGGAGCCGATCAGGTCCTCCATCTTGGGCGCATCGCCCAGATGGCTGGCCTGGGAGACCACCTTGCCGCCGACCCGCTTGAAGAAGCTGGTCGCCTTCTGGCCGATGATCGCCATCTCCACTTCAACGCCGTCCTTATCCCACTGCCGCAGCTTCGCGATGGTGGCCTTGAACAGATTGACGTTCAGGCCACCGCAAAGACCGCGGTCGGTGGAGATGATGACCAGACCGACACGCTTCACCGGACGCTCCACCATGTAGGGGTGCTTGTATTCCGGATGGGCCTGGGCCAGGTGGCTGATCACGCGGCGGATGTTGTCCGCATAGGGGCGTGAAGCAGCCATCCGGTCCTGGGCCTTGCGCATTTTACTGGCGGCCACCATCTCCATGGCGCGGGTGATCTTCTGAGTGTTCTGCACACTCTTGATCTTGCTGCGAATCTCTTTTCCGCTCGCCATAGCTCAGATCCCCGCTTACCAGGTGTGGTTGGCCTTGAACTTCTCCAGGGCCGCGCGAAGTGCGTTCTCGATCTCTTCGTTGTAGTCGCCGGTTTCGTTGATCCGGTTCAACAGATCGGCCTGTTCGGACTTCAAATAGCCCAGCATCGCCTTTTCGAAGTCGACCACCTTGTTCACCGGCACGTCGTCCAGGAAGCCCTGGTTGGCGGCGAACAGGGACGCGGCCATCTGCGCCACGCTCAGGGGCGAGTACTGCGCCTGCTTCATGAGCTCGGTGACGCGCTGACCACGCTCGATCTGCTTGCGGGTGGACTCGTCCAGGTCGGAGGCGAACTGGGCGAAGGCCGCCAGCTCCCGGTACTGGGCCAAGTCGAGACGCACACCGCCGCCGAGCTTCTTGATGATCTTGGTCTGGGCCGCACCACCCACGCGGGACACCGACAGACCGGCGTTGATGGCCGGGCGGATGCCTGAGTTAAAGAGGTCGGACTCCAGGAAGATCTGGCCGTCGGTGATGGAGATCACGTTGGTCGGAACGAACGCCGAGACGTCGCCGGCCTGGGTCTCGATGATGGGCAGGGCGGTCAACGAACCGGTCTTACCCTTCACCTCGCCGTTGGTCATCTTCTCCACGTGCTCCTCGTTGACCCGGGCGGCGCGCTCGAGCAGACGGGAGTGCAGGTAGAAGACGTCACCGGGGTAGGCTTCACGGCCCGGCGGACGGCGCAGCAGCAGGGACACCTGACGGTAGGCCCACGCCTGCTTGGTGAGGTCATCATAGACGATCAGCGCATCTTCACCGCGGTCGCGGAAGTACTCGCCCATGGCACAGCCGGAGTAGGGGGCGATGAACTGCAGCGCAGCGGAGTCGGAGGCGGAAGCGGCCACGACGATGGTGTGGTCCATGGCGCCGTGCTCTTCGAGCTTGCGCACCACGCCGGCGATGGAGGAGGCCTTCTGGCCCACTGCCACGTAGATACACTTAACGCCGGTGCCCTTCTGGTTGATGATGGTGTCGATGGCCACCGCGGACTTACCGGTCTGGCGGTCACCGATGATCAGCTCGCGCTGACCGCGGCCGACGGGCACCATGGCGTCGATGGCCTTCAGACCGGTCTGCAGCGGCTGGCTGACCGACTTACGGGCGATAACGCCGGGGGCGATCTTCTCGATGGGGGAGCTCGCCTTGGCATCGATGGGACCCTTGCCGTCGATGGGGTTGCCGAGGGCATCCACCACGCGACCGAGCAGGGCTTCACCGACGGGCACTTCCATGATGCGACCGGTGCAGGTGACCTTGTCGCCTTCGGAGATGTGCTCGTAGGCACCCAGGATCACGGCACCGACGGAGTCACGCTCGAGGTTGAGCGCCAGACCGAAGGTCTCGCCGGGGAATTCCAGCATTTCGCCGGACATGACGTCCGACAGGCCATGGATACGCACGATACCGTCAGTAAGGCTGACCACCGTCCCCTCGGTGCGTGCTTCCGTGACCGCTTCGAAGCTGGCAATGCGCTTCTTGATCAGATCACTAATTTCAGCGGGGTTCAGTTGCATTTGTTCTGTCCTCTCAAGGGTCCGGGTCAGTGCATGAGCTCAGCACGCAGCTTGTCGAGTCTGCCCGCTGCCGAACCATCGATGACCAAGTCACCAGCGCGAATGATGGCACCACCGATCAATGAGGCATCGGTCGTGCAGCTCAGGCTGATTTCCCGACTCAACCGCTTCTTCAGAGCCGCGGCGATCGCCTGCTTTTGGCTTTCCGTCAGCTCGATGGCCGATACCACTTCGGCTTCGAGCGTCTGTTCCGCCTGGGCGCGCTCGAACTCGTAGAGTGCGGCAATTTCGGGAAGCAGTTCGAGGCGGTTGTTCTCGGCCAGTACTCGCACCAAGTTTTTCCCGGTCTCGTTCAAAGCGTCGCCACACACTGCCAGGAACGTCTCGACCCGCTCCGCTTTGGGGAGGCGGGGACTTTCGAGCACGTTGACCATATCGGGATGGGCCGCGACGGTCGCGGCCACCTCGAGCATGGCGGACCAACCCTTCAGGTCCTTCTGTTCCTGGGCGAGTGCGAAGACGGCCTGCGCATAGGGGCGCGCAATTGTCGTTTTCTCAGCCATGTGCTGCTGACCTTATATCTGTGCCACGAGGTCTTTGATCAGGGACGCGTTGGCCTTCTCGTCGACTTCGCGACCGAGCACCTTGCCGGCGCCGGCCATCGCGAGAGAAACCACCTGACCCCGGAGCTGCTCCCGGGCACGGAAGACGTTCTGCTCGATCTCGGCGTTGGCCGCCGTGATGAGCCGGTCGCCTTCGGCACGGGCCTGCTCCTTAGCCTCTTCGACGATCTCGTTGGCCCGTTTCTGAGCCTGGGCGAGGATCTCCGCAGCCTGTTCTTTGGCCTCGTGGATGTGCTCTTTCGCGCGCTTTTCAGCGAGCTCCTGCTCGTGCTTACCGCGCTCGGCGGCAGCCAAGCCGTCGGCGATGCGTTTCTTGCGCTCCTCCATCATCTGGGTCATCGGGTCCCACAGGAACCGGTTGATGAACCAGACCAGGACCGCGAAGGTCAGCATCTGCCCGATCAGGGTAGCGGTTATATTCACGTCAAAGCTCCTCTGGTGAGGTTTGCGATTCGGATACTCTCAGCAGAGGTTGAGTGTTAACCGGCGAGCGCACCAACGAAGGGGTTGGCCAGAGCGAACCACATGGCGATACCCAGAACGATCATCGGGAAGGCTTCCATCAGACCGCCGGTGAACAGCATCTGACCCATGAGGACGGGGCGCAGCTCGGGCTGACGGGAGATCCCTTCGATGTACTTGGAGCAGATCAGGGCCCAACCCAGAGCGGAACCCAGACCGGCAGCGGCCAGGATGATGCCGACGCCAATGGCGGTGGAAGCGTACACGGTAGCGAGAATGGAAGCGTCCATCGAACTCTCCTCAGTCTAAAGTTGAAAAAAAAGTGAAAAATTAACTAGTAAAACAAGACTCAAAAAAACCTTAGTGCTCTTCCTCACGCTGCGAGGCCATGCTGAGATAGACGATCGTCAGCAGCATGAAAATAAACGCCTGCAGGGTGATAACCAGGATGTGGAAGATGGCCCAGCCGCCGCCCAGGGTCCACTGGATCCACCAGGGCAGCAGCGCGATGAGCAGGAAGATGAGCTCACCGGCGAACATATTGCCGAACAAACGAAGGGCAAGGCTGAAGGGCTTGGCGATCTCTTCAATGGCGGTCATCAGGATGTTGAAGGGCATGAGCCATTTGCCGAACGGGTGGAAGAGGAACATCTTCACGTACCCGGTAAAACCCTTCGTCTTGATGTTGAAGTAGATGATGACGGCAAACACGCTCAGCGCCAGGCCGAAGGTCGTGCCCAGGTCGGTGGTGGGCACGACCTTGAGGTAGTGGATACCGAACAGGCTGGCGACCCAGGGCAGCAGATCGACGGGGATAAGGTCCATGGCGTTCATCAAGAACACCCACATGAAGATGGTGAGCGCCAGGGGACCGACCAGCTTGTTGTGGCCGTAGAAGACGGATTTGACCTGGGATTCGACGAACTCGAGCACGGTCTCGAGCACGTTCTGCATGCCGCTGGGCTTGTCGGGATCGAGGTTTTTGCCGATGCGATAGGCAATGAACATCAGCAAACCGGCGAGCAGCGCGCCGAAGAAAAGGCTGTCGAGATGCCAGGCCCAAAAACCGACGGCCTGGTGGGTTTCGGGATCACACTGACCGGCACAGAGGTTGGTAAGGTGATGCTGAATGTAGGTAACCGGACTCAGTTCTGTTGATTCGCTCACGGTTCAGCTACTCCGCCAAAATGCTAAAGGAATTCTTATTGCACGCCTTATTGCTTGTTCTGCGTGCGCGAGTTATTGACCATGTACCCCAGTTGCGCAACGGCGAAGCCGACAATGAGTGCCACCGGATCGAGCTTGAGCGCGGCGATGCCGATGGCGACGAACAAGGGGGTCGCCACAAAGCGCGTGATCGCGCCGATATAGATCTCCATCATGCCGCGCTGGGCGTCATCCGCTGCCGCCTGGGTCGCCCTTATCAGGCGATGGGCGCTGACCGACGTATTCAGGAGTGCAATGGCTCCGCCGTAGATCGCTGCCCAAAATTCATTGGCCCCTTGGTATGCGAGAAACCCGAAACCCGTCGCCAGTGTGAGCGTCAGTTGCAACGTCACCAGCCGAAGCAGGGTGCGGCGCAATACTTGTGCTGCGTAACTCATGCGTGCCTGGCTACCTTGCTCGTTTTCTTGAGGCGGCAGGTCGGTTCGAAACCGAGGAAGAAAGCAGAAGCGTGGGGGCCGTAGCTTTCAGCGGCGCGCAGTATATAAGTCCGGGGGGGCAGGGTCAATGATGGACCAATAAAAAGCCCTTATATAAGTGCACCTTAATGCCCGGGCTTTTCTTTATTGGTTTAACCGGGGGGTTGTGGGGTGAATGGCCCGGGGTCTCCTGATGCACCGGAGGGGCCAAACCGAGGCGCAGAAAATGTTGGGTGTAAAAGACATCAGCGCATCCATCAAGTCGCCTGAACGTGGATGCGCTGCACTGATCCACCCCTGTGCCGGTTTCGTCGGGTTACGCTGCGCTAACCCGACCTACGGTGATTGCGCCCACCGGCCCGGGGCAGGAGCGCTGGTGGCCCGGAGGCTACTTGATGTGCTCGAGGATGCCGTCCAGCTCGTCCAGGTCGTTGTACTGGATGACCAACTTGCCCTTGCCCTTGGCCCCGTGCTGGATGGCCACCTTGGCGCCCAGGCGTTCGGAGATGTCCTGCTCCAGGCGGCGGATGTCGGGGTCCACCTTGGGCGTGGGTTTGGCTTCCGGCTCGGCGAGAAGGTGGCGCACCAGCCGTTCGGTCTCCCGCACCGACAGCCCCTTGTGCACCACGGTGCGGGCCGCCTCGCTCTGGCGCCGGCCTTCCAGGGCCAGCAGGGCCCGGGCGTGCCCCATCTCCAGGTCGCCGTTCTCCACCATGGTCTTCACATCGGGGTTCAGACTGAGCAGGCGCAACAGGTTGGACACGGCGGCACGGGAGCGGCCCACCGCATCGGCCGCGCTCTGGTGAGTCATCCCGAACTCCTCGATGAGCCGCTGCAGGGCGTTGGCCTCCTCCAGCGGATTGAGCTCTTCCCGCTGGATATTCTCGATGAGCGCCATGGCCACCGCGGCCTGGTCGGGCACATCGCGCACCACGGCGGGGATCTCATGCAGGCCGGCCAGTTGTGCGGCCCGCCAGCGGCGCTCCCCGGCGATGATCTCGTAGCGGCCAGGCTCGGCAACGGGGCGGACCACGATGGGCTGCACCACCCCCTGGGCGCGGATGGAGCTGGCCAGATCCTCCAGGGTGTCGGGGTGCATGTCGATGCGGGGCTGGTATTTGCCGCGGCGGATGATATCGACCGGCAGCACCCGCAGCTCGCCATCGGCCCGCGCAGTGTCGCCGTCATTGGACGTCTGCGCACCCGCGCCGACGCCCAGCAGGGCCTCCAGGCCTTTTCCGAGTCCTCTTTTCTTCACTGCCATGCCGGTTTTCCGTTGGTGGGCGGGGCCTCGGCCGCGCCCGAATGTCGTCAGGATACAGCGGCGGGAACCGCGCCCCGTTCGGCGCGCCGCAACATCTCGCCCGCCAGCGCAAGGTAGGCCACCGCGCCGCGGGAGGCGCGGTCATAGACCAGCGCCGGAACACCGTGACTGGGGGCCTCGGCCAGGCGCACATTGCGGGGGATCACCGTACGGTAGACCTTCTCACCAAAGTGCAGGATCAGCTGCGCTGAGACATCGTTGGAGAGGTTGTTCCGGGGGTCGAACATGGTCCGCAGCAGTCCTTCCAGCTCCAGCCGGGGATTGACGCTGCTGCGGATCTCCTCGATGGTGTTGAGCAGCGCCGTCAACCCCTCCAGGGCATAGTACTCGCACTGCATCGGGATGATGACCGAATCGGCAGCCACCAGGGCATTGACGGTCAACATGTTCAGGGAGGGGGGGCAATCGATGAAGATGAAGTCGTACTGCTCCCGCACCGCCTCCAGCGCCCGGCGCAACCGCTGCTCCCGCTGGGGCAGCCCCATCAACTGGACTTCCGCCGCGGTGAGATCGCCGGTGGTGGGGATCACGTCATAACCGGCGGCCTCGGCCTGCACGATGACCGCTTGCGCCGTCTCGGTCCCGAGCAGCACATCATAGCTGGAGTGGGTGAGCGTCTCGCGGTCCACACCGCTGCCCACGGTCGCGTTGGCCTGTGGGTCCATGTCGACGACCAGTACCCGCCGTTTGGTGGCGGCCAGGGAGGCGCCCAGATTGATGCAAGTGGTGGTCTTGGCCACCCCGCCCTTCTGATTGGTTACCGCGATGATCCTGCCCATACGACACTGTTCCCCCGCGTGTAAGATCATGCTTCTCCGCGCTCTTTCGGCGCGATGCGCAGCAGGTGGCGCTGCTCGTCCTCGATCCCCGGGACTGCCAGCCGGATCGTCTCCACCAGCACGAACCCCTCCGGGATCGCCTCCAGCTCAGCTCCCCCCAGAGTGGCCTTCATGGCCAACAGCTCGCCACCGGGCGCGAGCAGGTGCCGGCAGCTGGCGACGATGTCGCTCACCGAGGCAAATGCCCGACTGACCACTGTATCGAACAGTGGCTCCGGCAGATACTCCTGGACGCGGGAATGTACCACAGTCACGTTATCCAGCCCCAACTCCCCCTTGGCCTGGGTCACGAAGCGGGTCTTTTTGGAGTTGCTGTCCAGCAGCGCGAACTGCCGCTCGGGAAACACGATGGCGAGCGGGATCCCGGGCAGGCCCCCGCCGGTGCCCACATCGATGACCCGTTCGCCCCGCAGGTGAGGCACCACGGCCAGACTGTCCAGCAGGTGGCGGGTGACCATCTGCCCGGGCTCGCGCACCGCGGTCAGGTTGTAGACCTTGTTCCACTTGGCCATCAGGTCCACATACGCCAGCAGCTTTCCCTGCTGCGCGTCGGTCAACGCCAGCCCCAGCCGATGCAATCCCTCCTCCAACCGCGCCGCCAGCTCACTCATCGGCGGTCACCGTGCGGCTGTCCCGCTTTTTCAGATGCACCAGCAGCAGGGAGATGGCCGCGGGGGTGATCCCAGGAATGCGCGCGGCCTGCCCCAGGGTCTCCGGACAGTGGGCGGCCAGCTTCTCGCGCACCTCGGTGGAGAGCCCCCGCACCTCGGCGTAGTCCAGGTCCGCCGGCAACTTGAGGGTTTCGTGGCGGCGGTGGCGCTCGATCTCCTCGCGCTGCCGGTCGATGTAGCCGGCATACTTGGCCTGGATCTCCACCTGTTCCGCCGCCGCGGGGTCGGTCACTCCCGGCTCACCGGCCAGGGTGGTGAGGGCGGCGTAGTCCACCTCGGGACGGCGCAGCAGATCGGCCAGGCGATACTCCCGCGCCAGGGGCTGGCCGAGCAACCCTGCGGCACGCTCCGCCGCCGGCGTCCCCGGGCGGACCCAGGTGTCGCGCAGTCGCTGCTGCTCGCGCTCGATGGCCTCGCGTTTGGCCGCAAAAGTGGCCCAGCGCACCTCATCGACCAACCCGAGCGCCCGGCCCACCGGGGTGAGGCGCAGGTCCGCGTTGTCCTCCCGCAGCAGCAGTCGATATTCGGCGCGGCTGGTGAACATCCGATAGGGCTCGCTGGTGCCGCGGGTGATGAGATCGTCCACCAGCACCCCCAGGTAGGCCTCATCCCGCCGCGGATACCAGGGCTCTTGCCCGAGGCTCTGGCGGGCCGCGTTCAGGCCCGCCAGCAACCCCTGGGCCGCGGCCTCCTCATAACCGGTGGTGCCGTTGATCTGGCCGGCGAAAAACAGCCCGTGGAGATGCTTGGTCTCCAGCGAGGGCCGCAGGTCGCGGGGGTCGAAGAAGTCGTATTCGATGGCATAGCCCGGCCGGGTGATGTGGGCCCGCTCGAACCCTCGGATGGAGCGCACCAGCCCCAGCTGCACGTCGAACGGCAGGCTGGTGGAGATGCCGTTGGGGTAGAGCTCATGGGTGGTGAGCCCCTCCGGCTCCACGAAGATCTGGTGGGAGGTGCGCTCGGCAAAGCGCACCACCTTGTCCTCGATGGAGGGGCAGTAGCGTGGCCCCACCCCCTCGATCACGCCGCTGTAGAGTGGCGAGCGGTCCAGTCCCGAGAGGATGATGGCGTGGGTCTGCTCGTTGGTGTGGGTGATGTAGCACGGCACCTGGCGAGGGTGCTCCTCGGGGGTTCCCAGGAAGGAAAACACCGGCACCGGCGTGTCGCCCGGCTGTTCGGTCATGACCGAGAAGTCCACGCTGCGCGCATCGATGCGGGGCGGCGTGCCGGTCTTCAGCCGCTCCACCCGCAACGGCAGCTCGCGCAGTCGCCGGGCCAGGGCGTTGGCCGGCGGGTCTCCGGCCCGTCCACCCTCGTAGTTGGCCATGCCCACATGGATGCGCCCGGCCAGAAAGGTCCCCACCGTGAGCACCACCGTGGGGGCGGCAAACTTGAGCCCCATCTGGGTGACCACCCCGGTGACCCGCTCTCCCTGCACCAGCAGGTCCTCCACCGCCTGCTGAAACAGGGCCAAATTGGGTTGATTCTCCAGGGCGCTGCGCACCGCCTGTTTATAGAGCTGCCGGTCGGCCTGGGCGCGGGTGGCCCGCACCGCCGGCCCCTTGCTGGCGTTGAGGGTGCGGAATTGGATGCCGCCCCGATCGATGGCACGGGCCATTACCCCGCCGAGGGCGTCCACCTCCTTCACCAGGTGGCCCTTGCCGATCCCGCCGATGGCGGGGTTGCAGCTCATCTGGCCGAGGGTCTCGATGTTGTGGGTGAGGAGCAGCGTGCGCGCCCCCATGCGGGCCGCCGCCAGCGCCGCCTCGGTACCGGCATGACCGCCGCCAACCACGATGACATCGAAGGTCTCTTGGTAGAACATGGAGCGAAGGAGCCTCAAGGTAAACGGCGTATTGTAACCCAGCGGCGGGCCCGCGGAATGCCCCCTGTCGCGAGGCACCAGGGTGAACGCATACTAACGTCACGGCCGTGCTGTGGGCGACGTAAATCCTTGGGTGAGTATGCGTTCACCCTGCAAAACCCGGAACCCGAGGGGGTCATTGGATGCCTTATCATTCAGTTAGGGCGATTTGAAGAGACCACCGGGCTCGCGCTGGTGCCGTCTCCAACCGAAGCGGCCCTGGAGGTCCGCCGCCAGGCGGACGACTGAACTCAAAGACCACACGCACGATGATCCAGAACCTGATCGACGACACCCACTGGCTCATTGCCACCCTCCCGGCGCGCCTTCAGCAAGCCGTCATCGCACTGGCCGACGCGCCAGCCCTGCTGGAGGTGATCATGGACCTGGGCCGCCCCGCCCAGGCGCGCTTTGTGGGAGGCGCCATCACCCTCGGCCCGCAGCCGGTCTCCCGCGAGGAGCTGGAGCAGGTGGTGGATGCCGTGGGGGCGTTCGGTGCCGACAACCGCGCCGGCATCGAGGGCACCCTGCATCGCATCTCGGCCATTCGCAACCGCAAGGGTGAGGTGGTCGGGCTCACCTTGCGGGTTGGGCGGGCGGTGATCGGCACCATCGATGCCATTCGTGACCTGGTGGAGTCCGGAAGCAGCGTGCTGCTGCTGGGCCGTCCCGGCGTCGGCAAAACCACCAAGCTGCGCGAGGTGGCGCGGGTGCTGGCCGATGACTGCGGCAAACGGGTGGTGGTGGTGGACACCTCCAATGAAATCGGGGGCGACGGGGATGTGCCCCATCCGGCCATCGGCAGCGCCCGGCGCATGCAAGTGGGCCACCCCGATCAGCAACACGGGGTGATGATCGAGGCGGTGGAGAACCACATGCCCGAGGTGGTCATCGTCGACGAGATCGGCACCGCCGCCGAAGCGGCCGCCGCGCGCACCATCGCCGAGCGAGGGGTCCAGCTCATCGCCACCGCCCACGGCAACACTTTGGAGAACCTGGTGCTGAATCCCACCCTCTCCGACCTGGTGGGCGGGGTGCAGACGGTGACGTTGGGCGATGACGAAGCACGCTTTCGGGGGACCCAGAAGACCGTGAGCGAACGCAAGGCGCCCCCCACCTTCGATGCGGTGGTGGAGATCGTAAACCGCGAAGAGGTGGTGGTGCATGCCGCCACCGCCGACGCGGTGGACATGCTGTTGCGGGGAGCCAAACCTGAAGGTGCCCGACGCCACAACCGCCCCGGCCCGGCGGCGGGAGCCCTCCCGGAGTCGCCTCCGGCTTTGGGAGCAACCGCCTCCGAGGGCAGCAAGGTGCGGATCACCGGCGACCAACCGCTGCCACCACCCTCCGGGATCATCCAGATCTACCCCTATGCGGTGAGCAAGGATTCCCTGGAGCGAGTGATCCGTGACCTGGGCCTGGACGCCCGGGCCGTCAACCGGCCGGAGCGGGCGAATTTCGTGGTGAGCTTGCGTTCACGCGCGGAAGACCCCCGCCTGCAACGGCTGCTGGACCACCACCGCATGCCGGTGCATACAGTGAAGAAGAACACCACCGCGCAACTGCGCCGGCTCCTGCAAGCGCTGTTCTATCTGGGCCCGGGCGCCACGGGCGGCGAGGCCGAAGCGGCGGCGCAGGAGGCGGAGGGCGCCATCCGCAGGCTCATGGACGAGGGCGGCATCATCGCGCTGGCCCCCCGTCCGGCGCCACTACGCAAACTGCAACACCGCATCGCTGCCCGCTACCACCTGCTGGCCGAGAGCGTGGGCCGCGAACCCCAGCGCCACCTCGTCATTTCGGCGCCGCCGAACTGACGCGCAGATACGAAGGGCGAGCTTCGAGATACGAGCAATGGAAGCGCGGCGCGCCGCCTGGCTCGATGGGCACGTGCAAAGCGCCTGGCGGGATGACTCCGCATCGGCAGAGAACGGAGCCGGATCAGATCACCGGTCGCACAGCGATACATCCCCCCGCCTCTCGCGACTCGCCTCTCGTACCTGGCCCCATCGGCGCTAGACTATCCATAAAGTCCGGTCCGATGGAGGGCGCATGGCCACCGAAGCCGATCCGGTCATTGGCAACTGGTACCAACACCTCGACAAGGGACAGAAGTTCGAGGTCGTGGCCGTGGACGAGCAGAGCGGCACCGTGGAGCTGCAGCACTTCGACGGGGATGTGGAGGAGGTGGAGCTGGAGCAGTGGTACGACTGGGATGTGGAGCCCATCGAGGCCCCCGAGAACTACAGCGGCCCCATGGACGACTTTGAGGTGGACGACCTCGAATACACCGATACGGAGATGGACAGGAGCGATTGGATCGAACCTGCCCGGGAGACCCGCGCCGCCCCCCTGATCCGCGAACGCCCCTCCGAGGCGGAGCGCGAGGATGAGGAGGAGCCGCCGGAAGAGGGGCTCTACCGGGGCGAGCCCTGGAGCGAGGAGTGAGGGCGCCGCACCACGGTTCAGGGCAGGCGCACCCGACACTCGGCCAACCGGCGTCGCAGCCCCTCCCGAAGCCGCCGATAAGCGGCTTCATCGTGGCTCCCCGCGAGCAACGACTCCTTGTCGATGGGCAGCGAGAGGGTGCCCCAGCCACCGACCATGCTGCACTCCATCTTCAGTTCCCACCCCCCTTCACCCGGTTCGATCTGGAACACGTAGCTCTCGAGTCCCAGCTCCTCGAGCACGCGGGTGGTGGTCTCTCTCGCCCGGATCAGTTCAGCACTGGCAATGGGCATCTCCGCTCCCTCCGGCTCTTGCCTCCCTCTCTTACCTTAGCCGCTTCTCTCCCGGGGGGATGTGTCCATGGCGCCCAGGGTGAACCCAGACTCACCCAAGAGCGACGTAAGTCCTTGAAAGCAGGTCGTCGGCCGCCTGGCTGGGTGCAAGGACGCACTGATTCCGCGA
>JAWLHA010000020.1:0-67434 GCA_041690535.1 Gammaproteobacteria bacterium | reverse complement strand
CGATGTAAGTCCTTGAAAGCCGGTCGTCGGCCGCATGGACGCGGCCGTCGAGCGTACAGGGATGTATTCACAGCGTACCTGCTTTCAAGGACTTACATCGCTCACCGCACGGCCGTGACGTAAGTATGCGTTCACCCTGCGATTGGCGATTGTTCCGTTTACCTGTTCGGCGCGCCTGCACACGGCACGTGACAGGCCTTGTCGGTTGCTGGATGTGGTGTGTTCGCTTGAACAGGGAGGCCTGATTCAGGCCGCAGCCGTAACCGGCGTGGCCTCAACCGCAATGATTTCGCAGCCGGGAAACAGGGGTGCCATACGGGCCCGAGCCGCATTCAGATCGGGGGCATTCACGGTGGCATAAATCCGCCCCATACCGGCATAGCTCTTGATCTCCAAGAGGTAAGCGGCCTCCATGGAGGGGCTGGAAACTGGATGATTGTTTTGCATGGTCTTCTCCTCCCGCTCGCCCGGCACATCGCGTCCCTCTACCTCCGCCGGCACCCGCATCGGTCCTGACGGCTTCCTTTCGGTTCCACTCATTCTCTATATCGGCCGCTGGCACAAAGGTTTGAGCCCAGCCGAAGGCGGCCTTCCGGCCGCCCCGCCCGTTCACTGCTTCCGCGCGGGCTTCCGTTTCCCTGGCTGCCGGTTCTTTCCGTGGGTGCCCTTGGTAATCTTGCCGCGTCTGGTACGAATGTCCCCTTTTCCCATGCGATTCTCTCCCTCTCTGTTCACAGAATCAGAATAAAGGATAGTCATCTCCCCTGCGTCGGCGTGCCAAGGCACCGAACAGATGATCCGAAATGCCTGATAGGTAGGGTGGATGCGGAAAGGTTGCCTGGAGGAAGGTGGGCCGGAACGGACGTATGCAGGGGCACGCGCGCACGCGGTCACCCGGCCCGGGGTTGTGCAACAGTGCTGCACGCCACCCCGGGCCGCGGCCCGCCCTGGATCAGCTCAGTTTGAGGACCAACTGGGATCCGGCTCGATGAGGATCTCGACGCGGCGGTTGAGCTGGCGCCCCGCAGCAGTCGTATTGTCGGCGCGGGGCTTGTCCTCCCCTTGCGCCACCACCCGAATCCGATCAGGCGACACCCCCTGATCTATCAGGTAATCGGCCACCGCCTGGGCGCGGCGCTGCGACAGCTGCCGGTTGTAATCTGCAGAGCCCGTGGAGTCGGTGTGACCGATCACGGTCAGGTTGGTGCGGTTGTACTTCTTGCAAACGTCCCCGAGCTTCTGCAAGGTGGGTCTGAACGCCGGCTTGACATCCGCACGATTGACATCGAACGAGGCCTCGGAGGAGAGCGTCAGCTGAAGCAGGTCATCCTCCAGACGGGTGATCTCCACCTGGTGGGTCCGTCGCTCCTCGGCCAGCGCCTCCTCGTACCGTTTCTCCTGCTCATCCATGTAGTTGCCGATGGCATAGCCCCCAACGCCGCCAACCACCGCGCCGACCACTGCACCCTTTTTGCGGTCAACCTGGTATCCAACCACTGCCCCCGTAATCGCCCCCAGCACCGCGCCGGTAGAAGAGCGCTCCTGTGTCCCATCCGGGCGGGTCTCCCCCGTGGTCTGGCAACCACTCAGAATCGCGGCAAGCGCGACCACTACGACTTTCTTGTACATCACTCCTCCGTCGACAGCACCAAGGCCGGGCAGTTGTGGGTCCGACCAGAACCCGGCAAGGGTAACGATCACCGCTCGCAAAGACCATGACGTGGTTCACCTCTGGACCCTCGCCATGTCGCACAAGGGATGTTCGGGCCAGAGCACCGAATAGATAAATCCGATACGCCGCGTACGAGAGTGGACAGGCGCAGCGCATCCACCAGGTCGCGGCCGTGAATGGTGGATGCGCTGTCTCTGTCCACCCTCCGGTTCATCACTTACGGGACGATCCGGCTTCTCCGTTTACTGTTGCTCGGTACTCTTGCCGCTCATTGGCGGCGCCACTCCGTCTTGCCGCCAGGCTTGTCTTCCAGAACGATGCCCTTGGCCTTGAGTTCGTCGCGGATTTGATCGGCGAGTGCCCACTCCTTGTTCTTGCGCGCATCGAGGCGCTGCTGGATCAGCGTTTCAATGGCCTCGGCAGAGAGACCTGCACTCTCCCCGCCCTCTCCCCCTTTGAGGAAGGCATCGGGATCGCGCTGCAACAGTCCCAACAATGCGGCCAGCCGCTTGAGTTCGGCGCCCACCCGAGCCGCCCGCTCCTGCTCCGAAACCCGCAAGCGGTTGACCTCGCGGGCCAACTCGAAGAGTACGGCGATGGCCTCCGAGGTGTTGAAGTCATCGTCCATGGCGGCGAAGAAACGTTGGGCCGCCTCTCCCGCCGTGGCGGCCTCCGCCGAGACCTCCACCCCCCGCAACGCGGTGTACAAGGTGGTCAGAGCCCCCTTGGCGTTGTCCAGGTGCTGGTCGGAGTAGTTCAGCGGGCTGCGATAGTGGCTGGTGAGAATGAAATAGCGAATGACTTCCGGGTCGTACGTTTTCAGTACGTCCCGGATGGTGAAGAAGTTGCCCAGCGACTTGGACATCTTCTCGTTGTCCACACGCACGAAGCCGTTGTGCAGCCAGTAGTTGACGAAGGTGCAGCCGGTGGCCGCCTCGGACTGGGCGATCTCGTTCTCGTGGTGGGGGAACTGCAGATCGAGCCCGCCGCCGTGGATATCGAAGTGATCGCCGAGGCAGTGGGTGGACATGGCCGAGCACTCGATGTGCCAGCCCGGCCGCCCGTTGCCCCAGGGGGAGTCCCAGCTGGGCTCGCCCGGCTTGGCGGCCTTCCACAGCACGAAGTCCAGGGGGTCGTCCTTGGACTCGTCCACGGCCACGCGCTCGCCGGCCCGGAGGTCATCCAGCTGTTTGCCCGAGAGTTTGCCGTATCCCTCGAATCGGCTCACGTCGTAGTAGACGTCACCGTTTGCGGCGGCGTAGGCGTAACCCTTCTCCACCAGCGTCTGGATCATGGCGATGATCCCGCTCATGTGCGCGGTGGCCTGCGGCTCGGCATCGGGGCGCAGCACCCCCAGACGATCGGCATCTTCGTGCATGAACTCGATGAAACGGCCGGTGAGGACGTTGAACTCTTCGCCGTTTTCGTTGGCCCGCGCGATGATCTTGTCATCGATATCGGTAATGTTGCGCACGTAGGTGACGTGGGCATCGCCGTAGATGTGTCGCAGGTAGCGATAGATGGCGTCGAACACCACCAGCACCCGGGCATGGCCGATGTGGCAGTAGTCGTAGACGGTCATCCCACAGACGTACATACGCACCCGCTTGGGGTCGATGGGGACAAACACCTCTTTGCGTTTGGTGAGGTTATTGTGAACCTTGAGCTCGTGCTGGTGAGCCATCTATTGCTCCGTTGTTCTGTTCGAAATTGGCGGCTTGCGATCGAAGCCGACCGGGTCAGTCGCGGGTCCTCTCGCCGGCAATCACGCCCACGCCTGCAGGCGCCGTCGGGCCCGCTCCAGGCCAAGCAGCGGCAACAGACGGCCCATCTCGGGCCCGCCGGTCTCACCGCTCAAGGCGACCCGCAGCGGCATGAAAAGCTGCTTTCCCTTGGCCCCGGTGGCGCTCTTCACCCCCTCGGCAAAGGCCTTGAACTCGGTGCCGTGGGCCTCCAGGGCGGCCACGGCGGCGCGGAAGAACTCCGTCCCCGCCGCGACGAGCGTCTCCCGCTTTTCCTCATCCAGGGGCAATTCGTCGGTGAACAACACCCGCGCCCAGTGCTCCGCATCACCGGGGAAGGTGACATTGGGCTGCACCGCCTGCAGGAACTCCTCTTTGGATTGGGCCGGTACCAAGGCCTCCACATTCGGCCCCATCCACGCCCACAGGGTGTCGGGACGGGCCTGAGCCACTGCCTGCTGCTGCCAGCTGAGCAGCTGCGCCGCGTCATAGCGGGCCGGTGCCCGACCCAACCGGTTGAACTCAAAGCCTGCTGCCAACCTCTCCAGGGGAAGCAGTGCATCGCTCTGGAAGTTGTGGCCGAGCCGCGCCAGGTAGTTGGCGACCGCCTGGGGGAAATAACCTTCGGCCCGCAGCTCCCGCAGGCTGCGGCTCCCGTGGCGTTTGGAAAGCGGCGACCCGTCCGGGCCCACGATCATGGAGATGTGGCCGTACTGCGGAACGGGAAGCCCGAGCGCCTCCAGGATGAGCATCTGCCGCGGGGTGTTGGTGAGGTGGTCCTCGCCGCGCAGCACATGGGTCACCCCCATCAATGCATCATCCACCGCATTGCAGAAGAAGAAGGCCGGAGTGCCGTCGGCGCGGCGGATGATGAAGTCGCCGATGTCGCTGCCCTCGAAGCGCTGCTCGCCGCGCACCAGATCCTCGAAGACAATCCGGCGATCACCGGGTACCCGAAAGCGCAGGGTGGACTTCAGGCCTGCCGCCAACCTGGCCTGCACCTCCTCGGCATTGAGATTGGCGCACTTGCCGGAGTAGCGCGGCGGCCGACCGGCGGCCCGCTGCGCCTTGCGCGACATCTCCAGCTCCTGGGGGGTGCAGAAGCAGGGGTACGCCTGCCCGGAGGCCTCCAGACGGTTGTAGAAGTCCGCGTAGAGCCGCGCACGTTCCGACTGGAAGTAGGGTCCATTGCCCCGATCGGCCCCTGGCCCTTCCTGCCAGGGCAGTCCGAGCCACTGCAGGTCCTGCTGCAAGGCCTCGACGTATTCGCTTCGGCTGCGCTCCAGGTCGGTATCTTCAATGCGCAGCAGAAAGACCCCGTCGCCCTTTCGCGCCAGGAGCGCGCTGAACAGGGCGGTGCGGGCGTTGCCCAAGTGGATGTAGCCCGTGGGGCTGGGTGCAAATCGGGTTTTGAGGGTGTGTGCTGTCATAGGCGGCAAATGGTAGCGGAAAGGACCAAAGCGCACAAAGGCGCCCTGGCTGTATTTCGTATCAATACTTTCCACTGGTAGCTCGGGTAAAGCGGTGCGGAATCCGGGCTACAACGCCGTCTCGGGGATTGAGCCACAGACACCGGTCAGTCCCCCATGCCACGCGGGGGCGAGCCGCGGGCGGCGGCCAACTGATCAGGGTTTATCCCCCGCTCAGGACCTTATATGATTGACCCTTTCGTCTCGCAATCTTGGAGGGTGGGCATGAAACCGCTTCTGAAGTATCTCACGGGGCTGCTGCTGAGCATCGCCGTAACTGGCACCGCCTGGGCCGAGGAGGAGAGTGCCCCCCGGGTGCGCATGCAGACCAGCATGGGCGAGATCGTGCTGGAACTCTACCCGGAAAAAGCGCCGAAAACCGTGGATAATTTCCTCCAGTACGTGAGAGACGGCTTTTACAACGGCACCATTTTTCACCGCGTGATTGACGGCTTCATGGTCCAGGGTGGCGGCTTCACCCCCCAGTACGAACAGAAGCCCACCCGCCCTCCGGTCGTGAACGAGGCCGACAACGGGCTGCGTAACACGGTCGGCAGCGTCGCCATGGCACGTACGTCCGATCCCCACTCGGCCACGGCGCAGTTCTTCATCAACGTTTCCAACAACGATTTCCTCGATTTCCGCGAAAAAACGCCCCGCGCCTGGGGCTATGCCGTGTTTGGCCGCGTGATCAAGGGCATGGATGTGGTCAAGGCGATCAAGGAAGTGAAGACCGGCCCCGGCGGCCCCTTCCGCTCGGATGTGCCGCAGACGACCGTTCTCATCGAGAAGGTCACCCTCGAATCCCCCGCCAAGAAAGCAGGAGAGAACCAGTGATTAAGTTGAACACCAACCACGGCACCATCACCCTGGAGATGTACCCTGACCAGGCGCCGGTGACCGTGGAGAACTTTCTGACCTATGCCCGCGAGGGATTCTATAACGGCACCATCTTCCACCGGGTGATCAACGGTTTCATGATCCAGGGCGGTGGCATGGAATCCGGCATGCGCGAGAAGTCCACCCATGCCCCCATCAAGAACGAGGCCGACAACGGCCTGAAGAACGAGCGTGGCACCCTCGCCATGGCCCGCACCATGGATCCGCACTCGGCCACCGCCCAGTTCTTCATCAACGTGAATGACAATCACTTCCTCAACCACACCGCCCCCAACGCCCAGGGGTGGGGCTACTGCGTATTCGGCAAGGTGGTGGACGGCATGGAGGTGGTGGACAAGATCAAGGGGGTGGCCACCGGCAACTACGGCTTCCACCAGGACGTGCCGAAGGAAGAGGTGGTGATCGAGAGCGTGGAAATCGAAGAGTAAGCGTGTCAACACTCTTCATATCCGATCTGCACCTCACCGGAGAACGGCCGGAGATCAACCGGCTGTTCCTCCGCTTCCTGGCCGGTGAGGCCCGCGGTGCCGAAGCCCTCTACGTCCTCGGCGATCTGTTCGAGGCGTGGCTCGGTGACGACCTCATTCTGCCCGATCACCGCCCGATCCTGGAGGGTTTCAGGCAGCTCACCGAAAGCGGCGTGCCGGTGTATGTCATGCGAGGCAACCGCGACTTCCTTCTCGGCGAGGGCTTCGAGGCGTTGACCGGCTGCACGTTGATCGCCGATCCCCACGTCATCGATCTCTACGGCCGGCGCACCGTGCTCATGCATGGCGATACCCTCTGCACCGACGATCTCCCCTATCAGCAACTTCGCAGCACCTTGCGCAATCCGGCCTGGATTGCCGATTTTCTGGAGAAATCCCCCGAAGAGCGCATTGCCCTCGCCCATCAGTTGCGGGACAAGAGCAAGGAGGAGATCAGCCGCAAGGCGCAGGGGATCATGGACGTGAACGCGGCTGCGGTGGAGGCGGCTTTCCGCACCCACCAGGCCGAGCTCCTGATCCACGGCCACACCCACCGACCTGCCGCCCACCATGGCGAGGTCGACGGGACACCGCGGGAACGGCACGTGCTGGCCGACTGGTACCGGGAGGGCCATGCCCTCGCCTGCACCCGGGCAGGCTGCACGGAATTTCCCATCGCGCCCACGCAGGACTAGCCCGGCGAAGTGGCGGACGCGACCGTCGAGCATACAGGGTCAAAGATGTTTGCTCCTGCATGATTTTCACTCCCGACATCCATGTCGGTCGTATTTACAGCGTACCTGCTTTCAAGGACTTACGTCGCTCACAGCACGGCCATGACGTTAGCCTGCGTTCACCCTGGAAGTGAGTGCCTCCGAGACACACTAGAAATCACCCCTGCGCTCGGCCGCCAAATGTCGCCAGCTCGGGGCATCACTCGCCGGTACCGTAGTGCCGATAGCCGCCGGGAAGGCGGAACAGCGACTCTTCAGCTTCGAATTCGGGGTCGAAATCAAGCAATGCCTGCCCCTTTCCGCTCGAGTCCCACTCCTGAATGGGCAACCCATACTCCAGTTGCCACTTGGGTGCAAAGGTGTTCAGTGCGAGGTCGCACGGTAGCTGCATATCTGCAGGGACATGCGGCAGGATACGGGCATGCTCCCCGGCCAGAACCTCGCGGAACTCACCGAGCGCAACCACCGCATCGGTGAGTACCCCCGAAACGGTCACCACGTTGTAACACTCACCTCCGTTCACAAGAAGACGGTGGTGTTTCGGTTTCTGTCCCGCCACCTCGGGCATTCCCCCGTTGGCCGGGATGTTCTCCGCTCGGCGTTCCAGGGCCATGGGCGGGTCAATCTCTACAGGACGAGCCGGGATCGCGAAGACCGTCCGGTCATCGTGATTCACACTGAAGATATTGCGCTTGGCCCGATCGAAGAGCACGAAGTCCCCCTCCCCGCCACCATCATCCATACGCAGGTACTGCCGGGTCACGATCACACGCGAAGCGTAGGGCTCCAGGCCGGGTTCCTGTACCTGATAGAGAAGCATGGAAGCCTCTTCGGCACCAGCGGAGGCCGCAATGCCTGTGCCCACGAGAACGAGAAATGCCACGAACGGTTTGACCAACATGATCCCCCTATCCAACCCCTTGCAAATAGGCCAGCTCCGCCTCGCTGAACCCCGCAGCGCGGCGTGCCTCGATGTGAAAAGGTCCCCTGAGCGGACCCTGCATATACTCCTGAATCAGCGCGCGGTAGGTCGGTTCAGGCGACAGGCCGCGTCGTTCACAGAGATGGTAGAACCAACGGTTTCCGATGGCCACATGGCCGATTTCATCATGAAGGATGATGTCGAGCAGAGCGGCTCCCTCCGCATCTCCGCATTCGAGCAGTTTCGCCTTGATCCCCGGGTTCACATCCAGACCGCGCGCCTCCAGGCAGCGCGGCACCAGGGCCATGCGCGCCAGGGCATCATGCGCGGTCTTGCGTGCCATCTCCCATAACCCGTTGTGACCTGGAAAGTCACCGTAATCGTGACCGAGCGTCTGCAGGTGCGACCGCAAGAGGCGGAAATGGTATGCCTCCTCATCCGCCACCCGCACCCAGTCGTCGTAGTAGGCCCGCGGCATGTCGCGGAAACGGTAGACCGCATCCCAACCGAGGTTGATGGCATTGAATTCGATATGGGTCAGGGCGTGGTAGAGCACGGCCCGCCCCTCGGGGGTGTTGGGCCGACGCGCGGGCAGCTCCCGGGGGCGCACCAGCCGAAGGCTCGTCGGCAAACCGGGCCGTTCCACCGCCTCCACGGCCGGCCCCCCTTCGCACTCCAGTTGGCCGCTCCGCCAAGCGGCCGCCGCGGATTCGGTGAGGCGGACCTTATCCTCCGGGCTCGCCGCCATGAGACAGGCGTAGGCTTGATCAAACAGGTTCTCGCTCATGGAGGTATTCTACAGGCGAGACTCGGCAGGATGAAACGGCCGTGCTCGCTCGCAGGGTAAACGCATACTTACCCAAGAGCGATCTCACGCCATACGCAGCGCGATGACGAGGTCCATTACATTGGTCCCGGTGGGTCCGGTCTGGACGAGATCGCCGCTCGCCTCCAGGAAGGTGCCCGCATCAGCCCGGTGGAGGTGATCGCTGGGGTCGAGCCCCTCCTTACGGCCCCTGGCCACCGTGCCCCCGTCCACCACGGCACCGGCGTCTTCGGTGGGCCCATCGCTGCCGTCGGTGCCTGCCGCCAGGAAGAGGAGATTGTCCTCCCCCTCCAGCTCCATCGCCGCGGCCAGGGCCATGCTTTGGCACCGCCCCCCGCGACCCGGCTCGGGGGGAAGCCGCGATGTGCTCTCCCCGCCCCACACATAAAGGCCGGGGGGCCCCTGCCGCAGTCTGCGAACGAAGGCCCGACCCAACGCCACCGCATCACCCTCGAAGGCGGGCTCCGGCACAGCACGTACCGGCATGCCGCGGGCCTTCGCCGCCTGGGCGACCGCGTGCCGCGCGTCGGCGTTGGAGGCGATGATCTCGGTGCGGATCGCCGAGAAGAAGGGGGCATCCACGGGCGGCGGCGCTGGTGCCCTCCCGATCAGGGGCTGCGCCCACGCCGGAAGCTCAGGCGGGATCAAATCCGAAGCCGCGTGGGGAATCAGGGGACCGGAACCAATGACCTTGGGGTCGTCGCCCGGTACATCGGAGATGATCAGGTTGAGGGTCGCCCGACCGGCGAGCCGTTGCGCCAAGCGGCCCCCCTTGATGAGGGAGAGCCCCTTCCTGACGCGGTTCATCTGGCCGATGTCATGACCCGAGGCGAGGAGCCAGCCACTGATCCTCCCCAGCGCTTCCAGGTCCACCCCCTCCGGCAGCGCCTCGGCAATGGCGGAGGCCCCGCCAGAGAGGAGAAATAGCACACGCGCATCCGGTGGGATCTCCTCGATGAACATCAGCAGCCGCCGACCCGCGGCCAGGCTGGAGGCGTCGGGAATGGGGTGTCCCCCCTCGAGGCACTCGATTCGCGGCGGCAAAGGGGCACCGTGACCATGCCTCGTCAGCACCAGTCCCCGCACGATCCCTTCTCCAAGCCCCAGGAGCGCCCCCGCCATCATCGCAGCCCCGGCCTTCCCCAAGGCAATGGCGTGGACCGGCGGTTCGAGGGCATGACGGCGCAACGCCTGCGCCACCGCCGCCCTCCCCTCCACCCTGTTCAGGGCTTCACGGTAGAGGTCCAACAGCAGCCGGCGAGACTCCTCGTGCCTGCTGAGGGGTGACCATCCGTCCATGTCAACTCGCCCGCGCAGTGGTCTCCCGCTCCCGCCTCTCCCCGAGCAGCGCCACGAAGCGGCGAGCAAAGGTGTAGGCATCCCCCGTCCAGCGCGCCGACAGATAGTTGCCGTCGCGAATCACCCAGGCCGCGCGGGAGTCCCCCGGGCGGTCGTGAAACATCCCGCTGGTCTTGCGAAAATGCCAGGGCTCCCCCTTCGGCACGGCGACGAGATCAGAGGGCTTGGCAAGCAACGCCTTCAGCTCCGCCTCGGCGTTGGGGTAGGCACTCTTCGCCTTCCCCTGAGGGGGCAGTCGTTGGTCGGGGCTTCCGAACCGCGCGCGGTAGGCCCGGAGCAGCCTTCCCAATCGCTCGAAGCGCGGCGGCAGGACAGCAGTCTTGCGGCCCAAAAGGGCCGAGCCCCCGCGTTGGCGGGAGGTGCTTCGCGCCGCAATGATCACCCCTCTGCCGATGGCGCCCACGACCTTGTTGCGGCCGGGGTCGCCAGCGGTGTCGAAGAAATCGGCGACCAAGGCGAGCAACAGCGGGTTCTCCTCGGCGAAACTCGCCTCCGCCCCTTCGCCTCCGGTAAGCACCAGGGCGTCGAAATCGGCAACCTCCAACTCGCCGAGGCGCAACGGTTGAAGAAAACCGGGATCGGCCGAGAGCGCCTGGTACGCCGCCCGAACCCTTGCATTACAGCGCAGCAGAAGACCGAGTAACTTGAACTTGCGCAACGGCCTCCAGCAAGACCAAGGCTCGAGTCCTTCGCCACTCAACAACGCCGGGTCCCCTGCGGGGACTCGCCCTTCGGGAGTTGCGAACACCACCTGGTGTCCAGCCTCCCGTAGCACTTGCCAGACGATGGCCACCTGGGCGGGAGCAAAGGCCGCCGCGGGCAGCGGCATCAGGATCGTCGTTCTGCTCATGTGGCATCCTTGTGAAGCCAGTCAGGGGCGCGAGGCGCGACAGCGCCAGCATACCCCAAACTGCCCCTCGTTGACCTCGCCACAGTTCGCACATTGCCACGGAGGAGCTGCGTCCGCCCGCGCAGAGGCGATCACCTCGGTGGCGCGCGCCGCCTCCGCGTCGGCGACTACCCACACTTCGGGCCAGCATTCCGTGGGCGGCAGCTCTCCTGCCGCCCCGGATAGATACTCATTCCGCAGGACACAGTCGATCCCCTCCCCCTCCAGAAGACTGCGGATGTAAACCGCCTCGAACAGGGTGGGTGCCGCATGAACCCGTTTCATCCCTTTCCTTGCTGATTTGAGACCCCGCCCTTCAGGGCGAAGGCGCGACCGTACCCCGGCCTGAAGTGAAGGCCGAACCGCCCAACTGCAATCACTTGATGCAGGGTAAAGGCATCCTTTCAAGGACTTACACCGCGCACAGCACGGCCATGACGTCAGTATGCATTTACCCTGTCACTTGGCAGTTAGACCACGGTCGAGGTCCATTATGATGTCGTTTACATCCTCCAGACCGACCGCTACCCTGATGAACCCGTCGGTGATCCCGGCGGCGGCGCGCTGCTCCTGCGACAAGCGCCCGTGGGTAGTGGTCGCCGGGTGGGTGATGGTGCTCTTGGCATCACCCAGATTGGCCGTGATCGAGAGCAGTCGGGTCGCATCGATAAAACGCCACGCCTCTTCCCGACCGCCCTCAATCTCGAATGACACGATGCCCCCGTAGGCCCGCTGCTGCCGCCCGGCCAGTTCATGTTGCGGATGGGAGGCGAGCCCCGGATAGTGCACCCGGCGCACCCCCGGCTGCCCCTCCAGCCAGCGGGCGACCTCCAGGGCGCTGGCGCTGTGGGCGTCCATCCGCAGCTTGAGGGTTTCCAGCCCCTTGAGGAACACCCAGGCGTTGAACGGGCTCATGGTCGGGCCGGCGGTGCGCAGAAAGCCGTACACATCACCCCCCACCACCGCCTCCGAACCCACCACCGCCCCGCCGATGCAGCGCCCCTGCCCATCGATGTACTTGGTTGCGGAATGGATGACGATGTCGGCCCCAAACCTCAGTGGCTGCTGCAAGGCGGGGGTACAGAAGCAGTTGTCCACCACCAGCAGACAATTGTGGGCGTGGGCGAGATCCGCCAGAGCGGCAATGTCAGCCACCTCCGTCAGGGGATTGGACGGAGTCTCGAGGAAAAGCAGGCGGGTTTCGGGGCGGATCGCCTGCGCCCATGCCGCCAGATCGGTGAGCGGCACAAAGGTGGTTTGGACCCCGAACCTGGCCATGTAGTTGTTGAACAGCACCGAGGTGGTGCCGAACACGGCCCGGGACGAGACGATGTGATCGCCCGCTTTCAGCAGCCCCATGCAGGTGGAGAGAATGGCGGCCATGCCGGAGCTGGTGGCCACACAACGCTCCCCCCCTTCCAGGGCGGCGAGGCGCTGCTCAAAGGTGCGCACCGTCGGGTTGGTAAAGCGGGAGTAGATGTTGCCGGGCTCCTCGCCCGAAAAGCGCGCCGCGGCCTGAGCGGCACTTTCGAAGGTGAAGCTGGAGGTGGGGAAGATGGGTTCCGACTGCTCCCCCTCCCCGGTCCTTACCTGACCCGCCCGTACGGCCCGCGTTTCGAATCCGAATTCCTGCCAATCATCCTGCTGCATCGCATCGCCCCTTCTACATACGCCCAAGCGCTTTTGGCGCGGGCACAAAAAAACCCGCTCAGCTTACGCTAAAGCAGGTTTGACCTCTCTTTAGCAGTATTTCTAAAGCGCCCGCAAGCTGAGCTCAAATCGGCGCTGGATGAATGACGAGCGTAGGGAATTTGCCCCGCTGTGTCAACGCGGGGCATTTCCAGGGCGAGCGCATACTTACGTTAGGCCGTGCTGTGAGCGATGTAAGTCCTTGGGTAAGTATGCGTTTACCCTGGGAGCATTTCTGGCCCAGGGTAAACCCTCACACTGCGTTGTGCAGATCGATGGTCGCGCTCTCTTCCCGATCCCGCGCCTCCTTGGCCGCATCGCTGCGCGCACACTCCAAATGCTGGAGGTAATCGGCAGTGACATCGCCAGTCACGTAATCGCCATCGAACACCGAAGCCTCGAACCGCTCCACCTTCTTGCCCCGCTTGTGCAGCACCGCCTCCACCAGGTCGTCCAGGTCCTGATACACCAGCCAGTCGGCACCAATGGCCTTGGCGATCTCCTGCTCGTCACGGCCGAAGCCGATGAGTTCCGAGGAGGTGGGCATGTCGATGCCGTAGACGTTGGGGAACCGGACCGGCGGCGCCGCCGAGGCGAAGTAGACCTTATTGGCGCCGGCATCCCGCGCCATCTGGATGATCTGCTTGGAGGTGGTCCCACGAACGATGGAGTCGTCCACCAGCAGCACATTCTTGCCCTTGAACTCCAGGCCGATGGCGTTGAGCTTCTGCCGCACCGACTTCTTGCGCTGCTTCTGCCCGGGCATGATGAAAGTACGCCCAATGTAGCGGTTCTTGATGAACCCTTCGCGGTACACCACCCCCAGCTCGTAGGAAAGCTGCAGGGCCGACGTGCGACTGGTGTCGGGAATGGGGATGATCACATCGATGTCGTGATCGGGGAAGACCCGCTGAATCTTCTTGGCAAGACGCTCGCCCATGCGCAGGCGCGCCTTGTACACCGAGATGCCATCGATAATGGAGTCCGGCCGCGCGAAATAGACGTATTCGAAGATGCAAGGCGAATACATCGGCGCCGCGGCACACTGCTGGGCGTGGAAATTGCCCTGCTCGTCGATAAAGACCGCCTCCCCCGGCTCCAGATCGCGCATCCGCTCGAAACCGAGGCCATCCACTGCCACCGTCTCCGAGGCCACCATGTACTCCACGCCCGCCTCGGTCTCCCGCCGGCCGATGGTGAGGGGCCGGATACCGAAGGGGTCGCGGAAGGCCACAATGCCGTACCCCATGATCAGCGCCACCGCCGCATAGGCCCCCCGGCAGCGTTGATGAACCCGGGTGACGGCCTCGAATACATCGTTCTGATCAACGCGCAGCTTCCCCTGCCGCTGCAACTCATGGGCGAAGACGTTAAGCAGGATCTCCGAATCGGAGTTGGTATTGATATGGCGCAGGTCCTCCCTGAACAGATCCTCCTTGAGGGAGACTGCATTGGTGAGATTCCCGTTGTGCGCCAGGGCGATACCGTAAGGCGAGTTCACATAGAACGGCTGCGACTCGGCGGAACTGGAGCACCCGGCGGTGGGATAACGGACATGACCGATGCCCATGTTCCCGGCCAGGCGCAGCATGTGGCGCTGCTGGAACACATCCCGAACAAGTCCATTGTCCTTGCGCAAGTGGAACCGGCCTGCATCACAGGTCATGATCCCCGCCGCGTCCTGGCCACGATGCTGCAGCACCGTCAGCCCATCATAGAGCGCCTGATTGACCGGGCCTTTGCCAACGATCCCAATGATCCCGCACATCTGTCGTAGTTTCCTCGGACGGTTCAGGTTGGCCTATTCGCACCAACAGTTCAGAAGGTCAGCCATAGTGGATGCTTCCTGCAATCTCCGGTGGAAGAAACTGGCGGAACCATACCGCCATGTCCACGAAATAGTGCAATAGCAGCGACTGGCGCCACCATGCATCCTGAGGCATCGGCGTCATACCGGCCACCAGGACCAGCACCGCCACCACGAAGCAGCCACGGGCAGTGCCGAAAAAGATACCAATCATCCGGTCCGTCCCGCTCAACCCGGTTTTCTTGATGAGTTGGACCGCCAGGTAATTGACCAGTGCGGCGAGCAGAAGGGTGGCCAGAAACAGGATGGCAAACGCCACCAGCAGCCTGAGCGAAGGCACTGAGATCTTTGATTCGAGAAGGATTTGGAGATCCCCGGCAAAACTGTAGGCGACCCAGAACGCGATAATCCAACCGGCCAGGGAGATGGCCTCGCGGGTGAAGCCGCGGAACAGGCTGATGCCGACCGAAATACCAATGATCGCAAGGATGGTGTAGTCAATCCAGTTCATGCCCGAAGAGAACGCCAGCCCACCGCGTAAAAACCGGCGAGTGTATCAGAGAGGCCGAAACCACGAAAGCCGCTCGCGTGCCCATCCAGGGTGAACGCATATTTACCCAAGAGCGATGTAAGTCCTTGAAAACAGGTACGCTATCAATACGTCCATGTACGCTCGACAGCCGCGTCCATGCGGCCGACGACCTGCTTTCAAGGACTTACATCGCTCACAGCACAGCCGTGACGCAAGTATGCGTTCACTTGTGTGCGCATTAAGGATGCTGCACCACGATGGCACTCAGCTGCAGCTTCGCCATTAGTTCCCCTTTGAGCTTTTCGGCGGCCTCCCGCTGCAACTCCGGCCCGACCTTCACGCGGTAGACCGTGGGCTCGCCCTTGGTCTCCTGAACGAAGGCCGCAAACCCCTTCTTGCGCAGCCGATCCCGCAACAGTAACGCGTTGGCGGAATTGGAAAAACTGCCAACCTGAATCACCCAGGCATGGGGGCCTGGCCTGCTCTCCCCCGGGTTGGCGGGTTGCACCGTCTCTTGCGCGGTCTCTTGCACCGGCTTGGGCAGTTCAGCAGGGTCCGGAATGTGCTCGGGACGGGGCGTCTCGATGACCGATACGGCTGCCGGTTCCGGGGCCACAGGGGTCCGCAGGGGGATCTCCAAGGGCTCGAAGCGCATCTCCGGTCGGGGAGGAACGGCGCTGCCCCACTGCTCCTGGGCCGGCCGATCCCCTTCGAGCAGCATGGGAATGAAGATCACCGCCAGCGAGATGAGAACCACCGCCCCCACCAGCCGCTGCTTGAGCTGTTCGTTCAAGGCCTCCCCCAAGTACAACCGAGTCGAATTGAGCACTGTCGCCCTGACCCCAAAACGGCGGGAAAAGGGGCGAAACCTGATGTGAGGCCAGCCGATTATAAGGCGGCTTGAAGGGCCTCTGCCACGGTGTAGAAGGAACCGAATACCACGACGCAATCCTCATCGCCGGCCTCTGCAAGCGCCGCCGAACGGGCCTCCGCCACACTCTCGAAATCCCTTGCCTCGATCCCCACCCCCTGGAGCACCGCTGCAAGACGTGCCGCGTCGGCTCCCCGAGGGACATGGAGGGACGCCACGAACCAGGTGTCCACGACACCCGCCAGCGGGGCGAGGGTGGCTTCGATATCCTTGTCGCCAAGCATGGCGGCAACGGCGTACACCCTTCCCCGTCCCCCCAGTGCGGCGAGATTTCGCGCCAACTCCCGGGCGGACTGTGGGTTGTGGGCCACATCGACCACCTGAAGGGGCAAGCCCGGTAGGCGTTGAAACCGGCCGGGAAGCGCCGCGCCAAGGAGCCCCTGGCAGAGGTGTTCATCGGTTACGGGAAGAGGTACCCGCAACGCCTCCAGCACCATCAGAGCCCCGGAGGCGTTCTGAAGCTGCGCCGCCCCCTCGAGGGCGGGCAGGGGCAGATTCTGCCGCTCGGCACCGTCAGGCCCCCACCAGCTCCACCGCTCGCCTTGCTGGGTAAAGCCGAACGCCTCCCCCAGCCGATGCAGCGGCGCACCCAGCCGCAGAGCCTCCGCCCCGATGCTCTCAGGCGGCGCGGTGTCACTGCAGACCGCCGGGCGCCCCGACCGCAGGATCCCCGCCTTTTCCCGGCCGATGCTGTCGCGATCCGGTCCCAGCCAGGCGACATGGTCCACATCCACGGCCGTGATCAAGGCGCAATCGGGGTCAAGCAGGTTGACCGCGTCGAGTCGCCCACCCATGCCCACTTCGAGTACCGCCACGTCCACTTCGGCTCGGGCGAAGAGGTCGAAGGCCGCCAAGGTGCCGAATTCGAAATAAGTCAGGGAGGTGGTACCGCGGGCCTGGTCGATGCGCTCGAAGGCCTCACACAGAGCCGCATCGTCCATCTCCCTCCCGTCGATCCGAACCCGTTCGTTGTACCGCAGCAGGTGCGGCGAGGTGTAGCAGCCGACCCGATATCCACCAGCACGCAGAATCGCGTCAAGATAGGTAACGCTGGACCCCTTGCCATTGGTCCCGGCAACCGTGATCACCACATAACCCGGCCGCTCCAGTCCCATGGCCCGGAGCACCTGGCCCGGCCGCTCCAGCCCCAGCTCGATGCTGCTGGGGTGAAGCGTCTCCTGCCACGCAAGCCACTGCTCGAGGCTGTCAAAACGCATGGACGCGCCGCACCCTGCGGCCTCAGCCAGCCTTCGCCGGAGCTGGCTGATGGGTGAGAATGGTCAGGAGGCTGGCCAACTTGTTCCGCATCTCGCGCCGGTCGACGATCATGTCGATGGCACCGTGCTCCAGCAGGAATTCCGAGCGCTGAAAGCCCTCGGGCAGGGTTTCACGCACCGTCTGCTCGATCACGCGGGGACCGGCAAACCCGATCAGGGCGTTGGGTTCGGCCATGTTCACATCACCGAGCATGGCGAGGCTGGCAGAAACGCCGCCCATGGTGGGATCGGTGAGCACGGAGACAAAAGGGATCCCCTTGCGGCTCAGCCGGGCCAACGCCGCCGAGGTCTTGGACATCTGCATGAGGGAGAACAGCGCCTCCTGCATGCGCGCCCCGCCGGAGGCGGAGAAACACACCAGCGGGATGCCATTGTCGATGGCGGTGTTCACCGCCCGCACGAAACGCTCGCCCACCACCGAGCCCATGGAGCCACCCATGAAGGTGAACTCGAAGGCGGCCGCCACCAGCGGGACCCCCTGCACCTGGCCCATCATCACCACCAGGGCATCGCTCTCATCGGTCGCCTTTTGCGCCTGAACGATCCGATCCTTGTATTTCTTGCTGTCCCGGAACTTCAGTGCGTCCACCGGCTGGAGGTTTCCACCGATCTCGACCCGGGGTTCCGGGTCCAGCAGGGCGTTCAATCGACGGCGGGCCCGGATACGCATGTGATAGCCGCACTTGGGGCACACTTCCTGATGCCGCTCGAGCTCGGCCCGGTAGAGCACCGCATTGCAGCCCTGGCACTTCGCCCACAACCCCTCGGGGACCGTCTTCTTGCTGCCGCCCTCGGTGCGGATCTTCGAGGGCAAGAGTTTTTTCAACCAACTCATGGAGACAATTCCTTAAGTAAACTCGCCCAAAACGAAATCAGGCAGCGCCATCGAGCGCCTGGCGCAGTTCGCTGATAAACGCCCCCACGCTTTCGGGGATCTGTTCGGGGGTGCTCTGAAGGGACTCGATCCGCTTAACGACGGCGCTGCCGACGACCACGGCATCGGCAAACTCGCCCACCTGCGCCGCCGATTGGGCATCCCGAATGCCGAAACCGACACCCACGGGCAGGGAGGTCTTGGTGCGGATCATCGCCAGACGCTCTTGCACCTCTACGGTATCCAGGTGAGCCGCGCCGGTGATCCCCTTGACCGAGACGTAGTAGACGAAACCGCTGGCTTCGCTGCAGATGCGCCCCATCCGCTCCGGCGTGGTGGTGGGCGAGAGGAGGAAGATGGGATCGATGCCGCGACTCTTGATGGCGGTGAAAAATTCGCTCCCCTCCTCCGGCGGCAGGTCGACGGTCAACACCCCATCGACGCCCGCCGCGTCGGCGGCAGCGGCGAATTCCGCATAGCCCATGCGCTCGATGGGGTTCAGGTATCCCATGAGCACCACCGGAGTCTCCTGGTTCTCGGTGCGGAAGGCCCGCACCATCTCCAGCACCCCGCGCAGGCTCACATGGTGGAGCAAGGCCCGTTCACTGGCGTGCTGGATCACGGGGCCATCGGCCATCGGATCGGAGAACGGGACCCCCAACTCGATGATGTCCGCCCCCGCCTTCACCAGCGCATGCATCAATGGCACCGTCACCTGGGGATTGGGGTCGCCGGCGGTCACAAAGGGGATCAGTGCCTTGCGGCCGGCTGCCTTGAGGGCCTTGAAACGGTTCTCGATGCGACTCATACCTTGATTCCCTCCAACGCGGCGACGGTATGGATGTCCTTGTCTCCCCGCCCGGAGAGATTGACCACCAAAATCTGATCCGTCGTCATGGTAGGCGCCAGCTTCATGGCATAGGCCAGCGCATGACTCGACTCCAGGGCCGGCATGATGCCCTCGGTCCGGGTGAGGTCGTGGAAGGCCGCCAAGGCCTCGCTGTCGGTGATGGAGACGTAGTTGGCACGCCCGCGATCCTTCAGCCAGGCATGCTCCGGGCCGACTCCGGGGTAGTCCAAACCGGCAGAGATGGAGTGGGTCTCGATGATCTGTCCGTCGTCGTCTTCCATGAGGTAGGTGCGGTTGCCGTGCAATACCCCCGGACGGCCGGCGCAGAGGGGGGCCGAGTGCCGGCCGGTCTCGATGCCGTCCCCGGCGGCCTCCACGCCATACATCGCTACCGCGGTGTCACCGAGGAAGGGATAGAACAGCCCCATGGCATTGGAACCGCCCCCCACAGCCGCCACCAGCGCATCGGGCAGCCGGCCTTCCTGGGCCAGGATCTGCTCCCGCGCCTCGCGGCCGATGATGGCCTGAAAATCCCGCACCATGGCCGGATAGGGGTGAGGACCGGCCACCGTGCCGATGATGTAGAAGGTGTCATCCACGTTGGTGACCCAATCCCGCATCGCCTCGTTCAAGGCATCCTTCAAGGTTTTGGAACCCGACTCCACCGGCACCACCTCGGCACCCAGCAGCCGCATGCGATAGACATTGATGGCCTGACGACGGATATCCTCCGCCCCCATGTAGATGACACACTTGAGCCCAAGGCGTGCGGCAACGGTGGCGGTAGCCACCCCGTGCTGCCCCGCACCGGTCTCGGCGATGATGCGGGTCTTGCCCATGCGCCGGGCCAGGAGTCCCTGGCCAATGGTGTTGTTCACCTTGTGGGCACCGGTGTGGTTGAGGTCCTCGCGCTTCAGGTAGATACGCGCCCCCCCGAACTTCTCGCTCCAGCGGCGCGCGTAGTACAGCGGCGAGGGGCGACCGACGAACTGCCGCAGGTCATCGTCCAGTTCGGCCTGAAAGGCCGGATCCCTGCGGTACTGCTCGTACGCCTGGCGTAGCTCCTCAAGGGGCTCTATGAGGGTCTCGGCGACGAACACTCCACCGTATGGACCGAAGTGCCCCCGTTCGTCTGGGAGTGCCATCAGGTCCTCGTAGCGCTTCTCATTCTCTTGCATGCAGGGGTTCTTCCTCGCAATTCATTTCACCAGCCTGTCCGCCGCGCCCACTGCGTGGACGAAGCCCGCTATCCGCGCGGGATCCTTGATTCCCTTCTCCAGTTCCACGCCGCTGCTCGTGTCCACGGCATAGGGACGGGCCTCGGCGATGGCGCGCCCGACGTTGTGCTCGTCCAGACCGCCCGCGAGCACGACTGGGATGGGCAGATCGCTCGGGATGAGGCGCCAGTCGAAGGCGAGGCCGGTTCCCCCGGGCACGCCTGCCTGATAGCTGTCGAGCAACAGGCCGGCCGCAGTGCGATACGTCTGTGACACCGTTCTCAGATCGATGCCCTCGCGCATGCGGATGGCCTTGACATAGGGCCGCCGGTGGCGCTCACAGGCCGCGGCCGGTTCGTCCCCGTGGAACTGAAGCACATCCAGCGGCACCGCCTCGAGCACCCTCTCTACCTGCTCGGCGGGGGCGTTGACGAACAGCCCGACCACCGTCACAAAGGGGGGCAGGGCCACAACCACCGCCCTCGCTTGGACGATGCTCACTGCCCGGGGGCTGCGTTCATAAAACACCAAGCCGATGGCATCGGCCCCGCAACGGGCCGCCGCCACGCCATCTTCCGGGCGGGTAATGCCGCAGATCTTGATTCGGGTCCGGCGCTGATTTTTCTCGTTCATGGAACCCGGCAGATTACCAGACCAACGAAACCGGCGGAAGTCGGGGCAGTCCGAAGTGCTCCGGATAATCGATCCGCTCCAGATAGAGGCCGTGGGACGCGGCCGTGATACCGCCAACTCGCCGGTCACGGGCCTCGAGCACCTCCCGGGCCCACTCTGGCGGCCGTTCACCGGCACCGATCTCCATCAGCACCCCGGCGATGTTACGCACCATGTGGTGCAGAAAGCCATTGGCCTCCACCGCAATGGTCAGAAAGGCGTTCTGCCTTGCCACGTCGAGCCGGTAGATTTCCCGAACGGGACTCCTCGCCTGGCAGGCCTGGGCCCGATAGGAGGAGAAGTCGTGCTCGCCCAAGAGAAACTCCCCCCCCTCTGCCATACGCTGGGCATCCAGCGCCCGGTAGGACCAGGTCACCCGATTGGCAAGGATTGCCGGCCGCGACTCCCGCTCGAGGATGACATAGCGGTAGGCGCGCCGTGTTGCCGAGAAACGGGCGTGGAAGTCATCGGCGACCTGTCGCGCCCACACGACGCTCACCCCCGGAGGCAGATTGGAGTTGCTCCCGTGTACCCACGCCCGCAAAGGGCGTGCCGCCTCTGTCTCGAAGTGGACCACCTGTCCGGTCGCATGCACCCCGCGATCGGTCCTCCCGCCGCAGATGACACTGACCGGGTGGTCGGCGATCTTCGAAAGCGTCTTCTCCACAGTGGCCTGGACGGTGTTCGGGTCGTGACTCTGTGCCTGCCAGCCTCCGAAGCCGCTGCCGTCGTATTCAATACCCAAGGCGATTCGCATGGTGGTGTTAATGCACTCGAGAACATCTGAGGAATATCAGTTGATGCACCGGCCCCAGAGCCGCCTGGAACCTGAATCACATCGGCCCGGACAACGCCGGCAAGATCTGACTTCCGCCAGAACGGGAAGGCACCGAAGTGGCCATTCCCCAATGGGTTGCCTCCCCCCCAAAAACGGCAGCGCCCCGCCACAGCCGCCAGGCCGCGCGGGGCGCAGGCTGTAGACCACCCGGTCTAGGCGCCGATTTTCTCCAGCAGCTCTTTTGCCCTGGCCTGCTGCTCCTCGTCCCCTTCGCTCAGGACCTCCTCGAGCATGTCCTTGGCCCCTTCATTGTCGCCCATCTCCACATAGGCCTTGGCCAAGTCGAGTTTGGTCGCCACTTCGTCCAACCCGCCCAGCAGGTCGTCGGCACCGAAGTCCATGTCCAAGGCGGCGAGGTCGAGATCTCCGGAGACATCGGCCGACCCGGGGGAAGCTCCGGCCGCCTCCGGCTCTGGCGCCTCGATCTCTCCGAGATCCAGGTCATCAAGGGAGAAGGTCTCCTCCAGGGATTCCTCCGTCTTGGTTTCCATGGAGAACTCGGATTCGCTATCGTCGCTACCCAGGCTCAGATCGCCGAAATCGAATTCATCGTCCCCTTTCGGCGACTCTTCGCCACCGAGCATTTCGAGATCAGCCACCGGAAACTCATCCGCCTCCTCCCCGAGTTCACTCGTGGCGCGTTCGTCCCCAGGGAGCTCGAAATCGAAATCGAGTTCGCCGCCCGCTTCCTCCTCCCCCTGGCCTTCGGCCTGTTCCCCGCCCATGGAGAACGCGCTCTCATCGAGTTCACTCTCAAGGGAGAACGGGCCCTCTGCCGGGGCAGAGGACTGCAGCGCGGAGGCCGACGGCTCCTCATCGCCCCCAAGGTCAAGATCGAAGTCGAGGTCCAGCCCCTCGCTGCCGCCGGCCTTCTGTTCCGCCCTCCCGGAGACAGGGGTGCCGGCCTTTTCAGCCTCGGACTCGAACCCGAGATCCAGGCCGATGTCCATGTCGAACTCCTCGCCGCCAACCGACGATGCGCCGGCACCAGGTTCGCCGGCCCCTTCCATCTCGGCGGCGAGTTCATCGAGGTCCAAACCGATATCGAACACGTCATCCATGATGTGATCGCTCTTGGTGCCGTTCCCACTCGAAACGGACACCTCCCCGCCCTTAGGGGCTTCCGCGAACAGGGGGTTTTCCGGGGCCAGCTCATGCCCCATGGTCAAGACCTTGTTCCACAGGGTCTCATTACCCTCCACTTTCGAGATGGCCTCCTTGACGAGTCCCTCGAAGGCGGCCCTGTTCCGGCTCTGGTGGTAGACCTCCAGCAGCTTGACGAGCACCTCCGGGCGATCCGGGGTGTGCGAGAGCGCCTCCTTCAACAACTCCTCGGCCTGCTGGAAGCGGCCGTAAGCCATATAGACGTCCGCTTCCGTGAGCGGATCCACCTCGCTCTCCTCCTGAACCGCCCCCATCCCGCTGACGGTCAGGTCACTGAGGAACGAGCTTTCCACTGAAGAGCGCCCCTCCTCGTTTCCGGCGGCCAACATGGAGGAGGTCCCGCCGGTCAGGATGCTCTCCTGGAAGCCGGCCGCAGCCCGACGCCGTCTGATCAGCCAGCCAAACAGCAGGGCCACCAAGAGCACCGCTCCGGCCCCGCCGCCATAGAGCCCGGGGTTCTGCAGCACGGTGTCCACGAAACCGGGCTCGGGCGCCGGCTGGGGTGCCGGTTTCGGCTTGGGTGGCGCTGGTTGCTTCGCCTCGACCGGCTTTTGCGGTTCAGCCACCTTGGGCGGTGCGGCCGGCGTGGGTGCCGGCTTGGGTTCGGCGGCCGGCTTCGGCTCCGGGGCCTGCTGGGCGGTGGTTTCAGCCGCAGCGGGTGCCGTCAGCGGACGTGCCTCCCTGGCCGCAGCTGTCTCTGCCGATGCCTGAGCGCGAAGCTGCTCCTGGACCGCGGCCAGATCGTTGTCCTTCAGGGAGATGAGCCGCTGCATCCGCTCCAGTTGCTCTTCCAGCTCACGCACCCGGGCGCGCAGTTCCTGATTTTCCCGCTGCTGGACTTTGGCCGCTTCCTGGGCAACCGTCAGGTCCTGGCGAACCGCCTCGATGTCGCCCTTACCGGAGACTCCCGGCACGGCCCCATCCTTGAGCGTCCCTTCATCCTCCTCGGGGGCTACCAGCTTGAGTTTGGCGCCCTCCGGTGCACCCGCACCGGCGGGCGCCGCGGCGGGGGCCTCGCCGGTCGCGGTCCGGGTACCCGCTCCGGCGGCCGCACGGGTCTTGAGATCCTGCCAGACCCGGGATTGATAGCGGACCTCTCGCTCCGCCTCGGCCTTGCTGAGGGCGGTGAGCAGGCGCGGATCATCGACGCGCAACACCTGGCCTTTTTTCAGTCCGTTGACGTTGTTGTCAACGAATGCATCTGGATTGGCCTTGTAGAGGGCCATCATCATCTGCTGGACGCTGACGGAGGCATCCGGGCGCATGTTGCGCGCAATGGACCAGAGGGTGTCATCGGCCTTTACGGGGCCGTAGACCAGTTCCCCCTTGCGCGCCGCCGGGGCACCGGAACTGCCCCGTGGCGCCGAGGTGGGGGCGGCACTACCCGGTTGTCCCGAGACAGGGGCAGCCTTGGCCGCTGGGGCCCGAGCAGCGGTCACCGCAGGAGCGGCAACGCTCGGTGCCGCCTCCTTCACCACGTCCGGCGGGTCCAGAAGCAGCGTGTACTCCCGTAACAGCCGCCCCTGACGCCAGGTCACTTCCAGAAGGAAATCCAGGAAGGGCTCCCGAATGGGTTTGGGAGAGGTGACAGTGATGTAGGGCCTGCCGTTGCGCTCCTCCACGCTGAACCGGAGCAGCATCAACTCGGACGTACGCTCCAGACCGAGGCGCGCAAACGTCTCGTAGGAGGCAAGCGCTACATCGAGGTTGTCGAGATCCCCCGGATTGACCGAGAGCAAGTCGATCTCGGCCTTCAACGGCTGGTTCAGCGCGGAGTGCAGGTGAATGTCACCAAGCCCCAGCCCCCAGCCCGCCACGGGGACAAACGTCATCAGAGATACAAGTGCCTGGACTCGCTTTCGCACCATCCTCACTCCCTTACCACCCGAACCGCCGTGAATCCGGCGTACTGTTGTTTTTCGTTATGCCGAACACGGGGTTGAGCACAAGACTTCCGAGAATACTTTAGCAAGTTGATGTAACTATAACCTACAAATAGTCTTTTACCAAAACTTCCGCGATCTGAACAGCGTTCAGGGCGCCGCCCTTCCGCACGTTGTCCGCCACCACCCAGAGGTCGAGACCGGCCGCATGCGACAGGTCTTCGCGAACCCGCCCGACGTAGACCGCGTCGGCGTTGACCGCATCGGTCACGGCGGTGGGGAAACCGTCCGGGCCCGCAGCATCGATTACCGCCAGCCCGGGCGCCTGCTCCAGCAACTCCCGGGCCGCGGCGGCGCCGAGCTTCTCGGTGGTTTCTGCATGCACTGCGGCGGCATGTCCGAAAAAGGTCGGAACCACCGCGATCGTGGGATTGACGGGGAGTGCATCGTCCTCGAACACTCTGCGCAGCTCCCCGATCAAGGCCATCTCCCCCCCCGTATAGCCGCTGTCCGTTGGTTCATCGGTGAGAGGCAACACGTTGAAGGCAATCTGTCGTGAAAACCGCTTCGGCGTGATCGGCCGACCGTTCAAGAGGTTGGCGGTCTGAGAGGCCAGCTCCTCGATGCCGCCCTTGCCCAGAGTCGATGCCGCCTCGCAGGTGACCACATTGACCCGCTCCAGACCCGCCGCCAGGCGGATGGGATTCAGGGCGACGGCAAGCTCGATAGCCGTGGCACCCGGACTGGCAATGATGTTGCGAACCTGGTAATCGCCGATGGCTGCCGCATTCACCTCCGGAACCACCAGAGGAACGTCGGCGTGTTCGCGAAAGTGGGGAGAGGTATCGATGACGATGCAACCGGCCTCTGCGGCAATGGTGCCGTACTGCGCCGCCAACTCGGCCTCCCCGCAAAAGAAGGCGATGCGCGCCCGGGTAAAGTTGAACTCGGCCACATCCCCCACGGACAGTCCTTTGCCCTTGAAATCGACGCGCCCTCCCGCTGCACTCCGCTCCTCCAGGGGATAGAGAGTCTTCACCGGGAACTCCCTCTCCCCCAACAACTCCAGCATGACCTCCCCAATAGTGCAGGTCACGCCCAGCACCGCGATATCGTATCCTTCGCTCATCCGCTCCTCATCGACCATTCAGCATGGCCTGCTCGAACATGATTGGCGCCGCACGCACGCGCCGGGGGCGTAAAGACCCCGGGCCGACTGGGCCGGTCCGAGGTCCTTCGCGCTGGGAGACGCGTGATTGCAAACGCCTTAGACCTCCAGAAGGATGCGAAGCGTGCGGCGCAACGGCTCGGCGGCGCCCCACAGCAGCTGATCGCCCACGGTGAATGCGTTCAGGTATTCCCCGCCCATGGAGAGCTTGCGCAGCCGCCCCACGGGGACCGACAACGTCCCGGTGACCGCTGCCGGGGTCAGCTCCTGCATGGTGATCTCGCGCTGGTTCGGCACGACCTTTACCCAGCTGTTGGCGGCAGCGATCATGCCTTCGATTTCATCCAGGGGCACATCCCGCGTCATCTTGATGGTCAGTGCCTGACTGTGGCAGCGCATCGCCCCGATACGCACACAGGTGCCGTCGATAAGGATGGGGTTGTCGCTGCGCCCCAGGATCTTGTTGGTCTCGACCTGGGCCTTCCACTCCTCCTTGCTTTGGCCACTCTCCAGTTGCTTGTCGATCCAGGGGATCAAGCTCCCCGCCAGGGGGGCGCCGAAGTTGGCCTTGGGGTACGCATTGCTGCGGATATGCTCGGCGACGGTGCGGTCGATATCCAGGATGGCACTGGCAGGGGCATCCAGCAGCGCCTTGGCGGAATGGTGAATGCTGCCCATCTGGTTCAGCAGTTCACGCATGTTCTGCGCGCCGGCGCCCGAGGCGGCCTGGTAGGTCATGGAGGTCATCCATTCGATGAGTCCCTCCTTGAAAAGCCCGCCCAAGGCCATGAGCATCAGGCTGACAGTGCAGTTGCCGCCCACGTAGGTCTTCACACCAGCCGCGATCCCGTTGTTGATCACGTCCAGATTCACCGGGTCGAGGACAATGATGGAGTCCTTGTCCATGCGCAGGGTGGAGGCGGCATCGATCCAGTAACCACTCCAACCCGCCCCGCGCAGCTTGGAATACATCTCCTCCGTGTAGCTGCCACCCTGGCAGGAGATGATCACCTCCATGGCCTTCAGTTCATCGACATCATAGGCGTCCTTGAGGGGCGGGACGTCCTTGCCCACATCCGGACCGACGCCCCCCACCTGGGAGGTAGTGAAGAACACCGGATCGATGACGGCGAAATCGCCCTCTTCCCTCATGCGCTGCATGAGGACCGAACCCACCATGCCGCGCCAACCGATCAGACCTACTCGTTTCATCTGGTTGCTCCTCGAAGTCCTTGGTTTTTCTCAATTATTCAGGTACGCAGCGCGGCGACCACGGCATCGCCCATCTCCGACGTGCTCACGCGGGTGGTGCCGTCGGTGTAAATGTCTGCAGTGCGTTTGCCCTCGTCCAGCACCCGGTTGACCGCCTGTTCGATGCGCTCGGCCATCTCCGGCGCGTCCAGGGTGTACCGCAGCATCATCGCCACCGACAGGATGGTCGCCAATGGATTGGCCAGGTTCTTGCCCGCGATGTCCGGAGCCGAACCGTGGATGGGCTCGTACATACCCTTGCCACTGGCATCGAGGGAGGCGGAAGGCAGCATCCCGATGGAGCCGGTCAGCATGGCAGCGGCATCCGAGAGGATGTCGCCGAACATGTTGGTGGTGACCATCACGTCGAATTGCTTGGGTGCACGCACCAGCTGCATGGCAGCATTGTCCACGTACATATGCGACAACTCCACGTCCGCATAGTTCTTGCCTTCCTCGATCATCACCTCGCGCCACATCTCGGTGCACTCCAGGACGTTGGCCTTGTCGACCGAGCAGACCCGATGGTTGCGCTTGCGGGCGATGTCGAAGGCCACCTTGGCGATGCGCCGGACCTCCGATTCGGAATAGACGAGGGTGTTGTATCCCTGTCGTTCGCCGTTTTCCAGGATCCGCACCCCGCGCGGCTGGCCGAAGTAGATGCCTCCGGTCAGCTCCCGGACGATCATGATATCGAGCCCGGACACCACCTCCGGCTTCAAGGTGGAAGCCCCCGCCAGCTGGGGGTAGAGGATCGCCGGGCGCAGATTGGCGAACAGGCCCAGACCCGAACGCAGGCCAAGCAGCCCCTTTTCCGGACGAACAGCGATGTCCAGAGATTCCCACTTGGGACCGCCCACCGCCCCGAGCAGTACCGCATCAGCTTCACGGGCCAGTTTCAGGGTCTCTTCGGGCAGCGGGGTGCCGGTGGCGTCATAGGCCGTGCCGCCGACCAGCCCCTGCTCCATCGCCACATCCAACCCGAAGTCCGCCTTCAGGCACTCCAGAACCTTCACCGCCTCGGCGACGATCTCCTGACCAATCCCGTCGCCGGGTAAAATCGCAATCTTCTTTGTCATGGCAATAACGCGTTATGTTCTCTCGTTCGATGGTGGGTTTACCGTGATGGACGTAACAAGATCCACGATGCAAGGGAAGGATTTAAGCGGGGCCATGCCCCCTTTGCCGCCCTTCGCTGGCCCTGTCGTGTCACCTCACCCAAACAACCACGGTGCCTCATCCTTGCGCCGGGCCTCGTAAGCCCGGATCGCCTCCACGTGCTGGAGGGTCAGGCCGATATCATCAAGGCCATTGAGCAGGCAGTGCTTGCGAAACGGGTCCACCTCGAAGCCGAACCTCTCACCGCCGGGGGTGGCGACCGCCTGCGCTTCCAGGTCCACCGTAAGCCGGTAGCCCTCGGCGGCCTCCGTCTCCTTGAACAGCCGATCCACCGTGCCTTCGTCCAGGACGATGGGGAGAATGCCGTTTTTGAAGCAGTTGTTGAAAAAGATATCCGCAAAGCTCGGCGCAATAATGACCCGGAAACCGTAGTCCAGCAATGCCCACGGCGCATGTTCCCGGCTCGAACCGCACCCGAAGTTAGCGCGGGCGAGGAGGATCTGCGCCCCCCGGTAGCGGTCCTGATTCAAAATGAAGTCGGGGTTCAGCGGGCGGCCACTGTTGTCCATGCCGGGTTCGCCATGGTCAAGGTAGCGCCACTCGTCAAACAGATTGGGCCCGAAGCCGGTCCGCTTGATGGACTTGAGGAACTGCTTGGGAATGATGGCGTCGGTGTCGACGTTGGCGCGGTCCAGTGGCGCCACAATCCCGGTCAATGTCTCGAATTTTTCCATTTGTCTCTTCCAGGTTGTTCAGCCGAGGTCTTCCACACGCACGAAGCGACCCGCGATCGCCGCGGCCGCCGCAAGGGCCGGGCTCACCAAATGGGTCCGCCCCCCCTGCCCCTGACGCCCTTCGAAGTTGCGGTTGGAGGTGGAGGCGCAGCGCTCGCCGGGTTCCAGGCGGTCGGCATTCATGGCGAGGCACATGGAGCAGCCGGGTTCACGCCACTCGAAGCCGGCTTCCACAAAGATCCGATCCAGCCCCTCCGCCTCAGCCTGCTGCTTCACCAGGCCGGAGCCCGGCACCACCAACGCCTGCTTGATGCTTCCGGCCACCTTGCGCCCCTTGGCGACCGCCGCCGCCGCGCGCAGGTCTTCGATGCGGGAGTTGGTGCAGGAGCCGATAAAGACCCGATCCACGGAGATGGCATCAATGGGCGTATTGGGCGCGAGCCCCATATACTTGAGAGCCCGCTCCATTCCCTCCCGCCTCACGGCATCCGTCTGGTCGCCCGGGTCCGGGACGCGACCGTCGATGGGGGCGACCATCTCGGGCGAAGTTCCCCAGGTGATCTGCGGCTTCAAGGCGGTGGCGTCGAGGCGAACCACCCGATCGAACTGCGCATCCGGGTCGCTGTGCAGCTCGCCCCAGGCCGCTGCGGCCCGCTCCCACACTTCACCCCGGGGGGCGTAGGGACGCCCCTTGACGTAGTCGATGGTCTTCTCGTCCACCGCCACCATGCCGGCCCGGGCGCCGGCTTCAATAGCCATGTTGCAGAGGGTCATGCGTCCCTCCACCGAGAGGTCGCGAATGGCCTCCCCGGCGAATTCGATGGCGTACCCAGTCCCTCCGGCCGTGCCGATCTCGCCGATGATGGCGAGCACGATGTCCTTGGCGGTGACCCCGGCGGGCGTCTTGCCCTCCACCTGCACCAGCATGTTCTTCGACTTCTTCTGCACCAGGCACTGCGTGGCGAGCACATGCTCCACCTCGGACGTGCCGATGCCGAACGCCAAGGCGCCGAAGGCCCCGTGGGTCGAGGTATGAGAGTCGCCGCACACCACGGTCATCCCCGGAAGGGTGGCCCCCTGCTCGGGCCCGATGACGTGGACGATCCCCTGGCGGATGTCGTCCATCGCGAATTCGGTGATACCGAACTCGGCGCAGTTGGCATCCAGGGTCTCCACCTGGGTGCGCGAGACAGGGTCTTCAATGCCGCGCCCGCGATCGGTCGTGGGGACGTTGTGGTCCGGCGTGGCCAGAACGGTGTCGAGGCGCCACGGCTTGCGCCCGGCGAGGCGCAGTCCCTCGAAGGCCTGCGGCGAGGTCACCTCATGCACCAGATGGCGGTCGATATAGATGAGCGCGGTCCCGTCCTCGTCGGTCCGGACCACGTGGGCATCCCAGAGCTTGTCGTACAGAGTCTTGGCCATGATTTCTACCTCCATTGCGTCACGGCGATGGTAACGCGGGCAAAACCATTACTCAAATTCACAATTTTCATGTATTGTATTCCTACAAGTAATTCGAGACCCGACCCGGCGTGGACATCCCCAACCTTCAGGCGTTTGTAACGGTCGCCGAAACCGCCTCCTTCTCAGGGGCGGCCACCCAGCTGCACCTGACCCAGCCGGCAGTCAGCAAACGGGTGGCGACACTGGAGGGCACACTTGGCACTGCGCTGTTTGACCGCATCGGCCGCAATGTTTCACTCACCGAAGCAGGCCGCGCCCTGTTGCCGCGGGCCCGGCAGATTCTGGAGACACTGGAGGACAGTCGGCGGGCCATAGCCAACCTCTCCGGCCGGGTGGAGGGGGAGCTGCGGATCGGAACCAGCCACCACGTGGGCCTTCACCGCCTCCCCCCGACCCTGCGGGCCTACCATGGCCGATACCCCCAGGTGCGGCTCGACGTCCACTTTATGGATTCCGAAGCGGCCTGCCGGGCGGTGGAACACGGCATCCTGGAGCTGGCCGTGGTGACGCTGCCCCCCCAGGCCAATGACGTGCTGGCCTTGAGCCCCATTTGGGAGGACACCTTGGGCGTGGTGACCAGTCCGGACCATCCCCTGGCCCGCCGCGGGCACCTGACCACCTCCGATCTGGCGCGCTACCCCGCCATCCTCCCCTCCCGCGGGACCTACACCCGCGATATCATCGAGGAGGCGTTTGCGCAGGAGGGAAGCGCGCTGCAGGTGGATATGTCCACCAACTACCTGGAAACGATCAAAATGCTGGTGTCCATTGGCCTCGGCTGGAGTGTTCTGCCCCGCACCATGGAGGATGAAGAGGTGGTCTGCCGCCAGCTGGAGGGAGTGCGGCTGACGCGTCGGCTTGGGGTGGTCGAACATACCGCGCGCACACTGTCCAATGCGGCGAGTGCTTTCAAAGTGATGCTGCTGGAGGAGACGCTCAGGTAGTGGCGGAGCATGGCCAACAGACACTGCTGGCGCGCTGGTTCGGCGATCCCATGACAGAGCAGGCCGCCCGGGGGCTGCTCCAAACCGCGGAACGGCGCTGGCGCGCTCGCGTGCGGCGCGGCTCGGAATGCCGCACCTGCCAAATGCAGCGGCTCGTTGCCCGCTTCTGGCTGGGTGAGCCGGTCGAAACAGAGTTTGAACTGATGCTGCGACTAAACGCGCGGACAGCCCATGGACACACCCTCGCCTGCCTTCTCTATGGACAACTGCTGATGAGTCGGCGCCTGAACGGCGCAATGGAGTACCTCGACCGCGGCTTCATGGAAGGACGTCACCTCTTCGGAACCGGCGATTATTTTCGGCTGGTAAAACGCCACGAACTGCTCAGGAGACTCCCGCTCAGCCCGTCCGCAATGCCGGCCGAGCCCCTGGAGCGACTGCTGACCGCGGCCCGGGTGATGGAGCGCCTGGGCGGCCCGCACCACCCCGCGCCGGCCTCCGATCCGAACGACACCTTCGGCTGACGGGCGGCCCGCATCAAGCGCGGCGGAATCCGGGATCGCACCGCCGGGCTCTCACGACCGAAGGTCCGAAATGGCGGGATTTGACCGCGAGTCTTTGCCGGCCGCAAAGCGCCCGAATTCCGCAGCGCTTCGCCCGGGCCACCTCAGACGAGCAACGCGGTTACCCTTCCGCCGGATCATGCAGGGCGGCCAGTGCGGAGGCGAAGTTGTCGGGCGTACTTTCAAAACACAACCCTACCCCGTCATCGGCCACTCGCACCACCTTCGCATTCAGCACCAGACGGGGACCGCGGGAGCCTGCCTTCAGGTAGGCCTCCACGGTGGCGTTGCGGGGCATTCGTATTCGCCCGGTTTCCACATACATCCCCTGTGGACTGATATCGCGAATTCGCCCGCGAATGTACCCCACACTGCGATAGTTGACGACCACATCGGCATTCACGGCCACACGCAGACTGCTCCGCTGCTCCACCGCCCCTCCGCACTCACCGAGACCGAGCCGACCCCTATCTCAGTTTAGCCTGCATTTGCGAGGCCGAATTGCCGGAGTCCTCCCGCCAGCAGGGTAAACGCATACTCACGTCGCGGCCGTGCTGTGAGCTATGTAACTCCTTGAAAGCAGGTACGCTGTGAATACATCCCTGTACGCTCGACGGCCGCAGCCGCTCCGGGCATCCTTGCCCTCCCGCGGCATAAGTGCGTCCTTGCACAAATCCATGCGGCCGACGACCTGCTTTCAAGGAGTTACATCGCTCTTGGGTAAGTATGCGTTTACCCTGCTCCCGCCAGGCGGGGCTCACCCGTCGGCAGCCCGCTCGCTGCTCAACCAGTAGCGCAGGATCAGACCGATCTGCTCGACCGACTCCTCGTAGGCGACACGCTTGAGAAAGTAACCGGCGACGTTGTACTCAAACACCGCAGCCAGGTCCCGGGGCTGGTTCGAGGAGGTCAGTGCCACCGCGACCAGCGAACGCAAGGCGGGGTCCGCGCGCAGCTCGCGAAGGAAGGCGATCCCGTCCATGCGCGGGAGGTTGAGATCGAAAAGGATAAGCAACGGTCGGAGCGGCGGCCCGTCGGCCCCGCGCAACAGCGCCAAAGCCCTGTCGGCCGACTCGGCCACGTGAAGTGGAATGGCTATGTTATGTTTCTTGAACGCCCGCTGGACAGTCATGACGTCGATCTCGTCATCTTCAACCAGCAGTACCCCCTTTCGCTCCTCTTGCATTCCCCGCTCCCTTCTGGTGAATCATCACTGTCACAGTGCAACCATCTGTTTCGGCCGCGTGAACCGGAAGGCGGTGCCAAAAGCCGAACGGCTCAAGCGTTCAGCCGTTTCCACACGCAACCGCCTCCGCTCGCTTTGTCGATGGCCTCCAGGCGCGCCGAATGGGCCGCCAGCTCCGCCTCCGAGGGGCGGATCACTTTCAACTGAGGCCGCTGCGGGTCCAGTCGACGGATCCCCTGCTGCTTCGCCGCCCCGCTCTCCGCGGCCGTCCCCCCCAGGGAGAGCGAGGTCTGGCCGCCGGTCATGGCCAGGTAGACGTCCGCCAGGATCTCGGCATCCAGCAGCGCGCCATGCAGGTCGCGGTGGGAGTTGTCGATACCATAGCGCTTGCACAGGGCATCCAGGTTGTTCTTCTGCCCCGGATGAAGTTGGCGGGCCAGCGTCAGCGTGTCGAGCACCATGCAGAACTCGGCGACATTGGAGCAGGTCGCCCCCATGAGCCTCAGCTCGTGATTGATGAATCCCACATCGAACGGTGCATTGTGGATAACCAGCTCTGCACCGGTAATGAAGCTGATGAAATCCTCGGCAATCTCCGCAAAGCGAGGCTTGTCCACCAGCATTTCATTGGTGATGCCGTGAACCTCCATGGCGCCCTCGTCAATCTCCCGATCCGGCTGCAGGTAGTGATGGAACGTCCGTCCTGTAAAGCGGCGGTTCAGCAATTCCACACACCCGATTTCGATGATCCGGTGGCCTTCGGAGTGCTCGAGACCGGTGGTCTCCGTATCCAGCACGATTTGTCGCATGGGTCCCCCCAATCTACTGTTTACGCCTGGCGGCGAGCATTTCGTCGATGGCCTGATTGGCCAGGGCGTCGGCGCGTTCGTTCTCCGGATGGCCGCTGTGGCCCCGCACCCAATGCCAGCTCACCTGATGGCGAACCGCTGCCGCATCGAGGCGCTGCCAGAGATCGGCATTTTTCACCGGCTTCCGATCGGCGGTCTTCCACCCCCGCCGTTTCCAGTTCGGCAGCCACTCCGTGATGCCCTTCTTCACATACACCGAGTCGGTGGTGAGCCGCACGCGGCAGGCGCGGCTGAGCGTCTCCAGGCCCTGAATGGCGGCCATCAGCTCCATGCGGTTGTTGGTGGTCTCCGGCTCGCCACCGTACAGCGTCCGCTCGCGCCCACGGTAACGCAGCAGTGTCCCCCACCCACCCGGTCCCGGATTACCCCGGCAGGCCCCATCGGTGAAGATCTCCACAACGTCGTCGCACAACTCACTCTGTTCTTTCATTGATTTTCCGCAAAGAGGGCTTGATGACGCTCCCGGCCATGATGCGCCGCGGCCGCCAGCGCGGGCGGATGGGCGTCAGCGTGGCCACCCGCTTCCGTGCAACCAGCAGATAGCCGCCCCCCAGAACCGGCCACCAGCGACTTCCCCACGCCTCGATGAATTTCAGCCGGGCCAGAAGCCGCGGGTACTGAAGTGGTGGCCGAAAGAAATAACTGCGTGTCAGTACGGTATCAAAGCCTAACAACGTCAGCCAATCCCTCAGCCGATTGACCGTGTAGAACTGGCCGCACCAGGGCGCCTGCCCCCGGTTCGCCAGCAGACGCCTGAGCCCGCACAAACTCAGGGGGTTGAAACCGAAAATGAGGACATGCCCCTCGGGGATGAGGGTCCGATCCACCTCTCTCAATATCTGGTGCGGAGCATCATGGAATTCGAGCGTATGGGGCAAGAGGATCACGTCCAGCGAGTCGGAGGCGATGGGCAGGGCCCCCCCATCGCCCACCAGGACCCTCGGGATCCCCCCCAGGGCATGGGCTTGGGGACTCTCATCGAGAAGCAGCTGGTGACCAATCCTGGACGCCGCGGTGAGATCTTCCGAGGCGGGGCGACCGACCTGCAGGAGATGGTAGCCAAAGAGAGTCGGTAACACCTGGTCGAGCAGCGCCTTCTCCTGGCCTAACAACTCGCGGCCCACCGGACTGCGAAACCACTGCCTCAGGCTGCTCTTGGTCTCGTGCGCCGTGCCGCAACTGTATACCTTGTGGGATTGCCTCATCCGCCTGCGTGGATTGACCGGTCGCCCAGGGCCTGTCAGGATCCGCTCCCATGATAGAAGTAAGTTATGTCCGTGCATTCGAAGACAATTATATCTGGCTGGTCGCTCATCCGGGCAGCCGCGGCGTCATCATCGTGGATCCGGGCGACGCCAGTCCCGTTCTGCAGCGCATCGCCACCGACGGGCTGAAGCCCTGCGCCATCTTTGTGACCCACCATCATGGCGACCACACCGGGGGTGTGACGGAATTGGCTGATCACTTTGGCCTGCCGGTATATGGTCCCGCCCATGAACGCATACCGGGGCTGACCCACCCGGTCAGGGAGGGCGACCGCATCCTTCTGCAGGAGCCCGGGCTTGAGTTCGAGGTGCTGGACACGCCGGGACATACCCGGGGGCACGTCTGCTATGTGGGGCATGGTACGCTCTTTTGCGGCGACACGCTGTTTACCGCAGGGTGCGGGCGGCTGTTCGAAGGTACGGCGGAACAGATGCACCGCTCACTGGAGAAGATCGCTGCCCTGCCGGACGAGACCCTGGTCTACTGTGCCCACGAGTATACCCTCGCCAACCTGGGATTTGCCCGGGTGGCCGAGCCGCACAATCGGGATGTGGCGGCAAGGCAGGTCGAGGCCGAACGGTTGCGGGCCACGGGGCTGCCCACGGTACCCTCGACGCTCGCGTTGGAGAAACGGACCAACCCGTTCCTGCGCACCATGGTGCCCGAACTCATCGGCGCGGCCGAGGCATTTACCGGTCGCCCGCTTCGCACCGGCGCGGAAGTGTTCGGCGCGGTGCGCCACTGGAAAGACACGCTCGACTGAGCGCCCCAATTAAGATTTAAGGAGTCACCGTGGAGTTTAAGCGAACCAGCGCGCTAGTCGCGACCTGCCTGCTGTTCGCAGGCTGTGTGTCGATGCCTTCGGCGCCGGACCGTCAGCCAAGTGGGGAGCTCGCCGCAGTGATGGTGATCCCTGATGCGCCGCCACAGCCGGCTGCGCACGAATCCTCCAGCGTCGCTGAAGTGGTGGAGAGTGTGGCCTTGGAGATCCCCTCGGACATTTGCCTGCCCCCCAGGGACCTCTGGAGCCGCATCCGTGACGGATTTGCCCTTCCGGACCACGATCATCCCCGCATCGAGGCCGATCTGAAGTGGTACGCCCGCCACCCCCACTATCTGGATCGGGTCGCCGAGCGCGCCACCCCGTACTTGCACCTGATTGTGGAGCAGGTGGAGACCCGGGGCATGCCGATGGAGATCGTGCTGCTTCCGGTGGTGGAGAGCGCCTTCCAACCCTTCGCCTACTCCCATGGCCGGGCCGCCGGGCTGTGGCAGTTCGTTCCGGGCACCGGCCGGCGTTTCGGCCTGCGCCAGACCTGGTGGTACGACGGCCGGCGCGACGTCGCCGAATCCACCCGGGCAGCCCTCGATTACCTGAGTTACCTGCACCGCCATTTCGATGGTGACTGGTTGCTGGCCCTCGCGGCCTACAACTCCGGCGAAGGCACCGTGCAGGCTGCCATGCGCCGCAATCGTGCAAAAGGCAAGCCGACGGACTTCTGGTCGCTTGACCTGCCTGACGAGACACGCGGGTATGTGCCGCGGCTGCTGGCAATCAGCTCTATCGTTGATAATCCTGCCGCCCACGGCGCACAACTCATCAGCGTGCCGGATGAGCCTTTTCTCACCTCCGTGGATGTGGATGGCCAAATCGATCTGGACCTTGCGGCCGAGCTTGCCGGGGTTTCCCTCGAGGATATCTACCGCTACAACCCCGGCTTCAACCGCTGGGCCACCGACCCCGATGGTCCCCACAAATTGCTGATCCCGCTGGAGAGAGAGGCGCAGTTCACCACGGCCCTCGCAAAGTATCCGCCTACCGAACGGATCAAGTGGGTCCGCCATCAAATCCGCTCCGGCGAGAGCCTGGGGCTCATCGCCGAGCAATACCGGACCACCACCAAGCTCCTCAAGGGGGTGAACGGACTGAACAGCGAGACGATAAGGGCTGGTGCCACACTGGTGGTGCCCGTGGCCCGCAAGGACTTGAGCCGCTATCGGCTGACAGCGGACCAGCGGCTGCAGGCCCTTCAGGAGCGCGACCGGGAGGGACACAAGCTGGAATACCAGGTTCAGCCGGGGGACACGCTCTGGGACATCGCCCGATCGCATAACGTCGGGGTGGGCAGTCTCGCGAAGTGGAACGGCATGGCGCCCCGGGACCCGCTCCATCCGGGCCAGCGCTTGGTGATCTGGACCGACAAGGCGCCCACGACCCAGGCCAGTCTGAACCCCGTGGCCTTTCAACATCCGTTCGAGCAATCGGCCCGCCGCCTCATTGGCTACACGGTGCGGAGCGGCGATTCCCTGTACCGCATTGCAGAGCGGTTCAGGGTATCGGTAGACAACATCGTCAGCTGGAACGGGTTGCAGGGCAGCAAGTACCTGCAGCCGGGTCAGCGCCTGAAGCTCTACGTGGACGTGACTCGCCAGAGCGGAAGTATCTGACGGGACGGGCACACAGCTTCGGAGGGGCCCACAACCCTGCTTCGCAGGCGATCCATGTAGCCCGGATTCCGCTGCGCTTCATCCGGGCTACATGACTTGTGCGGGTTTCGAAGCGGCGCCGTCCCTTCGAATCCCCCTCGACCCGCGTACCTGCCGCTAACCCACGTCGCGGAACAGCGATGCGCTCAGCAGCGCCCGCGTGTACTCATGGGTGGGCCGCTCGAAGATCTCCTGGGTCTCCCCCTGCTCCACCACCTGGCCATTGCGCATCACCAGGACCCGGTGGGAGACCGCACGAATGACCATCAGGTCATGGGAGATGAAGAGGTAGCTCATGCCGTGACGCCGCTGCAGATCCCGCAGCAGCTTCAACACCTGCTTCTGCACCGATACATCCAGGGCGCTGGTGGGCTCATCCAGCAACACCACCTTCGGCTCCAGCACCACAGCGCGCGCCACGGCGATGCGTTGGCGCTGTCCGCCGGAGAATTCGTGGGGGTAGCGATTCAGCATCGTCTCCTCAAGCCCCACCTCTTCGAGGACCCGCACCACCCGCTCGCGCCGCTGATGCCGGTTCAACTCCGGAAAATGGAGCTGCAGCCCCTCCCCGACGATTTGCTCCACAGTCATGCGGGGGGAGAGGGAGGAGAAGGGGTCCTGGAACACCACCTGAAAATGGCGGCGCAGGGGCCGGAGCTCACCGCCGCGCAGCGCATCCAGCCGCTGCTGGTTGAAGCGTATGGTGCCGTCACACTCCTGCAGCCGCAGCAGACACATCCCCAGCGTCGACTTTCCCGATCCCGACTCCCCCACCACCCCGACGGTCTCGCCGGGACGGAGGACGATATCCACATCATCGACGGCCTTCACCTCGCCTACCTTGCGGCGAAAAAACCCCTTCTTGATGGGGAAGTAGCAACGGATCGCCTTGCCTTCGAAAAGGGGCGGCCTGCGGGACAGGCCCTCCGCCTCGCCCGTCCCCACCAGCGGTTCCGGCTCGCTGTCCAGCAGTTTGCGGGTGTAGGGATGGCTCGGGGCGGTGAACAGGGTCTCCACGTCCGCCCGCTCCACCACGCTGCCGTTCTGCATGACCACCACATTGTCCGCGAAGCGGCGCACCATGTTGAGGTCGTGGGTGATGAGCAGCACCGCCATCCCGAGTTCTCTCTGCAGCTCATTGAGCAGCTGCAGGATCTGTTGCTGGATGGTTACATCCAGTGCGGTGGTGGGCTCGTCGGCGATGAGCAGTTTCGGCCGGCAGGCCAGGGCCATGGCGATCATGGCCCGCTGGCGCTGGCCCCCCGAGAGCATGTGAGGAAAGGCGTCGCAGCGGCTTGCGGGGTCGGGGATCCCCACCTTGCCGAGCAGCTCCACCACCCTGCCCCGCGCCTGCTCCCGGCTCAGCCCTTCGTGCAGGATCAGGGGCTCGGCGAGCTGATCGCCGATGGTGTAGACCGGATTGAGCGAGATCATCGGCTCCTGGAAGATCATGGCGATCTCCCGCCCGCGGATCCCCCGCATGCGCGACTCCGGCAGCGACAGCAACTCCTGCCCCAGAAACCGAATGCCGCCCCGGTACTCGGTCTGGATGCGGTCGTGCAGGCGCAGGACCGACAGCGCCGTCACCGACTTGCCGGAGCCCGATTCGCCCACCAGCGCCAGCTTCTCCCCAGGGGCCATGGAGAGGTTCACCCCCTCCACCACGCTGGTGCGATCGCCCGGCAGCCCGAAGGCGACCGAGAGGTTTTCGATTTTCAGCAGTTCAGTCACTGGCCAGTCACCTGTCCTTGAATATCGCGCCAGGGCTAGCCCCGGCGCGGGTCGAGCGCCTCGCGCAGCGCCTCGCCGATGAAGATCAGCAGCACCAACGTGCCCACCAGCACCCCGAAGGTGGTGATAGAGAGCCACCACGCATCGATGTTTTCCTTGCCCTGAGCCAACAGCTCCCCGAGGCTCGGCGTGCTGGGCGGCACACCCAGACCGAGAAAATCGAGGCTGGTCAGGGCCAGAATGGCCCCGCTCACCCGGAACGGCAGGAAGGTGATCACCGGGGTCATCGCATTGGGCAGCAAGTGGCGCCGCATGATGGTCCGGTTCGGCACGCCCAAGGCCTGGGCCGCCCGCACATAATCCATATTGCGCCCGCGCAGGAACTCGGCACGCACGTAGTCGGCGAGCCCCATCCAGCCGAACAGACTCAGGAGCACCACCAACAGGAAGATGCTCGGCTGGAAGATGGAGGCAAAGATGATGAGCAGGTAGAGCTCCGGCATCGAGCCCCACACCTCGATGAACCGCTGGGCGAAAAGGTCCAGCCGTCCCCCGAAGTAACCCTGCAGCGACCCGGCCACTACGCCCAGGGCCGTGCCGACCGTGGTCAGCACCAAAGCGAAGAGGACCGAAATCCTGAAGCCGTAGAGCAGCCTGGCCAGCACGTCCCGGCCCCGATCATCGGTTCCGAGAATGTTCTGGTCGGAAGGCGGGGCGGGATTGGGCGCCTCCGCGAAGTAGTTGATGGTGTCATACCGGTAGGGATTGGGGGGATAGAGGGCCCAGTTCTCCCCTTCCGTGATGCGCTCGCGCACAAAGGGGTCGAGGTAATCGGCCTCGGTCTCGAAATCCCCCCCGAAGAGCGTCTCCGGGTAGGTCTGAAGCACGGGGAAGTAGTAGCTCCCCTCGTAGTGGACCACCAGCGGTGTGTCGTTGGAGAGCACTTCCGCAAACAGACTGAGGATGAACAGGATGGAGAAGATCCACAGACTGACGTAACCGCGCCGGTTGGCCTTGAACCGGCGCCAGGCGCGTGCGGAGGGAGTCAAGACCGCTCGAGCGGCGGGACGGCCGAGGGGTGCCGCCAGCGGTGGCGCCTCCACCACTGTCTCCTGAACGACGCCTCGTTCCACTGTCTCTCTCATCGGGAAAGGGACTCGAATTGGATGCGGGGATCAATGAGCACGTAACACAAATCCGTGAGCAGCTTCGCGATCAATCCCATCAGCGTGAACAGATAGAGCGTGCCCAACACCACCGGATAGTCGCGTTTGAGCACCGACTCGTACGAAAGCAGCCCCAGTCCGTCCAGGGAGAAGATGGTCTCGATGAGCAGACTGCCGGTGAAGAACGCGCCGATGAACGCCGCAGGGAAGTTGGTCACCAGGGGAATGGTGGCATTGCGAAAGACGTGCTTGTAGAGCACCGTCCGCTCGCCAAGCCCCTTGGCCCGGGCCGTCAGCACGTACTGCTTGCGGATCTCCTCAACGAAGCTGTTCTTCGTCAGCATGGTCATCACGGCGAAACTGCCCACCACAGAGGCGGTCACCGGCAAGGCCATGTGCCAGAGATAGTCGAGCACCTTGCCCACCACGGAGAGCTCGTCCCAGTTGTCCGACACCAGCCCCCGCAGGGGGAAGATGTCCCAGAAGCTGCCCCCACCGAACAGGACCAGCAGGGTGATCCCCAACACAAAACCGGGAATGGCATAGCCGATCAGGATGATCGTGCTGGTCACCACATCAAAGGTGGTTCCGTCGCGCACCGCCTTCGAAATCCCCAAGGGGATGCAGGTGAGATAGGTGATGAAGAAGGTCCACAGCCCCAGACTGATGGAGACCGGCAGCTTGGAGATCACCAGTTCCATGACCGACTGGTGGTGAAAGTAGCTGTTGCCCAAATCGAAGGTCAGATAGTTGCCCATCATCTCCGCAAAGCGCTGCACCGCCGGCTTGTCGAAACCGTAGAGCGCGCGCAACTCGGCCAGCCGCTGCTCATCCAGCCCCGCGGCCCCGCGATAGAGGCCCTCCATGCCGGCGCTCACCTCCCCCCCCGCGGCGTGGCCCTGGAGCTGACTCACCAGCTGCTCCACCGGGCCGCCCGGAACGAACTGCGTGACGGCGAAGGTGATGAGCATGACCCCGAACAGGGTCGGGATCATCAGCAGAATGCGTTTGAGGATGTACGCGGCCATGAGCTCCTTTCCGAGTGCCTTGCAGTAAGAAATCGGACTAACATCACAAGTTTAGACGGGTGCGGCTCTTTTCCGACAACTGCGACCACTTGATCGACTGCAGTTTGCCCTTCACGCTTCGATGCGAACGTACTCAGCAGGGTGGATAAGCGCGGCGCATCCACCCTGCTACTACTACTGGCCATTGGGCACAGCCAAGAGCCGAAACCCCGAATCTACCGCACCTCCGCACGGGAGCGCTCCTGCCACCACGTGGTGAGCATCCAGCTGGTGGCGCTGTAGTAAAGGGGCAATCTGGCCGGGCGCCCAAACCGATCCCAGTAGGCCACACGGTGCACCGCGATGTACCAGTTCGGCACGAGGTATTCCCCATGGAGGAGGACCCGATCGAGGGCCCGACTCGCCGCCACCAGTGCGGCCCGGTCCGGCGCAAAGATCACCTTCTCCACCAGTGCGTCCACAATCGGGTCCTTCAGCCCCATCAGGTTTCGGGCCCCCTCCGCCTCCGCCGCCGAGGAGTGGAACATGCTCATCAGCTCATTGCCCGGCGATTGTGACTGGGGAAGGACCGAAACCATCATATCGAAATCGAAGGTGTCGGAGCGACGCTGATACAGTGCGCTGTCGATGGTGCGATAATTCACCTCAATTCCCAACTTGGCCAGGTTGCGGGCGAACGGTGCCACGATGCGCTCGAACCCCTTTTGCACCAGCATGATCTCGAAACGGAACGGCTCGCCCTTGGCGTTACGCAACGCCCCATCGCGATAGCGCCAGCCCGCCTCGGCCAGGAGTGCCTTGGCCTGTTGGAGATTGGCGCGCAGACTGTGGGGCGCCCGCGTGCTCGGAGGCGTCCACTCCTTGGAGAAGACCTGCTCGGGCAGCCGGTCCTTATAAGCTTCCAGCAGCTTCAGCTCCTCACCTTCCGGCAGGCCGCGCGCAGCCAACTCGCTGTTGCTGAAGTAGCTGTCACAGCGTTCGTACTGGTCGTAGAAGAGCTTGTGGTTGGCCCACTCGAAGTCCACGGCCATGCCGATGGCCTTGCGTACACGCCGATCCTGGAACAGCGGCCGGCGCAGGTTGAAGATGAATCCCTGCATCCCGGCATTGTTACTATGCTCCAGCTCCTCCTTTTGGATCTGCCCCGAGTCGAACTTCGGACCGATGTAGTCGCGCGCCCACTGCTTGGAGTTGTAGACGGCCATGAAGTCAAACTCACCGGCCTTGAATCCTTCCAGCGCCACCGTGGTGTCGCGGTAATACTTGAAGGTGATCCGATTGAAGTTGAACATGCCCCGGCGAGAGTTCAAGTCGGCCGCCCAATAGTCGGGATTGCGCACGAAGGTGATGTACTTGCCGAGTTCGTACTTCTCGACCACATAGGGACCACTCGCCAGCGGCGCCTCCAGCACCACCTTGTCAAAGGGACGCTCCCCCACCCATTTGCGTGAGAAGATCGGGACTTGGGCGGTGATCATGTGCAGCTCGGGATTGACCCGCGCGAACTCAAACCGAACCGTTCGCTCATCCACGACCACTGCGCGCAAAATGTCGGCCCAATAGAAACGGTATTGCGGATGGGCCTTGTCACTCTTGAGCGTATCGAAGGAGAATTTCACATCCTGCGGCTCCACAGGGGAGCCGTCGGAAAAGCGGGCCTCGGGATTGAGCCGGAAGGTGACCGACAACCCATCCTCCGCGAGCTGCGCATCTTCGGCCAGCAGCCCATACTGGCTGAAAGGCTCATCGAGGCTGGGGGTCAGCAAGGACTCGAACATCAGCTCGGAGAGACCGTCCGCCCCGAGCCCCTTGAGCACGAACGGATTCAGGCTGTCGAACGTGCCCTGGGAGGAGAGCACCAGCTCTCCCCCTTTCGGCGCATCGGGATTGACGTAGTCGAAGTGCCCGAAACCGGGCGCATACTTCGGTTCATAACCCAGCGCCATGGCAGACTCGGCACGAGCCCCCGCTGCCATGAGCAGCAAAAGCAGCATGACTGCCGCAGAGATCCACCCTCTGTTCATTACCATCATCCCCTTCCGCGGTTGTGGCCCGGTGCCCTGGCTAAACACATGCTTACTGATGTTAGTCCTTAAAGCAGGTCGTCGACCGCATGGATTGGCAAGCACGCACTTATGCCGCGGGAGGGCAGGATGCCCGAAGCGGTCGCGAGCGCCGGGCGTACAGGGATGGAAGATGATGGCTCCTGCACAATCTTCACTCCCAACATCCATGTCGGTCGTATTGACAGCGCACCTGCTTTCAAGGACTTACATCGCCCACAGCACGAATGTAACCATTGAAGAAGTGGCAACGCCGCTGCATTCCTATGCTCCGACCTGGCCAGCGGGATCACGGGCGAAGTGCTTTACATCGACGCCGGTTTCCACATAACGACCATGGGTGTTCCCCAAGAACTATAGATCCTGCGAACACTCTCCGCGCGGGCGGATCCGCCTTCGATGGGCCGGGGCGAGCCGCAGCACAACGGAGACTCAGCCCACCCCAGGCGCGGATCTCCCACCGCAACCTTGTGCGCGCTTAACCTTCACTCTCTGAACCCAACGCCGGGGCAAGGTTCCTTGATGCGGTCGCAGTGAGAATACCCGCCTCGCCTTCGAACCGCCCGATCAGGACGGCACCGCAGGAATCGCTGAACACATTCACCGATGTCCGGCACATGTCCAGGATACGGTCCACTGCCAGGATGAGGCCAATCCCCTCGGCAGGCAGCCCGATGGTCGCCAGTATGATGGAAATGGCCACCAGACTGGCGGCCGGGATCCCCGCGACGCCGATGGAAGTCAACAGCGCCACCACCACGATGGTGAACTGTTCAGCCAACCCGAGCTGCAACCCGTAGGCCTGGGCGATGAAGATGGCCGCAACACACTCATACAGCGCCGTGCCGTCCATGTTGACCGTCGCCCCGAGGGGAAGCACAAAGCTGGTGGTGCGGTTTGAGACGCCGGCATTTTTCTCCACACACTCCATGGTGAGCGGCAGGGTGGCAGAGGAGGAGGCCGTGGAAAACGCCGTCAGCAAGGCCGGGCTCATGGCCCGATAATGGCGTATGGGGTTGACGCCTCCGACGACCTTCAACGCCAGAGGCAAGGCGACGAAGAAGTGGACCGCAAGGGCCAGCAGGACGGTGATGAAAAACCATCCCAAAGGACGAAAAGCCGAAAAACCGGTGTCGGCGATCACCATGGCCACCAAGGCAAAGACGCCCAGCGGCGCAAACTTCATCACCCAGTCGGTGATGAGCATCATGGTCTCGAACAACCCCTGCCAAAAGTTGTATTGGGCTTCAGCATAGGGCTCCCCAATCTTGGTCATGAAGAACCCGAATAACAGGGAGAAGAAGATGAGGCCCAACATCTGCCCTTCGGCCGCCGCTGCGACGATGTTGGTAGGCACCATACGCAGGAAGACCTCGGCCACATCCTGGACCCCCCTCCCGGCAACCTTCTGCTCCACCTCGGTGGGATCTGCGGTGAAACCAATAAGGTCCTTCGCCGGTTGCCCATCCACTGTTCCGGGGGCAATGGCATTCACGACGGCCAGACCGATTAGAATGGCGACCAGGCTGCTGACCGCATAGTAGAGGAGCGTCTTCCCCCCCAGTCGCCCCAACTTCCCGGAAGAGCCGATCCCGGCAATTCCGGTGATAATCGATGCCGCAATGAGCGGCACGATCAGCATCTTCAAGGCATTGAGAAAGAGGGTTCCGACGAAGCGGAAGGCTTCATAGAAGGTGAAGCCGAAAACGCCGCCGTCCTGGCCGGCCAGGAAGCCGGCCGGAACGGCCAATGTGAGAGCCAGAAGTATTTGCCAGTGGAGAGGCCACTTCCAAGGCATCAGCGACACCCGTTACTGAACGATCTTGGCCCGGGATTGCAGTCCCACCAGCGCAGACTCGTACGCGGCCTGGCCTGCCGCCTGCTGCAGCATGTTGCGTGCTGCCTCCCGCTCCGGCTCCGTAGCCGCAGCCGGATCGCCGTCGCTGACCCCCAATACCGCAAGAATGACCTGCTCCCCTGAAGGCAGCGCAATCCGCTCGGCAGTCATGCCGCCTTCCTTCGGCCTTGCTGCCCGGAACGCGGCCTGCACCGCTGCTGGGTTCACTTCCCTGCTATCGCGCTTCAGCACTTCATGGACGTTCCACTCGATCCCCTGCCCTGCCGCCAGCTGCGCCGGTTCTTCACCCGCAAGCAGACGTTCCAGGAGTTCCTTGGCCTTGGTTTCGGCCTGCTCCCGCCCACCCTCGCGCTTGAGGGCGGCCACGATCTCATCCTTCACCTCATCCAGTGGACGTTGCGCCTCGGGAATATGCTCTACGACCCGGAGCACGGCAAGGTGGTTGGTACCGAGTTCAATGACTTCGCTGTTGTTCCGCCGCCCAAGGACATCATCACTGAAAGCGGAGGAGATTACTTTCTGGTGGCCCGCGAAACCCGTCCCACCACTACGGGAGAACGCCGTGGTCTCCTGGATCTGCAGACCCAGCTCACTGGCCGCCGTCTCCAGCGTATCCGGGTGCTCATAGGTGAGATTGGCGAGCTGATCGGCCAGATCATAGAATCGCTGTTCGCCACGCTCCCGCTGAATTTCCCCGAGGATCTGCTCCTGCACCTCTTCGAAGGGCTTGGTTTCGCCCCCTTTGACTGCTTCGAGCCTAATGAGGTGAAAGCCAAAGGGACTGCGCACGGGCTCGCTGATCTGCCCCTGCGCAAGCGAGAAGGCCGCCTCCTCGAACTCAGGCACCATCACGCCCCGTCCGAAGAAGCCGAGGTCGCCCCCCTCCTTCGCAGAGCCCGGATCCTGGGAGTGCTCCTTCGCCAGCTCCTCGAAGGAGCCGCCGTCACGAAGCTTGCCCTGCAGCTCTTCAATGGTTGCCTCGGCAGCAGCCACCGCTTGCTCATCGGCCCCCGAGTCCACTTTGATCAGGATGTGTCGTGCCCGGCGCTCTTCCGGGGTCCGGTAGTTGGCAAGCTGTGCGTCATAGCGCTGCCGCAACTCCTCCTCCCCAACCGCCACGGCTTTGGCCAGTTCAGCGGCATTCAGCTCAAGGTAGGCGACGCGGATCTGTTCCGGAACCCGGTAGCGCGCACGCTGCTGCTCGTAATAACGCTCCACCTCAGCCGTCTCGGGCTGGATCGTCTCTTCGAACGGCTTGGACGAAAGCGTCATCAGGCCGACTTTGCGGGTCTGCCCTTTGTCAGCCAGATAGCGGTCCACTTCACCCGAGGAGACGAACTCGGTTTGAGTGATACCACCCCGAAGTTGTTCGGCCATGAGGTCACGGCGCAACTGCTGCTCGAATCCCCGCGGGCTCAATCCCTGCATTCTCAGAGCGCGCTGATAGCGCTCCTGGGAGAAGCGCCCCTCCTCCTGGAATGCAGGAATGTCCCGGATGGTTGCGGCCAGTACCTCATCACCGACCCGAATCCCGGAGTTTCCTGCAGACTGAACCAGCACCTCACGCTCGATCATCGCCTGCAGAATATCCTGCTTCATCCGCTCTTCGGGGAAGAGTTCCGGCCGGAAGTTCTCCCCGAACATCTCCTGGAGGCGCTGGCGCTGCTGCAGGTACGCGCGCTGAAGTTCCTGCTGAGGAATATCAACCCCGTTGACCTTGGCTACACTGACATCGCCACCGCCACCGAAGTACTCGTTAATGCCCCACAGGGCAAACGGGACGATGATCATGCCGACGATAACCCAGGCAATCCACCCTTGTGCACGGTCACGAATGAGCTGAAGCATGTCGCTGACGTTCCTGATGCGTTTCCTGAATATCCTTGGACAAAAAAAAAGGGCGCCGGTTTATGCGCCCTTTCGAGTATGGCGGAGTGGACGGGACTCGAACCCGCGACCCCCGGCGTGACAGGCCGGTATTCTAACCGACTGAACTACCACTCCTGATGTAATTCGATGGTGGGTGCTGAGGGACTTGAACCCCCGACCCTCGCCTTGTAAGGGCGACGCTCTCCCAGCTGAGCTAAGCACCCCTCGATTGAAGGAGCGCTAGTTTACAGCATCCTTCAGGGCTTTACCAGCCTTGAAGGTGGGAACTTTGGTCGCAGCGATTTCGATGACTTCACCGGTGCGCGGATTGCGGCCACTGCGGGCTGCGCGCTCGCGAACGAGGAAAGTGCCGAAACCGACAAGATTGACCTGGTCGCCGTTTTTGAGTGCAGTGGAAACGGCTTCGATCATGGCATCGACTGCCCGACCAGCAGCGGCCTTGGAGATGTCAGACCCTGCTGCAATGGCGTCGATCAGCTCGGATTTATTCACGTAACTACTCCCCTCTTCTTTATTGTCCTAAAAAAACACCGCCTCGTTATACACGGGCGGCGATTTCGATAACGTTAGGATTTTATACCAACAGCCTCAAAGAGCTGTCAAGCAAGGTCCTGCCCGTGGTGTGACGCCCGTCTCAGGAGTCTCTGTGCCGACGCAGCCAAGAATATAGCACAGAGACTCCCGTTGGGAGAGAAAGTTTCCGGGCAAGTTGATCCCCGCCCGGAGATGCACTTTCAGTGCGTGTGCAGGGCGTTGGCCTTTTCGCCTTTCTCCCCCTGCTCGCTGATTTCCAGCTTGCTGCCATCTTCCGGCGCGGGCTCGGGCATGTGCGTGAGGGCAATTTCCAGCACCTGATCGATCCACTTCACCGGACGGATGTCCAGTTTCTCCTTGATGTTTTCCGGAACATCCTCAAGATTTCGCCGGTTTTCCTCCGGAATCACCACAACTTTGATTCCACCCCGATGGGCAGCGAGCAGTTTCTCCTTCAACCCGCCAATAGGCAGCACTTCGCCGCGCAGGGTGATCTCGCCGGTCATCGCCACATCCGCCCGGACCGGAATCCCGGTGACGGCGGACACCAGGGCCGTGCACATTCCAATCCCCGCGCTTGGTCCGTCCTTCGGAATCGCCCCCTCAGGAACGTGGATATGAATGTCCTGCTTTTCCGCAAAATCCCCGGGAATGCCAAGCATCTTGGAGCGGCTGCGCACCACCGTCATGGCCGCCTGGATGGACTCTTTCATCACCTCCCCGAGCTGCCCGGTCACGGTGTGCTTGCCTTTGCCGGGAACCACCGCCGTTTCGATGCTCAGCAGTTCACCGCCCACTTCCGTCCAAGCCAACCCGGTCACCTGTCCGATTTGGTCCTGCTCCTCGGCACGCCCGTAACGGAACCGTTGCACCCCGAGGAAGTCGGGAAGGTTCTCTTCGGTCACGACGGTCTTTTCGCCGCCAGTGCGATCCTTTAGCAGGATGTCCTTCACCACCTTGCGGCACACCTTCGCGATTTCCCGCTGCAGACCACGCACCCCCGCTTCGCGTGTGTAGAAGCGGACGATCCCGAGAATGCCCTCATCGGAGAGCTCCAGCTCCCCCTCTTTGAGGCCATTGGCGTTGATCTCCTTGGGGATCAAGTAGCGCCGGGCGATATTGAGCTTCTCATCCTCGGTATAACCGGGGATACGGATCACCTCCATGCGGTCGAGTAGCGGCCCGGGGATGTTCATGGAGTTCGCCGTGGCGATGAACATCACATCGGAGAGATCGTAATCCACTTCGAGGTAATGGTCCGCAAAGGTGTTGTTCTGCTCCGGGTCCAGCACCTCCAGCAGGGCGGACGCCGGGTCGCCCCGGAAGTCCATGGCCATCTTGTCGATCTCGTCCAGCAGGAACAGCGGATTGCGGGTCCCCACCTTGGAGAGATTCTGCACGATCTTGCCCGGCATCGAGCCGATGTAGGTACGGCGATGGCCACGGATCTCCGCCTCGTCCCGGACCCCGCCCAGGGACATGCGTACGAACTTCCGGTTGGTCGCGCGCGCAATGGACCGCCCCAGAGAGGTCTTGCCCACGCCCGGCGGGCCGACCAGGCAGAGGATGGGGCCCTTGAGCTTGGCAACCCGCTGCTGCACGGCAAGGTATTCGAGAATACGCTCCTTGACCTTTTCCAGCCCGTAGTGATCGGCTTCCAGCACCGCCTCAGCCGCGGCGAGATCGTGTTTCACGCGAGAGCGCTTCTTCCATGGTACCTTGACCAGCCAATCCACATAGTTCCGCACGACGGTCGCCTCGGCGGACATGGGCGACATCATTTTCAGCTTGTTCAGCTCGGCCTTGGCCTTCTCCTTGGCCTCGGCGGACATCCCCGCCTTTTCGATCTTCTGCTCCAGCTCCTCGATCTCGTTGGGAGCATCCTCGAGCTCACCCAGTTCCTTCTGAATGGCCTTCATCTGTTCGTTGAGGTAGTACTCGCGCTGGCTCTTCTCCATTTGGCGCTTGACCCGACCGCGGATCCGCTTCTCGATCTGCAGCAGATCCAGCTCGGATTCAATGAGGGCGATCACGTGTTCAAAGCGCTCGTGCAGGTCCGTGACTTCAAGGATGCGCTGCTTCTCCTCGATTTTCAGGGACATGTGGGCAGCGATGGTATCGAGAAGCCGATCCGGGTCTTCAATACCGGACAGCGAAGTAAGGACCTCCGGCGGTACCTTCTTGTTCAACTTGACGTACTGATCAAACTGACTGAGGACGGAACGCGACAGAACTTCCGCCTCCCGTTCGTCCGCTACTGCGGTGTCAAGCAACTCTACGTGGCCCGAGAAGTACTTGTCGGTGGTCTCAAAGGATGCAATTTCGGCACGCTGCCCCCCTTCCACCAACACTTTGACGGTGCCATCGGGGAGTTTCAGCAGCTGGAGAATATTGGAGATGGTCCCGATGGTGTAGATGTCTTCGGCATCGGGATCGTCTTCTGCGGCACTCTTCTGAGCAACCAGCAGAATCTGTTTATCGGCCGCCATGGCCGCTTCCAACGCCCGGATCGACTTGTCGCGCCCGACGAAGAGCGGAATCACCATATGCGGATAGACCACCACATCCCGCAAAGGAAGGATAGGAATCACCCGCGTTGCGGCCGTCGCTTGGGTAGGTTTGTCTTTCACATCCATCGGGCTTACCTCTTAATTTCGCAGCCTGCGTCAGGCGCAAACCGCCGCGGGGAAAAGGCCTGGGGCCGGCGTGGCACGAGACGTTGGATCGAATATGGGGCCGGGCCCGGAGGAATCAATGGGAGAGTTCTGACGGCTCCTCCGGTCCGGCAGCACTGCCGGACCGGAGGGACCCTGTCAGTCGGTGGCAACCGCGGATTTCTCCGCACTCTCGTACATCATCAAAGGTTCACCCTCACCCGTGATCACGCTCTCGTCCAACACGACCTTCTTCACCCCGTCAAGTGAAGGAAGCTCATACATGATGTCGAGCAGAACCGATTCGAGGATGGAACGCAGTCCCCGCGCGCCCGTCTTCCGCTCCATTGCCTTGCGTGCTACAGAACGCAAGGCATCATCCCGAAACTCCAGTTCCACCCCTTCCATATCAAACAACTTGGAGTACTGTTTCGTGAGCGCATTCCGTGGCTCGGTAAGAATTTTCATCAGGGCCTCTTCGTCGAGCTCCTCAAGGGTCGCGTGCACAGGCAAGCGCCCGACGAACTCGGGAATGAGGCCGAACTTGATGAGGTCTTCCGGCTCCACCGTGTGGAGGATCTCGGTCGCGCTCTTGGTGGTGTCCTTGCTCTTGACCTCGGCCGAGAAGCCGATCCCCCCCTTTTCCGAACGGTCGCGGATGATCCGCTCCAACCCCGCGAACGCCCCGCCGCAGATAAAAAGGATGTTGGTCGTATCCACCTGCAGGAACTCCTGCTGCGGATGCTTGCGGCCGCCTTGGGGCGGAACCGAAGCGATCGTCCCCTCGATGAGCTTCAGCAAGGCCTGCTGGACGCCCTCTCCCGAGACATCGCGGGTAATGGAAGGGTTGTCCGACTTTCGGGAGATCTTGTCGATCTCATCGATATACACAATCCCCGTTTGCGCCTTCTCCACATCGTAGTCGCACTTCTGCAGCAGCTTCTGGATGATGTTTTCCACATCCTCGCCCACGTACCCCGCTTCGGTCAGGGTGGTGGCGTCTGCAATGGTGAAGGGCACGTTCAAGAGCCTGGCCAACGTCTCGGCCAGCAAGGTCTTTCCGCTCCCGGTGGGACCCACGAGCAGGATGTTGCTCTTGGAGAGCTCGACCTCGTCCTTCTTCTGACCCGCCTGCAACCGCTTGTAGTGGTTATAGACAGCGACGGCCAGGACCTTCTTGGCCCGATGCTGCCCAATGACGTAGTCATCGAGAATAGTCTTGATCTCTTGCGGGGTGGGCAGATTGCTGCGCGCGGCACCGGCCGCCTCTTCCTGTACTTCTTCCCGGATGATGTCGTTGCACAGCTCGACGCATTCATCGCAGATGAAGACCGAGGGTCCAGCGATGAGTTTGCGTACTTCGTGCTGGCTCTTGCCGCAGAAAGAACAATACAGGAGCTTGCCGTTGTCACCGCCCGTGCTGGTTGTATCGTCGCTCATGGCCTTTCCCCACGTAAACGAAAGCTATTCTCAATTACAACATGCGTAAGTCGAGCCGGAAATTCAAGCCCAACGAATGCGGCGCGCCCGAGGGGGCGCACCGCTCTCCCTTTTACTTCTCCGCAGACGAAGCTGCACCGCGGCTGGTCAGGACGCTGTCGATGATGCCGTACTCCATGGCACGCTCCGCGTCCATGAAGTTGTCACGCTCGGTATCCTGCTGGATCCGCTCGATGGGCTGCCCGGTGTGCTTCGACAGAATACGGTTCAGGCGGTCCCGCACGTAGAGGATCTCACGGGCGTGGATTTCCACGTCGGTCGCCTGCCCCTGATATCCCCCAAGGGGCTGATGGATCATTACCCTGGAGCTGGGCAGGCAGTACCGCTTGCCCCCTGCGCCGCCGGCGAGCAACACCGCGCCCATGCTGGCCGCCATCCCGATGCACATGGTGCTCACCTCGGGCTTGATGAACTGCATGGTATCGTAGATCGCCATGCCGGCAGTCACCGACCCCCCAGGCGAATTGATGTACAGGTGGATGTCCTTGTCCGGGTTCTCCGACTCCAGGAACAACAGCTGAGCCACCACCAGATTCGCCATGTGGTCTTCGATGGGCCCGACGATGAAGATCACACGCTCCTTGAGGAGCCGCGAATAGATATCGTAAGCCCGCTCCCCCCGGGGTGTCTGCTCCACCACCATCGGGACGAGACCCACGTTGGAGATCGGCTGGGAACGCTTCATGTACGTGTTATCGGCCATACAATTCAATCCTTTAGAGTGGGTCTCACTGACCCCGGTTCATCACCTCGTCGAAGCTCACCTGCTTCTCGTCGACCTGGGCGTGGCTCAGTGCCCAATCAACGACCTGGTCTTCCAGCACCAACGACTCCACTTCCGACAGGCGCCGGCGATCCCCGTAGTACCACTTCACCACCTCTTCGGGGTGCTCGTATCCGGCGGCAAGCTCCTCGATGGTCTCGCGCACCTTGTCCGCGTCCGCCTTGAGCTCATTGCGCTTGATGATCTCGGAGAGCAGCAGACCGAGCGAGACACGACGCCGGGCCTGCTCCTCGAACATGGCGGGATCCAAATCCACGCCCTTCTTGCCCTGAGGCACATGCATATTCTGGCGCATCTGGTCGGCGAGCACCTTGGCCTCGCTGTCCACCAGCGCCTTGGGCACCTCGATGGAGTTGATCTCGAGCAGCTTGTCCATCACCTGCTGCTTGACCTTGGCCTTCAGGGTCTGCCGCAGCTCACGCTGCATGGTCTTGCGGACCTCCTCGCGCAGCCCGTCGATCCCACCTTCCTGGATGCCGAAGCTCTTGGCGAACTCTTCATCCAACTCCGGCAGCTCGGCTTCGGCGACCGACTTCACCGTGACCATAAATTGGACAGGCTTGCCCGCGACTTCTTTATAAGCGTAGTCTGCTGGAAAGGTCAGGTCGAGTGTATGCGCCTCACCCGCCTTGACGCCCACCAACCGCTCCTCGAATCCGTCGATCATCCGCTTGGAACCGAGGGTGATGGGCACCTCCTGGCCGGCATTGCCCTTGAATTCTTCGCCCTCGATGGTCCCCTTGAAGTCTACGACAACCCGATCGCCTTCCTTCGCCTCGCGCTCCACCGGGTTCCAGCGGGTGCGCTGCTTGCGCAGGGTCTCGAACATCTTGTCCACATCGGCATCAGAGACCTCACCGACCGTCTTTTCCAGGGAGACGCCCTCGATCGGTGCGGGTTCGAATTCGGGGAAGACTTCAAACACGGCGGTGTACGCCAGGTTTTTGCCTTTCTCCAAGGACTGGGGCTCAATGCGGGGGTTCCCGGCGGGATGCAGCTTCTCCTGCTGTACCGCTTCATAGAAGCTGGACTGGATGACCTGCTCAAGAACCTCCTGGCGCACCTGGCCGCCGTACTGCTGCGCCACAACCTTCAGAGGCACCTTGCCTGGGCGGAAACCCTTGAGCTTCGTGGTACGGGCGAGTTGCTGCAGTCGATTCTGTACTTCTTTTTCGATGCGCTCCTCGGGTACTTCCACGGTCATTCGGCGCTCGAGGCCGCCAGTCGCTTCAATGGAAACCTGCATTTCAACTCCTTAAATAGGCAAAGAAGGTTGCAACAATAATTAGGAACCAGGATTCAGCTCAGGGATTTCGGCACGGAAACCGGCGCTTCGGTCGAAGCCGCACGCGTAAAGGGCTGAATCTACGCAAAAGAACGCAAACGGTCCAGCCTCTTAAGCTCCCGGTCTGCGCTGCCATGCCGCCCGTGCGGAAGAGCCACTCAGGCCTTCGGCTTGAGGGCATTGTGTACGAAAAAGGACGATTTCGCCTCTCGCGGATCGCCCCAACCAGTCACCCGAAGCGAGCCTACACCCCTTTTATTTCAAGTGCTTAGCACTCCCCCTGGGCGCCTGCTGAAAAACCCGAAGCACATTCATCCACTCAGATAACGGATGCCCGCCGATCTTCCTCGAATGCCAGCCGAGGCCAGCCCGATATGGTAAAGCAAAAGCAGATAGACCAAAACACCTATCTATATGGGTGGGATCCCCGGCAAGCGAAGACCATTCTTAGGGTGGGGCAACTGGGCCGGTGCCCTTAGGAAAACCCGGATCAAGTCCGCTTTCGTCCCTCCCGCCCCCGATTAGGGCATTCGAGGGGGGGCCCCCGATTAAGCATTCGAGGGCAGGCCCCCGATTTGGGCATTCGAGGGCAGACTTTGGCGGGAGCCCAGAAAGACCAAGGCACGCTTTCGTCGCTCCCGCGAAGGCGGGAGCCCAGAAAATTCACGGCACTGGATGCCCACCCCCGGACGAAGGCTCTCGGGGGGCGGGCATAACGAATTAGTCAGCGGTTCCTTAACGAACACCCTGCCCAGGGAACCCAAGCAAACCTCTTTTGAGCCAGGTTGGCCACACAGCGATCGGGCGGGTCGCCCTGTGCCGGAAAAATAAACTCTCGGGGCTACAATTGGCCCCTGCTGCTGTGGCCATTTGAGGAAAATCTGGGGGAAAAACGAGCTGCGGAACTTTACGAGAAACCAGGTGATGCCAAATCAACGTAATGCGTTGATTATTCCGTTACTCGCCCCCCTAAACCGTCATTCCCGCGAAGGCGGGAATCCAGGAAAGGGACAAGTGAACGAGTGGTATCCTCCATTTGCGAGGGAGGATCAAACAGTCTTATGCCTTTTATGCCTTGACCAGACTGGATTCCCGCCTTCGCGGGAATGACAGGGGGGCGAGTAGTTACGATTATTCGTTAAATGGTGCGAAAGGGGGGACTCGAACCCCCACGGCATAACCACTGGAACCTAAATCCAGCGCGTCTACCAGTTCCGCCACTTTCGCAAGATTTCGGTGGATTATACAGGCTCAGGCGTTGCTCGTAACCCTGGCCTGCTGACGTGGCTCAGCGCGCTGCCTGGTCAAACTTGCGACCTGCGTGCGACCCAACGAAAAAAGCCTTAGCTGCAGTTCACAGCTAAGGCTTTGATTTGTTTGGTGGGCCGTCGGCGACTCGAACGCCGGACCTACTGATTAAGAGTCAGCTGCTCTACCAACTGAGCTAACGGCCCAAACGAGGTGCGAATTAAACCAAACTCTCGCAGGGCGGTCAAGCACTACGACGAATTTTTCTCCACATTCGGTGCCAGCCGCCATTTCCGTTATGATTGGCGCACCCCTGTTGTAACTCCAGGTAACGCTTTGGACTACTTTCTCCTCGCCCCGTTCCTCCTGGGCCTGTTCAGCACCGTCCACTGCATCGGCATGTGCGGCGGCATCATGGGCGCGCTCGCCTACAGTCTTCCGGCCGAGGTGCGCAGCCGTCCCGCCCGGTTGGGCACTTACGTCCTCGGCTATAACCTCGGGCGCATCGTCAGCTACACCTTGGCAGGGGCGGTGGTCGGTATGGTGGGGGAGCGGATGTACCGCCTGCTGAGCCCCGTGGGGGGATATCACGCGTTGCAGATCGCCGCCGCCCTGCTGGTCACCGGGGCGGGCCTCTACCTTGCCGGCTGGTTTCCCAAGTTCGCTCTTATGGAGCGCATTGGCGTTCCCTTGTGGCGTCGTCTCGAACCCCTCGGCAGGAAACTTCTGCCGGTACGTGGAATTTCTAACGCCTTTGTATATGGTTTGATATGGGGGTGGCTCCCGTGCGGGTTGGTCTACAGCGCCCTGCTGCTGACGGTCACGGCCGATGGGCCCGCTGCCGGGGCAGCATTCATGGCCGCCTTCGGACTGGGGACTTTACCCGCCGTGACCGGCACGGGTATGCTTGTCAACAGATTGGCCCGACTTACGCGCAGGCCCTACCTGAGACAAGCCGCCGGGGTCGTCCTGATCGCGCTCGCGCTTGTCGGACTTTTCTTTGCCGATGAGCTACATCGGGCGAACCCACTGATGACAGAAGAAGAAGCGCTACAGTGCACCGATGAACGCCTTTGAGACCATGCTCCTGGGGGATGCCCCAGAATTCCGTGCGGTGACCCGTTCGGCCCAAATCACTGCGGCCACCGACGTCACCGTCCTCATTCTGGGGGAGAGCGGCACGGGCAAGGAGTTGCTCGCCCAAGCCATCCACCGGGAAAGCGGCCGCTGCGACGCGCCGTTTGTGGCCCTCAATTGCGCCGCCCTCCCCGAGGCGCTCGCGGAGTCGGAACTCTTCGGCCATCGCAAGGGGGCCTTCACCGGCGCGGTCAGCAACAACCTCGGGCGCATTCGCGCCGCCAACGGCGGGACGCTGTTCCTCGATGAAGTGGGTGAGCTTCCTCTGAACATCCAGGCGAAGCTGCTGCGCTTCCTCGAGTCCGGCGAGTGCCAGCCCGTTGGGGACACAGCCGCGCATCGGTCCGATGTGCGCGTACTCGCCGCCACCCACCGCGATCTCTACGCCCAGGTGCAGGCCGGCCGGTTTCGGGAAGACCTTTATTACCGGCTGAATGTCGTCCCCCTGGAGCTGCCCCCCCTGCGCGAGCGCAGCGGCGATGTCCGGCAACTCCTGCGTGCGCTCACCGGGGAGCTGGCCAAGAAGCATGGCCTGCAGCCGCCGGTTTACTCTCCTCAGGCGGTGGAGGCGCTGGAGCGTTATCGCTGGCCAGGCAATGTGCGTGAACTTCGCAACTTCTGCGAGCGGATGGTCGTTTTGTTCAGCGGACGGATCGTCGAGGCTCAGAACCTGCCTCGCGAAGTGCGGGAGAAAGAGGCCGAGCCACCGCTGTTTTCCCTCCCGGACGGCGGCATTCACCTCGAAGAGCTCGAGAAACAGATGATTCGCCAGGCCCTGCACAAGACCTACGGCAACCGCAGTCGCGCTGCGCGCCTGCTGGGCCTCACCCGGGACACCCTCCTCTACCGCATCAAGAAATACGCCATCGGCGAAGCTTGATCCCATCCACCGGGCCGGAGCGGTATTTGCCGCCCCGGCAGGCGGTTACTTCGGAATCACTCAGTGGTGATGGCTGTGGTCCATGGCCATCCCGGCGCCGGGACGTACCTCGTGGGTCACGGTCAGCACCTCACCATTCTGAAACTGCAGGCTGACCTCGATGGCGTCACCCGCCTTGAAGGCCTGCTTGGGCTGCATCAGCATGATGTGATATCCGTTAGGCTCGAAGGTGACCTCTCCGCCCGCGGGAATGGCGATGGCATGCTGGTGGACCATCTTCGCCATACCCTCTTCCATCACTGTACGATGCAGCATCACTTCACCAAATGAGGGACTGCTTGCACCGACCAGGGTGCGCTCCTTGTCCGCGTGATTCATCACGACCATATATCCGGCCAGCGCCCTGGCGGTCGGAGGCGCCTCCCGCACCCAGGGGTTCATGACCATGATCCCCATATCCGCTGCCATGGCCCCCGCAGCCGCCAACATCCCCAGCACACCCAAACCGACCGATATTGCTTTTTTCATGGTTTCACCTTTGTCTTCTATCGATGACGGGACGGGGCAAGGTTGTCCGTTAGAGAACCCCGCCCCTGCATCCCTTCCCAAGTAGTGAATCAAATATCCAAGCCCTTCGCCTCAGCCCTGCGCGCCGCGGTCGGACTCACACATCAGAATCGGGCGGACGCCTTGACCCAATAAGTGCGGCCCGGCTCGTTCACCCGCGTGGTCTGCTCGAAGCCGGCAACATCGGCTCCGGCCCGGCTCACGTGTTCCGCATAGGTCTTGTCCAGCAGGTTGTCGACACCGGCGGTGAACTTCACCTGACGAGATGCACGATAACCTGCATGGAGCGAGAGTACGGCAAAACCGGGGGTCGGACCTACATCAGTGCCAATGATGTTACCGCGCCCCTCATCCACCCGATCCTGACTGGCGACCGCGCGCACCAGGGCACCCGCGGAGTAGGTGCGGTCGTCATAGTCCACGCTGAAGGTAGTCTCCATGGGGGCGACCTGAGGCAAGGGACGATGGTCACTGCTGTTCTCGCCCCACACATAGGCGAGGGTGGCAGTACTCTTCCAATGTGGCGACCATGTGTAGGTGGTGTCAGCCTCAAACCCATAGCTCAGCGCGTCGATGTTGCGCGCCGTCGGCACCTCGGCGGGGGTAATGAGGATGTAGTCCTCAATCTGCGAATAGAAGGTGGCCAGGTTGGCCGCCAGCCGCTCCGTCCGATAACTCACCCCCACGTCGAGCTGCGTATTTTTCTCCGGCGCCAGCCCGAAGACCCGGTTGCGCTCCCAATAGTCGGGCGAGCGCTCGGCGCGGCCCACCCCCACATAGGTCTGAGCCGGCAGGCCCGCCAGCGCGTGTTCCCAGCGCACAAAGCCCCCGCGCGTGGTGTCCTCGTCCCCGCTTCCCGGAGCAGCACCACCCACGGTCAACTCCTCCACTTCGGCCCGGGTTTTGTCCACCCGCAGTCCCAGGACCAAATTGTCCCGAGTGCCAAACTCCCTCTCGGCCTCGGCGAACAGGCCGGTGCTGCGGAAGGAGAGGTCAGCGGTGCGGGCCACCGAGCCCACGTCGGGATCGGCCGCGTTCGCCATGGCGCTCGCCTTGCGCAGGGTGTGCTCATCGCGGCGGTAGTCGGCTCCCAGGGTCAGGAACATTCCCCCGAGATCGAGGTCGGCGAACATGCGCGCACCGTTGGTTTCCCGGTCGGGATTGCTCACCATCTTCATTCCCGACGGTGTGCGCAGGGTGAAGTTGTCCATCACGTGGTCCACATAGTTGTGGTAGTACTGCAGCCCCACCTTGCCGATCAGGGGGGAGAGGTTCTCCCGCTCCAGCTTGATGCCGTAGCCGGTGCGGTCGAACACCACCCCGTCCATGCCGCGGTCTGCGTAAGCGGCCTCGCCATCGCTTCGGTCTGCCGAGACCTCGACCCGGGTGTCGCGGCCAGGGGTCCAGCCCGCAATGGCCGTGCCGCTCCAGCGATAGTACTGTGAGTGCACCTCAGTACCGTCCCCATCCTTGTAGTTGTCGGCCTCGGAACGGGTGCCGATCAGGCGCACATAGCCGCCCTGACTTCCGGCTGCCGCATCCACCACCTGGTCGTTGCGTCCATGGCTGCCGAACAGCACGCTGGCCAGCCCCCGATACCCCGGCTCCTCAAACCGCTCGGTTTCCCGCTCGAAGAGCACGGCTCCGGCGATGTTTCCAGGGCCATAGAGGACTGTTTGAGGCCCCTTGATGACCTTTGCGCTTTTGAAGGCCTCCGGATAGATGTAAGCGGTTGGTGGGTCCATGCGTTGCCCGCACCCGCCGAGCACCTGAGCCCCGTCCTGGAGGATGTTGAGGCGTGATCCGCCGAGCCCGCGAAACAGGGGATCACCCGAGGTGCCTCCCTTGCGAATAAGAGAAAACCCGGGAATATTCTTGAGGAAGTCGCCACCGTCGGCCGCCGGCACCGGTTGCCGCGGCGCCCGCGTGTCGGTCTCCACGGTCAGCGGGTCCGACATCGTTGGCGCGGTCACGACCATCTCTCCGAGATCCGCGGTGTCGGGAAGTTCCAGAGCCAGTGGTTGGGCCACAGGCCAAAGTAGCCCGGCCAATCCCAGTGAAATACTACGCATTGCCTCTCCCTCTTCTCAAAAGTTCAACAGTTCAACAAAGATTCAAAGATGTTCGGTAACTACTCGCCCCAGCTGATCACGCAATGCCTTGGAAATTCGTCATTCCCGCGTAGGCGGGGATCCATTTTGAGCCATGCATCCGTTCTCTGGATTCCCGCCTTCGCGGGAATGACGGGGGGAGTAGTTACGATGTTCGGTCTGATCCCAAAGTCTCTCACGTAGCTGTTCGGGGCACCGGTGAAACAAGGGATCTAACCCGGATTTCCCACCATCCGTCCACTTCGACCGCCGATCCGCTCGGTGTGACCGTGCTCCCTCCGGTCCGCGCCCCGTCACAGCGGCGCCTCGACGCCCCCGCTACGAACGGTGGTGAGAAACCCGGGCTAACGCAGCGCAAAAACCATTCCGAAGGAGATCTCGAGCGGCAGCGACATCGTCTCAGGGGGCGCGGGCAGTGGCGTGCTGGCCCGCACCGCATCCTCCGCCGCGCGCCCCAGCACGCTGTGGGCCCCCTCGGCACGAAGCCCTTCGACCGCGCCGCCAGCCATGATCGTGAAGGTCACGCTCACCTCCCCCTCGATGCCGCGTCGCCGGGCCGCCTTGGGGTAGTGTTTGTGGGCCTCGATGTGGGCCATTAGCTTCGCCAGGTACGCCTGCCGCGCCTGCTCCAGCAGGGCGGGGTCTGCGGCCGGGGCACGGCCCACCGCCACCGGCTCAGGGCTGGCCGCCTGGGCCACAGTGGGCGGCGCGCTCGGTGCAACCGGCATGGGCTCATCGCGCACCTCCTCCTGCGCCGGCTCAGGCTCAGGCTCAGGCTTGGGCTTGGGCTTGGGCGCTGGCTTCGGTTCCGGGATCGGCTTCGGCTCGGGCTTCAGGGGCTCCGGTGGCTTTTCCTTCACCTTTTTCGGTTCCGGAGGCCGCTGTACCGGCTTCTCCGGGACCGGGGCACTCTCCGGCGTCGGTGCGGCTTCCGAACGGAAGCTCACCCGGGTGACATTCCGCTGCGGAGTGGTGGGGCTCTCCACCCCGAGGGGTGCGCCACTGTCCAGGATGAGAGCGGCGTGAGCGGCAAGGGAGATCACGGCCGCCACCAACCAGTTCAAGGACTCCCGACGGCTCATTTTTCCTCGGTCACGATATCGACGGCGTCCGCACCCGCTTTGCGGGCCGCATCGAGCACGCCCACGGCCCCGCCCAGGCTGGCGGCGCGATCCCCGCGGATGCGGACCACCTTCTCCTCACGCTTGTCGAGGTGTTGGCGCAGGGTCTCCTCCAGGGCCTCGGGCTCCACGAAGTGGTCGTTGATGAGGAACCGCCCTGCCTTATCGAGGACCACCTCGAGCCGTTCATCCTCCTCCACCGCCTCGCCGCTGTCGGCCACCGGCAGGTCCACGGTCACCGCCTGGTCGCGCACGAAGTGAGAGGTCAACATGAAGAACACCAGCAGCAGGAACACCACGTCGATGAGCGGCGTGAGGTTGGGGACGAGACTGGTGCGCCGCCGCCCCTCAAACTGCATGGACGACCCCCTCCCGGTGGTGGACGGCCTGTTCCACCTCCGGATCACGGTCGTGGGGTAACTGCTCGAGCACCACCGAGGCGCAGCTGCGCATCACTTGCGCCCGGCGATCGGCGGCCCCTTCCAACAGGTGCAGCATCAACAGCACCGGGATGGAGACGGCCAGCCCCACCCCGGTGGTGACCATCGCCTCCCAAATGCCGCCGGCCAGCGCCTGGGCATCGACCCGGCCCCCCGCCTGCTCAATCACCATGAAGGCCTTGATCATCCCGGTAATGGTGCCGAAGAGCCCCAGCAGCGGTGCGGTATTGCCCAGAAACCCGAGGGTGCGAAAGCCGCGCTCCATGCGCTGCAGCTCCTGCGAGCCGATGCGGCTGGCCACCCTTCCGAGCTCACGCACCCCCTCCCGGCTCGCCTCCATCAATCCTGCGACGACGCGGATTTCGGGTCCCTTGAAAGCCCCCAACTCGCCCTCGAGGGTGTTGGCGCGCACCGCCTCCGCGAGGCGCGCCTCAAGATCGGGGGCCGGTCGCCCCATGGCGAGGAACAGCAGGGTCCGCTCCAGCACGATGGTCAGGGCCACGATGGAATAGCCGGCCAGGATCCACACCACCGGCCCCCCTTTCGTCAGTAACTCCGTGAAGCTCATACCTGAATCCAACCCAATGCCGTTGTGGTTCCGAGGAGCATCAGCAGTGCCCCCGCGCTGCGTTCGAGCGCACTGCGCCAACGCTCGAGATGAATACGCACCTGGGTGCCGAAGTGCGCCACCAGGACCCCAAAGACCAGCCCGGGAATCAACACCGCACCGGCGCCGAACCCCAACCCCAGCCCCAGCCCCGCCAACGGGTCGGCGGTCGCCGCGGCGGCAAGCAGGACAGTTCCGAGGGGCGCGCAGGGATTGAGGGCCATGGCCGCGCCCATGCCGAACAGACCCGCGGGCAGTGCCAGCCCCTCGGGACGGCGCCGGGGCGGCGCGATCGTCTGCTCGGCCCTGGGCGCCCGGGATGCCGTGCAGCCGCGTTTTGTGCTGCGGGTGAAGAGTAACAGCCCCAGGGCGATGGTGACGATGCCGAGGAACACACCCGCGGCGCCCTCTTCCAGCCACGAGGTGGCGGCGTATCCGGCCCACCCCGCCACAGCGCCCAACGCTCCGTAACCGCTCAGGCGTCCGAGAGAGAACGGAACGATGGTCCGCCAGGCCTGTCCGATGCCGCCTTCGCGGGCCAGAAACACCGGCCCGAGGTACGGAAGACAGGTGATGTTGCAGGGTCCCGCGCCGAAGACCAGCCCCATGATGGCGGCCGCGGGCACCGTGAGCGCCAGTGACTCCATCAGGCCTCCTGCCCCTGGGCGGGTGCGGCGGGACGGTCGCGATCGCGTCGCAACATGGCCGGCAGGTTGTGCCTTTCCCAACGGTCCTGCAGTTTTTTGCGCTGCTTGAAGTAGACCGGGTCCGCCCGGAAAAGGGGGATCACGGCGTACTTGAGCTGCAGCACATCCTTGTCGGGGCAGAACTCCACGCAGCGTCCACAGAGGGTGCAGTCGGCAAAGAGGACATCCTTCTTCTCCATCTCGGTGTGGATCTCGCGGATGTCCATGGGGCAGGCCTTGGCACATAACCCGCATTTCTCGCAGCGGGGTTTGGCCTGCTTGACCAGCCGCACCAGCCCCACCTTGCGGAAGGTGGCGTGGAGCGCGAGCATCGGGCAGACGCGGCAGAAGGGCTGGCGCACCTTCAGGGAGAAGGCCGCGGTCATGCCGAACAGGAAGGTGCCGAGGAGCGACATGATCAGATACCCCGCGGACTGGGTATCGAGGACCAGCTGGGAAGTGTCTCCCGTGGCCAGGGTGGTGAGGATACGGCTGGGACAGATGGTGCAGTAGGGACTGCCGAGTTCGTGGCCGGTCACACCGAGCCCCGTCAACACCGGGAAGATGAACACCAGCAACGCAAGCATCGCCCACTTCACCGGACGGATCCGGTTCACCACTCCCGCAGGAAGCGATTCCCACCGCTTGAGGCCGAGTTTCTGCCCAATCATGTACATCACTTCCTGGAAGAAGCCCAGCGGACAGATCCAGCCGCAGAACGCCTTGTTCAGGAAGACGAACAGCAGCAGGAAGGTCCCCAGGGTGATGAGGGAGGGCATGAGCGCGGCCAGTACCGCCCCGCCCGCCGCCAGGGTCGCCCCCACGCGATGGTCCATCTGATGCTGAAACGGAATGAGAGCACAGTAGTCGGCGGTCTGCTGGTCATAGGCGCACGCCAGCACCGGGAAGGCCCCACTGATCTTGTCCGCGGAATAGAAGCCCACCCAAACGGAGCCGTAGACGAGGAAGAGAAAGGCCGCCAGCTGAACCAGCTTGCGGATGAAGGAGAGATTCATTACTGCGACCATGGCTTACCCCCTTGCGCCTTTGCGGCCGGCAAAGCCCAGTACACCGAGCCCGACGAGGAATCCAGCCAGCGCAGCAGCCTTCCCCCCCAGCCCCGACTGCCAGTTGTCGGGGTTGACGTGATAGTCGGCCGAGAGCGCCGTGCGGTAGCGATGCCCCCCCTCGGCACGGTGACTGACGCTCACCCGGAATTCACCCGGCCGGTTGGCCGAACGGCCGGCGCCGATTTGGGGGAAGTCCTCCGGCAGGGAGAAGGTCACCCGCCCTTCGGCATCGGTGTTGGCAAACAGCCGGGTGCCGTGGCTGGTCTCCAGGGCCACCGTGCGCCCGGCCAGGGGTTTTCCATCGGCCCGAACGAGAAAGGTGGCGAGCTTGCGGGACTGGTAACGCCCATGTTCCCTGGGCAGCGGATCGGGTACGACCTCCAGCGGCAATTTCGCGGCGACGAGCAACTCGGAGGGGCTATGGCCGGAGGGTTTGCCCCGCAGGGAGATGTAGCGCACCGCCCCTTCGCTGAGCCCCTCGCTTTCGCGGCTGGCCACCAGGGCATGGTAGTACTCCACGCCGCTGGGCCGGACCGCAGCGCGTCCATCCTGGGGCGCGATTTGCAGCGGCCGCTGCTCCAGCGTGGGGAGCCAAAGTCCCGCAGTGGCACCGGCCCCGTCGCGAAGGTAGTAGCCCACGGGACCACCATGTCCGTGCCCCCCGCCGTGTCCGGTTCCCTGTTGGTGCTCATCCTGCACCTGCGTGCTCCAGAACAGCTGCGCGCTGGCAACCGGCGAAGTGCCCAGCATCGCAGCGATAAGGAACCATTTGCCCATCCCGATCCTCATGTCGTTCCCCTTTTCCTAGAATGCGGCGGAGAGGCCCGCGGTGTAGGTCCGCCCCTGGTTCACCACGATGGAGAGGTCCTCCTGGTCATACACCCCATCGGCATTGCTGTCGTGGGTGCCACGCACGGTGTTGTAGTAGCGGCGATCGAGCACGTTATCGACACGGGCGAACACGCCCCACTCCACCTGACCGATGCGCCGGCTGTAGTCGGTGATGAGGTTCACCACCGCGTGGCCGCCAATCTTCTCCTGGTTGATCTCGTCGGCGTAGTAGCTGGAGATGGCATCCACCTCGGTGGTCACCAGCCAGCGTTCGGCAGGGCGCAGCCCCAGGGCGATGTTGAGGTGGTGGCGCGGCACCCGCGGCACGACGTTTCCGGTGTTGTCGAAAGGCACCAGACAGTTGGTGATCCGCCCCCGACTGCTCACCGGGGTCGCCCCCTCCGGGCAAATGCCTCCGACCGGCGCCAGCTGCTGGTTGAAACTGTCGTAGGCGGTGTAGGTGGCGTCCAGGTAGGTGTAGGCCAGGTCGAAGAACACCCTGCGGGCGGGATCAGAAAGCAGGGACAGCTCCAACCCGCGATTTCTCAGGTCGCCGATGTTTTCGTAACGGCTGTCCGCTGCGGTGCTGTACTGCCCCCCGCTGGCCTGAATGTGGTCCTTGCGGTCGATCTGAAAAACCGCCACGTCCAGGTCCCACGGGATGCCGCCCCACACCATGCGGCTGCGCAGCCCCAACTCCGTGTTGACCGCACGCTCGGGCTCCAGGTCCGGGTTCGCCGCCGTCCGGTGGGTGGGACTGTTGCTGCCCACAAACAGCTGCTCGACCGAAGGCGCGCGGAAACCGGTGGAGACGTTGCCGTAGAGGTCCAGGTTGCTGCGTGCGGCATAGTTGCCGCCCACGCGCCAGGACCAGACATTGAAGGTCTTCTCGCCATCCAGCGTGGGTGCGAGATTGTCCTGGTAATCGAGGTCGATTTGGTCGATACGGCCGTTGAACGTCAGACTGAAGGGATCGGTGACCCGCACCTTCAGCTCCCCATAGAGGGCGCGAACCTGCTCGTCAGTGGTGTTGTCGCTGGTGGCCGCGCCGACCGTGCAGTCGCCGAAAGCCTCGCTGCAGTCCAGGGCCGTGCTCTCGTTGTCGTAGCTGTTGGCGCGCAGGTCCACCGCTCCCATCCACGCCACGTTCTCCCCTGCGGAGCGAAATTCGCTTTTGATGCCCCGCTGCACCTGGTAATAGTCATTGCCCGATTGATAAGCCGTGGGATCTGTCTTCAGGGGGGCACTCAGGAAGGCGGTACTGTCCGTGAACTGGTAGACGTTGAGGAGCAGGTTGTTGGTCTCGGAGAGGTCCCTTGAGTAGGTGGCGAAGTACTTGCCCAGGCTCACGTCGTAGTGGTTGGCGTAATCGTTGTAGGCGGGATTCGTGCTCCGCGGGTCGTTCGCGGCCGCGGTGACGCCACGCACCGCACCATGGCTGTTCTTCATCCGTTCGGAGCGTTCGAGGCCAAAGGTGAGGTCGCTGGCATCGTCGATGTAGTACTGGAACTTGCCATTGAGGTAATCGGCCTCGGAGGCGGAGTCATCGTAGTAGCCGTCCGTCTCCCGGTGGGAGACCTGTATATGCCCGTTGGAGTTCTCCCCGGCATAGCCGGCCCGCAACAGTCCCTTGTAATGGCCGAATGAACCCGCTTCGGCCTCCGCCTTGTAGCCTGCGTGTTCCGCCCCCCGCTTGGTGGTGATGATCACCGCCCCGGCCAGGGCGTCGTCGCCGAACAGGTAGGAGGCTCCCCCCTTGATCACCTTCACGGACTGGATGTTGTCCAGGTCGATGTTGACCCGCCCGGTGCGCTCGAACACCGGCACCCCGTCGATGACCACGGCGACCCCGGGCTTCTCGCCCATGTACACCTGGTTCTCCACGCCGCGGATGTGGATCTTGATGGAGTCGCCGCTCTGCACCTCAGTGGTGATGCCGGGGATGCGCTGCAGGACCTGCTGGATGTTTTCCGGATGCTCGCGGTCGATCTGTTCGCCGCTGATCACACCGATATTGGAAGGTTCGTTCCGCTTGGAGTCGAAGCGGTCGTCAATGGTGGTGGAGTCCACGTGGATGACGCCGAGGTCCTCGGCGCGAAGCGGCCCCGTCTGGAACAGCGCCACGGATGCCAGCGCAGAAGAGACACACACCGCCAAAGCACGCTTGCGGCAGATTACTGGATTCATTCAGCTTAGCCCCCTTAAAGCGTTCCTCCCTGAACGACAAAATTGAGAAATCGCAACCGAGGAAGGCATGTGCAGGGGGCGTGCCAAGCAACAACCTTATGAAATCACGGTGTTTTTGTGTTGAGCCTGATTAATGGGTGCGGCATATGCCACAGGCGGGTGTGTGAAATGACGCAGTTGTCAATGAAGCGGGGGTCGTTGGTCGTTGGTCGTTGGTCGTTGGTCGTTGGTCGTTGGTCGTTGGTCGTTGGTCGTTGGTCGTTGGTCGTTGGTCGTTGGTCGTTGGTCGTT
>JAWLHA010000019.1:0-68083 GCA_041690535.1 Gammaproteobacteria bacterium | reverse complement strand
AACGACCAACGACCAACGACCAACGACCAACGACCAACGACCAACGACCAACGACCAACGACCAACGACCAACGACCAACGACCAACGACCAACGACCAACGACCAACGACCAACGACCAACGACCAACGACCAACGACCCGCGAAAGGTCGCCCTTCTACCGTCTCAAAGACTGCGGCAGGTGGGGGTGAATGGTCTGCAGGATCGCCTTGAACACCTTCGGGTTGCCGCCGACGACATTGCCGCTGTCGAGATAGTCATGACCGCCGGCGAAATCCCCGACCAGGCCGCCCGCCTCCCGGATCAGCAGCGCGCCCGCGGCCATGTCCCACGGCTTGAGGCCGATTTCCCAGAAGCCATCCAGTCGTCCGGCGGCCACGTAGGCGAGATCAAGGGCCGCCGAACCCGCGCGTCGGATGTCGGCGACTTGGGTGAACATGGCCTTGAAGGTGGCCAGGTAGGCATCCAGATGTTCCTGTTGGCGGAATGGGAACCCGGTGCCGACGAGAGCCCCCTCCAGGGAGTTGCGCGAGGCCACGCGCATGCGCCGCCCGTTGAGCTGGGAGCCGGCGCCGCGGGTGGCGGTGAACAGATCCTGGCTCGAAGGGTCATAGACCACTGCCTGCTCGATGTTCCCCTTGTGCAGCAGCGCGATGGAGACGGCGAACTGCGGGAAGCCATGCAGGAAGTTGGTGGTCCCGTCCAGGGGGTCGATGATCCACTGGTACTCGTCCCGCGCCCCAGACAGCTCTCCGCTCTCTTCCGCCAGAATGGCGTGGTCGGGATAGGCCTTGCGGATGACATTGATGATTTCTCGCTCGGCGGCGCGGTCCACCTCGCTGACAAAGTCGTTCTGTGCCTTGCTGGTGACGGTGAGGCCGCCCACATGGTCGACGGAACGCGCGATAACATTGCCCGCCTGACGTGCAGCGCGAACGGCGATGTTCAGCATGGGATGCATGGGAACGGCCTCCGGTTGTAAAGGAACGGGGCCCCGGACGGGGCCAACGGGGCGCGTATTTTAGCAGGGAGCTCAGCGACCAGCCACGGCTCAGTGAACCATTTTTGTAACTATTCAGACCCAACAGCCCGAGTGCCTCACGTAGGAGCCCAGCCCTCTGGGCGATTGCATCGGTATAGCTCGCGCAGCAATCGCCCAGAGGGCTGGGCTCCTACGGGGGAGAGGCGACAGGTCGGTGGAACGGCTGAATAGTTACCCATTTTTTTGGTCAAAGGTTCCTCCCTAGCCGCTCAGGTTTTAGACTCGCGGACTCACTCGCAAAACACAGCTGCCAGTCATCATGTTCCCAAACATCCGTTTCGTCCTGGTCGAGACCACCCACCCCGGCAACATTGGGGCGGCGGCCCGGGCCATGAAAAACATGTGCTTGAACCGGCTCTATCTGGTGAAGCCCCAGCAGTTCCCCCACGCCGAGGCGACCGCCCGCGCCTCCGGTGCGGACGACATCCTGGCCACCGCGCAGGTGACCGCCACCCTGGAGGAGGCCCTGGAGGGGTGCAGCCTGGTGTTTGGCGCCAGTGCCCGCCCCCGCACCATCAGCTGGCCCCAGGTGGATGCCCGCCGCTGTGGGGAGATGGCGACGGAAACGAGAGGGGAGATCGCCGTGATCTTCGGCCGCGAAAGCAGCGGTTTGACCAATGCCGAACTCGAGAAGTGCAACTATCTCGTCCATATCCCGACCAACGCAGACTACAGCTCCCTGAACGTCGGTGCGGCGGTCCAGGTGATCGCCTATGAACTGTTCATGGCCGCCCGCCACCCCCATGCGCCCCCCGACCCGGCCGGGGAAGAGCCCGCTCCGGCCGAGGAGGTGGAGCGTTTTTTCGACCATCTGGAACAGACGCTGGTGCAGATCGACTTTCTTGACCCGGGAAATCCACGGCAGCTGATGCGGCGGCTGCGGCGCCTCTTCAACCGGGCAAGGTTGGAGCGTACCGAGCTGAACATCCTGCGGGGTATCCTGACTGAAACGCAAAAAAAATCGGGGGGACAGAAGTGACCCAATCGGCTCGGGAATGGTCAATCAAATTAGGATGGTTGGCCGTAGGGGAATTCCCTGCCGGTGCCTGTTCCCCAAGGGTGGTTCTGTGCCAGAATAAGCCTATTGCAATTCTCAGGTATTCGACTTCAGCGGATTGATGAATGTTCGATCGTTTGCGCGAGGACATAAATTGCATTTTCGAGCGGGATCCGGCGGCGCGTGGCGTCTTCGAGGTGCTCACCTCCTACCCCGGGCTCCACGCCGTACTCATGCATCGACTCAGCCACAGGCTCTGGCAAGGTGGGTGGAAATGGCTGGCCCGCATGCTTTCGGCGTTGGCCCGCTGGCTGACCGGGATCGAAATCCACCCCGGCGCAACCATTGGCCGACGGTTTTTCATCGACCACGGCATGGGCGTGGTGATCGGGGAGACCGCAGTGATCGGCGACGACTGCACCCTCTATCACGGGGTCACCCTTGGGGGCACGAGCTGGCAGAAGGGAAAGCGCCATCCCACCCTTGGTACCAACGTGGTCGTGGGGGCCGGCGCCAAGGTGCTCGGTCCCATCACCATCAGTGACGGCGGCCGCATCGGCTCCAACGCCGTCGTGGTCAAAGATGTGCCGCCCAATGCCACCGTGGTCGGCATTCCCGGTCGCATCGTCCGCCGCGACACCTCTGACAAGGAGCGCCAGCGTCGCGCCATTGCCGAGAAGATCGGTTTCGATGCCTACGGAACGGCCCAGGACATGCCCGACCCCATTGCCAGTGCCATCAACTGCATGCTCGATCACATCCACGCCATGGACAAGAAGCTCGAGGAGATGTGCGGAGCGATGAAGGCGATGGGGGCGGAGATGGAGGACATCAAACTTCCGACTCTCGGACCCTGCGAAATTCAGTCCGATCCCGAAGGGGAAACCGTATGGAAAGAGATCCCGCCGGGGAACTACAAGGTGACGGAGGAGGTCAAACAAAGTTGACTAAATTGGTTGGTATTGCTAACTTACCTATCACGATTCCTCACAAACTACTGGGTATTTAGGGATAAGGCAAATGAGACTGACGACAAAGGGTCGCTACGCCGTGACTGCAATGTTGGACCTGGCACTGCACTACAAGGATGGTCCCATTACGTTGGCCGACATCTCCAAGCGTCAGGGCATTTCCCTGTCGTACCTGGAACAGTTATTCTCCCGGCTTCGCAAGAATGGCCTTGTGGACAGCGCCCGGGGTCCGGGTGGGGGCTACCGGCTGAGCCGGACCGCCAGCGAGATATGCGTGGCGGACGTCATCACTGCCGTTGACGAGAAGGTCGATGCCATGCGGTGCGAGGGCAAGGGCAACTGCCAGGAAAACGGGCAGTGCCTGACTCACGAATTGTGGTGTGACCTGAGTAGCCAGATCTACAGCTTCCTGAAGAGCATCGACCTCGGTCAGCTGGTAGAGCGCAGCGGCGTGCAAGAAGTGGCTGCCCGGCAGGATCGGAGGGTTTCCGAGTCCCCCGTCGCCGAGGAAAAGAGGGCCAATTTCCAGTAGGGCGGTCCGGGCAGTGGTGACGTATCTCGACCACAACGCCACCACGCCGTTGGACGAGCGGGTACTGGAGGCGATGCTGCCTTGGCTCACGGGACGATTCGGTAATCCCTCGAGCCTGCACGCGCTCGGCCGGGACGCACGGGAGGCCATCGGGTCGGCCCGTGAGCAGGTTGCGCTTCTCGTTGGCGCCCACCCAACCCAGGTGGTCTTTACCAGCGGGGGCACCGAGGCGAACAATGCAGCCATGAAGGGCGCGGCTGCGGGCAGGTCCCCCGGTCGGATGGCCGTCAGCGCCATCGAGCATGCGTCGGTGATGGGGCCCAGCCAGGCGCTCCGGCGAGCGGGGTGGGAGGTGGTGACCCTGCCGGTGGACGCGGCGGGACGCGTGGAGCGTTCGGCCCTGGAACGGCTCGCCCCGGATACGCAGCTGGTTTCGGTCCTCTGGGCCAATAACGAAACAGGCGTCATTCAGGACGTGGGCCCCATCGGGGAGATGTGTCGGGCCAGGGGCTTTCTGTTGCACACCGACGCGGTCCAGGCCGCGGGAAAAATCGCGGTTGATTTTTGTCAGTCGGGAGCCCATCTCATGACCCTCTCGGCACACAAGATCTACGGACCCAAGGGGGCTGGTGCCCTCATTGTCGACAAGGCAGTGGAGTTGGCACCCCTTGTGGACGGTGGTGGCCAGGAACGCGGCTACCGTTGTGGGACGGAGAATGTCGCGGCCATAGTCGGCTTCGGTCGGGCCGCGGAGCTAGCTGCCAGCGAATTAGAACAGAGACGGGGGCATCTCGCGGCACTCAGGGTGCAGTTGGAAAACAGGTTGGCGACGGAACTGCCGCACGCGGTGGTTTTCGGCGCCAAAAGCGGACGGCTGCCCAATACGGCATTTTTCGCCATTCCCGGCATCGAGGGACAGACCCTTGTCCTGGGGCTGGATCGACAGGGGATTGCCGTGTCCAGCGGGTCAGCGTGCGGAAGCAGTCACACCGAGCCGAGTCACGTCCTGAAGGCCATGGGTGTGCCCGCGGAGCTTGCTCGGTGTGCAATACGGGTCAGCTTCGGCAGTGGGAACACCGGTGAGGACGTCGAGCGTCTGGTGTCGGCCCTGAAGAGACAGGTTGAGCAGCTCGCCGCATTTGCGGCATTGGCCTGGTGAGCATCCCTGCAGCCAGGCAAAGCGGAGTGGAGACAATCAATGAGAAAGCCCATTTACCTCGATTACTCGGCCACCACGCCGGTCGACCCGCGAGTGGCGGAGAAGATGTGCCGCTATCTGACCCTGGAGGACGGATTGTTCGGCAACCCGGCCTCACGCTCCCATCAGTTCGGTTGGGACTCGGAAGAGGCGGTCGAGGAAGCCCGCAAGAACGTTGCCGCCCTGATTAACGCCGATCCCAAGGAGATCGTCTGGACCTCCGGCGCGACCGAGTCCGACAACCTGGCCATCAAGGGGGCTGCCCACTTCTATGAGAAGAAGGGCAAACACATCATCACCTCCAAGACCGAACACAAGGCGGTCCTGGACACCTGCCGCCAGCTGGAGCGGGAGGGATTCGAGGTGACCTATCTGGCCCCGGAGTCGAGCGGCCTCATCGATCTTGGAAAGCTCGAGGCGGCCATGCGGGAGGACACCACTCTCGTCTCCCTCATGCACGTCAACAATGAAATCGGGGTGATTCAGGACCTCAAGGCCATCGGTGAGCTGTGCCGGGCCAGGAAGGTATTGTTGCATGTAGACGCAGCCCAGAGCGCCGGCAAGGTGGCGATCGATGTGGAGGCGATGAAGATCGACCTCCTGTCGCTCTCTGCCCACAAGGTCTATGGCCCCAAGGGGATCGGCGCGCTCTATGTCCGGCGCAAGCCCCGCGTGCGGCTGGAGGCCCAGATGCATGGCGGGGGCCACGAGCGAGGCATGCGCTCCGGGACCCTCGCCACGCACCAGATCGTCGGCATGGGAGAGGCCTTCCGCATTGCCCGGGAGGAGATGGCCGCCGAAAACGAGCGCATTCGCATGCTTCGGGACCGGCTGCTCGATGGCCTGAAGGGCATCGAGGAGGTCTACATCAACGGTGACCTGGAGCACCGCGTCCCCCACAACTTGAACATCAGTTTCGCCTTCGTCGAGGGGGAGTCCCTGATGATGGCCCTGCGCGACCTCGCGGTTTCCTCCGGCTCGGCCTGCACATCGGCCAGTCTGGAACCCTCCTACGTGCTGCGTGCCCTCGGACGTTCCGATGAGTTGGCGCACAGCTCCCTGCGGTTCACCATCGGCCGGTTCACCACCGAGGAGGAGGTCGACTACGCGGCCGCCCTCATCCACGAGAAAATCGGCAAGTTGCGCGAGCTTTCCCCTCTGTGGGAGATGTTCAAGGAGGGAATCGACCTCTCGACGGTGCAGTGGACCGCCCATTGAGGGTAAGATCGCCAAATTGACAATGCGCATTTGATCCGCGAGGAAAACGTTAATGGCCTATAGCGACAAGGTAATCGACCACTACGAAAATCCCCGCAACGTGGGTACGTTCGAGAAAGACGACACCAGCGTGGGTACCGGAATGGTCGGGGCGCCTGCCTGCGGCGACGTGATGCGTCTGCAGATCAAGGTGAACGAGCAAGGGGTCATCGAGGACGCCTGCTTCAAAACTTACGGCTGCGGTTCCGCCATCGCCTCCAGCTCCCTGGTGACGGAGTGGGTCAAGGGCAAGACCCTGGATGAGGCCGTGCAGATCAAAAACTCGGACATCGCCGAGGAGCTCGCCTTGCCCCCGGTGAAGATCCACTGCTCGGTGCTGGCGGAAGATGCCATCAAGGCGGCCATCGCTGATTTCAAATCCAAGCAGCACAAGGACAAGGCACAAGCCGAAGTCCAATCCGAGTCGGCGTAAGGAGGCATCTCATGGCAGTCACGCTCACCGAGAAGGCGGCAGATCGGGTGAAGGCGTTCCTCGCCAACCGGGGAAAAGGGGAGGGGCTGCGCCTGGGGGTGAAAACCTCCGGATGTTCCGGTATGGCGTATGTGCTCGAATTTGCCGACACGATCGACCCTGATGACGAAGTGTTCGAGAGCCAGGGGGTCAAGGTCATCGTTGATCGCAAGAGCATTGTCTACCTGAACGGCACCGAACTGGATTACACCAAAGATGGCCTCAACGAGGGCTTCAAGTTCAATAACCCGAACGTGAAGGACGCCTGCGGCTGCGGTGAAAGCTTCACCGTCTGACCCCGATGAGCATGCAGACCGACACCGCCAAGGACTATTTCGAGCTGTTCGGCCTGCCGGTCGGGTTCGAGTTGGACAGCGAGCTGCTGGCGTTGCGCTACCGCGAACTCCAGCAGGCCGTTCACCCGGATCGGTTCGCCGGCGGCACGGACCTGGAGCGGCGCCTGGCGGTCCAGCAGGCCTCTCGCGTCAATGAGGGGTATCGGATCCTGAGGAGTCCGCTGGCCAGGGCGCGTTATCTCCTGGAGCTGTGGGGCGTGGGCCTCGACGATACCAACACCATCTCGGACCCCGGCTTTTTGATGGCCCAGATGGAGCTGCGGGAAGCACTGGCTGAGGTACGGGGGAGTCGCGATCCTTTCGTCGCCCTGGCGGCCGTGAGGGACGATATCGAAAGACGCGATCGCATCCTTGCGGACGAGTTGCGTAGTGCCTTCGACGACGGCAGCCCCGAGGCGCTGGCGAGGGCGCGGGCATGCGTGCTTAAGATGCAGTTCATGCACAAGCTCCTCGATGAGGTAGCCATCCTCGAAGAAGATCTGGTCCACGAAGGCTGACCCTCCACCCAATCCCCAAGAGCGAGATATGGCTTTACTCCAAATCAGCGAACCTGGACAGTCCGCCGCGCCCCATCAGCACCGGTTGGCGGCCGGTATCGATCTCGGAACCACCAACTCCCTGGTGGCGACCGTGCGAAGCGGCATGGCCGAGACACTGCCCGATGCGGAAGGCAATCACCTGCTTCCCTCGGTGGTGCGGTACCTGGGGGGCGGCAGCCGGGTGGTTGGTCAGGAGGCGAAGGCGGAGGCCGCCCGGGACCCGCTCAACACCATCGTCTCGGTGAAGCGGTTCATGGGGCGGGGCGTAAACGACGTGAAGAGCCTCGGCTCGCGGCTCCCCTACGAATTCGTGGATGCGGAGTCCCGCATGCCACGGTTGCGCACGGCAGGTGGGGACGTGAGTCCGGTGGAGGTTTCCGCTGAGATTCTCAAGTCACTGCGCCAACGGGCCGAGTCGAGTCTCGGGGGTGAGCTGACCGGGGTGGTCATCACGGTGCCTGCCTATTTCGATGACGCGCAGCGGCAAGCCACCAAGGACGCGGCAAAGTTGGCCAGCCTCAACGTCCTGCGCCTGCTCAATGAGCCGACCGCCGCCGCCGTGGCCTATGGATTGGATGGGGGCTCGGAAGGGGTTATCGCGGTTTACGACCTGGGGGGCGGCACCTTCGATATCTCCATCTTGCGTCTCAACAAGGGGGTGTTCGAGGTGCTCGCGACCTCCGGGGATTCGGCCCTCGGGGGCGACGACATGGACCGCGCGGTGGCAGAGTGGATCATGGGGCAGGCCGGCATCGCCGATGACGCGGATCACCACCAGTTGCGCCGTCTGATGCGGGACGCCTGCGCGGCCAAGGAGACCCTGACGGCCTCTGACATCGCGGCGATCAAACTGGAGCTCGCCGACGGCAGCCATTGGGAAGGGGCACTGAGCCGGGAGCAGTTCGATGCGCTGGTCGATCCGCTGATTCGCAAGTCATTGATTCCCTGTCGTCGCGCGCTGCGCGATGCGGGCGTGGACCCCAATGAGATCAAGGATGTCGTGATGGTGGGGGGGTCTACCCGCGTGCCGCGCGTGCGTGAACTGGTGGGCGAATTCTTCGGTCGCGATCCCTTGGTGGACATCGACCCCGACAAGGTGGTGGCCATCGGTGCCGCCATGCAGGCGGATGTGCTGGTCGGCAACAAGCCCGATGACCAGATGCTGCTTCTGGACGTGATCCCGCTGTCGCTGGGGATTGAGACCATGGGCGGGTTGGTCGAAAAGATTATTCCCCGTAATACCACCATTCCTGTCGCCCGGGCTCAGGATTTCACGACGTTCAAGGATGGGCAGACAGCCATGGCCGTCCACGTCGTTCAGGGCGAGCGCGAGTTGGTCAGTGATTCCCGCTCCCTGGCCCGGTTCGAACTGCGGGGCATCCCCGCCATGACCGCGGGCGCCGCGCGGATCCGTGTGACCTTTCAGGTGGATGCCGATGGGCTGCTGTCGGTCACGGCCCGGGAGCAGACCACTGGGGTGGAGAGCAGCATCCAGGTCAAGCCGTCGTACGGGTTGAGCGACAACGAGATCGAGCGAATGCTGCGCGAGTCCATGGACCACGCGCGCGAGGACATGAATGCCCGCAACCTGCGAGAGCAGCAGGTGGAGGCCGATCGGGTGCTGGACGCGTTGCAGGTGGCCCTCGACGCAGATGGCGAGGCGCTTCTGTCGGCTGCCGAGCGCGGGGAGTTGGAACGGGCAATGGATGTGGTGCGCCAGGCGCGCCAGGGGAGCGATCACAAGGCCATCAAGACGGCGCTGGATGCCCTCAACAAGGCCAGTTCCGAGTTCGCGGCACGACGTATGAATGCCAGCATACAGAAGGCGCTCTCCGGGCACGCGCTGGACGAGTTCAATTGATACGGTGCAGAGCGCAGGGCGAACGCATGCTTACGTCACGGCTGTGCTGTGAGCGATGTAAGTCCTCGAAAGCAGGTGCCCTGTGAATACGACCGATATGGATGTCGGAGTGAAGATTATGCAGGAGCAATCATCTTCCATCCGTGTACGCTCGACGGCCGCAGGAAATTGCCCGTAGGCGACATCAGGCGCGGAACCGCTGGGCCCGCGAGGATGTCGGCTGAGGCGGAACTTCGAGCCTCCTGAGCTTCCCTTATCACCAAGCGGAGTGAGACCATGCCGCAAATCATTTTCCTCCCCCATGACGAGATCTGCCCTGAAGGGGCGGTGATCCAGGCTGAACCCGGTGTCACCATCTGCGACGCCGCGCTTGCCCACGGCATCGAGATCGAGCACGCCTGCGAGAAGTCCTGTGCCTGTACCACCTGTCATGTGGTGATCCGTGAGGGATTCCACTCCCTGAACGAGGCCGACGAGCTGGAAGAGGATATGCTCGACAAGGCCTGGGGCCTGGAGCCGGAGTCTCGGCTCTCTTGCCAGGCGGTAGTGGGCGAGGAAGATCTCGTGGTCGAAATTCCGAGGTATACCATCAACCTTGCGTCGGAACACCACTGACCCAACGCTGGCCAGGGTCCTTGAGAGCGAGCCTGTAGGCACGCGTTCGGCGCGTAGCGGCGGCACCTGGAGTCCCGAACAGGTGACCGGAACAATCGTCAATTGCGCCAGTGTGTGCCGCAGATGGCAGCGAACCGGCGGTGGACAGGCCCATTGACGTTCCCGCACCACGACCCGGTGGATGCGCTGCGCTTATCCACCCTACATATCAGGTAGTCGGACTTGCCGGCCCGGTGTTCCTGGGGGTATTTGCGGGACCGATGCCACTGCGGGGACCACGTCCCGGAGAGAACAGAGGAGAGAACATGAGCGTGAAGTGGACGGATGTGAACGACCTGGCCATCGCCCTCGACGAGACCCATCCTGATGTGGACCCCCGTTTGGTGCGCTTTACCGACCTTCATCGTTGGGTATGTGAGCTGGAGGAGTTCGCCGATGACCCTAGCCGCTCCAACGAGAAGATCCTCGAAGCCATTCAGATGGCGTGGATAGAAGAGCGCGACTGAGCGCTCCTTCACCCACTGGCGGGATACGGGCAGCGTTCCGCTGCATTCACGTCCGTACTGACACGGCTGTGGCGATGCACGGGACCTGTGCCCTTGCACGCCCCCCCCGGGGGCTCTGAGCCGGAGTGCAGGCCGGCGGCGCCCGGGGGTCCTTACATCGCTCTTGGGTAAGTGTGCGTGTAACTATTCAGACCCAACAGCCCGAGTGCCTCACGTAGAAGCCCCGCCCTCTGGGCGATTGCATCGGTAAAGCTCGCGCAGCAATCGCCCAGAGGGCTGGGCTCCTACCGGGGAGAGGCGACAGGTCGGGGGAACGGCTGAATAGTTCGTTGCGTTTACCCTGGTTCCACACGTCCATATGCTGGCATGCACAAGGCCGGCTGCGTATAATTCCGCATTTAATTGTCTTACCTATACAAAGACTAAGGACCGACGGAGAACCCGATGGCAATCGAACGTACCATTTCCATTATCAAGCCCGATGCTGTGGCCAAGAACGTGATCGGCGATATCTACAGCCGTTTCGAGAAGGGTGGCCTCAAGATCATCGCTGCCAAGATGATGCATCTCAGCCGCGAACAGGCGGAAGGCTTCTATGCCGTGCACAAGGAGCGCCCCTTCTTCAACGATCTGGTGAGCTTCATGACCTCCGGCCCGGTGATGGTCCAGGTGCTCGAAGGTGAGGACGCCGTCGCGAAGAATCGTGAACTGATGGGGGCCACCAACCCCAAAGAGGCCGCGCCCGGCACCATCCGCGCGGACTTCGCCGTCTCCATTGATGAGAACGCGGTGCATGGCTCCGACGCTCCCGAAACCGCCAAGTGCGAGATTGAGTTCTTCTTCAAACCGGAAGAGCTCTGCCCCCGGACCCGTTGATTGCGGGCGCCGAACCCATTGCTACAGGTCTGATGAATGGCTGAACAGCTGGAGAAAATCAATCTGCTCGGCCTGACTCGTCAGGAGACGGAGGCCTTCTTCGCCGGGTTGGGGGAGAAGGCCTTTCGCGCTACTCAGGTCATGAAATGGATTTACCACTACGGCGTCGATGATTTCGATGCCATGACCAACCTGAGTAAGGCGCTGCGCACACGGCTGAATGAGCTGGCCGAGGTGCGCCTCCCCGAGGTCTTGCAGGAGCACCCCTCGCGTGACGGCACGCGCAAGTGGCTGTTGCGCCTGGAGTGCGACAACAGTGTGGAGATGGTGTTCATTCCCGATGGTGAACGGGGGACATTGTGTGTCTCTTCCCAGGCGGGGTGTGCGCTGGCATGCAGTTTCTGCTCCACAGCACGGCAAGGTTTCAGCCGCAACCTGAGTGTGGCCGAGATCGTCGGGCAGGTGCTGCTCGCCGCCCGCTCCCTGGGAATCCCCGAGAACAAGGGAGAGCGGGTGATCACCAATGTGGTGCTCATGGGGATGGGTGAACCCCTGCTGAATCTCGACAACGTGGTGAAGGCCACCGATGTCATGCAGGACGACCTCGCCTTCGGGATCTCCAAGCGTCGGGTGACGCTCAGTACGGCCGGGGTTGTGCCCGGGATTGAACGGCTGCGCGAACTAAGTGAGGTCAGCCTGGCGGTCTCACTCCATGCGCCCGACGATGCACTTCGGGATCAGCTGGTGCCGATCAACCGGAAGTACCCCATCGCCCAGCTGCTCGAGGCGTGTCGGCGCTATGTCGTCGGTAAGCCCCACCGCCGGGTCACCTTCGAGTACGTGATGTTGGCCGGGGTCAACGACACCCCCGCCCATGCGCGCAAGCTGGCGAAAATCCTCGGGAATGTGCCATCCAAGGTGAATCTCATCCCCTTCAATCCGTTCCCGGGGGCACCGTATCGTTGCTCTCCTCAGGAGGACATCGATCGGTTCCGGGATATCCTGATGGCATCCGGTATCGTGACCATTACCCGCAAGACCCGGGGTGAGGATATCGCGGCCGCCTGCGGTCAGCTGGTCGGTGAGATCCAGGACCGTACCCGAAGGAGTGAGCGTTTCGTGATCAAAGAGGAGCGCATCGCCTAGTGAAACGGCTAATGGTTGTGGGACTCGTTGCGCTGTCGTTCGTCATCGCCGGCTGCTCGAACCAGCCCACGAAAGAGGGAAACAGAGAGAAGGCTGCAGAGGTCAATGCCGACATGGGGCTGCGCTACATGCTGCGCGGCAACTATGAGGTGGCGATGGAGAAGTTGAACCGCTCTCTGGAGCTTAACCCCTCCTATCCCAACGCCCACCATTACCTGGCCGAACTTTACCGACGCCTGGAACGCTTCGACGAGGCAGACAAGCATTTCCGGAAGGCCCTCTCCCTGGCGCCCAACGATTCCGCACTGCAGAACAACTATGGTGTGTTCCTGTGCGATCGGGGGCGGATTGAGGAGTCGGAGCGGCAGTTTTTGAAAGTGCTGGATAATCCGGTCTACCCCGAGCGGGCGCAAGCCTATGAGAATTTGGGGCTTTGCATGGAACGCAAACCCGACGGTGCCAAGGCGGAGCGCTATTTCAAGCAAGCCCTGGGGATCAATCCGAAGCTGCCCAACGCGCTCGTCGCCATGGCCAGGCGGAATTATGATCAGGGCAATTTTCTCTCCGCCCGTGCCTACCTGCAGCGCTACCTCGAAGTGGGGCGCCATACGGCCGAGACCCTTTGGCTGGGGATTCGTATCGAACGTATCCTGGGGGATCGGAATGCCCTGGCAAGTTATGAGTTGTCGCTGCGCAACAACTTCCCCGAGTCGCAAGAGGCTCGCCTGTTGAAAGCGGAACGCCAATGAACGATGCCATCGACATGCCGGAGAACGCCGTTCGTCCGGAATCCGATCGCCGCACGGAAGGCCCTGGCCGGCTGTTGAAGAGCACCCGGGAAGCGCGGGGTCTCAGCCAGGAGGACGTAGCTTCGCAGTTGCGACTGCATCGCAAACTGATCGCCGCGCTGGAGGAGGAGGACGATGGTGCGCTGCCGCCGGCAACCTTCGTCTTCGGGTATCTACGCAACTATGCGAGATTGCTCGATCTGTCGCCCGACGAGGTGGTGCGGGCCTATGAGGGAAAGGGGATTGCGCCGCCCGCTCTGGAGAGCGTGCGCAAGGCCACGCCGGTGCATCCGGGAGGTCTGCAGAGAATTTTCTCCTATGTGTTGGTGCTTGGGCTGGCCGTACTGCTGGTGATGTGGTGGCAGTCACAGCGTCCTGAACTCTCCATCTCCCCGGAACCGCCTCAGCCCAGCGTCTCCGTCCCCGAGGATGTCGAGGCGAACGAACCGCCGGTGGGGCTGGTACCGGTGGGTCCCGATACGCCCCTTCCAGGGGTGACGCTCGCCTTGGAGGAGGTCGCCCCAGCCACTGTACCGAGCGGGCCGGGGGCCGAGGTTGTCCGGGAAGAGGCGCCTGCGGAACCGCCTGCGGCCGCGGCGCCCGCCCCCGAGAGCGCACTGGTCGTGGAGACCGTGGGGCCGGATACTGCCCGTTCCAGGCTGGTGCTGCGATTCAAATCCGACTGCTGGACCGAAATTTCGGATGCGGCCGGGCGCCGCGTCTTTTTCGATCTCGGCAAGGTGGGGCGTGAGATCGTCGCCCATGGCGAGGCCCCTTTCAGGGTATTTCTCGGCTACGCCCCGGGGGTCGAAATCGAATTCAATGGTGAGCCCTACGACCATTCCCGGTTTCATCGCCGGGAACTGGCGCGTTTCCAGCTTGGGGCTGCCACCGACAACGCCGTTCGGCGCCAATAATAACCATGCATCAGCGCAACCCAATCGTCCGGCGCAAGTCGCGCCAGATCTTCGTCGGTCGTGTGCCGGTAGGGGGTGATGCCCCCATCTCGGTGCAAAGCATGACCAACACTGATACCCACGATGTGGCCGCGACGTTGGCTCAGGTCCGTGCACTCGAGGCCGCCGGGGCCGACATCGTGCGGGTCTCCGTGCCGACGCTGGAGGCGGCGGAGGCCTTTGGCCAGATCCGGCGCCAGGCGCAGGTGCCATTGGTCGCCGATATCCACTTCGATCACCGCATCGCCTTGCGGGTGCTGGAACTTGGGGTGGATTGCCTGCGCATCAATCCCGGCAACATCGGCCGGGAGGAGCGCGTTCGCACCCTGGTGGACGCCGCGCGGGACAAGAACGTCCCCATTCGCATCGGTGTGAACGCCGGTTCACTGGAGAAGGAGTTGCAGAAGAAATATGGGGAGCCCACGGCGGATGCATTGGTGGAGTCGGCGCTCCGTCACATCGATATTCTCGACCGGTTGGACTTCCAGGACTACAAGATCAGTCTCAAGGCCTCCGAGATCTTCATGACCGTGGAGGCCTACCGCAAGCTGGCAAGCCAGATCGAGCAGCCTTTGCACCTGGGCATTACCGAAGCCGGTGGTTTCCGCTCGGGGACGGTGAAATCCGCCATCGGTCTGGGAATGCTCCTGGCGGAGGGGATTGGCGATACCATACGCGTCTCGCTTGCCGCCGATCCTGTGCAGGAGATCAAGGTCGGCTTCGACATCCTCAAGAGCCTGCACCTTCGCAGCAAGGGCATCAACCTCATCGCCTGCCCCTCCTGCTCGCGCCAGAATTTCGATGTCATTGCGACCGTCAATGCCTTGGAAGAACGTCTGGAGGATATCCTCGAGCCGTTGGACGTGGCGGTCATTGGCTGCGTCGTCAACGGACCGGGTGAGGCCCGCGAGGCCAGCGTCGGGCTGGTTGGGGGCGAGCCCAACCTTCTCTATTTGGGAGGCAGGCCGCACCACAAGCTTGGCAACGCGCAACTGGTGGACGAGCTGGAGCGGGCGGTTCGAGCAGAGATTGCCGCACGCTCGGAAAAACCGGACGATAGCGGCACTGACAATTAGAAGCGGGCTCCAGCCCCTGTAGATTTGTTTTCGGGAGAGATTCTTGGCGAAGAATATCCAGGCTGTCCGCGGGATGAACGACATCCTGCCGGACCAGACCCCTACCTGGCAGTATGTGGAACAGAATATCCGGGAGCTCCTGTCGGCCTACGGCTATCATGAGATCCGGTTGCCGCTGGTCGAGAAGACCGAGCTGTTCAAGCGGTCCATCGGCGAGGTCACCGACATTGTGGAGAAGGAGATGTACACCTTCGAAGACCGCAATGGCGACAGCCTGACCCTGCGGCCCGAAGGCACCGCCGGCTGCGTGCGGGCTGCCATTGAGAACGGCATGTTGCACAATCAGGTGCACCGTCTCTGGTACAACGGGCCGATGTTCCGTCACGAGCGGCCCCAGAAGGGACGCTACCGGCAGTTTCATCAAATCGGTGTGGAGGTGTTCGGTCTCGAGGGGCCGGATGTGGACGCCGAACTGATCTTCATGACCGCCCGGTTGTGGGAGCAGCTGGGATTGGGTGAGGCGGTGAAGTTGCAGATCAACTCGCTTGGCTGTGCCGAGTCGCGGGCGGCCTATCGGGAACGGCTGGTGGCCTATTTCTCCGCCCACCACGATGCCCTGGACGAGGACAGTCAGCGCCGCCTTGAAACCAACCCGCTGCGGATCCTCGACAGCAAAAACCCCGAAATGCAGGGGTTGATCGCCGCGGCCCCGAAGCTCACCGACCATTTGGATGAGGACTCCCGTGCCCACTTTGGGGGGGTGCTGGCGCTGCTGGACGGCCATGGGATTCGTTACGAGGTGAACCCTTGCCTGGTTCGGGGACTCGATTACTACGGCAAGACCGTTTTCGAGTGGGTGACCGACCGGTTGGGGGCCCAGGGGACCGTCTGCGCGGGAGGGCGTTTCGATGGGTTGGTGGAGCAGCTCGGTGGACGACCCACCCCGGCCATCGGCTATGCGGTGGGCATGGAGCGGCTCATTGCTCTGCTGGAGGGCGAAGCCCTCGCCCCTGGGCGCACGGCGCCCCACGCCTATCTCGTACGGGTAGGGGAGGGAGCGCAGATTGCAGGGATGTTGCTGGCGGAGAGGTTGCGGGATCGGGTGCCCGGGCTGCGCTTGGAAACCCATTGTGGCGGGGGCAGTTTCAAGAACCAGTTCAAGCGGGCCGATCGCAGTGGCGCGCCTCTGGCCCTCATCCTGGGGGAGGAGGAGGTGAGCGCCGGCACGGTGGGCATCAAGTATTTGCGTGAGGAGCGAGAGCAGGTGACCCTTTCGCAGGAAGAATTGATTGGGTTTATGGCCGCCCGCGTAAGCGGTGCGGAGTAACGGACCCGAGGACCGGCACAAAGGAGTTTGCGGTGGAAATTTACAATTCCGAACAAGAGCAGATTGAGGCGCTGAAGCGCTGGTGGGACAAGAACGGCAGCTCGGTGCTGATCGGCTTGGTCCTGGTGTTGGCCGCGGTGTTCGGCTGGCGGACCTGGCAGGATCACCGTAACGAGCAACTGGTGTCCGCCTCGGCGCAGTACCAGCAACTGCTGGGATTGCTCGATTCGAACCCCACGGCGGCCCTTGAGCAGGGCCGCAAGATCGTCGGCGAGCATCCGTCGTCGCCCTATGCGGATTTTGCCTCCCTGGCCATGGGGGCCATAGCGGTGGAGCAGGGCGACTGGGGCGCAGCCGAGGCACATCTGCGCGCCGTCGTGGACAGGGCGGCAGTGCCGGAGCTGCAGCTTCTTGCGCGCGCCCGGTTGGCGCGGGTACAGCTTGCACAGGGCAAGCCCGATGAGGCCCTCGCCACCCTCGCCAAGGGTGATGCAGCCAGCTTCCAGGCGCTGTTCGAGGAGGTGCGTGGTGATGCCTACCTGGCCAAAGGCGATCGTGCCAAGGCCCGCGCCGCTTATGCCGCCGCCCTTGCCGGTTACAGCAGCGTCCCCGCCAAGCAGAGCGTTCTGCAAATGCGGTTGGACGATTTGGTCGATGTAGAGCGTACTTCGTGAAGCGGCTGATCCTCCTCACTGCACTACTGGTTATCGCCGGATGTGGCGGGACGCCGACGCGATTGGCCCAGTCACCGGCCGAATTGCAGCCGTTCGAACCGGAACTGACGGTCTCCAGCCTTTGGGTGGCAGAGGTCGACCGGGGCGTCGGCGATCGCTACTTGAAACTACCCCCGCTACTGCTCCGCGACCGGGTGTTCACGGCGAGCCATGCCGGGACGGTGAGCGCGCTCTCCACTGCCAGTGGACAGCCTCTGTGGAGGCGTAAGCTGGGGACGATCATTACCGCCGGGCCGGGGGACGGGGGCGATCTGTTGCTTTTTGGGGCGGATGCCGAAGTGTTTGCGCTCAAGAAGGAAGACGGTGCCCTGCTGTGGCGGGCGCCGCTCAGCAGCGAGGTCCTGGCCGCCCCGGTTCGTCTCGGTGATCGGGTGATCGCCCGCACGGTGGACGGTCAGGTGATCGCCTTGAGGGTCCTCGACGGTGCCCCCCTCTGGCGCTACAACCAGTCGGTGCCGACCCTCAGTTTGCGGGGCATGAGCCGGCCGGTGGCGGTGGGCGGCAGTGTGTTGGTGGGCTTCGCCAACGGGCGGCTCGTTGCGCTCGACGCTGACAAAGGCCAGCCGCAGTGGGAGACCACCATAGCGTTGCCGCGGGGGCGTACCGAGTTGGAACGGATGACCGACATCGATGCGGAGATCGAGATCTCCCGGGGTGTGGTCTACGTGGTGAGCTATCAAGGACGACTCAACGCCATCGCGCTCGGTTCGGGGCAGTTGTTGTGGTCGCGGGACATTCCGAGCCATACCGGCATGGCGCTGGATGAGGAGACGCTGTACGTCAGCGATTCCGCCGGTGCGGTGTGGGCTCTCTCGCGACATAACGGTGGCACGCTATGGAAGCAGGACGCCCTGAGCGGACGGCAACTGGGCGCGCCTGTATTGCAAGGGCGCCATATTGTCATCGGCGATTACGATGGCTATCTGCACTGGCTTGCCACGGACGACGGTCGCCTCACTGGCCGCTCCCGGGTGGAGGATTGGAAGCATCACTTCCCGGTCGCCCCTGAACTTCCGGACGCCGGCTATCCCGAGGCGCGCGCACTGCTTGCTCCTCCGGTAGTGGCCGAGGACCGGGTCTATATCATCGATCAACGCGGCGTGCTCGGCGCTTTCCAGGTCTCGCCGGCGGACTCCTGACATTCATGAAACCGGTAATTGCCCTGGTTGGCCGACCCAATGTCGGCAAATCCACCCTGTTCAATGCCCTGACCCGCAGCCGGGAGGCGCTGGTTGCCGATTTCCCGGGACTCACCCGTGACCGCAAGTACGGCGACGGTCGCCTGGGCGATCGCCCCTACATCGTCATCGATACCGGCGGATTGACCGGTGATGAGGTGGGGGTCGAGAGTCAAATGGCCCAGCAGTCCATGCTGGCGGTGGCCGAGGCCGACGCCGTCATCTTCATGGTTGATGGGCGGGCTGGCCTTACAGCCGGGGATGAGGCCATTGCCGACCAGCTGCGCCAGTCGGGGAAAAAGATCCACCTCGCGGTGAACAAGACCGATGGGATCGACCCCGACGTGGCCGCGAGCGAGTTCCATCGGTTGGGATTGGGGGATACCCACTCCATTGCCGCCGTGCACTCCCGGGGGGTCCGTTCGCTGATCAACGAAGTTCTGGCGCCGTATCCGTTCGAGGAGGAGCCCGAACCTGAAGAAGACTCCAGTATCAAGGTGGCTATCGTCGGGCGGCCCAACGTGGGCAAGTCCACGCTTGTCAACCGGGTGCTGGGTGAGGAGCGAGTGGTGGTCTTCGACATGCCCGGGACCACGCGCGATACCATCCAGGTGCCCTTGGAGCGGGATGGCCGGGACTACGTGCTCATCGATACCGCAGGGGTCCGCCGCCGGGGCAAGGTCAAGGAGACCGTTGAGAAGTTCAGCGTCGTGAAGACCCTCCAGGCAATCAGTGAGGCCCATGTGGTCGTGGCGGTGCTGGATGCAAGGGAGGGGATCACCGATCAGGACACCCACCTGCTCGGTTTCGTGGTGGAGTCCGGGCGCGCTCTGGTGATCGCCATTAACAAATGGGACGGGTTGAACCCGGAACAGCGCGACAAGGTGCGTCGGGAGATCGAACTGAAACTGCCGTTTCTGAAGTTCGCCAAGATTCACTTCATCTCTGCACTTCACGGCACCGGGGTGGGCGACCTGTTCGGCTCCATCAACCGCGCCTTCCAGTCGGCCACTCGCAAGCTCGCCACCCCGGAGCTGACCGGGTTGCTCGAGAGTGCCGTGCATGCCCACCAGCCGCCGCTGGTGAAAGGGCGGCGAATCAAGCTGCGCTATGCCCACCAGGGGGGGCGCAATCCGCCGGTCATCGTCATTCACGGCAACCAGACCGAGGCGGTGCCTGACAGCTACAAGCGCTATTTGGAAAACCTCTTTCGGCAGCACCTGCGTTTGGAGGGGACACCCATCCGCATCGAATTCAAATCGGGTGCCAACCCCTTTGCGGACCGCAAGAACACCCTCACCCCGCGTCAGATCGCCCGGCGCAAACGGCTCGTCCAGTTCGTCAAGAAGCGGGAGAAGAAACGCCGGGACTGATCGCCCTCGCGGCCCCGGAGCACCGAACAGATAACTCAGGTGCGCAGGGTGGATCAGGCGTCCTCCCTCCGGGTGCCGCCGTGAATGGTGAGGGCGCTACGCTCATCTGCCCGGCATCGATACGCTGCCCGGCCCCTTCAGCGGGGCAATCCGGCTGCGCTGGGCGATTTTTCCCGATTATCTGTTCGGGGCTTTGGCCAGTGCCCGGTTGGCTATCCTGAAGAGATGATGGATGGTCACTTCCAAACCGAAATTTCCTACCTGATCTGGCGGGCCAAGTATCGTTACGAGGAGAACGGCACGGTCGAGCCGGACGTAACCGCCAGCTGGCGCCGGGTGGCGCGGGCCCTTGCGCGGGTGGAGAGTGGGGACTGGGCCGCCTGGGAGGAACGCTTCTATGCCATCCTGGAGGGGTTTCGGTTCCTGCCTGGGGGACGGATTCTCGCGGGTGCCGGCACCGGCCGGCAGGTCACCCTCTTCAACTGCTTTGTCATGGGGCGGATTGAAGACTCCATGGATGGGATTTTCGATGCCCTGAAGGAGGGGGCCCTCACCATGCAGCAGGGCGGCGGGGTGGGGTACGACTTCTCCACACTGCGGCCGCGGGGTACGCGGGCGCACAAGGCCGGAACCACGGCCTCCGGCCCGGTCTCGTTTATGCGGATCTGGGACAGCATGTGCGCTACGGTCCTCTCCACCGGGGCCCGCAGGGGGGCGATGATGGCCACCCTGCGCTGCGATCATCCCGACGTCGAGACGTTCATTGCGGCCAAGGCGGACCCACATGAACTGCGGCACTTCAACCTCTCTGTACAGGTGAGCGATGGCTTCATGGAGGCGTTGGAGCGGGATGAGGAGTGGGCACTGGTGTTTCCGCTGGACCGTCTTGGGCAAGGGGGTTCGGCGGAGGTGGTGGAGCGGGACTGGCCCGGAAGTGACGGTCCGGTCCCATGTCGTGTGTTCAAGCGCCTGCCTGCCAGGGAGTTGTGGGAACGCATCACCCGCGCCAGCTATGACTATGCCGAACCGGGCGTGTTCTTTGTGGACCGGGCCAATGCGCTGAACAACCTCTGGTACCGGGAGCGGATCAGCGCCACCAACCCCTGCGGGGAAATCCCTCTCCAGCCGTACGGCGCCTGCGATCTGGGTTCCATCAATCTGGTGCGTTTCGTGACCGACCCCTTTGGCGCCGATGCCGCGCTGGATTGGGAGGGGCTGCGGGAGACCGTCCGGGTTGCCGTGCGCCTAATGGATAACGTCATCGATGCCTCTCACTATCCGCTGGCGGCACAGGCCGGGCAGGCGCAGGGAACGCGCCGCATCGGGTTGGGGCTGACGGGGTTGGGGGATGCGCTGATCATGCTGGGGCTGCATTATGGCACCGGCGAGGCCCGAGCCATGGCCGCCGAAGTGATGCGGACCATCTGCCACACCGCCTACCGCACCTCCATTCAGCTGGCGCGGGAGAAGGGGCCTTTCCCCTTTTTCCAGCGAGAGCAGTATCTGGCGGGGGGCTTTATTGCAGCCCTGCCGGAGGAGTTGCGGCAGGACATTGCTGCCCACGGGATCCGCAACAGCCACCTTACGGCCATCGCGCCGACCGGGACCATCAGCCTGCTGGCCAACAACGTCTCCAGTGGGCTGGAACCGGTCTTCGATTACGGCTACAGCCGTGCCCTGTTGGAGCGCGATGGGCTCATGACGCGCCATGAGGTGGAGGACTACGCCTACCGCCTGTGGCGTACGCTGCGGGGGGATGCCCCGCTGCCGGAGAGCTTCGTTCAGGCGACGGCCCTCGATCCGGACGCTCACCTCGACATGCAGGCCGCACTACAGCCGTTCGTTGACAACGCCATCTCCAAGACCATCAACATCCCCGAGGGGTATCCCCTGGAGGCGTTCGCCCGGATCTATGAGAAGGCCTACGCGAGGGGCCTGAAAGGCTGCACGACGTTTCGACCCAACCCAATCACCGGAGCGATCCTGCAGCCCGGGGTGCTTGCCGGTCCCGGGGCGCCCTGCTGCGGGCCGGAGCGGGAGCCCGACTGAACCGGTGCAGACGTCCCGCTTCAGTTTGCGCCATTCAAGGCTGCGACAGTGGCCGTAGGGAGGAAAAGGAAAGGATCGACCCGGCTGTTGTTGAGGCTGACGGTCCAGTGGAGGTGGGGGCCTGTGACCCGTCCGGTTGCCCCCACGGTGCCGATGGTGTCACCCCGTTCGACCCGATCACCCACCGCGACGTCGATACGCTCCATATGGCAGTACATGGTGACCAGCCCTTGTCCATGGTCGATGAACACGGTTCTGCCGTTGAAGAAGTAGTCGCCCACCTCGCTCACCCGACCCGTCGCGGGTGCGATGATGGGGCTGCCCGCGGGGGCGGCGATGTCGATGCCGCTGTGGGGCTTGCGCGGTTGATTGTTGAAGAACCGTCGTTTGCCGAAGGTGCCGCTGAGGCGCCCCTCCACCGGGAGGCGGAACTGCAGGTCGGGCCGCGAATCGCTCCAGGCAGCGAAGGCCTGGCGGCTGCGCCGCTGGTCCTCCGAAATTCTCTTCAGGTCGTCCGGGTTGGGGTTTACATGGCGGGTGTTCTTCAGCGTGATGTACTGCGCCTCGTACTCCTTCTCTTTCACCTCGAAGGTGCGGGTCTCCTGGGCTCCGGAGGCCCCTGCCACCCGTAGGGTCTGGCGGCCCGGCGTGATGTCCAGCGGAAGCCCCACCAGTGCCTGCCAGCCCTCGCCGGAGGGGAGCACAATGACGCGGGAGCCTCGGTAGTGGGCCACGGGGGCCGAATTCGCCGGTCCGAGGTCGATGATGGCGATCCCGCCCGGCACCGCCTCGCTGCGAACGGGGGGCTCGGCCGCTGACGCGGCAACGTTGAAGAGAGTAAGGCTGAGCAGTAGCAGAAAACTAGTTCGAATCACCATCGATCTCCTCGATTCGGCAGAGCAGCTGTCCTTTGGCGAGCCGCACCTCCACCCGCTCGCCGGGGGCGGTCTCGCCGCTGCTGCGCAGGACACTCCCGTCGGAGCGGAGGGCGATGGCATAGCCGCGGCCCAATGTGGCCAGAGGGCTCACCGCATCCAGTGCCCGTGCCAGCGTGGCCAGACGCTGTCGCTGGTGGGTCAGGCGATGGACGGTGGCGGTGTGCAGCCGCCGCCCCAGATCCTGACGATGGGTCTCCAGGCGCTCCAGCCGGTGCATCGGGGTGTGACGCTCCAGCCGGGCCCGCAGCTGGGCCAGCCGGGCGGTGCAATGGCGCAAATGGTTGCGCTGCGCATGCCCCAGCCGCTGCTCCAACTCGTCCACCCGCTGTGTGATCTCCTGAAGCCGGCGGCCCGGGTGCTTCAGCCGTTTGCCCATCCATTCCAGGGTCTTCTGCCGCTCCTGCAACCGCAGGTGGATGGCGCGGCGAAGGCGCAGCTGCAGGGCCGACAGGCGGGCCAACCACTCCTGCCGATCCGGGCTCAACAGCTCCGCCGCTGCGGAGGGGGTCGGGGCCCGGCAGTCGGCGACGAAGTCGGCAATGGTGAAATCGATCTCGTGCCCCACCGCGCTGACCACGGGAAGGGGGCTTTCGTGAATGGCGCGGGCGACCACCTCTTCGTTGAAGGCCCAAAGGTCCTCCAATGACCCGCCCCCGCGCCCAACGATGAGCACATCGCACTCGTTCCGTGTGCCGGCACGCCGAATGGCTCGGGCGATCTGTGCGGCCGCCCCCTGGCCCTGGACCTGGACCGGATAGAGCACGACAGGGATCGCGGGAAAGCGCCGTTGCAGGATGCTGAGGATATCGCGGATGGCGGCTCCCGAAGGGGACGTGACCACCCCTATGCGGCGGGGCAGCTCGGGCAGGGCGCGCTTGCGGGCCGCATCGAACAGCCCCTCGGCATTCAGCCGCTGTTTGAGCGCATCGAAGGCCCGGCGCAGCGCCCCGTCGCCCGCCTCCTCCATGTGCTCGGCAATGATCTGAAATTCGCCCCGGGGTTCGTAGAGTCCGACCCGCGCCCGGATGACCACGTGCATGCCGTTCTCGGGGCGAAACGCAAGCAGTGTGTTGCGGGTGCGGAACATGGCGCAACGCACCTGGGCCTGTTCATCTTTCAGGGAGAAGTAGAGGTGACCCGAGGCGGGGCGGGCAAGGTTGGAGATCTCCCCCTCCACCCACAGGAGCGGGAGTGAACCCTCCAGCAGCTCACGCACCTCGCGGTTGAGCTGTGTGACGGAGAAGACAGTCCTGACGGGGGCCGCCGGGGCGGCCTGAAGATCTCGGGCCATGGGCGTCATTGTAAACGAATCCCCCGGTCGAATGTGGGCTCTGCGTAACGGAAGGGGCCGGCGACCGCCGGCCCCTTCCTCCCTCTTGCTTCCGTTCAGTGGCTGGCGGAGGCGTGACTAGCGCTATGCTGCCACTGGGCATGGGCAAGCTCGCCCTGGCGCTTTGCCCGCTGCGCCGTCGCCACCGCCCGGTCGAAATCGCTGGCGGCAGCGGCCTCTTTGGCCTGCTTGATCATATCAGCGGTGTCACGCCACTCGTAGCCGACCGAGTCCGCCTGCTTCTGCGCCGCTTCGGCCGCGGCAATGGCACTGGCCGCTGACTCGGAGGTGTTGGGCGCTTCAGGAGCGGCAGAGTTGGTGGAGGCGCAGGCCGAGAGCACGAGCGCCGCGGAAAGGGACAAGAATCGCTTCATGGAGAACTCCTCCTTTGCTTTTTGGGTCTTTTTGTTTTGCGGGGTGGCGGGCGATGGTCTGTTCCCCATCGGGTCGCCCCCGAGAGTCCATTCCGCGGCCGAAACCGCTGGCTCCGACCCGCCTTCACTGGGGCCGTTGCGGCAAGTGGGACAGGCGGATACCTGACCTTCCTTGGCAGGTAAGGCAGGGTAAACGCATACTAACGTCACGGCCGTGCTGTGAGCGATGTAAGTCCTTGAAAGCAGGTGCGCTGTGAATACATCCGTGTACGCTCGACGGCCGCGTCCATGCGGCCGTCGACCTGCTTTCAAGGACTTACATCACTCTCTGGTAAGTATGCGTTTACCCTGGCAGGTAAGGCTATCCAGTTTACCGGGAAGGCGTCAAACAATATAATTGCCGGTTAATCTAAGAATCTAGCCAATGCGGGACAATCCTTCTATGCGTATTCTTCAGGAAGCCCTCACCTTCGACGATGTGTTGCTCGTCCCTGCCCACTCGACCGTGCTCCCGAAAGAGGTCAATCTCAGGACGAAGCTGACGCGGGAGATCACCCTCAACATCCCGCTGGTATCTGCGGCCATGGACACCGTTACCGAGAGCCGACTGGCCATCGCCCTGGCGCAGGAGGGCGGGGTCGGCATCATTCACAAGAACATGAGCGTCGAGCAGCAGGCGGCCGAAGTCCGACTGGTCAAAAAGTATGAAAGCGGGGTCATCAAGGACCCTATCACCGTGGGTCCCGAGACCAGCATCCAGGATGTCCTGGCCCTGACCCGCGCCCATAACATCTCCGGGGTCCCGGTCGTGCAAGGCTCCAAGCTGGTCGGCATCGTCACCAACCGCGACCTCCGCTTCGAGAGCCGGTACAGCGCGCCGGTCTCCAGTATCATGACCCCCCAGGAGAAGCTGGTCACGGTCAGGGAGGGGACCAGCCGCGAGGAGATCCAGCGCCTGCTGCACGAATACCGCATCGAAAAGGTCTTGGTGGTCGATGACGAGTTCGAGCTGCGCGGCCTGGTCACGGTGAAGGACATTCAGAAGGCGAGCGACAAGCCCAACGCCTGCAAGGACGACCAGGGGCGGCTGCGCGTGGGTGCCGCCGTCGGGGTGGGCGCGGGCACCGAAGAGCGCGTGGCGGCGTTGGTGGCCGCCGGCGTGGACGTGATCGTGGTGGACACCGCCCACGGCCACTCCCAGGGCGTGCTTGATCGGGTCGCCTGGGTGAAGCGCCACTTCCCCGAGGTGCAGGTGATCGGCGGCAACATCGCCACCGGGGAGGCTGCCCTGGCCTTGGTGAAGGCCGGTGCCGATGCGGTCAAGGTGGGCATTGGCCCGGGCTCGATCTGCACCACCCGTATCGTGGCCGGCGTGGGCGTGCCCCAGATCACCGCTATCGACAACGTGGCGACGGCGCTGGAAGGGACCGGGGTGCCGCTCATTGCCGACGGCGGGATCCGCTACTCGGGCGACCTTGCCAAGGCCGTCGTGGCCGGCGCCTATGCCATCATGATCGGCAGCATGTTCGCCGGCACCGAAGAGGCCCCCGGGGAGGTCGAGCTGTTCCAGGGCCGCTCGTACAAATCCTACCGCGGCATGGGCTCCCTTGGCGCCATGGGTGGTTCCCAAGGCTCCTCCGACCGCTACTTCCAGGAGGGCAGCGAGGCTGACAAGCTGGTGCCGGAAGGCATCGAAGGGCGCGTACCCTACAAGGGACCGCTGCAGCCCGTGGTCCATCAGCTCATGGGCGGTCTGCGCTCCAGCATGGGCTACACCGGCTGCCGCACTCTGGACGAGATGCGGACCCGGCCGCAGTTCGTGCGCGTCACCGGCGCCGGCATGGCCGAAAGCCATGTCCATGACGTCCAGATCACCAAGGAAGCGCCCAACTACCGCGTTTGAGGAGATGTGAGGGTGATGGCCCGCAGCGCGGGCCATCACTCTCCGGTGCTTGCCGGTTTGTAGCCCGGATGGAGCGAAGCGGAAACCGGGAAGCTACGCCGACTGCAGAGCGGGCCAGGTAGGCAGGGTGGATAAGCGCAAGCCGGGACCACTTCGGGCTGCACCAGCCAACGATCTCCCGGGCCTTCTCGGGGTACTTGCGCATCGCATCCACCGTTGACGGTGCCGATCCGGTCGACGCGCTTCGCCTTCTCTGGACAATTCAGCCGCTTGGGCTGGGCATTCGCTCATCTGCGGTGCTCCGGCTGTGCGAGCGTGCAGTTCTCGCCACCTGGCGCCGGTTATGCGACCAATCCATAGAGGAGTTCGATCTCCTCGGGCCAGATGGTCTCGTCCACGGTCTCCAGCACCATGGGGATCTCCTCGAAGCGCGGGTCGTTCATGATGTAGCGGAATGCCGCCAGCCCCACTTTGCCCTTGCCGATGCTCTCATGCCGATCCACCCGTGAACCGAGCTCCGGCTTGGCGTCGTTGAGATGCATGCCCCGCAGGTAACGGAAGCCGACCACGTTTTCGAATTCCGCAAAGGTGGCCTCGCAGGCCTCGGGAGTGCGCAGGTCGTAGCCGGCAGTGAAGGTGTGGCAGGTGTCCAGGCAGACGCCCACCCGCGACTTGTCTTCCACCTGTTCAATGATCCTGGCAAGGTGTTCGAACCGATAGCCGAGGTTGCTCCCCTGGCCGGCGGTGTTCTCGATCACCGCTACCACCCCCCGGGTCTGCTCCAGCGCCCAGTTGACGGATTCGGCAATGAGGTCCAGGCACTGCTCTTCATCGATCTGGTTCAGATGGCTGCCGGGATGGAAATTGAGCAATTGGAGTCCCAACTGCTCACAACGCTGCATCTCGTCCAGAAAGGCATCGCGGGACTTCTGCCGGGCCTCCTTTTCGGGATGGCCCAGGTTGATGAGGTAGCTGTCGTGCGGCAGCACGTGCTCTGGAGCGATCCCGATCTCGGCGAGATTCGCCTTGAAGGCGGTGATGCTCTCTTCGGTGAGCGGTTTGCCCTTCCACTGGCGCTGGTTCTTGGTGAACAGCGCGAAGGCCTTGGCGCCGATGTTGTGTGCGTTGATGGGGGCGTTTTCCACGCCGCCCTTGGTGCTGACGTGAGCTCCGACTCGCTTCATGACTGACCTCGAAAATGCACTGAACAGATGCAAAAACCACCGGAATGTTGCGGTTTTTGCGTTTTCAAAAGGGCAGCGAGGATAGCAGAAAAATGGGTTGGGCTTCAGCGCCGCCCCACGCGGTCGCAGGGTGAACGCATACTCACCCATGCGGCCGACGACCTGCTTTCAAGGGCTTACATCGCCCTCGGGTAAGCATGCGTTTACCCTGCGCGCGGGCCGGTTGCACCTGCGCGGGATTTCGCCGATCATGTGGGGCTTATTTTTTGACTGCCCCACCTCCGAGAGAGACATCAATGTCGCTGGACATCCACTCCGATCGCATCCTGATCCTGGACTTTGGTTCACAATACACCCAGCTCATCGCCCGTCGTGTGCGCGAGGCGGGGGTCTACTGCGAGCTCCATCCCTTCGACATGGGCGAGGAGTATATCCGCGCCTTCGCCCCCAACGGGATCATCCTTTCGGGGGGGCCCGAAACCGTCACTGCGGCCGAGACACCCCGGGCGCCCGAGGTGGTGTTCGAGTTGGGCGTGCCGGTGCTCGGGATCTGCTACGGGATGCAGACCATGGCCGTGCAACTCGGGGGCGAGGTGGAGTCGGCGGATCACCACGAATACGGATACGCCCAGGTGCGGGCCCGTGGCCACACCGCCCTGCTGCGGGATATCGAGGACCACACCAGTCCTGAAGGTTACGGACTGCTGGATGTCTGGATGAGCCATGGGGATCGGGTGGCTGCGATGCCGGCCGGCTTCAAGCTCATGGCCAGCACCGAAAGCGCCCCGGTGGCGGGCATGGCGGATGAGGAGCGGCGCTTCTACGGGGTGCAGTTCCACCCGGAGGTGACCCACACCAAGCAGGGGGGGCGCATTATCAACCGCTTCGTTCACGAGATCTGCGGTTGTGCGGCCCTCTGGACCCCCGGCAACATCATCGAGGAGAACGTGCAGCGCATCCGCGAACAGGTGGGCAGCGATGAGGTGCTGCTGGGCCTCTCGGGGGGCGTGGACTCCTCTGTCGTCGCCGCCCTGCTGCACAAGGCCATCGGTGACCAGCTCACCTGTGTGTTTGTGGACAACGGGCTCCTGCGTTACCAGGAGGGCGACCAGGTCATGGCCACTTTCGCCCGCCACATGGGGGTGCGGGTGATCCGGGTCGACGCGGAGACGCGTTTCCTCAAGGCCCTGGAGGGGCAGAACGACCCTGAGAAGAAGCGCAAGATCATCGGCAACCTCTTCGTTGAGGTCTTCGAGGAGGAGGCCGCGAAGCTCAAGAATGCCAAGTGGCTGGCCCAGGGTACCATCTACCCGGACGTCATCGAGTCGGCCGGCTCCAAGACCGGCAAGGCCCATGTGATCAAGTCCCACCACAACGTCGGGGGCCTGCCCGAGCACATGAATCTCGCGCTGTTGGAGCCGCTTCGGGAGCTGTTCAAGGACGAGGTGCGCAAGATCGGCGTGGAGCTGGGGCTGCCCTACGAGATGGTGTACCGCCACCCCTTCCCCGGGCCGGGGCTTGGGGTGCGCATCCTTGGCGCGGTGAAGAAGGAATACGCCGATATCCTGCGTCTGGCCGACCACATCTTCATCGAAGAGCTGCGTAAGCACGACCTCTACGACAAGACCTCCCAGGCTTTTGCGGTGTTCCTCCCGGTCAAGTCGGTGGGGGTGACCGGGGACGGGCGCCGCTACGAATATGTGGTGGCCCTGCGGGCTGTTGAAACCGTGGACTTCATGACCGCCCGCTGGGCACACCTGCCTTATGAGTTCCTCGATCACGTCTCCCGCCGCATCGTCAATGAGATCGACGGGATCTCCCGGGTGGTTTACGACATTACCGGCAAGCCGCCCGGCACGATTGAGTGGGAGTGAGGTTCAGTTAGGGGTCGCTGGACGACCAACGACAAACGACCAACCACCAGCGCAATGACAGAATCCGACACCATCTACATGCAGCGAGCCCTTGAACTCGCTCGTCGAGCGGAGGAGGAGGGGGAGGTGCCGGTGGGGGCGTTGGTGGTCAGGGAAGGGCAGATCCTGGGGGAAGGGTGGAATAGGCCCATCGCCGCCCACGATCCCACCGCCCACGCGGAGATCCGAGCCATTCGTGCTGCGGCCGCTTCGGTTGGCAACTACCGCCTGGTGGGGACGACCCTCTACGTCACCCTCGAGCCCTGTGCCATGTGCGCCGGGGCCATCGTCCACGCCCGCGTGGCCCGCGTCGTTTTTGGCGCGCCGGATCCCCGGACCGGGGCGGCCGGCAGCATCTTCAACCTCCTGCAGACCGAGCAGCTGAATCACCGCGCCGAGGTAATCGGTGGGGTGCTGGAGGAGGAGTCGGCCAGCATGTTGAGGGCGTTTTTCCGGCGTCGCCGCTGAATGGCCATTCCGCACCCGCTGCAGGCCATTGGGGGCGGAGGCTAGCTAGAGCACCGAACAGATAAATCCGCCGCGCCCAACATGTAGGGTGGATAAGCGCAGCGCATCCACCGTGCGGCGTCGAATGGGTGGATGCGCTGCGCTTATCCACCCTACTTCGGTTCGCTGCCCCCGCCACCTGCGGCACAACTTGGCTGCGATTGGCGATCTTTCCGTTTACCTGTTCGGTGCTCTAGGGCGATCCGCAACGGCCTACAGTGCAGGGGTGGCGACAGTCAGCATGCCAGGCGCCTGTGGTGGGGCGGTGCGCTCCTGGTCGGTGAGCCAGACCAGGATGTCGTAATAACTGCGGATGTTCTCCACGTACGTCAGCGCTTCATTGCCCCGGGCGTAGCCGTGCTTGGTCGACTTGTACCACGCCTTCTTGCGCAGCAGCGGCAGGTTCTCCTTCACGTCGCCCCAGCGGTCTGGGTTGCCGCCCCGCTTCTGGGTGATGATCCGGGCGTCCTCCAGGTGACCGAAGCCGACATTGTAGGCGGCAAGGGCCAGCCATAGTCGATCGGGCAGCTCGATGCGTTCGGGCACCCGCGACAGGAGCTGGCGGATATAAAGGGCCCCGCCCGCCACGCTTTGTGTCGGATCGGTTCGCTTCTCAATACCCAACTGGCGCGCCGTGGCCTGGGTGAGCATCATCATGCCGCGAACCCCGGTGGGAGAGACGGCCTTGGGGTTCCAGTGGGACTCCTGATAGGCCACAGCCGCCAGCAAGCGCCAGTCGAGCCCGTTTTTGGCTGCGTGCTCCTCGAAGAGCTCGCGATACTTCGGAAGGCGCTGTTGCACGTGGCGCATGTACATGCGCGTGCCTACATAGTCGAATTCCTGGACGTGGCCATAGGTCTGCTCGAGAAGCTGTGCCAGCCGGCCGCTTGCCTTGATCTTGTCGAAGTAAGCAGTGGCGGCGTTGTAGAGGCTCGGATCCTGAAACTTGGGAAAGGCCCAGGCCAGCGATTGCGGCTCCGAGATGTCGAACGCCACGCGAAGTTCCGGGTAGTAACGGCGGTTCAGCGCTACCTCACTGGAGTCAGCCACGGTGTAGTCGATCAGCCGCTCCGAGACGAGGGTAAGTAATTCCTCACTTTCAAGTTGTGTGTTCTCAATCCAGTTCAGACTGGGGTACTGCTGCTTCAGGTTGTGCAGCCGGTCCAGGTGACTGCTTTGGGCTACGACCTCGAGGAGCCCTTGAAGGTCCCCCAGGTCGTTGGGGCGCGGATTTCCCAGGCGGTACACAAGCTGTTCGGTGATGGTGTGGTAAGGCGGGGTGAAGCGAGCCCAGATCTGGCGCGGCTCGGTGACCGTCAGTCCGGCGGCGGCAAAGTGGGCTTCGCCGAGGGCAAGCCGCTCCAGCACCTCGGAGACGTTGGACGCGGTCAGGACCTTGAGGCGAACGCCGAGTTCATCGGCAAATCCCTTCGCCAGTTCATATTCCAGCCCCGTCAAACCGTTCGGCCCCTCGTAGTACGTGGTTGCCGCGTTGCGGGTGAGCATGCGCAACTCGCCCTGCCGTTGCACCTCTTCCAGGAGGCTTTGCGGCCGGTTGCAGGTGACAACGAGCGGGAGCAGCAGCAGTACCCCCGCCACGTGGGCGATGCGCTTCAACAGCATAAGAACGATGACTCTGTGTAGCTAAGAACGAAAGAATGAACTTACCGGTTGTTGCGCAGTCAGCTTGTGAGTATCCTATTGGTTTCCGCCGGGAGGGGTACCGAAGCGGTCACACCGGCACCGACTCGAAATCGGTTGGGGGCATTGCGCCCCACGCGGGTTCGAATCCCGCCCCCTCCGCCACTTCAGGCTTCCTTCCCTACCTTCCCCTGCTTATCGATTCAGGCTTGGCTCAGGCCTGTTGACCCATGAATGAATCGGCCAAAGGCATCGGTCCCCGGACCCGCTTCTCGCGCCTAACGTATAGATAGAGGAACGAGCCGCTTGGGTCAACTTTTTTGTTAGGCATGCGCGCGCATTCCTTGAAATGGCGGGTTTTTTGTGTTAAGCGAAAAGGCTTCTCTTCGAGAAATGGATATTTCGTTCGCGACACTATGTGCCCGGGGACAAGACGCGTGAAATGGGGCCAGGGCGGGCAAGCGTCAGATCAGTGCAGTTGCCTTTGTATCTCCCTCGCGTGCTCGCCAAGCTGTTTGGCATCGCCCAAGGTCAATACCTCCCGCGCTTTTTCGAACAGTTCGCTCTCTTCCTCCTCCACGTGATAGGCGACGTTGTCGCGCAGTATCCTGAGCTTGGCCCACCACTGCTCCGTGCTTTTGTCCATGGTGGTCAGCTCCTCCAGGAGACGGTCGACAATCCGGTGACGCTCGTCCGCTTCCAGAATCAACTCACGCGTCTCATCGAACTCCCTGAGAATGGAGTAAAACGCCTGCTCCTCCATGGCCGCGTGAATCTTCAGCTCACGCTTCAACGCATCGAATGTGCGCTCCCGTAACCGCAGCTGTTCGCGCCGGGTGTCAAGCACGTGTGCGAACAGGTCGATGGCTCTCTGATGGTCTCTCGCAAGCAATTCGTAAATGTCCATGAGGGGCTTCCGTGATCTCCGAACCGGCATTCCTTGCCGCCGTCCCTTGACCCTTGAAAACATATTAGTGCGCGGCGAATCTCTTTTCTGCATGGGTGCAGGGTGAACGCATACTTACCCAAGGGCGACCTAAGTCCTTGAAAACCGGTCGTCGGCCGCATGGATGGGTGCAAGGACGCACTTGTGCCGCGGAAGGGCAGGGATGCCCGAAGCGGCCGCGGCCGTCGAGCGTACAAGGATGGAAGATGATTGCTCCTGTCATAATCTTCACTCCCTCACATCCATGTCGGTCGTATTCACAGCGCACCTGCTTTCAAGGACTTACGTCGCTCACAGCACGGCCGTGACGTTAGTATGCGTTCACCGTCCAAGGGTGCGCCCCGCTGGCGAGCGGCTGCGGAAGGGCTATGGTTCATGGCAGAGTGCCACTTGGAGCTGACTCGAACGCGAGCATGACAATCGTGCCGAGCCGGATCGTGGACATCGATGTGAACGCCATCCCACAGGCGCTCGAGACCGAGCCGGAGTGCGGGTTGTTTGTGGTTGCATGGTGCGAAGACGTTCCGGTTGGAACCTTGTCCGTGGCCGCGGGCGAGTCGCCCGCCACGCTCCAGGCGTGGCTTCGCGCGCTGGCGAGGACACCGCCTCTGCCACGTCCTTCATCTCTTCATAGCGGCTCCCTGCCGACGGTCTCGGCGGTGGTCTGTACCCGTAATCGTCCCCAGGCGCTGCGTCGATGCCTTCAGGCGCTGCGGCAGCAGTCGTATTCCCGTGCAGAAATCATCGTGATCGATAATGGTGACGAGGAGGAGACCGCCACCGTGGCGCGCGAGTATGGCGCGCGTTACGTGCTGGAGGCCCGGCCCGGCGTGCGCTTCGCCCGCAATCGGGCAGTGCGCGAGGCCCGCGGCGAAGTCATCGCCTTTACCGACGACGACTGTGAGCCGCATCCAAGGTGGCTCGCCTCGTTGGCGGAGGAGTTTGCGACTCACCCCCGCCTTGGTTGCTGCACAGGGCCCGTACTGCCCTCCGAACTGCAGACCCCCTCCCAGGAGTTGATGGAGCGGCGCGGCGGCTTCAGCAGAGGATTCGAGCGGCGCCTTTTCACGGAAAGCTCCGATGCGCATCGCCTCCCTTCGTATCCCCTCCAGGCATGGATGTTCGGCACCGGCGGCAATATGGCATTCCGGCGCAATGTGCTCGAACTGCTGAACGGGTTCGACGACGTCCTGCCTACTGCCGAAGACCTGGACATCTTCTATCGCGTGCTGCATGCCGGCTTCGAACTGTTGTACGAGCCGGCTGCGGTGGTTCGCCACCGCCACGTGCGCGGCTACCGGGTTCTGCGGAAGAGGCTCTACTGGTGGGGATGGGGGTACGTGGGCTTTCTGGTGAAGGTGGCCATCGAGGAGCCGCGCTACCGCTTCAGGGCCATCAGGGAGATTGGGCACTGGTTCTATCTGTTTCAGATGCAACGCCTCTTTGCCGCCCGTACCTTTCCCTTCGATCTCATCACCGCTGAGTTGATGGGGGGAACGGCGGCACTGTTCGCCTATCCGCTGCGGCGGGCGGTGCAGGCCGTTCACCGCGGGAAGTCGATGCCATGAAGACCCTGGTCGTGTGCTGCACCCCGGGAGACGAACTGGGGACCTTTGGCAACTTGCTCGTGTCGCTTCCCCGGGGAAGCTTCGATGTCTGCGCTGCGTTTTCCCATCCGTTGCTCCCCGTCCATGCCGAGGGGGAGGCTGTGTTCACCGCCGCCTGCCGCGCACTGGGGGCCAGGGCCGCGCGCCTGCTTCCCTTCGCCTGCCTGGACGATGCCGTAGACCTCTCGGCTCTGATGGAGGCCCTCGGTGGGCTGGAGGGATACGATCGGGTCTACACCCATAGCGTCCAGGCCAGCAGGCCGCTGGCCGCGCGCCTTGCCGCGGCGGTGGGCCACTCTGCCGCCGAGGTCTGGACCCGGGCCGCGGGCGGCAGGGTGGACGAGCAGATCACGGCCACCGAACAGGGGTTTGCACGGCGGCTAAGGCTGTTGGAGCGGCACTATCCCGACCTCCTGGTCGAGGGTTACATCGCTGCGCGAGATCTGCGCAATGTGGATCTGTACCAGCGACAGAGCGGTGCCGGCCTGTACCGTTACTATCGAGGCTACGTGGATTGGCACGTGGACGATTTCGACTACCACGATCCCTGGGATCTGGGTGACTCCGATTACGAGCAAGCCCGGCACGAGGCGGAATTGTCCGTCCTGGAGAGATTCCCGTGGGCATCGCTGGTGGAAGTGGCAGCCTGTGAAGGGGCATTCACCCATCGACTCTGTGAGCGCTTTCCCGGGCGCAGAATCGTTGCCGTGGAGCCGGATCGCTTTTTCTTCGATTCCCTCACGCAGCGCGTCGGTCGTTGTGCCGAGCTCCACCGAGGTGATGCCGAATGCGCCGGCGACCTTGATTGCGACGTGGTGTTTCTCTCCAGCGCCATTTACTATTTCAAGCGTATGCCCTATCGCATGATTCGGCGGGCGAAATATGTCGTCCTGAGTCATTCGCTGCCCTATCACCGGGAGCGGCTCGACCCCTTCATGCGGGCGCAGGGGTTCGAGGTGATCCAGCAGGCCGCCCTGCCGCCCCGCATCGAACCGATGGAAGGGATCCTGGAGGTGAAGTACGGAACCGACATCAAGGTCTGGGGACGGACTGGACGCGGTGTCGGTTAGCCGCGTACTCGCCCTGTCACCCCATTCCGATGATTTGGCATTTTCCCTGGGCGGGGCACTGGTCGAGGGGCGGTTGGCAGGGTGCATGCCCCTGACGATTTTCTCCACCAGTGCCTACACGCCGGCCGAGCCATTCGGAGACTCGCGCCTCATCACCCCGAGGCGCAAGGGGGAGGATCGGTGTTTCTTCACCGCCTGCCGCGTTGAGACCGTTCTCTGGCTGGACCTGACCGACGCGCCGCTAAGGCGGGGCATCGCGCCGGAAGAGGTCTTCGACGCACCCCTGCGGGAAGAGGAGGTGGCTGGAGTGCAGGAGGCGCTGCGCGCATTTTTGTCGCCGGGCACCCTCATCGCAGCGCCCCTCGCCCTGGGGGGGCACCTGGACCACCGAACGGTATGCGCAGCCGCCTGCCGACTGCTCGGCAGTGGCAGGTTCCTGGGGCTTTTTTACGAAGACCTGCCGTATGCGGCATTCATCGAAGGGGAGGGCATCGAAGCGCGGGTCGGCGAGCTCGAGAAGGCCTTCGGAATGCGGCTGGAGCCCCATTGCTGGGCCCGGGAGAGCGTTGAGGCCGGCAAGCGCCTTGCGGCGGCATGCTACTCCTCCCAGGTGGAGGACGGTACGCTGAGGGCGTTGCTTGCCCACGGGAGCCGGGTGGGGGGCGAGCGCGTCTGGAAAGCGGGGCTGTTGTGAGCGGGCGGGACCTCTTCAAAGGGATCGGCAGGCGGTGCCAAAACCTCGCGGAGCGCTTCCTTGAAGGGGTCAGCCGCTTCGTGGTGTCGCTGACCTGGGCAATCCTTCTTGGCGTGTTTCTGTTCATCGTCTATCTGGTCATCAGGCACGCACCCCGTTGAGCCCTGCAAAGGGTGCGGACCCGGTGCGTCCTTGCACCCTCCCTGCGGCCGACGATCTGCTTTCAAGGACCTGCCTCGCTCTTGGGTAGGTATGCGTTTACCCAGAACCGCCCCTTCGCCCGGTTGACGCAACGGGTTCCGGCGCGGTAGGGTCCAAGCCGCGCCAGGGAGTCACAGGCGAGGCCCAGGAGCAGGAACTCCTTCTTTGTGTAGCTGCCGGGGTATGCGCAAATCCACTCTCGCCTTCGCCGTGCTGATCGGACTCGGTGCCGGTTTCCTGTGGACCGGGCTTGACGCCGTTCGCGGGGACAGCGAACGCGCGGCCGCGCTCGAGGCCGGCGCTCGCCTTACTCGTGAGTTGGGCCTCACCGATCTCTGCCTGTTCACCGAGGCCCGCTACACGCGTCACCTCTCCCAGGCCGATTGGCATGCCCCCTTTCAGGACCACCCCATGGCGCTGGAGCACTTCCCCTCAGGCGCGCTGGTCGGCGTCCCGGCCACCCTGCGGGGGCCCCACTGATGTTCTGGGGCAGACAGCGTTACCTGATCGACTTCGCCCTCAGCTCGCTCTGGCGCCGCAAGGGCCGCCACCTCCTGCTGCTTGTGGTGTACACCCTGGTGGTCGCAGCACTCGCATCGGTGATGCTTTTCACCGAGGCCCTGAAGGGGGAGGCCCGGCAGCTGCTTGCAGGGACCCCCGAGGTGGTGATCCAGCGCATGGTGGCCGGGCGCCACGATCTCGTCCCCGAGCAGTATCTGGAGCGCATCGGGCGGGTGCGCGGGGTGCGGAAGAAGGCGGGCAGGCTGTGGGGCTACTATTACGACCCCACCGTTGCGGCCAATTACACCCTCATGGTCCCGCCGGAGCGCCACATTGCCGAGGGCAGTGTGGTCGTGGGGGAGGGGATCGCCCGCGCCCGGGGTGCCTCGGTGGGGGATGTGCTGGCGTTGCGCTCGTCCGTGGGCGAGGTCTTTCCCTTTCGCATCGACGCGATCCTGAGCGCGGAGAGCGAGCTGGTGAGCGCCGATCTGATGCTGGTCTCGGAGGTGGACTTCCGCCGCTTCTTCCACTTCCCCGCGGGCCATTACACCGACCTGGTGCTGGAGGTGGCCAACCCCAGGGAGGTGCGCAAAGTGGCGGAGAAGATCGCCCTCGCCCTCCCGGACAGCCGTCCCATCCTGCGCGAGGAGATCCTGCGCACCTACGCCTCCCTCTTCGACTGGCGCGAGGGGCTGGTACTCACGGCCCTACTGGGCGCGGTGTTTGCCTTCGGCATCTTCGCCTGGGATCGGGCCGCCGGGCTCAGTGCCGAGGAGCGGCGCGAAATCGGGGTGCTCAAGGCGGTGGGGTGGGAGACCTCGGACGTGATCGCATTGAAGCTGTGGGAGGGGGCTCTGGTCTCCCTCTGTGCCTTTCTGCTCGGCTATCTGCTTGCCTACCTGCACGTGTTCACCTTCTCCGCCGGGGCGTTGACCCCACTGCTCAAGGGGTGGGCCGTGCTCTACCCCCAGTTCACACTGGCGCCCCAGGTGGATCTGTTCCAGCTCGCGACCCTGTTTCTCATCACGGTGGTCCCCTACACGGCGGCCATCCTGATTCCACTTTGGCAGGCGGCGGTGGCCGACCCCGATGCCGTGATGCGGTGACACCGTGATCGAACTCATCGACGTGAAGAAGGCGTTCAACCACCACCGGCCCAACGAGCACTGGGCGGTGAACGGTGTCTCGCTGACGCTGGAGGGCAACCGGCTGACGGTCTTCCAGGGGCCCAGCGGCTCGGGCAAGACCACCCTGCTCACCCTCATTGGGTGCCTGGCCCGCCCCACCTCGGGGCGGGTGCGCCTGGACGGCAAGGATGTGTCGGGGTTCCCGGAGCGCTTTCTTACCGAGATCCGACGGGGTACCTTCGGTTTCGTCTTTCAGCAGTACCACCTGCTGCGCGGGATCTCGGTGCTGGAGAACGTGATGCTGCCGGGCTATCCCGCAGCCCCTCGCTACGGCACGCTCAGGCGCCGCGCATTGGAGCTGTTGGAGCGCTTTGAGCTGGCCCACAAGGCCCATGCCAAGGTGGAGTGGCTCTCGGGCGGGGAGTCGCAGCGGGTGGCGATCGCCCGCGCCTTGATCAACGACCCGGCCGTAGTGATCGCCGATGAGCCGACCGCCCACCTGGATACCGCCCTGGCGAAGGGCTTCCTCACCATCGCCGAGGAGCTGAGGGCCCAAGGCAAGACCCTGATGATCAGCAGCCACGACCCGCTGGTCTGTGAGGCCCCCATCGTGGACCGCCTGGTCCGGTTGCGGGACGGCCGACTGGCGGAGTCCGCCTGATGCTGCGCCCGGCGATCCTGGCGCTGCTGTTCGCCTCTACGCTCACCAGCGTCATCATTGCCGCCGCGGCCCTGTTCGGCGCCCATCTGCTGCGCCGCTGGGACCTGCGGAGCGGCGGTGAGGGGCAACTTCGGCTGGAGCGGCGCACCTACCTGGTGTCCACAGCGGTGGGGCTGGCGCTGGCGGTGCAGGCCGTATCGCTGCTTCTGTTCGTCTACAACGCCGATCGCATGGCGGAGCTGTTCGTGGGGGCCATGTGCGCGGTGGGCACCCTCAACGTCAACGCCTACGGCTTTCCGGCACTGCAGGTGAGAATTGCCCTCTTCTTTCTGGCCGCAGTCTGGCTGGTGATGAACCATGTGGACAGTCGCGGCTACGACTATCCGCTCACCCGGGCCAAGTACGCCCTGCTGCTGGGGCTGGCGCCGCTGGCATTGCTGCAACTGTACCTGGAGTGGCGCTACTTCCTGGGCCTGAACCCCGACGTCATCACCTCCTGCTGCGGAAGCCTGTTCAGTGCCGAGGCCGAGGCGGTCACCGCGGATCTCGCCGCCATCGAGCCGCGCCTGGCCATGGGGCTGTTCGCTCTCAGCGGTGTGGCGGTCATCGCCGCGGCGCTGTTCAATCGGCGCGCCGACGGCAGGCATGGCCTGCTGCTGGGGGGCCTGGGGGCGATCTGGTTCGTGGTGACCCTGGTGGCGGTGATCGCCTTCGTCTCCCCCTATGTCTACGAACACCCCCACCACCATTGCCCCTTTTGCCTGCTGAAGCCCGAGTACGGTTACGTGGGGTACCTGCTCTATCTGCCCCTGTTCTCCGCCACGGTAATGGCCCTGGGCGTGGCTGCGGTGCGCCCCTTTGCCGCTGTGCCCAGTGTCTCGGGGGTGATCGCCCGACTGTCGCGCCGGCTCTCCACGGCCGCCGCGGTACTGAACGCGGGGGTGGTGCTGATCGTGGGGATCATCGTGGCCACCTCCAATCTGATGCTGTTGGAGTGAACGAATGCAACTGATGCGATTTGCCGCCTGGTGCGGCTTGGCCCTGGTTCTGTTGGCAGGATGCGATAAGGCACCGACGCCGCTGAAGAGTGGGCAACCCGCGCCCCCCTTCGCGCTGGAGTCCCTCGACGGGCGACAGATGGTCTTTCCCGAGGACCTGCGCGGGCGGGTGGTGGCCCTCCGCTTCTGGGCCGACTGGTGTCCCTTCTGCAAGGGGGAGATGGGGGCGATCGAACCGATCTATCAGCGCCGGAAGGGGGAGGGGCTGGCGATCCTCGCCATCAACGTGGCCCAGAGCCGCAGTGTGGCGCAGCGGTTCGTGGAGGGATTGGGCATCAGTTATGACGTACTGCTGGACCCGGAGGGGGAGGTCTTTCGCGCCTATGGGGTGGTGGGCCTGCCCACGACCTATTTCATCGGACCGGACGGGACACTGAGGGCGAAGATCCTCGGGGAGTCGGATCCGCACACCTTCGAACGAATGGTGGAGGAAATCCTGAAGGAGGAGGGGGGAGCGTCATGAACCTGAACCGCTCGATGAGCGAGGAGAGTGAAAATGAAACGCCGTGAACTACTCACCGCCGTGGCCGCTGTCGGGGTGACCGGCTTTGCCCCGCTGGCTGCCGCCGGAAAGCCGGCCGGTCTGGCCGATGTGGCCGGCACGCCCCTGCAGTTTGTGCCCCAGACTCCCCCTGACCCCAACCCGCTGGAGAACGAGTTGGCCAAGTACCCCAAGTGCCCCTACTGCGGAATGGATCGGACCAAGTACCACCACACCCGCCACCTGGTGCACTACAGCGACGATCGGGCAGACGGCACCTGCTCCCTCCGCTGCGCGGCGATCAGCCTCGCCCTCAACATCGACCGCTCCCCCAAGGCCATCTATGCGCCCGATTTTGCCGTCGAGGCGGCGGTGAAACCGCTGGTGGACGTCGATGCTGTCACCTACCTGGTGGGCAGCAAGTTGAAGGGCACCATGAGCGCCCGCAGCAAGATCGCCTTTGCCTCCCGGGGCGCGGCAGAAGCGGCAAAGGCCGCTGAGGGGGGGGAGCTGGCCGACTTCGATGGGGCGCTGACGGCGACCTATCTCGACATGGCGAAAGACACAGTGATGATCCGCAAACGCCGCGCCGAGCGTCGCAAACGGATGGAGAGCCGCTGAGAAAAAACGTCCGGCGCCCCATCAGGGCGCCGGCCTCACTCTGAAAGGGGGCACCCGTGTTCAAACGTCTCTTGCTGGCCGCCCTGTTGGCGGCACTTGCGCTTCCGGCGGCTGCCGAAAGGCTGCAAGTCCCGGATCCCGCTCCTCGGGACACCTGCCCGGTTTGCGGCATGTTCGTGGCCCGCTACCCGGAATGGGTCGCCACCATCGTCTACAAGGATGGTCACGCCCACCACTTCGACGGGGCGAAGGATATGTTCAAGTTTTATTTCGAACCGCCGCGCTATGCGCCCGGTCATCACGTGCAGGACATTGCACAGGTCGCGGTGACCGACTATTACACTCTCGACAGAGTTGATGCGCACAGCGCCTGGTATGTGGTGGGTTCCGATGTACTCGGTCCCATGGGGCATGAGCTCATTCCCCATGAGCTCCGTGAAGACGCCGAAGCGTTCCTCAAGGATCACGGCGGAGTGCGCATCCTGTCGTTCGGCGAGGTGAGCAAGGCGCTGGTGGAGGACCTGGACCGGGGGGCCTTTCCGGCGCCCCGGTAGGTATCTGCAATATCAGGGAGATGCCTGCGGACCGAGGGGCTGCCCGCCTCTCGGCCGCGCGGGGAGAAGTCCGGAGTGCGGAACGTCAGTCCGGTGCGATGAAAGGGGGCTAAAGGGCTCACAACGGACAGGGGGGCGCTCCAGGGAGGAGCCAATTTCCCCCGCAGGGGGAAACATGACCCGTATGCTCGCACGGTATAGGCGCGGATTGCTTTCCCGAGCCACAGTGCCCGTGGATCTGCAAGGATCGGCGGTCGTTGTGGCCCCCCACCCCGATGATGAAACCTTGGGGTGCGGTGGGACCATTGCCAAGAAGATCGCCGCAGGGGCCGCGGTGAGGGTTGTGGTTCTGAGCGATGGCGGCAAGTCCCACCGCCACATGCCCGCTTCGCACCTTGCCGCCATTCGCCGGCAAGAGTTCCGCGAGGCGACCGGTGCGCTGGGGGTGGAGCAGCACGCAGCCACCCTATTGGGCCTGCCCGATGGCGAATTGCAGACCCACATCCCGGCCGCCGCATCGCAGATTGCCGCCCTCCTGCAGGAACACGCCCCCCGGCAGATCTTCATCCCTTACCGCCATGAGCCGCCTGCCGACCACCGGGCGGCGCATGCGGCGGCACTCCAGGCGGTGCGCGAGCGCGGCGAGAGCCTCACCGTCTACGAATACCCGGTCTGGTTTTGGGCGCGTTGGCCTTTTGTCCCTTTTCTGACAGCGAACCACCGCAGCCCCTTGAGACAGGCCGGGCGGACGTTGCTGGCCAACCTGCGGATGTATTCCGACTTCAATTGCTCGCAGGACGTCACAATGACCCTGGGAGACAAGCGCACGGCACTTGCCTGCTACCGAACCCAAACCCGCAGCATGGAGGACCAGCCCGGACGGCAGACCCTCGGGGAGGTGCACGGGGGAGCCTGGCTCGGCTGCATGATGCGGTCGAGAGAGTTTTTCCACCGATACGACTATCTGGGACACTCCGGCAGCGGCTGATGGGTTCAGCCGTCTGCATGGATGCCGAAGGGGAAACCGAATGAGGGTTGCCTTCATCTGTTCAGGCGCGGGTCGAGATGAGCGCTGCAGTAACTCCATCGCCATCTGGACGCGGGAGGTCGCCCGCAGGCTCACCGGACGTTTGCAGCCGGTGGTCCACACCCGGCGCCGGAGAGGGGAGAGGGGGACTCATGAGCGTGAGGGGGTGGAATACCACCCCGTCTTCGCCCCCCTGGAGAACCGGCTCCTGCCCCTGGAACGGGTCGTGCGGCGCGCCAAGGCGCATCCGGACCATGCGCTCTCGCTCTACCGCCTCAGCTATGGCCTCGCGGTCGCACGGGAGCTGCGCCGGCTGCAGCCGCCTGTGGTCCATATACACAACTACACTCAATTCCTGCCGCTTTTTCGCTTTTTTGTGCCGGGCAGTCGGCTCGTGTTGCACACCCACGGCGAGTGGTTGCACCAGCTTGACCCTGCCCTGATTGGGGGGCGGCTGCAGCATGCGGACCTGATCCTTGGATGCAGTGAGTATCTGGCGAGCCAGTTGCGCGATCGCTTCCCGTCGTTGGGCCAGAAGGTGGGTGTGCTACCCAACGGGGTCGATGCCGAGCGATTTGCGCCGGCGAAACCGGTGGCGCGTGTCCGCGGGCCGACGGTCCTCTACGTGGGGCGCGTCTCCCCGGAAAAGGGTGTGCACGTGGCGCTCGAGGCCTTTGCGAAAGTGGCCGAGCGCTTTCCCGATGCCCGCCTGGAGATCGTGGGCAAGCTCCAGTCCTGTCGATACGACTTCATCGTTGGCGTGACGGCCGACCCCCTTACCAAGTCGTTGCAGCGTTTCTATCCGGAACCGCGGCGCGCGCCGGAATCGCGTCTCCACTACGCGCGGTGGCTGCAGTCATCGGTTCCACCCGCCTTGCGAGAGCGCGTTCACTTTCGGGGTGTGAAGGACCATGCGGATCTGGCGGCCACCTACCAGAGCGCCGATGTCGTCGTGGTCCCTTCCGTAGGGCAGGAAGCTTTTGGTATGCCCGCCGTGGAGGCGATGGCCTGCGGGGTGCCGGTGATCGCCACCAATGCGGGAGGGCTGCCCGAGGTGGTGGACGACGGTACCACCGGCCTGGTCGTGCCCCGCGACGATCCGGAGGCCCTCGCTGCCGCAATGGCCCATCTGCTCCGCGATTCGGGGCTGCGCGAGGCCATGGGGCAGGCGGCCCGTCGCCGCGTAATGAGCCGTTTCGCCTGGCAGGGCGTGGCGGAGCAGTTGGAGGCCTATTACCGCACACTGGCCGGGATCTGGAGTGTGGACTATCCGTGAGCCGAGGGAAGGAAAAGGGTGCGCGGCCTCAGGGTCAGCCTACCCCTCCAAGCGCAGTTTGCGTGTTGCGCCCGCCAAGACTCATATCGGCCGGCCTGCCCGCCAGGGGGTGCCTGATGGGGAGGCGGCCTACAGATTCGTCAGGCCGATGACCTCGCTGGTGCGCACCCCCGCAGGTGTGGTCACGCTGATGGTCATGCTCCCGCTGCCTGGCTTCTCACCCGGAGCAATGGAGACGACGAAGACGTACGGCTCGGTCATGCTCGGAATGGCGAAATCCGTGGAGCCGCCGAGCACGCCCGTGGTGCTGGTGACGTTGACGCGGCTGCCCCCGGGCATGGCGTTGCCGTGCCAATCCTCCAGGCGAATGACCAGTACCTTACCCCCATCCAGGCTGAAGGGCAGAGGCTCACGGGCACCCGCCTCGCTGGGGTCAAGGGGGTCGCCCGGGCGGTAGAGACTGAACCTGCCCCCGGAGGTGGACATGACCAAACGTGTGTGCTGCCACACGTAGAGATGGGGGCTCGCCGAGCAGAGGGAGGCGTGTTCGCAGAGGATGCCGTTGTAGGCCTCATCGCCGCCGGGCCCGTCGTACACACCATTGCCATTGAAATCGAGGAACGGTTCTCCTTCGTCGTAGCGACCGTTTTCGTTGTCATCCTGGTAGGGTTCGCCGATGTCCTGATCCGGGGTGAAGAGGTCTTTGTCGTCGAACACACCGTTCCCGTTGACATCGGTGAACGACTCCACCCCCATGGCGTAGGCCAGGAGCGTGACCCGGCCCTTGCGTGGTTCTGAACCGGGCACCGCAAGGGGATCGCCCTCGGGGCGGGGGGCCTGGCTGGTCCAGGTCACGCTGCACGCCCCCTCCCGGGTCAGGCAGTGGCTCACAATGGCCCCGCCCTCCACCTGGAAGCTGATTGCGGTGCCATCGGGCACCGGGTTGTTGAACTGGTCAGCAAGGCGCACCGTTGCGGATACCGTCTGCCCATCGTAGTTCCACGCTTCCGGATTGAAGGAGGAGAGGGACAGGCTGAAGCTGTCCTGGTCGGGCAGCCCGGTGGAGATGGTCAGCTGATCCGATTGGCTCGCGATGGAACTGTCCCGCAAGGTGGCGATGACGCGGATGACCGTCGGGCGCGTGCCGGACTGAACGACGGTCGAGACCTCACCCTGGCCATCGCTCTGGGCCGTGGTGTGCGAGAGGCTCAGGCCGGCCAATGAGGTGCTCAGGGTGAAATCCACCTGCTGGTTTGCCGCCGGTCGCCCTTCGGTGTCCCGCACCCGGAAGGTGACCCGGGAGGTCTCGGACAGCCCGGCGCCCCCGACGCCCTTGAGGGCGATGTAGGTCGGGCTTGCGCTGACGAACTCGATGGCTCCCACCGATGCCGGGAGCACACTCAGGATCGCGCTGGCCACAAAACTGCTGCCGCCGAAATCCGCTCTCGCGGTGATGGTGTCGCTCCCTTCGCACCCCTCCGCGCGATAGGTGGCCGCAGCGGCTCCGTTGACCGTGGTCACCGCCGAGTCGATGGCGGCCAGGCCCTCGGCAGTGCATCGGGAGTCGAAGTTGATGGTGATAGGTGGGGTGAAAAGATCCCCGTTGGCGTCCACCACGCTGGCCGTGATACCGGTAGTGCCTCCGGCCGAGAGGGTGGCCGTACCCAAGGCAAGCTGCCCGTCGCTGAAGGCAGCCCCGCTGCCGCTGCCCAGGCGAACGGCTGGGGAGGCGACAGCATAGGCCTGGGAGACCGTGAGGCTCTGCCCATCGGCGCTGGTGACCTTCAGCAGATCGGCTCCGGTAGCGGTGCCGGCCAGGAGACCGACCACCGCTTTGCCGCTGGCGTCGGTAAGAACCGTGCCACTGGCCGGGTTGAGCGTGGCGAGCGTCGTATCGAACCGGACAATGACGCCGGGAACACCGCGCCCGCGGTCGTCTGTGACCGTGGCGATGGCCTGCCCGGGGGCATCGGCGCGAATCTCGTTCGTGACGCGTCCGGCGGTGTCTTCAATTCTGAGCCGAAGGGAGAGGCTGCTGGCGGTGTCTCCGTCCTGCGCCGGCCCGGTCGGGGCGTCGGAGGCGTGGTAACGGGATTCACAGGCGCCAAGCAAGACGGAGCCGGCCAACAGGACGGCCCAGATGACGAATCGTGCCATTTTTACCCTCTGTCCCTCTCGGGGAATTGTTGTTCTTCTGTGGGGATTCCCCCCACGGCAGTGACGATTCTACCCACGAACGAGACGTCGTCCCACCCCGTTTCGCCTCAGGCCAACCCGCCTCGAGAGCACGTCTTCCCGGGGGCTCTGCCCACTGGCGCAGAACGGCGGCCTCCTCGTGAAGTCAAAGGTTCAGAACCTCTTGCCAGTTTCCAAATTGAAGTTGCACTTTTGTACGAACTGATATAATCTTTCGCGCTCTTTCGGGCCACACGGCTGACGAGAGAATGTTTGGAGAGGTGTCCGAGCGGTTGAAGGAGCACGCCTGGAAAGTGTGTGTACGTTAATAGCGTACCGAGGGTTCGAATCCCTCCCTCTCCGCCAATTACTTTTTGGCGAGCCCTTGTAAGTCAAAGACTTAGGTAAGGGTGCAGTAGAAAGCCTCCCTGCTTTCCACAATTCATTCCACAAGCGAGGCAAGCAACGGCCTCGCTGTGTCTCCTGCATCAATGGCGGCCTGCATTGGTCCCCTCGCAACGACAAGCTGTGAACCCCGTCAGGCCCGGAAGGGAGCAGCGGCAGCAGTGGACTCGTGTGCCGGGGTGTGGCTGGTGCGGGCCGCCGCCCTTTTCCGTCTCAACGCGAAGGACGGTTCTCGACCTTTGCTGTCAGCCGCTCCAAGCCACCCAATGACCAGTACTGGCGGGTCAGCGGACCTTCGCCTTCAACCAACGGATTGGCAGAACGGCTTTCTCTCCTTCCTCTGCCTAGGCTTACGCTTGATAGTCCCGTGTCTAAAGGGGCAAATCTGTAGCCTCGGCGGAGAGCAAGCATGGACGAGCCCCCGCAGTCGGCAGATAAAGGGCGCCTGAGCAGTCGCCCAGAGGCAGGCGGCGCGGAGCGCCTCGATAGGCTGGAGCGCGAAAACGCACTCCTGCGCAAAGAGTTGGCCGCGTGTCGAGAGCACGAGCGGGCGCTGCAGAGGGACAATGAGCGGCTGGCCAAGGTCCTGGAGGTGGAGACCGTCGGGGTGATGTTCTGGGATCTCTCCACGGGTTGTCTGGTCGATGCCAACGACACCTTCCTTAACACCATGGGCTACAGCCGCCATGACATCGAGGCGTGTGAACTGACCTGGCAGAAGCTCACCCCGCCGGAATACATGGACCTCAGTCGCACGGAGGTGGCGAAATTCCTTGCCAGCGGACGCGTCGGCCCCTACGAGAAGGAATACTTCCGCAAGGATGGCACGCGGCAGTGGTTCGTCTTCGCCGGCAGCTCCCTCGGCGGGAACGCCTGTGTCGAGTTCTGCGTGGACATCGCCGATCGCAAACGGGCCGAAGCGGCCCTGCGGGAGAGCGAAGAGCGCCTGCGCCTCATTGCCGACGCCCTGCCGGCCCTCATCTCCTATGTGGATCGCGAGGAGCGCTACCGCTTCGCCAACGCCACCTACGAGCAGTGGTTCGGCCTTCCCCGCGACCAGGTCATTGGGCGGCCGGTGGCGGAGGTGCTCGGGACGGCGGCCTATGAGCAGGTACGTGAGCATCTGCACCGGGCACTCGCGGGCGAGCGCGTGCACTATCTTGCGCACATGCCCTACCAGAGAGGACCGGCGCGCGAAACGGAAGCGGTCTTCGTCCCGCACAAGGATGAGAACGGCGACGTGTTGGGACTCTACTCCCTGGTCCAGGACATCAGCGAGCTGATGGAGCACAAGCGTTCGGAAGAGGCCTTGCGCGAGAGTGAGCGGAAATACCGGGAATTGGTCGAGAACCTCTACGAGGGGATTTGGCTCATCGACAAAGAGGAGCGGACCTCCTTCGTCAACACCCGGCTGGCCGAGCTGCTGGGTTACCCCGCCGAGGAGATGCTTGGCCGGGATCTGTTCAGCTTCATGAGCCCCCAGGCCGCCGACGCCGCCCGGCAGAATCTGACCCGGGGCCGGATCGGGGTCCACGCCGAATACGATTTTGAGTTCCTTTGCAAAGACGGCCATCCCATTTGGACCCATATCGTCACCACGCCGCTATTTGGGGCCGAAGGTGATTATCAAGGGGCGCTGGCGGGGGTCATCGACATCACCGAGCGCAAGCGTGCCGAGGAAGCGCTACACCGACGCGAACAGGAGTTCGAAGCCCTGGCCGAACGGGCCCCCGACATCATCGCTCGGGTGGACCGGATGCGTCGTCTGCGTTACATCAACCCGGCAATTGAGCGGGTGACCGGCGCACCAAGAGAGTCGTTGATCGGCAGGGGATTGGCCGAGCTCCCGCTGTCCCCCAAGGACCGGGCCTTGCGGGAACAGGTGCTCAAGCAGGTGTTCGACAGCGGCCGGGAACAGGTGATGGAAAATGAGTACAGTGCACCGGCGGGCACGTATTTATTCCAGGCCCGTCTGGCCCCGGAGTTTGGCCCGGACGGCTCGGTGGAATCCGTACTGGTGGTGGAGCGTGACATCACCGACCTCAAACAGACGCAACAGGCACTTGAAGCGCTGACCTTGGTGGACCCGCTGACCGGCATCGCCAACCGCCGTTACCTTCAGCAGTTCATCGACCGGGAGTGGCGGCGGGAGGCCCGGCACCGTCATCCGGTGGCGCTGATCATGGGCGATATCGACCATTTCAAGGCCTACAACGACCACTATGGCCATCCCCAAGGGGATGAATGCCTGCGCCAGGTCGCCGGGGTGCTCCGACAGGCGGTGCACCGTCCCGCTGACACCCTGGTTCGCTTTGGCGGTGAGGAGTTTGCCATCCTCCTGCCGGAAATCGATCTGGAAGCGGCGCGAGAGGTTGCCGAAAGGGCGCGTCAGGCGGTCGAGGCGTTGAACCTGCCCCATGCCGCTTCACCGGTGGCCGAACGGGTTACGCTCAGCTTTGGCGTAGCGGCGCTTCAGCCGCACGAAGGGGAGTTCCACGAGCTGCTGGGCGCGGCGGATGCGGCACTCTACCGCGCCAAGGCAAAGGGACGTAATCGGGTTGAGACAACTCAGTAGCCGGCTCACGTCCGACCGCCCGCTGCCTCACAACTCCGCAATGACCGCTCTCTGGCATCGATCAGCCGCTCACGAATGCTGCCCTCCCGCGGCATAAGTCGTCCTTGCACCCATCCATGCGGCCGACGACCTGCTTTCAAGGACTTGTGTCGCCCTTGGGTGAGTAGGCGTTCACCCTGCGAGACAAACGGAGAAAGCGCCAATCGCAGCCAGATTGTGCCGCAAGTGGCGCGCCAGTGAACCCTCCCTTGACATTACCACCTCATCGACTCAGATTATTCAACAAAACAATTGATAATAGTCATACCGTACCCACCGGAGGAGTTTATGCGCAAAGTCATCCGTTTCGTGAGCGGAGCCGTGCTGCTGTGTTCGTCAATGCTGGCCCACGCCGGGGAGGTTTCCCTTGACCATAACGGCCTGACGCTCACCGCCAATCTCGAAACCGCCAGTGAGGGCTGGAAGGACGCTCCGGTCTTGCTGATGACCCACGGCACCCTGGCCCACAACCGCATGGAGATCATGGATGCCCTCCAGCACGCCTTCAAAGACCGCGGCTACACCTCGTTGGCCATCAACCTCAGCCTCGGTCTGAGCGAGCGCAGCGGGATGTACGACTGTGCCACCCCGCACACCCATAGACACACCGATGCGCTGGACGAGATCGGCCTGTGGCTCGCCTGGCTGAAAGAGCAAGGGGTGACCTCCGTGGTGCTGCTCGGGCACTCCCGTGGTGGCAATCAGACCGCCTGGTTCGGGGCCGAGCGCGATGATCCCGCAGTGCGTGGACTGGTGCTTGTGGCGCCGGCAACCTGGGGCCAGGCATACGCCTCCGAGGACTACAAGAAGCGCTATGGCAAGCCGCTGGAAGCGGTGCTCGCCCAGGCCGAGCAGGCGGTCGAGGCGGGCGCGGGCGAGCGGATGCTGCAGGCTGTCGATTTCATCTACTGCGCGCAGACGAGCGCCACGGCGGAGGCCTTCGTCTCCTACTATCGCCCCGACGAACGGATGGACACGCCGCATCTGGTGGCGCGGCTGGACAAACCGGTGCTGGTGGTCGCCGGCAGCGAAGACAACGTGGTGGCGAACCTCATCGAGAAGATGGAGCCGCTCGCCGCTGCCGAGCAGGTGGAGCTGGCCGTGATCGACGGTGCCGACCACTTCTTCCGTGACCTCTACGCCGAGGAGCTGGCCGACCTCGTTACAGAGTTTGTCGAGGCACACTGATGCGCTGGCAGGCCCGTGCCGGTCTTGCCGCGGGGCGGGTGTTCGATCTGGAGGTTGCCTTCGAACAGGACGGCAATCCACGGCGGGTGCGCTTCGAACGGATGCGTTGCGCTTCCGACCGTCTCTGAGGGAGTATTTAAATGTCGCTGTCGAGAATTGTGTTGTTCGTTCTCTGCTGTTCGTTCACCGCTGGCGCGCTCGCAGCGGGCGGAAAGCCCCAAACGCTGACACCAGTGGAAGAGCGGCCGATGGCCCCCGACTTCCGCCTGGAGGACCTCGATGGTAACGTGCACCGCCTGTCGGACCTGCGCGGCCGGCCCGTGGTCGTCAACTTCTGGGCCACCTGGTGCCCCCCCTGCCGCGAGGAGATGCCTTCAATGCAACGCGCCTGGGAACAGCTGATGGAGCAGGGCGTGTCGATGTTGGCGATCAACGTCGGAGAAGATGCGGAGACCGTTTTTCGGTTCACTGCCAACTATCCGGTCGAATTTCCTCTGTTGCTCGATCGCGACAGCGCCGTGATCGGGCAGTGGCCCGTGCGCGGACTCCCCTCCACCTTTGTGGTGGATCCCCAGGGGCGCATTGCCTATCGCGCCATCGGCGGGCGGGAGTGGGACGACCCGCTCCTCCTGGCCCCGATGCTGGAATTGAAACAAACACCTTTGCTCTCTACTGAATCCCATGCTCGCGACGCTGCCCCTGCTGCAACCCGGTGACTTTCCCCCCCTGCAGCGTGGTGTGCCCCACACGCTCCAGGTCAACCTCGGCTACCGCTGCAATCAGACGTGTTTGCATTGCCATGTGGGTGCCGGCCCCCGGCGCACCGAGCAGATGTCCGCCGCGACTGTCGCCGAGGTGATCACCTGCCTGGAAGGGGGCGCTTTCACCTCGCTCGATGTGACCGGTGGAGCGCCGGAGCTGAACCCCCATTTCCGGGTCCTCGTCACGGCCGCCCGGCGGCTCAACCTGCGGGTCCTCGACCGCTGCAATCTCACGATCCTCGAGGTGGAGGGGCAGGAGCGCCTGGCCGAATTCCTCGCCGAGCAGGCGGTGGAGGTGATCGCCTCACTCCCCTGCTACCTGGAGGAGAACGTGGACGGTCAGCGCGGCAAGGGGGTGTTCGAGGCGAGTCTGCGCGGTCTGCGCCGGCTGAACGCACTGGGCTATGGCCAGGAGGGCAGCGGGCGGGTGCTGAACCTGGTCTACAACCCGACCGGTCCCTTTCTGCCGCCGCCCCAGGCGGGGCTGGAGGCGCAGTACCGGCAGGTGCTGCACGAGCGCTACGGGATCGTATTCAACCACCTGTTCGCCCTCACCAACCTGCCCATCCAGCGCTTCGGCAGTGTCCTGCTCTCCCAAGGCGGGTTCGGCGACTACCTGCACCTGCTGAAGGGGGCCTTCACCCCCGGCAATCTCGACCGCGTGATGTGCCGCTCGCACATCAGCGTCGATTGGCAGGGTTGGCTGTATGATTGCGACTTCAACCAGATGCTCGGCCTGCCGCTGCGCGCGGGTGGGCGGGAGCGGGTCCATATCCGCGACCTGGCCGGACTCCATTTGCGCGACAACCCCATCGTGGTGGCGGATCACTGCTACGGTTGCACGGCCGGGCAGGGGTCGAGCTGCGGCGGCGCGTTGGCGTGAATGCGACCCTCTCCATCGTCATCCCTGCGCTCAACGAGGCCGCCACGCTGTCTGCCACGCTGCAGCGCCTTCAGGGGATGCGCGGACGCGGCCATGAGCTGATCGTGGTGGATGGCGGCAGCACGGATGGGACTGCGGCACTGGCCGCGCCCCTGGTCGATCGGGTCGTGATGAGCCCCCGCGGGCGCGCTCGACAGCTGAATGCCGGTGCCGCGGCGGCGCGGGGCGACGTGCTTTGGTTTCTGCACGCCGACACCCTGGCGCCGGAGGAGGCGGACGGCGACATCGCCGATGCCTTGACGGCTGGTCGGGTTTGGGGTCGGTTCGACGTGCACCTCTCCGGGCGCCACCTGCTGCTGAAGGTGGTGGCCCGGTTGATGAACCTTCGCTCCTGCCTGTCCGGGATCGCCACCGGTGACCAGGGGATCTTCGTGGCACGGGTTGCCTTCAATAGGGTAGGGGGCTTCCCCGACCAGCCCCTGATGGAGGATATCGCCCTCAGCCGGACCCTCAAGCGCCATGCCGGCCGGCCGGCCTGCCTGAGCGCGCGCCCGCTGGTCACCTCCAGTCGGCGATGGGAACAGCACGGTGTGGTGCGGACCATCGTGCTCATGTGGGGCCTGCGCCTCGCCTATGCGCTCGGGGTCAGTCCGGCGCGGCTGGCCAGGCTTTACCGGTGACCGCCCGCATTCTGCTCTTCGCCAAGGCGCCGGTGCCGGGCCATGCCAAGACCCGGCTGATCCCGGCCTTGGGGGCCGAGGGTGCCGCTTTGCTTCAGCAGCGCCTCACATTGCACACCTTGTCGACCGCCCTCGGGAGCGGCCTCCCCATGGAACTCTGGTGCCATCCCGATCCCCACCACCCCTTTTTCGCCACCTGCGCCGAGATCTTCGGCATCACCTGCCGCGCCCAGCAGGGCGGCGACCTTGGCGCACGGATGCAGCACGCGGCTGCCGCGGCGCTCGGGCAGGGGCCGGTGGTGCTTATCGGTACCGATTGCCCCGGCCTGACGGCGGCCGATCTCATCGCCGCCGCCGACGCACTGGCGGAGACCGATGCAGTGCTTGGCCCCGCCATTGATGGCGGTTACTACCTGCTGGGCTTGCGTCAGTTGGATGCCGTCCTGTTCGAGGGGGTTTCCTGGGGCACCGACGCAGTGCTCACCCAGACCCGCCGGCGCCTGACTGCCCTCGGTTGGCGGTGGCGGGAGCTGAGGCGGCGGGCGGACATCGACCGGCCCGAAGACCTCGCATTGCTGCCGCCCCACTTACATCAAAGTACGGAGGACACCCCATGCAATGGCTCGACCGCCTGCCCTGGTTCACCTTGATCGCTGCGGCCCTGCTTCTTGGCCTGGCGCCCTTTGTGCCCGAGCCGCACCTGTGGGAGAAGCTGAAAATGCTGGCTGAGGGCCAATTGCAGCGGCCCATCGACATCTTCGACCTGTTGATGCACGGCACGCCGGTCGTGTTGCTGGTGCTCAAGGCGGCCAGGCAGGGCATGCGGCCGTGACCGGGAGGAGGCTGGTCTTCGTCTACAACGCCGACAGCGGCCTCTTCAACACCCTGGCCGATGCGGCCCACAAGCTCCTCTCCCCGCAGACCTACGCCTGCAATCTCTGCGCGATCACCCACACCCCGTTTGCCATGCGCAGCCAGTGGCGCCGTTTCCTTGATGAACTCGGCATCCCCTGCGCCTTCCTGCACCGTGACGAGCTGCGCCGCCGCCACCCCGATGTGGAGGCTGCCCTTCCGACAGTTTTCCACGAGACGGCGGCGGGTCTGACCATCTGCCTGGACGCCACCCGGATCAACCGCTGCACCTCCATGGAGGCCCTGGGGCAGCTCATCCGCGAACACTGCCTCTGCACCGCAGCCGAGACGTCCTGACCGATCGGCCGTGCCACCCACCCAAGGCGGCAAACATGTTGACAGACCCCGCTTTGTATTCAATTATTCGCTTGAATAAAAAACAAGGGAGGGGATTATGGGGGTTGAACAGTGGGTGTTGGGCCATGAGTTGCCCATTCGTCTGGGATTCTTTTTCGGTATCTTCAGCCTGATGGCTCTTTGGGAGATAGCGGCGCCGCGACGGGCCCTGTCCCTTTCCAAGGGACGACGCTGGCTGGCCAATCTCGGGATCGTGGTGTTCAACAGTGTGCTGTTGCGGATCATCTTCCCCACCGCAGCGGTGGGGGTAGCGCTCTTTGCCGAGCAGGCCGGCTGGGGGCTGTTTCACCATCTCGCGCTGCCGGGGGCCCCGGTGGTGCTGCTGTCGGTGTTGCTGCTGGATTTCGCCATCTATCTGCAGCACGTCATGTTCCACGCGGTGCCGGTGCTGTGGCGGCTGCACCGCATGCATCATGCCGATCGCGACTACGACGTCACCACCGGCGCCCGTTTCCACCCCATCGAGATCGTGCTCTCCATGCTCATCAAGTTCGCGGTGATCGTGGTGCTCGGCGCGCCGGCGGTGGCGGTGGTGATCTTCGAGGTGCTGCTTAATGCCACCGCCATGTTCAACCACGGCAACGTGCGTCTGCCGCTGGGGCTGGATCGGGTGCTGCGCCTCGTTGTGGTCACCCCTGACATGCACCGGGTCCACCACTCGGTGCACCGCGACGAGGCCAACAGCAACTTCGGCTTCAACCTGCCCTGGTGGGACCGGCTGTGCGGTACCTACCGGGCGCAGCCGCGGGACGGCCACGAGGGGATGACCATCGGCATTCACGGCTTCAGCGAGCCGCGTCAGGTGGCCAGCCTGGGGGGCCTGCTGCTGCTGCCGTTCGTGGGGCCGACCCGTGACTACCCCATTACCGATACGGGCGGCAAGATCCCTGAACCGAAAGGCGCCTCCTCCGCCGAGGTGGTCCGATGAGCGGGGCGCGTGGGCTGCGCCTTCTTGGCGGGGCCTTGCTGCTGGCGGCGGTGGCCGCCGCAGTGGCCTACCGCGATGCCTTCGACGCCGCCGCCCTGGAGGCGTGGGTGGCCTCGGCCGGCACCGCCGGGCCGCTGCTGTTCATGTTGCTCTACGCCGTCGCCACGGTGCTGTTTCTGCCCGGCTCGGTGGTGACCCTGGCGGGCGGGGCCCTGTTCGGGCCGGTGGCGGGGACCTTCTACAACCTGACCGGCGCGACCCTGGGGGCGGCGCTGGCCTTCCTGGTGGCCCGCTACCTGGCGGCGGAGTGGGTGGAGCAGAAGGCCGGGGCGCGGACCCGGCGCCTGATGCAGGGGGTCGAGCGGGAGGGGTGGCGCTTTGTCGCCTTCGTGCGCCTGGTGCCGCTGTTTCCCTTCAACCTGCTGAACTACGCCCTGGGGCTGACACGCATTCGCCTGGTGCCGTATGTGGTCACCAGTTACCTCGCCATGCTCCCGGGGGCCATTGCCTACACCTACCTCGGCTATGCCGGGCGCGAGGCGGTGGCCGGTGGCGAGGGGCTGATCCAGAAGGGGCTGCTGGCCCTGGCGCTGCTGGCGGTGGCCGCCTTCCTGCCGCGGCTGGTGCAGCGGCTGCGTGTCCCGGGGGAGGTCATCGATGTGCCCACCCTGAAGACCCGCTTGGCGGGGGAGGCCGCGCCGCTGCTACTGGACGTGCGTGACGCGGAGGAGTACGCGGCGGCCCATATCCAGGGCGCCCATCACCTGCCGCTCTCCGAGCTGTCGGCGCGTCTGGAGGAGCTCGCCCCCTGGCGCGACCGCCCCATCACGGTGATCTGCCGTACCGACCGCCGCTCGGCGGAGGCGGTGCGCCGGCTCGACGGGGCCGGGTTTGCCCAGCCCATCCTGGTGAAAGGGGGGATGCAGCGTTGGGAGCAGGAAGGTTTTGCGGTCCAGCGCGCCGCCCCGGCGTCAGAGGTCAGCGCGGGATAAGCAACCATTCTCGGTTCAGGACCACACTAAAGGGGAGTCGATGCATACGCAGGTGCAGCACTACTATGGCGAGGTCCTCAAGGGCAGCGGGGACCTGAAAACCGATGCCTGTTGCACGGAAGGGGCGCCGCCGACGCACATTCGCCAGGCATTGGAGCGGGTCCATCCGGAGGTGCGCAGCCGCTACTACGGCTGCGGCCTGGTCGCACCGCTGGAACTTCAGAGCCGCCACGTGCTCGACCTCGGCTGCGGGTCGGGGCAGGACTGCTATGTGCTGTCGCAGCTGGCCGGTCCGCAGGGGCGGGTGGTCGGGGTGGACATGACCGAGGCGCAGCTGGAGGTGGGGCGCCGCCACCTGGAGTATCACACCGGGCGGTTCGGCTTTGCCAATGTCGAGTTTCGGCTCGGCTATATCGAACGGCTCGGCGAGCTCGACTTGCCGGAGGCGGGCTTCGATGTGATCGTCTCCAACTGCGTCATCAATCTGGTCCCGGACAAGCTGGCGGTGCTGCGCGAGGCGTGGCGGCTGTTGAAGACGGGCGGGGAGTTCTACTTCTCCGACGTCTATGCCGACCGGCGCGTGCCGCCCGCCTTGGCGTCCGACCCGGTGCTGTACGGCGAGTGCCTGGCCGGCGCCCTCTACTGGAACGATTTTCTGCACTTGGCGCGGCAGGCAGGTTTTACCGATCCGTGCCTGGTGGAGGATCGGCCACTTTCCATCACCAACGAGGCCATACAGGCCCGGTTGGGGGAGACGCGGTTCCACTCCGCAACCTATCGCCTGTTCAAGCTGCCGGGGCTGGAGGAGGACTGTGAGGATTATGGTCAGGCGGTGCGATATCGCGGCACCGTCCCGGAGCAGCCCCATGCCTTTCTCCTCGACAAGCATCACCGTTTGGAGGCCGGGCGCGTGCTGCCGGTGTGCGGCAACACCTTCCGCATGCTCCGGGAGACCCGCTTCGCCGGCCATTTCGAGTTCTACGGCGATACCACTACCCATTACGGGCTTTTCCCCGGCTGCGGTGGCGGGATCCCGTTCGACACCGGCGCGGAGGATGAGCCGCCCGGTTGCGGCTGCTGAACATGGACCCGGCAGCCTACGAGGCGTGGTATCACACCCCGCGCGAGGCTGGGCGCTCACTCTGCCCGATCTCGCCACCTACCGCAGTGGCAGCGCGGTCTTCTTTCCGCGCGGCGGCTTCTGGTCCCGACGGCTGGAAAGCCTCCTCCCGTCACGGCTGCCTTGGGGCAGCTTTCTGGCCGTTTATCTGGGCAAGCCACACTAGAACGTCAGCACCCGATCACTCTCTGCCACCAAAGCGTGCAGGTCCCGCATGGTGGAGACGGGGCAGAGTTCGTCGCTCTTCTGCGCGCGCAGCTCCAGGCAGCTGCCGCAGGCGAGCAATCGGCCGCCCTTGGCGACGAACTCCTCCATCACTGCTCTGACCGCAAAACGTTCATCCCCGATCCGCTCCGCCTCGACGCCTTTGCCGAGCAGGAAGGCGCTCACCTCATCGTCCTGCCCGAGGGCAAATACCCCGAATCGAAAGGCATTCCAAACCGTTTCCGGGTCGTTGCCGGCAATGACCAGTGCCACTTTCATCTTGCCTCCAAGTAGGTCGCGCTTGACGTCATGGTTAGTATTCAAGCACTCTATTGAATAGTTTTTCAGAGGAGTTCAACCCATGACCTTCACGGCAATTCTCGCCGGCCTCGCCACGGGCGTGGTGCTAGGAGTCTTCGGCAGCGGCGGGTCCATCATGACCACGCCCGCACTGCTCTACCTGTTGGACATCGAACCGAAGTCGGCCATTGCCATGAGTTTGGGTATCGTCGCAGTCACCGCCACACTGACGGCCCTCCAGCACTGGCGCCGGGGCAATGTGAACCTGAAGGTCACGGCCATTTTCGGGGTGTTCGGCGTGTTCGGCACCTATGCCGGGGCGCGACTGGGGGTGATTACTCCCGTGGCCCTGCAACTCGGCATCTTCGCAGTGGTGATGTATGCCGCCGCCTGGAAGATGCTGGCGCCAGCGGCCCCGGGGCACCGTTCCGCCGGAGCGGCCGTGGCCGAAGCCGCAGCCTGGTCGGACATTCGCATCGGCCACGTAGCATTTCATGGGATCGCGGTCGGGGTGCTGACCGGCGTGGTGGGGGTAGGCGGTGGTTTTCTCATCGTGCCGGCGCTGGTGTTGCTCTCCCGCATGCCCATGCAGCAGGCGGTCGGCACCTCACTGGCCATCGTGTCGGTGAAATCCTACGCCGGTTTCGCAGGTTACGCGGGCGAGGTCCCCATCGATTACCCGCTGATGGCCCTTTTCACTGCGGTGGCCATTGTCGGCAGCATCGTCGGTACCCGCGTAGCGAGTCGGCTGTCGCCGCAGGTGCTGAAACGCGCCTTCGCTGTGTCTCTGACGCTGGTGGCTACCTACATCCTGGGCGCCAGTATTCTCTGACGAGACGGCGCCACAAATCATCGGGAGAAGAAAATGAAGATTTCCGTGGTCTCCAAGCAGCCGCCCGGGGGGCGCTGCTCCCTCTACATGCAACTTGCCGATGCCATCGCCGATGCTGTGGGCGGCCGGTCAGAGATCCTCTACCCGCAGCCCCAGTTTCCGTTTCCGGAAAAGCCAGTGCCACCGGCGCCCGCCTTGCTGATTGATGACTGCCCCGTCACCCCTGCCGATGGCGTGATTCTCACGCCGGTTGAAGTGTGTGACGCAGTGGTCGCTGCCGGATTCACCGGCGATGCGGCCGCTCTGCTGAAGACTCTGGAAGCCGTTCAGGAGCAAATGTTCGGGGGCTGAGCAGCGCCGGCTCTGAACCGTGTGCCCCAGGGTGTCGACGAGGCGCCGATGAGCGCCGAGGGGCTGGCCACGCAGTGGGGCGACCGCGCCGCGCGGTTGAGCAGATAAGCCAGATCGGAGTTGAAGAAGGTCTGGATCAGGATCGGCACGGACAGCAGGGCGATGACCAGCGGCTGGGCGATGGAAGAGGCAAGCGGAGGTGCCGTGCAGGCCCCTTTCATGGCAGCATTTGACGAATGTCCAAGGCGCAGCGGCTCGGAATGACCCAGCGAACCGATTCGCGCTCCCCGGCGCACGCGGTGGTGGCCCGGGGAGCGAGAGGGCGGCATGTCTTGTGTCCGGTGGACTTAGGGTTTGAACGCCTCGATCGTCGCCGAGACCACGTACTCCTCGACCCCGCGGCCAGGCGCCCAATCGCGAATGAACTCCCGGCTCTCGTCTTTCGGCGCGATGCGCACATCGGTGAAACCTGCGTTGTGCAGCGCGGTGGCGAGTTCGTCGATGAGGGAGGCGCCTGCCACGCACCCCGAGTGGAGCGCGAGGTCGTTGCGCACCTCTTCAGGCAGCTCGGCACTCGCCACCACATCGCTGATGGCGAGGCGGCCGCCGCTCCTGAGCACGCGGAATGCCTCCCGGAACACCTGCGCCTTGTCCGGTGAGAGATTGATCACACAGTTGGAGATGATCACGTCCACGCTGGCATCGGCCACCGGCAGGTGTTCGATCTCGCCCAGGCGGAACTCCACGTTGGCATAGTGGCCCTTCGATGCATTCTCGCGCGCCCTGGCAAGCATCTCCGCTGTCATGTCCACGCCGATCACCTTGCCCTCCGGACCCACCGCGCGGGCGGCCAAAAAGGCATCGAAGCCGGCGCCGCTGCCCAGATCGAGCACCGTCTCGCCCGGTTTGAGGGCGGCGATGGCCTGGGGGTTGCCGCAGCCCAGCCCGAGATTGGCCCCCTCGGGCGCCGCGCCTGCCTCCTCGGCAGAGTAGCCCAGCTGCAGGGCTACGGCGTCCACGGGGGCTGGGGTGCAGCAGCTGCTGGTGCTGCAGCAGCCACCCCCGGTGCCGCCCTGCTGGGCCACCATGCCATAGTTCTCCCGTACCGTAGCGCGGATTTCGTCGTGGCTCTTCGAGTTCATGAGGTTCTCCCCAATGTATTGTCGAGTGGAGTCACTTAAGACGGAGCGGCGCGGAAAAAGACGCAAAATTTTTTCAGCCGCAGTTGCCGGCCTTTCGCGGGGTATACGCCACCAGCGCGCCGTCGGGTCCGAAGTGGTATTGGCAGCAGCGCTCAAACTCCTGCCGCAACAACCCTCGGGCGCGCTGTACCTGCGACTTCGCCCCGGAGAGACTCAGGCTCTGGCGCCGCGCGATCTCGGCCTGCGGCACCCCCTCCAAATCCCACAGCAGCGCCGCGCCGTAGCTCGCCGGTAACCGTGCCGCCAAGGGGGCGATGCAGGGCTCCAGTGCAAGAAGCGATGATGCGGCATCGGTTTCGAGCGGTACGCTGACCTCGTCCAGGGAGACCTCGTTGTGCCGGGCACGGTAGTGGTCGGCAATGAGGTTGCGGGCGGTATGGAACAGCCACGCACGGACTTGGGCCGGTTCGAGGAGCGGCGGGGTGGCGCGGCACAGGCGCAGGAAGGTCTCCTGGGTCAGGTCCTCCGCCTGTTCGCGCTCTGGTAAGCGTCGTCGCAGATAGCGGTAGACGCTGGCCCGATGTCGGTGCCATGCATCGGCAGTAAGGGCACCGAACCCTTGAAGGTTTTCCCCAGTGCCCGAAGCGGTTCCGCCGGGCTGCAGGAGCGAGGCCGGCGCGCTCACTGTCGCGCCACTGTTCTGGGACTGTTGTTCTTTCATGATTGCTTCTGTCTACCGCCGTCAAAATTCGGCCTGTCCGTCCCGCACCAGTTCAAAACAGGCGCGGCGCAGCAGGAGGTTTGCCAGTCCGCGTAGGCTGGGCAACATATTTGACAAATCGAATATGTTGCAAACCATATATCTGAGTGGCCAGATATGCAAGATCAGCGGCTTCGGCCTGGATTCCAAGGCGGTTAAGAGGATTGGGAACACGCGGGATGACTACTGCCAGCTCCCTGCCAAAGACTCGGTCGCCAGTGTACCGCCTGTGCCGTCAGGTACTCCGGCTGCAGAATGGCGCGTTACGATACCGAAGCGCTCATGCAGAAGACGGCGAGTTGCTTCGAGCACCGGCTGCCGCTGCTCGCCTTCTCGAAGGATTAGATGGGCGGACAGCAGGGTTTGGTCCGGTGCCACGATGAGTGCCAAGGCGACGACGACACCGGCGCGCAGGTCGCTGCGGGCATTGATAAACCAATTCTTGCGTAACGATTCGAGCATCTTGTTTCCGAAGTAGACAGACGTTCCGCATGGGGCGAAACGGGGAATTGGAGGGGGCTGGAGACACCGGGGCAGGCAGTGCCGCGAAAGCCGTCATCGCGCAGGGATGAGGCGATCACCGAAGCCAGATCCACGCCGGAGCGCGCGAAATCGAAGCGCCCGAAATAGGGAGAGCGCATCAGCTTCAGCAGCTTGTTCTGCTGTTCCTTGAGCACATCGGCAGAGCGCATGGCCTGTTCGATGGTCTGGCGTACCGCGATCTTCTCGATGTGGTCCATGTCGCGCCGGGCATCCCACAGGTACTCCTTGCGGGTCTGCACCTCCTGCGCGTAGTCATGGAGCCGTGCGTCTATCTGCTGCACGGCCTGTCGCACGCGGCGCTGGAAATCTACGAGGCGTTCGCGTTCTTCGATTCCTGCGGGGTTCATGTCCGGTTGGCCTTCGGCCGGCAGGCCGCGAGCCGCTTCGCTTCGTTCACTCATTAGCAGATCAGGCGTTTTGGTTTGGCGTACCGCCGCTGATGACGGCAGTCCGATTCACAGAAGCTTTGCCGCTCGCCAAGGCGCCAAGAACGCCAAGGAAGAAAGGGGAAAGGCCTACAAAAACACTTTCTTCCGTTGTTCTCCTTTGCGTTCTTGGCGTCTTGGCGAGAGGAATTCGAAGTATCTCGGGATCAGGTACAGCTATTTACATGGCAGCTCAGCCGCCGCGGGCCTCGGCACAGGCGATACACAGGGGCGCGGCCGGGTCCAGCTCCAGCCGGCGCGGGTCGATGGGTTCATCGCACTCCATGCAGTCGCCGTAGCTGCCCTCGTCGCAGCGGCGCAGGGCCGCCTCGATCCGGCGCAGCGCCAACTCGGTGCGCTGCCGGGTGCTTTGGGCCATGGCCTGCTGCTGCAGGGCGTCCATCCGCGACAGGCGTCCGACGCTGGACTGATCCAGCACAACGGTGGCGGTGGATGCGTCGCGGGTCTCGCTCACGGAGAGCAGTTCCTCGCGCAACTGCACGAGTTTGGCCCTGAAGTGTTCGATGTCCGGGGTGTCAGACATGGCGTTACGTGGGCATGTTTGTCTCGAAAAGCCCTTCGATGCTATCCTGTCAAGGCATTTTTTTCCAGGGATTATTCTTCGATATCCCGAGCCCCGGCGCCTTCGTCGGCCCAGCATCCGGAAAACCGCTTGCCGACCTTGCATGCTTCCTTGATGAAGACGGACAAACCCGAGCGAAGGATGCAGGGCGCCACCATCAAATCGCAAGGTAACGACATCCGTTGAACGGCTTGGGAAACAGTTGGTGCGGGCCGGACAAGGACTGGGTATCTTGGCTATGGTGATGGATGGTGCGGCGTGCATTCATGCACGCCTATCCTCCGCCGGTCACATCGGGTTCTTACCATGCTTGGAGCGATTGCAGGGGACATTATCGGTTCGGTGTATGAGCAGCATCCGATCAAGTCCAAAGGCTTCCCGCTTTTCCATCCCCAATGCACCTTCACGGACGATACGGTGCTCACCGTGGCGATTGCCGATGCCATTCTCTCCGGCGGGTCCTACGCGGACTCCGTCCGGTGCATCGGTCGGCACTACCCCGATGCGGGATACGGTGGTTCTTTTGCCCGTTGGCTCTTCTCACCCGACGCCGGTCCCTACAACAGCTGGGGTAACGGCGCGGCGATGCGTGTCAGTCCGGTGGGTTTTGCCTTTGCCTCCGAGGCGCAGGTGCTCGCCGAGGCGAGGGCGACGGCGGAAATTACGCACAATCATCCGGAAGGCATAAAGGGCGCGCAGGCCACCGCGCTCGCTGTCTTTCTCGCCCGGACCGGGGCCGGCAAGGCGTCCATCCGTCAACGGATCGCCGGGCAGTTCGGCTATGATCTCGACCGGGCAGTGGACGGGATTCGCCCCTCCTACGCCTTCGACATCTCCTGCCAGGGCACCGTGCCGGAGGCGATCATCGCGTTCCTCGATTCCGATTCCTACGAAGACGCCGTACGCAACGCGGTCTCCCTTGGCGGCGACAGCGATACCCTGGCCTGCATTACCGGCGGTATCGCCGAGGCGTTCTACGGGGGCGTGCCGGAGGCGGTGCGGGCCAAGGTCGAGGCGCTGCTGCCCGCCGAGCTTTGGTCGATCACGGAGGCGTTTCGCGACCGGTTCCGCTGACTTGCAGTACGCCGCCTGCTTTGTGAAAAGCGCCAGGCGGGGCGCGGACTCAAGTGACCCGGCGGGCCGCTTTCTCTACAATCCCGAGTTACTCGCCCAGGTCCATTCTCGAGACCCTGCACGATACAGAGCATCCGTCATTCCCGCGAAGGCGGGGATCCATTGTGCCGCTCCTGGATTCCCGCCTTCGCGGGAATGACGGAGGGGGCGAGTAGTCACAAACCCCCGCGTTCTTCTTCGCACAGAACAACGGACGACAACCGCCAATTCATCAACACCCGGGAGTTTCTTTTCATGCTGGATGAACTCAAGCAACGCTTTTCCCACCCCGATGTCCGCTTCCACCAGAAAGATCAGCTGCTCATGATCGAGCTGAACAACCGGTACGGCTCGGCCACCCTGACCAACCACGGTGGTACCCTGCTCAGCTACATCCCCGTCGGCGGCGACGAGGTGATCTGGGTCAGCGAAACGGCCGTGTACGACGGCAGCAAACCGGTGCGCGGCGGCGTGCCTGTCTGTTGGCCGTGGTTCGGCCCGTACGATCCGCAGGCGCTGGGCGCGGACCCGAGCGATGCGGCGAAAAAGGGCCACGGCGTGGCGCGCTACGAATTCTGGCGGGTCGCTTCGGCGCGCAGTGTCGGCGATGCCACCGAGGTGGTGCTGCAACTCGAGCCCAACGATTCGATTCGCCAGGCCTGGCCGTTGCCGTTCGAGCTGAAGCTCATCGTTACGCTGGGCGAGAAGCTCACCATGGAACTGGTCGGGAAGAACTGCAGCGAGCGTGACTGGAAGGTCTCCGAGGCGTTTCATACCTATTTCCGGGTCGGGCAGGCGGAGAACCTGGTCATCGAAGGCCTGGAGAACACCACCTATATCGACAAGGACCGTGACAGCCAGCGCTTTATTCAAAAAGGCCCGTTGCACCTAGGCCTGCCGATGGAGCGCATCTATCTCGACCAGCAGGGCGCGGTCGTACTCGAGGACAGCAACAACGGGCGCAAGATCGTAATGGAGAAGGTCAACAGCGCCAGCACCGTGGTGTGGAATCCGGGTCCGGAAGGGGCCAAGGGTTTCGCCGACATGCCCGACGATCAATATGCGCACATGGTCTGTGTCGAGGCGGCCAATGCCCTGGATAACGCCTATGCACTCAAGGCCGGCGGGTCGCATTCGATGAAGATGGTGATTGCGGCGAAATAGGCGTTTTTGCGGCGGCGCATTCATCGGGTGGATGCGCCGTCTATTCGGAACTGCTTACCATCCAAACTTGCGTCCGAGACAGCGCCGAAGGCACAACGCCAACATACCAAGGAGCCGGTGGGGTTGTTTTTCTCCTGAGTTGCCGCTGGATGAGCACTGTTGATCGGCCGCAGAGACAGCCATATCTGAGGATGACCACTTCCGACCCTTAACTGCCAACCAGGTGAACACACTCGTACGCCTGCTACTCGTACCATAGCGGCCATCGATGAGCTTCGGCTTTTATGTCTGTGCCCAAAAGACGTATTATGAAGACGCTCTCAGTCACTTATGGGTATGCGACTTCTACCGAATGGAACACCTTCAAAAGCTTCAATCCACGCCTAATAGGCCGCGATGCACCAGTCAACTCGGCACCTGGACACTCGATTTCTCGTTGAACCGATTGACCTGGTCCGACGAGGTATACCGCATCTTCGAAATGACGCCCGAGAGCTTTGGCGGCACTGTGGAGGCGTTTCTGGATAGGGTCCACCCCGACGACCGGGAGTACATTGAGCAGGCGCACGAGGAATCGGTGAGACGTCGCGCTGCCTACGATATCGTCTATCGGTTTCTGGTGGACGATGGTCGCGTCAAATACGTCAACGAGAGAGGCGAAACGCATTACGATGCCGACGGGCAGCCGCTGCGCTCCATCGGAACCGTCCAGGACATCACGGAGCAACAAAGGGCGCACGAGGCGCTGGTCGAAAGCGAAAACCGGCTAAAGACCATTCTGGAATCGATTCAGGCCGGAATCCTCATCATTGACCCCGAGGCCCACCGCATTGTGGACGTCAATCCGGCCGCTGCCACCCTGGTCGGCGCCTCTCGCGAGGAGATCGTCGGCTCGGAGTGCCATCGCTTCGTCTGCCCCGCCAATCGGGGCCAGTGTCCGATCACGGATTTGAACCAGCGGGTCGACAACTCCGAACGCGTGCTTCTGAACGCCTCCGGACAGCGGATCCCCATCATCAAGACTGTCACCACTGTGCTGCTCGGCGGTCGTAAGCACCTTCTCGAAAGCTTCGTTGATATTGCCGACCGCAAACGGGCAGAGGAGGCCCTAAAGAGTTCGGAGCGTCGCTACCGCCGCCTATTCGAATTGTCAAATGACGGCATACTGCTGCTTGAGATCGAGAGCGCATCGATTATCGATGTCAATCCGTTCATGGTAAAGCTTTTGGGCTATGCACGGGAGGAATACATTGGAAAACGCCCTTGGGATATTCCGGCTTTCCAGCGAAACCAGCGATGCAAGGCGTTGTTCACGGGGCTGCGCCGAAAAGGCCACGCCCGCTGCGACGACTTGTCGCTTGAGGCAAAAGATGGGCGAACCATTTCAGTCACCTTGGCGGCGACCGCTTTCCAGTCCGATGACGGCTGGATTGCCCAGTGCAACATCAACGACATCAGTACTCAGAAGGCCTATCAAAAACAGCTGGAGTTTCGTTCCCAACACGACGAGTTGACCGGCCTGCCAAACCGTACACTGCTTCAGGATCGCCTCGCGCAGCTCCTCGTGCAGACCGAACGGCGCTCGCTCTCGGTCGCCATACTGTTTCTCGATCTCGATCATTTCAAGCTGATCAACGACAGCCTCGGGCATAGCGCGGGAGATGCAGTTCTTCAGACTGCGGCTCAGCGGCTGAGCGCCAATGTACGAAAGAGTGATACTGTTGCGCGCATCGGCGGCGATGAATTCGTGATTCTGTTGGTCAACCCCGGTGGGTCCGATGGCGTCTCGAAAGTCGCCCGAGATCTCCTTGGCGAATTGGCGCGGCCCTTTCATATCACCGGGCACGAGGTGAGCGTTTCCTCCAGCATAGGCGCGGCCCTGTTTCCCGGTGACGGCGAAGACGTCGAAACCCTGCTCAAGAACGCGGATGCAGCCATGTATCACGCCAAGGCGACGGAAAGGGGCAGTTTCCAGTTTTACAACCAGGCCTTTAACGCGGACAATGCCGAGCGACTCCTTCTGGAGCACCAGTTACGGGGCGCCCTCGCCCGCGATGAACTGGAACTCTACTACCAGCCACAAGTGAATTTGACCACAGGCCGGATCATCGGTCTGGAAGCGTTGCTGCGCTGGCGGCACCCCGAGCACGGCCTTATCGCCCCTGATAGGTTCATTATGCTGGCCGAAGAGAGCGGGATGATTGTCCCCATTGGCGAGTGGGTCCTGCGCACTGCCTGCGCCCAGAACAAGGCCTGGCAGGAAGCAGGCCTACCTCCCGTGGTCGTGGCCGTCAACATCTCGGCTCGACAATTACGCCACACGTTGGAGCCGCTTATCCGGAAAATCTTGGGCGACACCCAACTCGCGCCAAAGTACTTGGAACTGGAGCTTACCGAGAGCGTTTTGATGGACGACCCAGCGGCGATGCATGGCGAGCTGAAACGCCTCAAGGCCTTTGGCATATCCCTAGCCCTCGATGACTTCGGTACGGGCTATTCAAGTCTCAACTACCTCAAACGCTTCGCGTTCGACAAGCTGAAGGTGGATAAGTCCTTCATCAATAACATCACCACTGACCCGGACGACGCCACCATAACGCGCGCTATTATCGCGATGGCCAAAAGCCTAAAGTTGGGCGTCATCGCGGAAGGGGTGGAATCCGAACCCCAGTTGAATTTCCTGCGGCGTTTGGGCTGTAGTGAAATTCAGGGTTACTTCTTCAGCCGGCCTGTGCCTATCGACAAAGTCGCCAAGCTGCTCGCCGAGAGCTACCATTTCCCCATTCCGCAAGACGGTTCAGGAGAACAGGCGAAAACGGTGCTGCTCGTCGATGATGAAGTTAACATTACCCGAGCCCTGAAGCGCCTGCTGCGCCGGGACGGCTACCGGATTCTTGTCGCCAACTCGCCGCAAGAGGCCTTCGACTTGTTGGCCTCTTACGAGGTCCAAGTCATCATCTCCGACCAGCGGATGCCGGAAATGACCGGAACGGAATTGCTGCGACTGGCAAAGGAACTCTATCCGGATACGGTCCGTATTCTGCTCACTGGCTACACCGAACTGGCAACTGTGACTGACGCTGTTAATCAAGGATGGTTGTTTAAGTTCGTCAGCAAACCTTGGGATGACGAAGAGTTGCGAGGTTTCGTATTTCAAGCTTTTGAAGCACACAAAAGCAGGGGGACGATGCCTTCGAGAAGCGGGATAACACCTTAGCGAACCATCCGCTCGTGCACTCGCTACCAATCCCGTCAGCAGCAAAGTCTGGGCCAGTGAACCCCTGAATCAAGGGGCCACCATTTGTTTTGACACTGCAAGAGGGGCTGACAATCCGCGTCTTGTTGCTTCTTTTCACGGGACTGCCGAGTGGCCGCCTGCGCCCTAAGGTTCCCCCACGTTATCTACTGGGATTTTCTGGAAGAGAGCGGTTCTTTGAGGCCGAAGCAACTCACAATGGCGGTTTCAAAGGGTAACCGTCCCGGTTGCGCACTCCCCGGTGTCCAGTGTCGGGTCTATGGCACCGACTGGTCGCTCACTCGGACACCCCGAATGGCCGAAATTGGCCGGATACCGCCCGTAAGCCTACCCGCCGACGTCCCGGCATACCGACGTGAAGGTTGTTTGACAGCCGCGCGAGCCTCGCCTAGAAATGGAGTAGGCCTGATAAAGGCAAACCTGTCGAAAGACAGGGGCGCAAAGCCACCGGTCTAAGGATTCTTCGGAATCTATGATCGCGGGGCTGCCAGGTCTTCATCCGTTTATCCCCCCTCAGGTTAAAGGCAGGCGCCCACAGCGGAGCGCCCACCCTCATATCACGATCACACGTCTGTTCGCTCTGCCAGCTCCAGCGCATCCTCGACATCAATGCCGAGATACCTGACGGTGCTCTCCAGCTTTGCGCTGTCCGAGTAGCTGAACGGCTCTCAGGTTCTTGGTTCGCCGGAATCTCAGGGTGGCCTTGGTCCGGCGCATCGAGTGGGTGCCATATTCCTTCGGGTCGAGACCGACCAGCGCGACCCAGCCCTTGACGATCCGGGCATATTGCCGGGTGGACAGGTGCGGCGATTCGGAGAGCCGGCTCGGAAACAGGTACTGAGTGGGCCCAAGCCTGGCCTTCACACCAACTCATCGTGTCCGCGCGGCAGAAAAGCGGACTGCTAGAGCACCGAACAGGTAAACGGGACAAT
>JAWLHA010000018.1:0-68109 GCA_041690535.1 Gammaproteobacteria bacterium | reverse complement strand
CAGGTACGCTGTGAATACATCCCTGTACGCTCGACGGCCGCGTCCATGCGGCCGACGACCTGCTTTCAAGGACTTACATCGCTCTTGGGTAAGTATACGGTCACCCTGGGAAAGCCCCATGTCGAATCGACACGCACGCCTCGACGCCACGAAGGAGTAGATGGGGGAGGAGCGGAAATGGAAGAAGGGGCCCAAGGGGCCCCTTCTTCCAAGGGTGTGTCGATTACCGTGACTGGCGAAGGTAGGCCTGGTCAGATTCTTCAACCACCCCCAAAGACCAAGCACCGCGGTTCCTGGCGTGGCGAACCGCCGCTTCGATCTCCCCCGTACTCAGGTCGCGGGGGATGTCGAACACCTGGCCGGGATAGATGAGGTCGGGATCGTTGATCCGCCCGGCGTTGGCCCGGTAAATCAACGGCCACTGATAGGGATTGCCGTAGATGCGGTCCTTGGCGGAGATATTCCAGAGGTTATCACCCCGCATCACCGTATACTGATCGGCAACTGGTGCGGCGGCACGCGGCTGCTCCACTTCGACCGGCTGCTGCTCGCGCTGCGCTTGCAGGATTGCGGTTTCGGCCTGGCGGCGCGCCTGGTTGGCCAACTGAATGGCCGCTGCGGTGTCGCCCCGTTGCAAGGCCGCTTCCGCCTGGTTGATCAGCTCCTCGGTGTCGCGCCACGCCGCCCCCTGCTCCTGCGCCTGGCGCAATGCCTCACGTGCTTCAAGGATGGCCTTCTGTGCAGCCAGATACTGCTGGGCCTTGTTGGCCAGCTCAATGGCCAATGCCTCATCCCCCGCCTCAAGTGCCTCCCGGGCCTGGGCGAGCAAATTTGCCGCTTCCGGGTGCATGTATCCGCCGGCCTGCGCCTCCTGAATGGCAATCTCGGTCTGCGCAATCAGTTCCTGCGCTGCCTGCTGCTCCTGCGTGGGGGCGGTCGCGCACCCGACCGCAAGGCTAAGAACCAGCGCCATCAATGCCGAGTGCTTCAATGCTTTGATTATTCTCATTTTCTTGTAACTCCAAAAGTATGGAATTCGGTGGCTAGCCATAGCCGTGCATGTGGACGAAACCGTAGCACCCGCGGCAAAAATCTGTCAAGGAAAAAGTCCTCACGGGACGTGACAGATTTCTCAATGTACTTAAAGGGTTAGCACCATGTCAGCGGGCAGCGGGCATTACCGCGCACTCGCGGCAACCGCCTCGTCGCGGGCGCGCATGGCCTCTTCCTTGGCCACCAGCGCGGACGTACGCGCATCGATGTAGTGGCCCGACGCGAGTTCCTTTTCCGCCATATCCAGATAGTGTTCGGCTTCGCGCAGGAGCTCGGGCGCATAACGGGTCGCCTCCGCCTCGCGAGCGGCACTGATCGCCTGGCGGGCGTCGCTCATCTCCTGCACCGGGGGTGCAACGGCGCAACCGGCAACCAGCAGGAGAATCGCAAAAAGAGAAATGAAGCGTTTGATGGCGAACGGACGCGCGGTCTGCATTCTGGCTGTTCTACCTGCGATCACACCATCGCCTTGTTTATTAAAGAAATTTAAACCTAACACCCACCCTTCCAAGTGTCAAGATGACGGCCGGCGCCGACGGGTCTGCCAGTGCAGCCACCCGGCGCCGCGGTGGACAGCCTATTGAAGTTACGGGCTAAAATGCCCCTCCTCCAGCCGAGATGTCAGCTTTCCTATGACAACAATCTATCACAACCCCCGCTGCAGCAAGTCCCGGGAGACACTTCAGCTACTACACGATGAAGGCGTCACTCCAACGATTGTCGAGTACCTCAAGACCCCTCCCAGCCGGGAGAGGTTGGTGCAGCTTCTCAATCTCCTCGGGCTCGAGCCGCGGGCGCTGATGCGCGCCAAAGAGCCCCTCTATAAGGAGTTGAGGCTGGATGACGAGGGATTGAGCCGGGACGCCCTCATCGAGGCGATGCTGGCAAACCCGATCCTCATCGAGCGCCCGATCGTCGTCCACAACGGCAAAGCCGCCATCGGGCGCCCTCCAGAGACGGTGCGGGGGCTGCTATGAGTGACATTCTCGTCCTCTATTACAGTCGGCATGGGGCCACAGCGGAGATGGCGCGGCTGGTGGCGCGTGGTATCGAGGAAGTGGAGGGAATGGAGGCTCGAATTCGCACCGTTCCGGAGGTCTCCACAGTGTGCGAGGCGGTGGCCGACAGCATCCCCGATGAGGGCGCGCCCTATGTGACCCTCGCGGATCTCAAAGAGTGCGTGGGTCTTGCCCTGGGCAGCCCCACCCGGTTCGGCAACATGGCTGCGCCACTGAAGTACTTCATTGACAGCACCAGCCCGCTCTGGCTCTCCGGAGTACTCATCGGCAAGCCGGCCACGGTCTTCACCTCCACCTCCAGCCTCCACGGGGGGCAGGAGAGTACCCTGGTCTCGATGATGCTGCCGCTGCTTCACCACGGGATGGTGATGGTGGGGCTGCCATACAGCGAGCAGGACTTGCTGCACACCGAGGCGGGGGGAACGCCCTACGGGGCCAGCCACTTTGCCGGATCGGGCAATGATCGCAGGCTGACCGAGGGGGAGCGGCGGCTCTGTCTCGCCCAAGGCAAGCGGCTGGCCGGTACCGCCAGGGCCCTGCTCTCCGGCGGCATGATCAGGGCGAAGTCATGACCCGGGTCCGCATCGCCTATCTGGTGGCCATGACCGGATACTTCGGCTTGCTGGGGCTCATTCTGCTCTGGAACACCTGGCTCTCACCCCCTCAGCACTTTCCCATTTCCCTGGTGGTGCTTGTGGCGGCCGGGCCATTGCTGGTACCGCTCCGGGGGCTCCTGCACGGGCGCCCCTACACCTTCGCCTGGACCAGCTTTCTGGTGTTGCTCTATTTCATCCACGGGACCATCGAGGCATACAGTAACGCGGAGGACCGCCCATGGGCCATGCTCGAGATCCTCTTCAGCCTCATGCTCTACTTCGGGGCCATCTTCTTCGCGCGGCTCCGCGGCCGTGAACTGCGCGAGGCGAAACAGCGGGGAGGCTGAACGACTCGGCAGGCGCCTTCAGCCTGGGCACGTCTGCCGGCAAGCTAGTTTTTGAGCACCTCACGGACGAAGGGCACGGTAAGGCGCCGCTGAGCTGCCAAGGAGGCCCGGTCGAGCCGTTCGAGCAGCTCGAAAAGCGCGTGAAGGTCGCGGGCGTGGCGCTTCAGCAGGTAGGCGGCAACCTCATCAGATAACTCCAGTCCGCGGCGACGGGCACGCATCTGCAGGGCGGCGGTCTTCTCTTCGTCATTCAACGGCTGCATTTGGAAAACGGGCCCCCAGGTCAGGCGGGAGATGAGGTCCGGCAACTCAATCCCGACCGCGGCCGGTGCCGAATTCCCCACGATGGTCATCCGCCCCCCTGCATCGCGCACACGATTGTAGAGGTGAAACAGCGCCACTTCCCATTCGGCCCGACCCGCCAGGGCCTGGACATCGTCCACGGCCAGCAGATCGAAATGCTCCATGCCCTCAAAGACCTCCGGAGACATTTCCACCAGCTCGGAAAGCGGCAGGTAAACGGCGGAACCACCACCTTCGGTGACCCCGTGGCAGACCGCCTGCAAGAGGTGCGTCTTGCCGCTTCCCGATCCACCCCAGACAAAGATGAAGGGTTCAAACCCCTGCTGCAGCGCGTGGAGCAGCTGCCCATTGGGGCCGGGATAGAAGTTGTCGAAAGTGGCACTATCACGAAGGGTGATGTGCAGCGGAAGCTGAATGCCCATCAGAGGGGGTCAACCTCCCGTTCCGGGTGCGCATAAAGTGCACTGTTGATATAGCGATCGTGGGTGAAGCGCAGCAGCACCATGGCCACGGCGGCAACCGGCAGTGCCAGTAGGACCCCGAAAAATCCGAACAGCTGGCCGCCCGCCAGGACAGCAAAGATCACCGCGACCGGATGCAGCCCGATGCGATCACCGACCAGCAGCGGGGTCAACAACATCCCTTCGATCGCCTGTCCCACACCGAATACGGCCATGACGTAAAGCAGATAAACCGGCTCGTGAAACTGCATCAGCGCAGCGACTCCTGCCGCCACAATCCCCACCACGAACCCCAAATAGGGGACAAAGCTCACCGCTCCGGCAACCATGCCGATGAGCAAGGCCAGCTCCAACCCGACCACCCACAAACCCGTCGTGTAGATGACCCCAAGCGCAAGCATCACCAGAAGCTGCCCCCGAAGAAAGGAACCCAGCACCTCGTCGGAGTCGCGGGCCAGACGAACCACGGTGGGCTCCAGCCGGCGTGGCAATAATTCACGCACCCGCTCCACGATCAGGTCCCAGTCGCGCAGGAGGTAGAAAGTGACCACCGGAACCAGCACCACGTTGGCCAGCCACCCCATGATGGTCAGGCCCGAACGGGTGATGGCACCGAGGAACTTGGCTGCCATCGCACCCGCCTCCCCGGCATAGGTTCGCAGGGCTCCGGGATCGAAACTGGCAACGTCCATGCCGATCCAGGCGGCAAAGGCGGGTAACCCGTGGGTCTGGAGCCACTCGGCATAGGCCGGCAGCTTGGCCGCCAGGAGAAGGATCTGGCGATGCAGCATCGGCACCAGCCCCACCAGCAACACCAGACCGACCAGGGTCAGGATGAGAAAAACCAGGACCACCGCCCCCGTCCGGTTCAGCCGCCGCGCCTCCAATCGATCCACCAGGGGATCACCAATGTAGGCGAGCGTCGCCCCGATGAGAAAGGGGGTGAGTACCGGAGCCAGCACATAGGCCAACACTCCCGCCAGGGTCAGCGACACCAGCAGGAACCACCGCTGCGACTCACTCACCGCCGATCTCCTCACTGCGCCTCCCGAGGGCGCGCCGGCTCCATACCCACACGTAGTTGAAACCGCTCCAGGCGGTGGTCAGCGCCACCAGGGCAATCATGGCCTGGACGACGGGCCCCGGGACCGGAAACTCGGCCAAAGCGAATATGGTGATAATCACCAGGAGAATCTGAAATACCGTGTTCAGTTTGCTGATCAGCGTCGGAGCCATTCGGTAACGGCCGAACAGGAGATAGTAGGTCAACGCCCCGGCAAGGATGACAATGTCCCGGCCGATCACCAGGCCAACCAGCCAGGCGGGAAGATGTCCCTGCCAACCCAGCGCGGCGTAGAGCGAGACCATGAGAACCTTGTCGGCAAGCGGATCGAGCACGGCGCCCAGGCGCGAGGTCCAGCCGTTGCGTCGGGCCAGGTAGCCGTCCACGCCATCGGAGGCCCCTGCCACAGCGAGCAGCAGCAGCGTCTCACCATAGCGCTGGTTGAAAAGGCACCCGAAGAGAGGCACGACCAAGGCGATGCGAAGCCCGGTGATGATGTTCGGCACACCTCGGAGGTTCACGGCACCAACCGATAGGTCATCTCTGTATAGCTGTCAGCCGCCCCATTCACGGGTACCAGGGAATCCCCGAGCCGCAGCATCTGTTCGATATTCTCTTTGACCCCATCGAACACCAGCCGCAAGGTGATGGCGTCGGCGGCTACCGCCTCGACCTGCACCTCCCGCACCCCGTGGAGGGCGGTGAGATAGTTGATCACCCGGCGATAGGCGCTCAGGCCTGCCACATCAGTGACCTTCATGGTCACCACGCCGGTGGCATCGGTGAGGCGTGCAAAGCGAAGCGCCAGGTGATCCGCGGTGCTGCGTATGCCGGCGGACAGCATAACCTCAGCCGACTGCCCCTGGGCATCCCACCGTGCCAACTGCTCATCACCAATATAGAGGCTCCAGCGGACCTGCCAGGTTGTCCCGCCGAGGGGGTGCAACCGGCCAACCAGCACCGCCTGCGGAGCATAACGGCGTGAGGCCTCGAGAATGATCTCACGAAAATCCCCCCACACGTCCGCTGCCTGAATGTTGGCCCGATCCCCCAGATCGAGCAGGGGGAAGTTGATGGGAAGTCCCCGCAGCCGCGACCCCCTCTCCAGGGCTTCGCGCGCCATCCCCTGATCGTTGGCCCCCACCAGCAGACGCCGCCCTTCCTCTTCAACCACCAACCACACCAGCGTCAACGGCCTTTGGGCGCCCCACACCGGTAGCCCGTGAGCGTGCAACAGTTGTTCCACCACACCTCGCTCAAACCTCACCCAGAGGGAAAGATTGCTCTGCGAGCCACTGGAAGAGCGCTGGTAACGGTATTGCTGGACGGCGCGCGCCGCCTCGGCGGTGGCATCCAGCGCCAGATCCTGCTCTGCCGAACTGTGACCACTCACCTTCACCAGCACTTCCCTGAGGGCGGCGGCCATAGCCCCCCGGCGCACCGACTCGCTTTGGTCCACCACCGGCACCTCGGCCTCGTAGAGGTCTTTGACTTCCACGGCGAACACCGCGCCCGCCAGGAGCAGGAGCGGAATGCCATTGATCAGCGCGCGTACGATATTCATGGTGAGGCAAGCTATGCGACCGACCGGAGCAAGTCAAGAGAAGAGAGGAGCGGTGCAGGGTGAACGCATACTTGCATCAAGGCCGTGCTGTGAGCGATGTAAGTCCTTGAAAGCAGGTGCGCTGTAAATACATCCATGTACGCTCAACGGCCGCGTCCCTGTGGCCGACGACCTGCTTTCAAGGACTTACAACGCTCTTGGGTAAGTATGCGTTTACCCTGAAGAGAAGAGAGGAGCGATGCCCCGTGATCGCCGCCGGGCTTGCGCAGGCCACCCGACCCCCGAATCGGCTGGCAGCTTCACAGTGGAAGGTTCCCGCCAATTGCGTTCCCACGATGGCCTCGCGACTGCTAAAATGTGGCGCTTTTCCAGAACCCGCCTCGCCGAGGGGAGCTAACCCGTGACCGAACAGACTTCCGATTCTCGACTGAGCTACCGCGATGCCGGCGTGGACATCGATGCCGGCAACGCCCTGGTCGAACGCATCAAACCGCACGCCGCGCGCACCATGCGGCCCGGCGTCATGGGCGGGCTGGGGGGCTTCGGTGCCCTGTTCGAGGTCCCCCTCGACCGGTATCGGCAGCCGGTGCTGGTGGCCGGCACCGACGGGGTCGGCACCAAGCTCAAACTGGCCATGCAGCTGAACAAACACGACACCATCGGGATCGATCTCGTGGCCATGTGCGTCAACGACCTCGTGGTGCAGGGTGCCGAGCCCCTGTTCTTCCTCGATTACTACGCCACCGGCCACCTCAACGTGGAGGCGGCGGCCGACGTGGTCAAGGGCATTGCCGACGGCTGCGAAATGTCAGGCTGCGCCCTGGTGGGGGGCGAAACCGCCGAAATGCCCGGCATGTACGAGGGCGACGACTACGACCTGGCGGGCTTCTGCGTCGGTGTCGTGGAGAAGGAGCGCATCATCGACGGCAACCGGGTCTCCCCCACCGATGCACTCATCGCACTGGGTTCGTCCGGCCCCCATTCCAACGGCTACTCGCTGGTTCGCAAGATCGTGGAGCACTCGGGAGCGGATCTGAGCGAGGATTTCCACGGCCGCCCCCTCGGGGAGGTTCTGCTGGAACCGACCCGCATTTACGTAAAGCCGCTGCTGAAACTCATGCAGGCGGTGGATGTGCGTGCCCTGGCCCACATCACCGGTGGTGGACTCACCGAGAACCTGCCCCGGGTCCTGCCCGAGGGCTGCCATGCGGTGATCGATACGGACAGCTGGCAGCGCCCGGCCATCTTCGACTGGCTGCAGGCGAAGGGCAACGTCGCCGATGCCGAGATGTTCCGCACCTTCAACTGCGGCATCGGCATGGTCATCTGCGTGCCGGCCGAGCAGGCCCAGGCGGCCATGGAACTCCTGCATAACGAGGGCGAGGCGCCCACGCTGATCGGCTCCATCCGGGCCGGAGCGAGTGAGCCGCGGGTCGTACTCCAGGGCATTTCCGACTGATTCCGCTCCGGGGGACCCGGGTGGCCCCCGGAGCTGCGAGCATCATAGCGATGTGACTGGGCTGCCCGGGTGTGCCCCCATCGACAGCCATCCTGGAGTGGGCTTCGCCCGGGATGGCCGCTTCGACGGCCTGTCAGCGATTTGTTGCGGCACTGAACACGAGCCATCAGGAAAGAATGAAACGAAACACCGGCGCCCCACGCCCTCTCCTGCCCATCGCCGTACTCATTTCCGGGAGCGGCTCCAACCTGCAGGCGATCATCGATGCGATCGAGCACCATGGCCTGCCGGTGGAGATCCGTGTGGTCATCAGCAACCGCGAGGAAGCCTATGGCCTGGAGCGTGCGCGCCAGGCGGGTATCGCCACGGCGGTGCTACCCGCCAAAGGCTTCGCCGATCGCGAGGCCTACGACACCGCCCTGCGGCGCCTCATCGACGAATACGCACCGGAGCTGGTGGTGCTGGCAGGCTTCATGCGGATCCTCAGCGACGGTTTCGTGCGTCACTACGAAGGGCGCATGATCAACATCCACCCCTCCCTGCTGCCCCGCTACAGGGGGTTGGACACCCACGCCCGCTGCATTGCAGCCGGGGACGCGGAACATGGGGCCACGGTCCACTTCGTGACCCCCGAGCTGGACGCCGGACCGATCATCATTCAAGGGCGCGTCCCCGTGCGGGAGGGCGATACGCCCGACTCCCTGGCGGCCCGTGTACTGGAGCAGGAGCATTGCATCTACCCCCAAGCAATTCGCTGGTTTGCGGAGGGACGACTCGCGCTTCGTGCAGGGCGCGCCTGGCTCGATGGCGAGCCGGTCGTTCCCGCAGAGTGATCGGTCAGGCTGACCGGCTCGCTTCCCGTCCACTCCCAAAGGCGGTTTGGGGGCAATCAGCGCATCAATGAAGAGTGCTCAGCAGCCGCTCGCGGCGACTCTCGAGGCTCTTCCGCAGCAGCTGAAGGGCAATTCGAACCTCTGGATCACGACAGTTTTTCCACACCGCCATCAGTTCCTCGATGGCCTCGATCTCTTCAAGCAACTTCCGTTGGCTCTCGCTCATCGCTTCCATGATGCCCTTCCCGTCCGTCTTCATCCCGAAGATTAATAACTCGCGGTTACCGGGTCAATAACTGCCACTCCCATCACTGGACGGTAAGCTTCGCCGATGCAATCCGAACACAACAGGGAGCGGGTGAGGCAGGCCTTTGCCGCCCGGCTGCGGCAGGCCCTCGAGGAGCTGGGTTACACGCCCAGGCAGCAGGGCCGACTGCAGCGACTCTTTGGAGTCTCGGGTCAGGCCGTACGCAAGTGGCTGGAGGGGAGCGCACTGCCGATGCCCTCCCGCATGCCGGAGTTGGCTCACATACTCGGTGTGAGGCGTGCGTGGCTGCAGGACGGCGAAGGCCCGATGCGGCCTTTTGTGGGCGTGCGCGACGAGTTGCCAAAGATGGACGAGGCAGTGCCCCTCGACCCTGAAGAGGCGCGCCTTCTTGCCTCCTTTCGCCGTCTGACCCACGCGCAGCAGCAGGCCATCCGCTTGATCATTCACTCCCTCTCGGAGGGGGGCGCAGGGTGAACGCATACTCACTCAGGAGTGACGGAAGTCCTTGAAAGCAAGTCGTCGGCCGCATGGACGCGGCCGTCGAGCGTACATGGATGTATTCACAGCGGACCTGCTTTCAAGGACTTACGTCGCTCACAGCACGGCCGTGACGTTAGTATGCGTTCACCCTGGAGGGGGGCGGAAGCTGAGACTACAGCTTCGACCCCATGGTCTACTATTTCCAAGGCTAGCCCGCATTTCTCCTGTACCGAGGGCGCCGAGTGGTCGGTAATTCCAGACGCATGGGGGATGGTTTGCGCTGCGGGGACGTGGACCAACAACGGATGGAAGCGATATGGAAGCCATCGATCTTTTCGCTCTGGCGGGAGGAGCCATTCTTTGCCTGCTGTCTGCCGAGGTGGTCTACCGCATCTGCTGCGCCCCTGGGGAGGGCCGCTCGAACGCGGAAGATCGGGCCCGCGCAATCCTTGACGCGCGCCTGGCCCAAGGTGAACCCCTCACCGACGCCTACTACGATACCGTCTGGCTCACGGATGAGGAGTGCGGCCGAATCGCACTGAGCTATCCGCTGACCTACGACCACGTCCGCGCCATGTTCCGCCGCAAACGGGGTTGAGGAGCGAGGGGTCGGTTCAGAGACTGCGGGTCACTCTCGCACTGGGCAAGCAGGGTCGCGCGCTCCCCCTCCCGGTCAGCCGCTGCCCGCCACCTTGCGGCGTCCCTGCTGCTGCCAGACTCCGGCGAGAGGGGCCGGCCGGGCAACCACATACCCCTGCACATAATCCACCCCGATCACCCTCAGCAGCTCCAGTGTCTGTTCGTCCTCCACGAATTCGGCAATGGTCTTGATGCCGATCACGTGTCCCACTTGATTGATGGACTCCACCATCGCCCGATCGATGGGATCGGAGGACATATCCTTGATGAAACTCCCGTCAATCTTCAGGAAATCCACGGGCAGATTCTTCAGGTAGCCGAACGAGCTGAGGCCGCTGCCGAAGTCGTCCAGGGAGAACCGGCATCCGCGCAGGCGCACGGTGTTGATGAAGTCGATGGCCCGTGACAGATTGGCGATGGCGGCGGTCTCGGTGATCTCAAAGCAGAGGTGCCCCGGGTCGACGCGATGGGCATTGAGCTGACCGAGCACATAGGGCAGAAAGTCGGTATCGGTCAGCGACTGGGCGGAGAGATTGATGGACACGAGACACTCCCCACCGTGCCCCTCCGCCTCCCACCCCTCCATGGCATCCAGAGTGTTCTTCACCACCCAGCGGTCGATCTCGGACATCATGTTGTAGCGTTCCGCCGCAGGAATGAAGGACATGGGTGGAACGGGATCCCCCTCCTCATCCAGCATGCGGACCAGGATTTCGCAATGGAGGGCCCGTCCTTCCTCCTGCAACGGCTGGATCGTCTGTTGGTAGAGCGCAAAGCGCTCTTCTGCCAATGCGACCCGGATCCGGTGCACCCACTCCATCTCACCGCCGTGCTGCAACACGGCATCATCGTCCGGATTGAACAGGTGAATGCGGTTACGCCCCTCGTTTTTCGCCACGAAGCACGCCTTGTCGGCAGTCCCCAGCAGGTCGTAAATGGTTCCGCTCGAGGGGTCCACCTGGACCATCCCCATGCTCGCGGTAATGGCGAACCCCTTGTTGTCCCAGACAAAGTGCATCTCCTGGATGGCCAGCCAGGCACGCTCCGCCGCAGTGCGCGCTTGCGCAAGCGGCGCATCGCGGACCAGCAGGGCGAACTCATCGCCACCGACCCGCGCGACCACGTCCTCATCGCGCATTGCCTGCCTCAGCGTCGCAGCCACCTGCACGAGTAGTTCGTCACCGGCCAAGTGCCCACAGGTATCATTGACCACCTTGAACTGGTCGATATCGATATAGCACAGCCAGTGTTCCCGGCCGGGTTGGCGCCGCACTTCCGTCAGCGCCTGCTCCAGGTGGTTTTCGAACTGGCGGCGGTTGTAAACGCCAGTGAGCGAATCGTGGCTGGCCTGCTCCTCCAACTGTCGGCGCAGGAAACGCTGTTCGCTCACATCCCGCAGCGCAACGACGGCCCCGGTGACCGACCCGGCGCGGTTGAACATCGGCGCCGCGGAGTACTCGACGTCGGTCTCCAGCCCCCCTTCCTGGAGCAGGCGGGCATCGCTCAGCCGCTCGGTCGGCTGTCCCTGCTGAAGGCAATGACCGATGGGGTCGGCGACAGGCTCGCCGCTCGCCTCGTCCAACAACCTGCACACCTCTTCGAACGGCTGCCCCTTGGCGCGATCCCCCTCCCAGCCGGTCATCTGCACGGCAGCGGGATTCATGTACTCCACCCGCCCCGCCCCATCGGTGGTGATCACACCGTCACCGATGGAAGTGAGCGTGGCTTGCGCCAACTCCTTCTCCCGGAACAGTGCCTGCTCGGCTTTCTGCCGCTCACAATTGACCGCCGCATGTCGGCTCGCGACGATGGAAAGCTCTTCACTCAGCTCCCGCAGCTCGCGCGGGTGACGCCACTCGAACCGGACGTTATCGCACCCGGCAATGATGTCCTTGAGCCCCTCGAGGAGTCCCTCCTTGACCGCCACCAGGCGCCCGGTGATGCGCGAAGCAACCACCCCGGCCAATACCAGCAGGGCCACAGCCAGGGAGAGAAAGCCGTACCGGAAATCCGCAAGGAGCCGTTCAAGATGGCTGCGGTCCACCCGGCTGCCGATCCAGACGGCATTGCCGCTGACATCGTCGAGGCGCAGCGGCACCCAGGCGGTCAGCGCCTCCCCTGCTCCCTGCACCACCAATGGCTCCGTCCCGTGGAGGATTCCACGCAGCTCCGGGAAGAGGCTGAAGACGGAGGTGCCGCTTCCCCCCTGCAGCGGGTTCTGCAACAAGCTCCCCGTCTGATCGATCCAGAAGGATGACTTGTAGGCGCCCAGCACCTGTCCCAGATCGGTGTAGAGGGCCGCCGAGCCGATCACCTCGCCGTCTCGCCCGGTGATGGGGCGGACGATCTGCAGATGGTATTCCCCACCCTCTTCAAGCTTTACCAGTGCCACACGCACCGGACTGCCTGCAACAGGGCCGCCCTGCCACCGGTAGTCACCCTGCTCAGCGGCCAGCGGCTGCTCTACCGCCCGCACCAATGCCCCGTCGACGCGGCGCAACCGCAGCACCTCGGCGCCATGGGCATCGGCAATTACAATGGCCTGCAGTTCAGAGGTCTCGTCAAACCACCGCTTCAGAACCCCGGCCAAGCGCGACTTGGCCTGCTCGGCGGAGAGAAACAGCTCCCGGCTCCCCTGCATATGGGCGCCCAAAATCTCTTTGGGGGCGGGCAGCAGCGAGATGATCCGTGCCATCTCCTTCTGCCCCTGGAGCCGCTGGTTCAACTCGTAGCGTTGGAAGCGCAGCGAAGCCAGCGTCTGTTCCTGGGCGGCCGACTCGAACCCGCCCACCACCTGGGGCAGGACGAAGGCGATCAGCACCAGCAGCGGTGCCACGCCGAGGCTGACCAGGGGGATGAAGAGGACCGGGCGCAATTTCATCGGAGCACGTCAAACGGAAACCTTGAAACTACCAGAGATCGCCCTCCTCCGCCCATCGAGATAACCCCGATCGATCATACAGGCCGCCGCTCGAGATGCGGCTGAATCGCGCTGAAGACCCGCTCCGGCTTGATCACCTGCAGGCAGACATTGTCGTGACACGGGGTCTTGCGGTGGTTGGCCGCGCTCACACAGGGCGAGCAGGCAAGGCCGGCATAGATAGGGGTGCTGTTGCCGAGCGAACCATAAAGCGCGGGTGTTTCCGGCCCGAAGATGACGAAGGTGGGCATCTCCGTGACCGCCGAGAAGTGCCCCGGACCGGAATCATTGGTCACCATCAGCGTGGAGATCGCATAGAGGGGGGGAAGCTCTTCAAACTTGACCCGCCCGGCGAAGTTGATGCACCGTTCGTGCCCCACCTGACGCACCAGCCCCTCGGCCTCCTCCCGCTCGGCCGGGGCCCCGGTAATGAGGACCAGCACATCCCCATAGGTCTCCAGCACCTGTTTCATCAACGCCACATAGTGCTCGGGCATCCAGCGCCGCTGGATCAGCAGTTCGCTGGCGTTGGGGTTTATGAGCACGATGCGGTGGACGGCCGGGTCATAGGCGGGGAAATCGGCACGCACCCGCGCGCGGATGGTCGCCAGCTGCTGCTCGTCGAACTGCAGCTTGGCAAGGACCACCTCGTCATCGCCGACCAGGGTCTTGGAGAAGGGCCGCTCCATCCGATCGCTGAGCGCCGCGTTGACCAGGGCCACAAAGTTCTTTGCGATATGGATATGGGGGTTGTACGCCACTTGGTGGGTAAGCATTTCGCCCCGATAGAGCCCTTCGTTGTGGAACGCGTAGAATCCCACCCGGTTGCGGGCACCGCTGAGGGCGGTGAGCAGCGCGGTGTAGCGGGAAAACAGCTCCAGGTCGATCACCGTATCGATCCCCCGCCGACGGGTCCAGGCCAAGAACCGAAGGGTATCCACGGCCAGTGGCACCAGGCCGCTCTCGCGGATGGTGAAGACGTTGGATTCGGGCACGGTGTCCAACAACCGCAGACTGGGGGCATTCTTGTCGAAAATGACGAAGTGCAATTCCACCCCCGCATCGCGCAGCTTGCGCATCGCCGGATCGACCAGAATGGCGCTGCCCATCTCCGACAGCTCGATGAACAGGGCCTTGCGGGGCCGCATGGCCGATGCCCGGCGGAACGGTCCCAGCACCCTCAGAAGGAGGCTGAACAGGAAACAGAGGGGAACACCGACCCAGTAGTCGATCTTCCGCATGGTATCTACTTTCATGCGCTCGAGACCCTTTACAAGACGTGCCGATGCCTGCCGGCGAGATAGACATAAAAGCCGGGCAGACTCACAAGGATGAGGGTAAGGCCGTAAAGCACCGACATGGAGAGGACGGTCGCCTTATCGGCCCCCACCAGCGTGAACAGCCCAATCATCGCCCCTTCGCGGATCCCCCACCCCGCCAGCGAAATGGGGATGAGCGTGAGCAGAATCACCGGAGGCACGATGATCAGGTAGGTGATGAAGCTGTAGTCCAGCTGCACGCTGCGGCCGATGAAGTAAAGCCCCGCCAGTGAAGCGAGATGCACCGCGCCGGAGAACCCCAGTTGCGTGGCCCACTGCCGTCCGCCGGCGAGGACCCGCCCCAGCCGGAGAGAGAGGATATGGACCAGGCGCATCACCGGCCAACGCTCGAACGCATGCCAGCGACGCAACCCTACCAGCAACAGAAAACCGAGCAGCCCCCCCCCCACCAGGGCGTTGATGGTGAGGAAGACCTCGGGAGGCAGCAGATCGGGGTTGACGGTGTTGGCGATCAGGTTGAGCAGCAACAGGCCCACCAGGCCGATGGCCCGGTCGATGAGCACGCCCACGAACGCATCGCGCTTGCGGTGACCGGTGCGGGCCAGATCGATGACCCGCACCGCGTCGCCCCCCACACTGGTGGGCAACCCCTGATTGAAAAACGCCCCCTTGAAATAGCTTCGGAGGTAAAAGCCGAATCGCTGGCCAAACCCCAGGGGCTGCATGGCAAGGAACCAGCGGTAGGCGGCCAGGCCCGTGCTCAGGAACTGGGCGGCAAGGGCCGGCACCAGCCACAGGGGCTCAATCCGGGCGAGGGTTGCCCACACGGCGTTCAAGTCGATGGCGCGGAAGATCAACACGAACACGGCCACAGTGATGACCACGCGCACGGCGATGCTGAGCACGCCCTTCGGCGCCGGCAACCGCTCCTCAACCAATTCCGTCATTTCCGCTCCGGGAAGAACAAAGCCGTCAGACCGGGCCACGCCATGGCGATGGCACCGACGCCGATCCCGATTTCCAGCGCCCGGGCCGACGCGTAGCCGCTGTCGTGGAAGAAGATCAGGGCCACCGCGCAGCCGACGAGAAGCAGCGCGATGCCCCGCTGCGGGCCAAGCCGCTCCCCCCAGGGAAAGCGGCGGGCCAGGGCGACACCGGCGGCCGCGGAGGCCCACCCGCCTGCCGCCCCGGCCAGGACGTCCACGGGCCAATGCACACCCACGGCGATCCGCGATACCCCCGCGAGCACCGCTGCCGCGAGGATGGCGAGCTTTATCCCACCCCGCAGGTCATTCCGCAAGCACAGCAGCCCCGCCAGGATGAAGGCGGCGGCGGTGTGGCCGCTGGGGAAGGAGAAGGAGCGGTGCGCCTCGCCGATGATACGGATCGCCTCCGGCGCAAACACGGCCGGGGGCCGGTCGGTGTTGAAAAACTCCTTCAGGCCGTGGACATATGCCGTTCCGATGAGGGCGGCCAGCACCATCGCCCACACCAGCCCCGGGCGCCGGCCCACGAACGGAAGCATCAGGCTGAACACCACCAGGGTGTCGCCCAAAACGGTGAGGTTGGCCCAAAGCCCCGGTCCGGTAAACTCACTGACCCGGTTGATCCAGAGAAACAGCCCCTGGTTCATGCCGCCCAGGCCCACCAGCAGCGCCAGAGCGGCTCCCGCCGCAGGCACACCCCACTGGCCCGGGCCAGATCTATGATTCCACCCCGCCTTCACCGCCGGTATCCCCTGCAGGCAAAGAAATCGAAGTCATGCACCGGCCGACCTGCACGGGCGACGGTCAACGTCTCCAACGGATCGCACGCCTCGAACCAGGCCTGGCCGTTGGCCTCGGGCCGTCCCCGCAGGTAATCGGGGACCACCAGAAGCCCCCCCTGTCCCGGCCGGGGGCTGTCGTACCAGAGATCGAACTGATCGTATCGTGTGTCGGTCACCTGCACCCGGTGGGGCCTGCCGTACCAGGCGATCCGGCTCGCCAGGGACCAGTTCCCCACGTAGATGGTCGGTTCGTCGAAGCCGCCGGGCATGTGGTTGGACAACTCCAGCGCCCGTTCGGCCGCCTCCTGCCAGCCGATGAGATCCCCCAACGGATGGCGATAGGGCTGGAACGGCAACCAGGGTTGGAGAAGCAGGCTGTGGATCAGCAGCCCCAGCACCACCGAGTAGAGGGCCGAGCCCTTGGCGATGCTTCGCACCCAGCGAGTCGACCAGCCCCTCACCAGCCACCGGGCGGTGAGGGGGGCAAGGAGCGCCCAACCGAGCAGCGTCCAGTGGGGCAAAGTCTGCTCGTAACCGGCCCCCCAGCCGAACAGCACTAGAATAGGAAGAGCGAAGGCAAGCGAAAGGGCGACCCCCGGGTGGCGGCGTTCACGCCACCCGGCGAGCAGGGCCGCGACTCCGAAGATGAAGACCGCGGGGGCATAGGCAACGACCTGGATGGCCTGGGAAGTGGCGAAGCGGGCGAAGGACCAGCTGCGATCCGGCGCCCCATGCTCCAGTTGGTAGCGGAACGAAAGCCACTCATGGGTTCCGTTCCAGTACAGCACGGGAAAGATGGTGATCAGGGCGACCAGCACCGCCAGCCAGGGCCAGGGCGTCACAAGAACGCGCCAGCGCCCCTGCAGCGCGATGAATGCAACCGCCCCCGCCACCAGGGTCACCGCGGTGTACTTGGAGAGGCCGGCCAGCCCGAACAGCAGACCGACCACGAGCCAGTCGCCTCCCCGCCCCTGGCGCACGGCACGAAAGGTGAACAGGGCGGCACCGAGCCCAAACACCAGTAACGGTCCTTCCGGGACCAGGGCCATGGAGATGAGCTGGAAGATGAGCGCCGACTGCAGAGTGGCCACGGCGATGGTCGCCACCCAGGGGGATGTCTCCGGAAAGAGCTCGCGGGCAAGGCGGAACACCAGATAGCTTGCGAGCAGCGAGAGCAGGACGGGCCACAGCCGAAGCGCCCACTCTCCCTGCGCGAACGGCAGCACCAGTGCCTGGAGCCAACCTACCATCGGGGGGTGATCGAAGTAGCTCCAGTCCAGGCGCAGACCATAAAGGGCGTAGTGCGCCTCATCGACGCTCAACGCAAACCGGCCCGCCACGAGCAGGTGGAGCAAGGCGGCCCCTGCGGCAATCCAGAGGGCGATCCGGGCCGGGCGACGGGAAACGAGATGAGATGACGGCAATCTATTTTTCCAGTGGGGCTTGGCAAGGGCGCATTCTAACCCAAATGCCGGCCGTGCTTCTAAGACCCGGGGCGATGGTCCAGGGTGATTCGGGCCCATACATTCGATATGCTGAATGACATGAAAATGCCGATCTTGCTGGTCATGGTGATCCTGCTCGCCCCCCCCCTCATAGGGCACGCCGAGTCGCTCCCGTCCCCCTTCAACGCACGCTATAACGTGGTGGCGGACGGATTCAAGGCGGGGGAGATGGAGCAACGGCTGTTCCGGACCAACGCCCACACCTACGTGTTTGAAACCGAAATCTACCCTACCGGCCTGGTGGCCTTGTTCAAGTCCGACCGGTTCGTGGAGCGGAGTGTCTGGACCGCCGAAGACGGCCGCCCCGTCCCGCTGGAATACACTTACAAACACACCAATGGCAAGAGCGAGACCCTCGAGCGCCTGAGCTTCGACTGGACCAGGAACCTCGTAATTTCAATTCGAGAGGGTGAGGAGATCGCCCTGCCCCTCGAACCGGGCATGATGGACAAACTGGTCTACCAGGTGGCTTTACGGCGCGATCTTCAAGAGGGGGCCAAGCAGTTCAACTATCAGGTCGCGGACCGGGGCAACATCCGCGATTACCACTTCCGGGTGGTGGGGAATGAGCGACTGAAGACCGCGTTGGGTGAACTCGACACCGTGAAACTGGAACGGGTGTCCAAAGGCGACCGACAGACCTTCATCTGGGTGGCGACAGGGCTGGATTACATGGTCGTAAAACTCACCCAAATCGACGATGGCCACACTTTTTCCAGCACCATCGCCAGCCTCAGCAACAATCCCGAGGCCAAAGGCGAGGAATCGGGGGGGTGAGGGACGAGACACGAGGAGTTGAATTCGCGGTCGCTCACGCCGGCCTGATTCATCAGGGCGTGGCCGGCTTCCGTGCAGCAGGATTCTTTCCGAAATACGCGAGTGTTCGAGCCGAGTTATGTGCGCGCAGCGCACTCAACCCTCGTATCTCGTCCCTCGCCCCTGTCGCCTACGCCCCATCCTCGCTGATCCGGCTCATCACCGGGCCGCGCTGGTCGCGGTACTTGGCGTCGCTGCGCTTGTTGTAGGGGCGTTCCGCCGGTCCCGACATGGTCTCGAAGTTGATCGCCCCGATGGTCATCCCCGGGCGCAGCGCCAGCGGCAGCTTCCCTGAGTTGTAAAACTCGAGCACGATCTGGCCGCTCCAACCGGGGTCGATGCGGTGAGCGGTGACGTGAACCATGAGCCCGAGCCGCGCCAGACTTGAACGGCCATCCAGCCAACCGACGATATCGGCGGGCAGCGTAATGGACTCGGCAGTGACCCCCAGTGCCAGCTCCCCGGGATGCAGGAAGAAGGCGTCGTCGCCCTCGATGGTCACCTCGTCGCCCATCACCTTCTCCACCACCGCAGTCACCTCTTCGCGCGAGCCGCTCAGGTCGATATAGGGAGTGGAGTAGGAGCTGAAGACCCGGAACCTGTTTCCCAGCTTCAGGTCGACGCTGACCCCGCAGATCCGCTCGTTGGCGGGACGCGGGGTGATGTCGATGTGCCCCTCATCAAGGGCTTTTACGATGTCTCGGTCGCAGAGTTTCATGGGTTCCAATCCGCCTGCCGGTTCCACCCGGGTGAATGCAGCCGGCGCTATGATGCACAGCCAAGCCGTTGAAACACAACAGGCCGCACCGTCCCTTCCGGCCAATCCACACGCTGGCCGCATTTCTCACCACCGTTCGTCGCCCAGGCCGTCGAGACGCCGTTTGTGACGGCGCGTACGGACAAAGGACGTCTCCGCGCAGTTGACACTACCTCAAGCCGGCCAGAAAAAAGTACGCCCCGTCACAGCGAGTGGATCGGCATCCGCAGCAGAAGGCTGTGATAAATGCGGGCCAAAGTACCGAATAGATAAATCCGATATAGATAAATCCGATGTGCCAGGTACGAGGGTGGATAAGCGCAGCGCATCCACCGGGTCGCGGCCCCACCACTTACGGGCAATCTGGCGATTGGCGATCTTCCTTTTACCCGTTCGGTGCTCCAGCGCCGATTCCGGGAACACATGAGGAGGCATTATGCCGGAATGGCGGGGGAAAATCCCCCGCCTTCGGTAAGGAAAGGGCGAAATCAGCCCTGGATGACGATCTTCGGGAACTTGGCGCTGTAGTCTTTCGCCTGTTGGGAGAGCTTGGCCCCCACGCGCCGGGCGATCTCCTTGTAGATCTCCGCCACCCGTCCTTCCGGATCGGCCGCCACGGTGGGCTTGCCGTTGTCCGCCTGCTCGCGGATGTGGATATCCAGCGGCAGGGCGCCGAGGAACGGGATCTCGTACTGCTCGGCCATGCGCTGGCCGCCGCCTTCGCCAAAGATGTGTTCCTCGTTGCCGCACTTGGAGCAGATGTGGATGCTCATGTTCTCCACCACCCCGAGGACCGGCACCTCCACCTTCTCGAACATCTTGTAGGCCTTGCGGGCGTCCAGCAGGGCGATGTCCTGAGGGGTGGTGACGATGACCGCGCCGGAGACCGGCACCTTCTGGGCCAGGGTCAGCTGGGTGTCACCGGTGCCCGGGGGCAGATCGATGACCAGGTAGTCCACCTCGCGCCAGTTGGTCTCGTTGAGCAACTGCTCCAGCGCTTGGGTGACCATGGGGCCGCGCCAGATCATCGGAGTCTCCTCATCGATGAGGTAACCGATGGACATCGACTGCAGGCCAAGGCTCATGATGGGCTCGAGGGTGTGCCCGTCGGGGGAGTCCGGCCGGGTATCCTGGACCCCCAGCATGCGCGGCTGGCTCGGGCCGTAGATATCCGCATCCAGGATCCCGACGGTGGCGCCTTCGGCCGCCAGGGCCAGGGCCAGGTTCACCGAGGTGGTGGACTTGCCGACGCCGCCCTTGCCGGAGGCCACGGCAATGATGTTCTTCACCCCCTTGATGTGCTTCACGCCCTTCTGGGCGGCGTGGGAGGCGATGCTTGCATCGATCTCGATCTCGGCCCCGCTGACGCCCTCGATCGCCTCGATGCGGCCCTTCAGGGCGGAGATCAGGGCCTGCTCGTAGCCCTTGGCCGGGAAGCCCAGTTCGACGCGCACCTTCACCTCGCCCCCGTCGACGGTGATATCTTTCACGCACTTGGCGGAAATCAGGTCCTTCTCCAGATAGGGATCGACGTATTCCTTTATTGCACTTTCAACCTGGGTCTGAGACACGTTTGCCATCACACTCTCCTAAGGATCACACCGGCGCCGGAATAGGCCGGCCAAAGACTGACCGTTTCAATCGGGAATTATTGCAGAGTCCACAAGCTCTGACAAATAAATCGCATTAGAATATCAAAGTTCGATCCAAAAACGCCGCCCAGGGTAAACGCATACTTACCCAAGAGCGATGGAAGCCCCTGAAAGCAGGTCGTCGGCCGCATGGATTGGTGCAAGGATGCACTTATGCCCGGAGCGGCTGCGGCCATCGAGCGTACAGGGATGGAAGATGATTGCTCCTGCATAATCTTCACTCCCGACATTCCATGTCGGTCGTATTCACAGCAACCTGCTTTCAAGGACTTGCATCGCTCACAGCACGGCCGTGACGGCCGTGACGTTAGTATGCGTTTACCCTGCCCCTTCCACCGCACCCGCTGGCGGGGACAATCCAGAGTTGGTACTGTATTGCGCTGTTTTCAATACACACTGAAGAAAGAAGCCCGCCCCCATGTCCGAGAAGCGTCGCAAAATTCTGGTGACCAGCGCCCTGCCCTACGCCAACGGCCCCATTCACCTGGGCCACCTGGTGGAATACATCCAGACCGACGTCTGGGTGCGCTTCATGAAAATGCGGGGACATGAGTGCATCTACGTCTGCGCCGACGACGCCCACGGCACCCCCATCATGCTGCGCGCCCAGAGCGAACACATCAGCCCCGAACAACTGGTGGAGCGCATCGGCCGCGAACACCGGGCGGACTTCGCGGAGTTCCGCATCGGCTTCGACAACTACCACACCACCCACTCGCCGGAGAACCGCGAGCTGGCGCAGGCCATCTACACCCGCCTCAAGGATGCCGGGCACATCGCGACCCGCACCATCACCCAGGCCTATGATCCGGTGAAGGAGATGTTCCTGCCGGACCGCTTCATCAAGGGGGAGTGCCCCCGCTGCGGCGCGCAAGACCAGTACGGCGACAGCTGCGAGGTGTGCGGCGCCACCTACTCCCCCACCGATCTGAAAAACCCGGTCTCCGCCCTCTCGGGGGCCACGCCGGTAGAGCGGGAATCCGAACACCACTTCTTCAAGCTGGGTGATTTCGAGGGGATGCTGCGCTACTGGATCGGCATGGGGCACCTGCAGCCGGAGATCGCCCATAAGCTCAACGAGTGGTTCGAGGCCGGCCTCCAGGATTGGGACATCTCCCGCGATGCCCCCTATTTCGGTTTCGAGATCCCCGGGGCCAAGGGGAAGTATTTCTACGTCTGGCTGGACGCCCCCATCGGCTACATGGCCAGTTTCAAGAGCCTCTGTGCCAGGCGGGAGGATCTCGACTTCGACGACTTCTGGGGCAAGAACAGCAGCCACGAGGTGTATCACTTCATCGGCAAGGACATCGCCTACTTCCACACCCTGTTCTGGCCCGCGATGCTCACCGGCGCCGGATTCCGTACCCCCAACGCGGTGTGGTGCCACGGCTTTCTCACGGTCAATGGCCAGAAGATGTCCAAATCACGCGGCACCTTCATCATGGCGCGCACCTACCTGGATCACCTCAACCCGGAATACCTGCGCTACTACTTCGCGGCGAAGCTGGGCAGCGGGATCGACGACATCGATCTCAACCTGGAGGACTTCACCGCGCGGGTCAACTCCGATCTGGTGGGCAAGGTGGTCAACATCGCCAGCCGTTGCGCCGGCTTCATCGCCAAGCGGTTCGGCGGCCGGCTCTCCGCGCAACTCTCCGAGCCCGGGCTTCACGCCGAGTTTGTCCGGGCGGGCGAGGAGATCGCGCGGCTGTACGAGGCGCGCGAATTCGGCCACGCCATGCGCGCCATCATGGCGCTGGCGGACCGCGCCAACCAATACATCGATGAGAGGAAGCCGTGGGTGGTGGCCAAGGAGGAGGGTCGCGAACAAGAGCTCCAGGACATCTGCACCATGGGGATCAACCTGTTCCGGGTGCTGATGGCTTATCTGAAGCCGGTCCTCCCGGTCACCACCGAGCTCGCCGAGGCGTTCCTCAAGTGCACGCCCCTGACCTGGCACAACTACCTGTCGCCGCTGACCGGCCATACCATCGGCACCTTCACCCCGATCATGACCCGAGTCGATCCAGAAAAGGTAAACGCAATGGTCGAAGACTCCAGACCGACCCTGGCGGCCGCGACGCCCCCGGAAGCGGTTTCGGCAAAGGCCCAGGGGCCGCTCGCCTCCGACCCCATCGCCGAGAGCATCAACTATGACGATTTCGCCAAGGTGGACCTGCGGGTGGCCCGCATCGTCAAGGCCGACCACGTGGAAGGGGCAGACAAACTGCTGCAACTGACCCTCGATTTGGGCGGCGAGACCCGCAACGTCTTCGCCGGGATCAAATCCGCGTATCAGCCCGAACAGCTGGAAGGGAAGCTCACCGTCATGGTTGCCAATCTCGCCCCCCGCAAGATGCGCTTCGGCGTGTCGGAGGGGATGGTCCTCGCCGCCGGCCCGGGCGGCAACGACCTCTTCATCCTCGAACCCCACGAAGGTGCGCAGCCGGGGATGAAGGTGAAATAGAGGCGGTTACGGCTGAGGCCCCCGGCGAAGGTGCCTTGACCCACTCTCCTGGAACGGACTCCACCCATGCCGACAAACGCGACAGAGCACAAACGCCCGGTTCGGCGATTGCTTCTGGCCGGTATCGTTCTCTTGCTGGGGGGCTTGGCGACCCTGATCCTGGGGGGGCTGCGGTGGATGGGCGCGGAGCTCGTGTTTGAGGAACGCTTCGACCCAGGGCAGCACTTCGAAGTACCGCCCCTTGCCCTGCCGCCGAACCGGCCGGCCTACCTGGCGGTGGAGGTGTTCTTCTCCACCACGGAGTCGGAGCCCGCCTGCCGCTATCCCCTCTCCTACACGATCCGTGCCGTGGACGGACGGCTTGTCGCCAAGGAGGAGAGTGCGATTGATTGCCGGTCCGGGAACCGGCGGAGCCTGCGCAGCGGCGAGACGTTCCGGATGAAGACCAGCTTCCGGCGGTTTACCGCCCCCGACGAACCGATCCAGGCCGCCATTCAGATGGAGCCGGCCGCATCCGGTCCGGCCCCGGAGCATATCGCAATCCAGCTCTACGCCAATGCCCCCAGTCCCGCGCCCCTGTTCGTGGGCGGAACGCTCGTGCTACTGTTGGGGGGAGGTCTGTTCGCCGCCGGAGTGATTGCCCTTGCCGTGACTACCGAGACCCCACCGCCAAGCCCGGTCCCCACCTCCACGCCGCCCGACAGGACGGTTCGAAACTGGGCCATGCTGTGCCATTTGACGGCCCTGACCGCCTACATCGGAATTCCGTTCGGCCATATCATCGGGCCCCTGGTCGTCTGGCTGCTGAAGCGGGAGGATGATCCCCTCATTGAGGACCAGGGCAAGGAGTCTCTCAACTTCCAGATTTCGGTGACCCTCTATGTCCTCGTCACCGTCGCCCTGATGTTCGTCATCATCGGTTTTCCCCTCTTCTTCGCGGTTACCCTTTTCCACTTCATCATGACCGTGGTTGCCGCGGTCAAAGCCAGTGAGGGAACCGCCTACCGCTATCCCCTCACCCTGAGGCTGATCAAATAGCCTTTGATCCCGGCTCGATTCTTTACCAAATCCATATCAACTGATGCGCCGTTTTGGCGTAGAATGTGCGCCGGCTGGGCTGGCGTCCCACTTGGGTTGAACTAAGCTGGCACATTACCAGACCAAATCAATCAGGTATACACAGTTTCACGTTAATGACTGAATACGCCCTCATCCTGGTCAGCACAGTCCTGGTCAATAACTTCGTTCTGGTGAAGTTTCTCGGCCTGTGCCCCTTCATGGGCGTGTCGCGGAAGCTTGAAACCGCCACCGGCATGGGGCTGGCGACCACTTTCGTGCTCACCCTCTCCTCGGTTTGCAGCTACCTGGCCAACGAGTACCTGCTCGCGCCGCTCGGGCTCGAATACCTGCGGACCATCACCTTCATCCTGATGATCGCGGTGGTGGTGCAGTTCACCGAAATGGTGGTGCACAAGACGAGCCCGGTGCTCTATCAGGTCCTTGGGATCTTTCTCCCGCTCATCACCACCAATTGCGCCGTGCTCGGGGTGGCCCTGCTCAATACCCAGGCACAACACGGTTTCCTCCAGTCCGCCGTGTACGGTTTCGGTGCCGCCGCCGGCTTCTCGCTGGTGCTGGTGCTGTTCGCCGCCATGCGCGAGCGGATCGCCGTGGCAGATGTGCCGGTGGCCTTTCGGGGGCCGGCCATCGCGTTGGTCACGGCCGGTCTCATGTCGATGGCCTTCATGGGCTTCGCCGGTTTGGTGAAAGGCTGATGATGACTGCAGTCCTGGCACTTACCGCCCTCGCCGGCGTCTTCGGCCTGCTGCTGGGCTATGCCGCCGTGCGGTTCAGGGTGGAAAGCGACCCCATTGTCGACAAGGTCGATGCCGTCCTGCCGCAGAGCCAATGCGGACAATGTGGCTACGCCGGCTGCCGCCCTTACGCCGAAGCCATCGTCTCTGGAGAGGCGGAGATCAACCGCTGCCCACCCGGGGGCGAGGCGGTGATCCTCGCCCTCGCCGACCTGCTCGGGCGCGATCCGCTCCCCATGGATGGCGAGGTCGGCGAGCCCAAACCCAAGATGGTGGCCGTCATCGACGAGCACAACTGCATCGGCTGCACCCTTTGCCTGCAGGCGTGCCCGGTGGACGCCATCCTGGGCGCAGCCAAACACATGCACACCGTGATCGAAAGTGAATGCACCGGCTGCGAATTGTGCATTGCCCCCTGTCCGGTGGATTGCATCACCATGGCGCCGGTGAAGCAGGACCTCACTAATTGGAAGTGGCCGTATCCGGTCGTGGTGGAACAGGCAAGATGACCCGAGAACTCCACAGCTTCAGGGGAGGCCTGCACCTTCCCGGGCGGAAAGAACTCTCCACTGCCGCGCCGGTGCGGCCGCTGCCCCTTCCCAAACGGTTGGCCCTGCCCCTGCAGCAGCACATCGGGGCCCCCGCCCAACCCATCGTCGAGGTGGGCGAGCGGGTGCTCAAAGGACAGATGGTGGCCCGCCCCGAGGGCTTCGTGAGCGTCCCGGTGCACGCCCCTGCGTCGGGCACCATCGTCGCGATCACCGAAGTGCCGGTCCCTCACCCCTCCGGACTCAACGGCCTGTGCATCGTCATGGAGCCGGACGGGCAGGAGACCTGGATCGAACGCCAGCCAGTGGCGGACTACCGGCAACTGGACCCGAGCGCCCTGCGCAACGTCATCCGCGAGGCCGGCATCGTGGGTCTCGGCGGGGCGGGCTTCCCCTCCTTCATCAAGCTGAACCCCGGCGCCCGCCGCCCGGTGGAGACCCTCATCCTCAACGGCGCCGAGTGCGAGCCCTATATCACCTGCGACGATATGCTCATGCGGGAGCGTGCGGACGAGGTGATCGCCGGCGCCTGCATAATGCGCCATGCCGTGCAGGCCCGCGAATGCGTGATTGGGGTGGAGGACAACAAGCCCGAGGCCTTCGCGGCGCTCCAAGAGGCGCTTCGCCGCGCCCAATGCCCCGAGGCAGGCGACATTGAACTGGTCCAGGTGCCGACCCGCTATCCCACCGGCGGCGAAAAGCAGCTCATCCATGTGCTTACAGGTAAGGAAGTGCCCACTCAGGGTCTTCCCATCGACGTGGGGGTGGTGTGTCACAACGTTGCCACTGCCGCGGCGGTCCATCGTGCCGTGGAGCAGGGTGAACCGCTCATCGCCCGCATCGTGACCGTAACCGGTCACGGGGTGGTCACCCCCTGCAATTTCGAGGTGCCCCTGGGCACCCCCATTGCCCACTTGCTCGAGCACGCAGGCGGGACGAGCGGCGATCTGAAGCGCCTCGTCGTGGGCGGACCGATGATGGGCATGACGCTGCAGGCGCAGGACGCGCCGGTCATCAAGACGGTCAACTGCATTCTCGCGGCCACCGAAGAGGACATGCCGGAGCGCGGTCCGGTACGCCCCTGCATTCGCTGTGGGGCCTGTGCCGAATCCTGTCCGGCACGGCTGCTCCCGCAACAGCTTTACTGGTACGCGCGGGCCAAGGATTTCGACAAGGCGCAGGACTACAACCTGTTCGACTGCATCGAGTGCGGCTGCTGTGCCTACGTCTGCCCGGCCAACCTGCCGTTGGTGCAGTTCTTCCGCTACGCGAAGACCGAGATCTGGGCCCAGGAGCGGGAGAGAAAGGCCTCGGATCGCGCCCGGGAGCGCCACGAGCAACGCCAGGCCCGCCTGGAGGCCGAGAAGGCCGAACGCGCCGCCCGTGCCCAACAGAAGAAGGCCGCGGTCGACAGCGCCGGCGGCGAGGACACCAAGAAGGCGGCCATCAAGGCGGCCATGGAGCGTGCCAAGGCCAAGCGCGACAGCAGCGACAGCAGCGGCAGTGGTGAGCTTTCCGAGGAGCAGCGGCAGAAGCTGGCCGAGGCGCGTGCCCGGCTCGAGGCCAAACGTGCCGGCGGCGCCAAGGAGCTGACCGAAGAGCAGAAACAGAAAATTGCCGAGGCCAAGGCCCGTGCCGCGGCGAAGAAGGTGCAGCCTGATGGCGCCGTCGAGGCCGCCCCCGATCTCAGCGACGACCAGAGAGAGCGGCTTGCCGCGGCCCGCGCCCGATTGGAAGCGAAACGAGCGGGAGCTCCCAAAGCGCTGACCGAGGAGCAGAAAGAGAAGATCGCCGAGGCCAAGGCCCGCAAAGCGGCAAAGGCGGCGGAGCCCGAAGTCGCTCCCGAGGCCCCCCCTGAGCTCAGCGATACGCAGAGAGAGCGGCTCGCTGCGGCCCGCGCCCGGCTTGAGGCCAAGCGAGGGGCAGGCCCGAAGGAGCCGACTGAGGAGCAGAAAAGGAAGATCGCCGAGGCCAAGGCCCGCACCAGCTCCAAGGCCAAAACGAAGCTCACCGACGATCAAGGGTAAATCGGATGTCAATCGCCATTAGCTCGCCCCACCTGCATGGGCCGAACGCGGTGAACCGCGTCATGGCGCGGGTGGTGTATGCACTGATCCCGGCCATTGCGGCCCTCACCTGGCTGTTCGGCTGGGGCGTGCTGGTCAACATCGCCGTGGCGATGGCGGTTGCCCTGGGCTGCGAGGCGGCGGTGGTCCGCTGGCGTGGACAACCGGTAAAGGCGACGCTGAGCGATGGCAGCGCCGTGGTGACTGCCGTGCTGCTGGGCATGGCCCTGCCGGCCCTCGCCCCCTGGTGGCTGGTGGCCGTCGGCGCCGCCTTTGCCATCGTCATCGCCAAGCACCTTTACGGCGGCCTCGGCTACAACCCCTTCAATCCGGCCATGATCGGCTATGTGGTACTGCTCATCTCCTTCCCGGTGGAGATGACCTCCTGGCTGCCGCCAGAGACGATCCGCGATGCCGGGCTCACTCTGGGCGACACTCTCGCCTACGTCTTCACCGGCACCCTGCCCGCGGGGGCCCAGCTGGACGCCCTCACCATGGCCACCCCCCTGGACGTGATGAAAACCCAGCTGGGGCGCAGCTTCACCGTGGGCGAGGTCTACACCGCCAGCCCCATCTTCGGCGCCCTGGGCGGACAGGGGTGGGAACTGGTGAATGGTCTCATCCTGCTGGGCGGGCTGGCGCTCATCTATCTGCGGGTGATCACCTGGCACGTGCCGGTGGGGATGCTGGGCGCCCTGTTCCTGATATCGGGGATCTTCCACCTCTTCGACCCGGACGGGTTTGCTTCGCCGGTGTTTCACCTGTTTGCCGGCGGGGCCATGCTGGGGGCCTTTTTCATCGCCACCGATCCGGTGACAGGCGCCACCTCCACCAAAGGGCGCCTCCTCTTCGGTGCCGGCGTGGGACTGCTCACCTTCATCATCCGCACCTGGGGGGGCTACCCCGACGGAGTCGCTTTCTCGGTGCTCCTCATGAACATGGCCGCCCCCACCATTGATTACTTCACCCAGCCCCGGGCCTATGGACATGAAGGGTAACGCCGTGCTCCGGAACATGGTGATCAGCGCCGCCCTGCTGGCCCTTTTTGCCATCGTGGGCACCACCCTCGTGGCCAGCACTCACGAGGCCACGGCGGAGCGCATCGCCGCCAACGAGCGCGAGGCGCTGCTGCGCAGTCTGCATGCCATCGTCCCCCCCGAAAGCCATGACAACGACATCTATTTCGATGTGATTCAGGTGACCCAACCTCACCTGCTGGGCACCACCCGGCCCATCAGCGTCTATCGCGCCCGCAAGGACGGGCGGCCCGTGGCCGTCGTACTCACCCCTGTGGCACCGGACGGCTACAGTGGCGATATCAAGCTGCTGGTCGGGGTCAAGTTCGACGGCACCCTCGCCGGGGTACGAGTCATCTCGCACCGCGAGACCCCCGGGCTGGGGGATCGCATCGAAGCGGAGCGCTCCTCCTGGATCCACCAGTTCGCGGGCCTCTCCGTCGGCAACCCGCCGGCCGAACAGTGGAAGGTGAAGAAAGACAGCGGCGTGTTCGATCAGTTCACCGGGGCCACCATTACCCCGCGGGCCGTGGTGAATGCTGTGTTCAACACCCTGCGCTACTTCGAACAGCATCGGGAGGCGCTCTTCGCCGAGCCTACCGTGGAATCCGGACAGTAAGGAGCGAGTGATGGCAAACGGCTACCGGCAGATTACGCTGGACGGTCTCTGGCACAACAACGTCGCCTTCGTGCAAATCCTGGGGCTCTGCCCGCTGCTGGCGGTCACCTCCACGGCCATTAACGGCCTCGGCCTCGGTCTCGCGACCACGGCCGTGCTCATCGCCTCCAACGTCACCGTGTCGCTTATCCGCAATCTGGTGCGCCCCGAGATCCGCATCCCCGTGTTCGTGGTCGTTATCGCCTCCTTCGTTACGGCGGTGGAATTGACCATGAACGCCTACCTGCACGACCTCTATCTGGTGCTGGGGATCTTCATCCCCCTCATTGTGACCAACTGCGCCATCCTCGGCCGCGCCGAGGCCTTCGCCTCCAAGAACAGCGTCCCGGCCGCCCTCATGGACGGCCTGAGCATGGGGCTCGGTTTCGCGGCCGTGCTGGTGGCGCTCGGCGCCATGCGGGAGGTGGTGGGTTCCGGCACCCTCTTCGCCCAGGCGGATCTCATGTTCGGTCCGGCCGCCGCCGGCCTGAGCCTTACCCTGTTCGAGGACTACAAGGGCTTTCTCATCGCCATCCTCCCTCCCGGGGCCTTCATCGGACTGGGACTGCTCATTGCGCTGAAGAACGTGATTGACGCCCGCCTGGCCCAGAAGCCGGCCCCGGCCACTACGCCCTATGCGGAGCAGGCCGAGGCGGTCGCGGAGAGAAGGGCCGAGCCGGTGTGATGGAACGAAGAGACAAGTAACAAATGCAAGCGACCTGTGGGAAGGTGCAGGGTAAACGCATACTTACGTCACGGCCGTGCTGTGAGCGATGTAAGTCCTTGAAAGCAGGTACGCTGTGAATACGACCGACATGGATGTCGGGAGTGAAGATTATGCAGGAGCAATCATCTTCCATCCCTGTACGCTCGACGGCCGCGTCCATGCGGCCGACGACCTGCTTTCAAGAACTTGCATCGCTCTTGGGTAAGTATGCGTTTACCCTGTGGGAAGGTGCCGCGCGCGTGTCTAGGGAAAACCTGATTAATTCGTCATGCCCGCGAAGGCGGGCATCCAGTGCCTTGATTTTTCGAGGCTCCCGCCTTCGCGGGAGCGACGAAAGCGGAATTAATCAGCGTTTCCCCAGGCACCTGACCCGCACTCTTCGGTACGTTCTTTCTCTTGTAACTTGTCTCTTGCCTTCTCCCGCAACCTGGATCTATGAACGCTCAGAAACGTTACGAAATTTTCTCCCGGCTCCGGGATGCCAATCCCGAGCCAACCACCGAGCTCGAGTACACCACGCCATTCGAACTGCTGGTTGCGGTAACCCTCTCCGCGCAAGCCACTGATCGGGGGGTAAACAAGGCCACGGCCAAACTCTTTCCGGTGGCCAACACCCCGGAGGCGATCCTGGCCCTGGGCGAAGACGGGCTGAGGGAGTACATCAAGACCATCGGGCTTTTCAACAGCAAGGCGAAGAACATTATCGAGGCGTGTCGACGCCTCATTGAGAAGCACGGCAGCGATGTCCCTGCCAACCGCCCGGATCTGGAGGCACTGCCCGGGGTCGGGCGCAAGACCGCCAACGTGGTGCTCAATACCGCCTTCGGCCAGCCCACCATGGCGGTGGACACTCATATCTTTCGGGTCGCCAACCGCACCCGCATCGCCCCGGGAAAGACGGTGCTCGAGGTGGAGAAGAAGCTTCTCAAGCTTGTCCCCAAGGAGTTCCTCAAGGACGCCCACCATTGGCTCATTCTCCATGGGCGATATACCTGCATCGCCCGCAAACCGAGGTGCGGATCCTGCCTCATCGAGGATCTTTGCGAGTACAGGGAGAAGAATTACGAATAGACAGGGTGAACGCATACTTACGTCAAGGCCGGGCTGTGAGCGACGTAAGTCCTTGGGTAAATATGCGTTTACCCTGTAAGGATAGGGGAGTAGACCGAGGCATACCTGCATCGCTCCGGAAACGGCCAAGAGCGGTATGCACTCACCCCGCCCCCTCGCGACACCAGACCCGTCCGACACGCGGCCATGTTTCAAGGGCCGGGTGCGTTCGGCCCACTTTGATGTTGAGGTAACTATGTTCGGACAGGACAGGACACAACTTCGCCGCTTCTACCAGAGCGCCTGGCGCAAGCGTCACAATGGCGAGGCGATGGAACCGCTGGAGCAGATGGTTGCCGAGGTGATTGGCGAACACCCGGAGTATCTCGTGGTGATCGAGGCCGGAGAAGATGCCCTCGACCGGGATTACCTGCCGGAGGCGGGCGAGTCCAACCCCTTTCTCCACATGGGCATGCACATCGCCATCCGCGAGCAGTTAGCGGTCGACCGCCCTGCGGGCATCAGGCAGGCCTATCGCGACGCCCTCCAGTCGCTGGGTGACGCCCACGAGGTGGAGCATCGCGTCATGGGCTGCCTCGGCGAGATGCTTTGGCAGGCGCAGAGCAACGGCACCACCCCGGACGAGGCGGCCTACCTCGCTTGCGTGCAGAGGCTCTCGCGCCAGTAGGCGGAACGCCCCGCCATTGGCCACCACCCGCGCGCATTGTCGACCTCGCCCCGCCCCCGGGAAAGGGCAGGATGAACTCCCCGTCGGGACCATCGTTCCGGCGCAGCAGCGACATTCGGAGCACGTCGGTATAAAAGCGTATGGTTCGTTCGAGATCGCCGACTCGAACCCAGGGAGGGCAGGATAGGCATCTGCCCTCCTCCGCTCTCAAGCGGGGTTCGCGTCCGCCTGGCCAATGTTGACCAGATACCCGTGGAGGATCGTGCTGAAGGGTCTGGGGTGACCTACCCCGTTGCCTTGGGCGAAGTCCACCCCGAGGGTCCGCAGCACCGCCACCGAGGCCTCGCCGTCCACGAACTCGGCAATGGTCTTCAGCCCCAACACGTGGCCAATCTGGTTGATTGAGTCCACCATCGCACGGTCCACCTCATCCTCCACCACATTCTTCACGAAGCTGCCGTCAATCTTGAGATAGTCCACCGCCAGGCTCTTGAGGTAACCAAACGAGCTGAGGCCCGAGCCGAAGTCATCCAGGGCGAAGCTGCACCCCATGTCGCGCAACACCTGGATGAAACGGGTGGCGCGGCTGAGGTTGGCAATGGCCGCCGTCTCGGTGATCTCAAAACAGACACTCTCGGGGGGAATGCCGGTGGAATCGAAAAGGTCCACCACGAAATCGAGGAACTGATCGTCGCAGATGGACTGTCCGGAGAGGTTGATTGCACAGTTTACGGGAGGAAACGCCAGGCTGCCCTGAGCCTCCCGCAGGGTAATCAGGGTGGTGCGCACCACCCAGCGGTCCACCGCTGGCATGAGATCATAGCGCTCCGCCGCGGGGATGAACGCCATTGGAGGCACCAGTGCACCATTGCGATCGGTCATGCGCACCAGCACCTCATAGTGCGAGACCAGCCGCTCTCCCACCAAGTGCACGATGGGCTGCGCGTAGAGGATGAAGCGATCTTCGTCGAAGGCGGCGGCGAGACGGTGGACCCACTCCATCTCCCCATGGCGACGGGCGATGGCGTCATCCTCCAGTTGATAGAGGTGGATGCGGTTTCGTCCGTGGTCCTTGGCCACATAGCAGGCCGCATCGGCCGCGCTGAGGACCTCGGCGAGGTTCGCACTGGCCGCGTCCACGGGAACCACACCGATGCTCACGCCGATGTCGAACACCTTGTCGCCCAAGGCAAAGCGAAAATCCCGGATCCCCGTGCGCACCGCCTCGGCGATCTCCACGGCCTTCTCCAGGGGGCAGCGTTCGAGCAGCACGCCGAACTCGTCGCCCCCGAGGCGGGCCACGACATCGGTGTCGCGGAGCGTGCGCTGCATGATCATGGCCACCTGCTGAAGCAGCTGGTCGCCCGCCTGGTGGCCGCAGGTGTCATTGACGATCTTGAACTGATCCAAATCCATGTAGAAGACCACGTGGGGTCCACCGCCGGCTTGCGCCTCGCGGATCGCCTGCTCGACCCGCTTTTCGAACACCTGCCGATTGAACAACCCTGTGAGCGTATCGTGACTTGCCTGATAGCTGAGCTGGCGGGCCATTCCCATCACGGTGGTGATGTCGTGCAGCACCAGCACGCTTCCCATCATCTGACCGCCCTGATCCCGCATTGGGGCCGCCGTGACCTTCAGGTGATAGCGGGTGCCGTCCCGGTGCGTGAACAGCCCCTCATCCACATGCACCACCCCCGTCGTGCCGGAGAGGCATAATTCGACCAGATCGCCCAGGGACTCCCCGGTGGACTCATCCTCGATGGAGAGGTGTTCCAGGTAGTGGCACCCGAATGCCTCTCCCGATCCGCACCCCAGCAGTTGCTCGGCCACGGGATTCAGGTAGCGGATATGGCCGCTGTTGTCGGTCGTCACCACCCCATCGCCAATGGACTGCAGGGTGACCAACGCCAACTCCGTCTCCTGATGCAGCGCGTCGAGGGCTTGCTTGAGCTCGGAGACATCGCGCGCGGTCCCCTCGATGCCCGCCACGTCGCCGCGCTCGTCGAGCACGTGCTGCGCATTGATGGCCACCCACACCTTTCGCCCTTCCTTTCGGCACATCTGCAATTCATAATTGCGCACCGCCCCGCCCCCCTGCTTCAGTGCACGCAGAAGCACCGTCCACTCGGCGGGCTGGACACAGAAGTCCGAAAAACGCTCGAAGAAGAACTCGTCGGGACGGAAACCAAGGAGGGTGGAGATGGAGCGGGAAACATACGTCACTTTCCCGCTCTGCTCGGCGCGAAAGTAGGTGTCCTGCATGTTCTCGAGAATGCGGTTCATCTCCCGCCACGCACTCTTGGTCTGGGACTCCGCCTCGACCCGGTCGGAGATGTCACTGGTGACGCCTTCGAGGCGGCTGGCCTGGCCGTTCGGCTGCCGCAGCACGACCTCCGCCACCTCCCGCAAGTGGCGCACACTGCCGTCAGGACGGACGATGCGATATTCCACTTCCAGGGCCACCCCATCGGTGAGGGTGGCCCGGAGGGATTCCTCGTAAACGTGCCGATCCGCCGGATGGACCGCGAGCAGAATGATGTCCCGATTGACCAGCTGACCCGGTTCGAAATCGAAGATGCGGAAGACCTCGTCGGACCACTCGATACGCTCCCCTGCCAAGTCCCACACCCAGTAGCCGAACCCGGCGATGCGCTGGGCATGGTTCATGCGTTCCTCACGCACCATGAGGTCGGCCAGCAACGCCTTGTTCTCGAACGCCAGGGACAGATTGCGCACCACGGAGCGGTAGGCGTGGCGCTGCGCCACGAGGATCGCCGCGACAAACAGCAGTACCAACAGGCCGATGACCGTCTGAACCGTTCCCCCCTCCCACAGCGCGCGCAGCGCGATGGGCAAGTCTGCGGCGAGCAGCAGGGCGGCACCGCTCCAGCGATGGGAGGCCTGGGAGGCGACGGTCGAAGAGCTGAGGCCGGCCAGAATGGCAATGAGCAGGGTCTGGTAGATGAGCGAGTCGGCGGGAAATAGGAGAAAGCCGGTGCCGATTCCCCAGCTGGCGCCGGTCAGGCCCGATCCGATGGCGAACCATGTTCCCCAGCGGGGATCGGAACGCAGCCCCGGGGCCAGACGGCGAAACCGCATGGCCAGGACAAACCGAAACACGTAGGTGAGAAGTGAGGCGGCGGCCCACCCCACGAGCAGCGCCGGCGCAGCGGTCTCCCACAGCAATAGGCTCGTGAGAAAGACCACCAGCGCTCCCCCGGCAAGGGCCACCGGCGCCTGCCGAAACAGCAGCTCCTGCTGCTCGCGTCTCAGCGCGGCATCATCTGTCGGGGTATGCACGCTCCCTCACTCCCCCAAAGGGGAGCGCGCCGCCGATGCAGCGCGCCTGGTCCCTTTCGAATGGTTATTAAGAATGGCGGCCCTTGCGGCCGGCGATTCGCAGACGCAGGGCATTGAGTTTGATGAACCCTTCGGCGTCCTTCTGATTATAGGCGCCGGCATCATCTTCAAAGGTGGCGATGCTCTCGTCGAACAGCGAGTCGTCGGATTTGCGCCCCACCACGACCACGTTACCCTTATAAAGTTTCAGTCGCACGATGCCGTTGACCGGTGCCTGAGACTTGTCGATCATCTCCTGAAGCATCTGTCGCTCCGGGCTCCACCAATAGCCGTTGTAGATGAGCGAGGCATACCGCGGCATCAACTCATCCTTCAGGTGGGCCACCTCGCGATCCAGGGTGATGGACTCGATGGCCCGGTGAGCCCGCAGCATGACCGTGCCGGCCGGGGTCTCGTAGGCCCCGCGCGATTTCATCCCCACATAGCGGTTTTCCACGATGTCGGTGCGGCCGATGCCGTTGGCACCGGCCATCCGGTTCAGGCTCTCCATCACCTGTGCCGGAGTCATGGCCTGCCCGTCAATGGCGACGATATCACCCTTCTGGTAGGTCAGTTCCACATAGGTCGGTTGGTCGGGGGCGTTTTCCGGCGAGACGCTCCAGCGCCACATCTCCTCTTCGGGTTCGGCCCAGGGGTCTTCCAGGATGCCGCCCTCGTAGGAGATATGCAGCAGGTTGGCATCCATGGAGTAGGGGGACTTCTTGCCCCGCTTCTGCTCGATGGGGATGCCGTGCTGCTCGGCATAGGCCATCAGCTTCTCCCGGGAGTTGAGGTCCCACTCGCGCCAGGGGGCGATCACTTTGACGTCGGGCTTGAGCGCATAGGCCCCCAGCTCGAAGCGCACCTGATCGTTGCCCTTGCCGGTGGCCCCGTGGGAGATGGCGTCGGCGCCGGTGGCGTTGGCGATCTCCACCAGACGCTTGGCGATGAGGGGCCGGGCGATGGAGGTGCCGAGCAGATACTCGCCCTCGTAGATGGTGTTGGCGCGGAACATGGGGAAGACGTAGTCCCGGGCGTATTCCTCCTTGAGATCCTCGATGTAGATCTCCTTCACGCCCATAACCTGGGCCTTGGCACGGGCCGGCTCCACCTCCTCACCCTGACCGATGTCGGCGGTGAAGGTGACCACCTCGCACTGATAGACGTCCTGGAGCCACTTGAGAATGATGGAGGTGTCCAGGCCGCCGGAATAGGCCAACACGACTTTCTTGATGTCAGACATGACGACTCCCGGTTGGAAAAAGGGGTGCCGAACCGATTCGCGGCACTAGGATTGGGCAAAGCGGGCATTGTAGCAAAAGCCCCGGGGGTCAGATACGAGGGAGAAGATGCGACTTACCGCAGCAGCGTGACGGTGACGCGACGGTTCAGCGCCTGCCCCTTGCTGGTGCGGTTGCTGGCCGCGGGCCGATTCTCGCCGAGGCTGGTGACGGTGACGAACTGTCCGTTCTCCACCCCCTTGGCAACCAGGTAGGCGCGAACGGCTTCAGCGCGCCGTTTGCCCAATGCCATGTTGTAGCGCCGAGTGCCCCGATCGTCCGCGTAGCCCACCACCTTGACCTTCTCCACGGCGGGGTCCGCAAGCAGGTACGCGGCCACCTGATCCAGCCGGCTGCGAGTGGCGCTGTCCAGGGCCACGCTATCGGTGCCGAAGTAGATGACACTCTCGCGCACCTGTGAAAAGCCGTAGGGAAGCATTCCACCGAGGCAGTCCCGGAAGTAGTCCAGCCCCTCCAGGGCGTTGACCGGGGAGAGGGAAACCCGCACCTCGTCACGCCCGTCCACCCGATCCGGAAAGATGAAGGTGGGCGACATTCCCTGCTCCAGCTCCATGAGCAGACGCCGCGCCATGGGCTCATGCACCAGCATCTCTTCGGCATTGCCGGCGAAATCAACGCGCCCCAACTCCCGGGATTCACGCTCATGGGCCCAGGGAGGAGCGATGGAGAAGAGGCGGGCCGCCCCTCCCTTCAGGGCGGGGAAGTGGGCGTGGAGCCGAAAGGCCAGTCCGTCGCCGGCCCGGTGCTCGAACACGGCCGAGCCGTAACCGGGGAGGGGGTGGGTCAGCGTGCACTGCAGGCGCGAAGAGGTGACATGCCAGGATGAGGCCTCCCCGGTGGCGCCATACCGCACGACGGCGGCGACGCAGTCCAATGCGAGGCTGAGACCGACAGAGATGATGATTGCGTTCCGCACGACTCAAATTCCACGACCCGGGCAGGCTAAGTCGGCAGGCGCCCGGAAAACTTGAACCTCGCATGTCTTGCCCGACACCGCAGCCCACCGGGAGGCTGGGTGAACGCGTGCTCCCATCACGGCCGTGCTGTGAACGATGTAAATCCTTGAAAGCAGGTACGCTGTCAATACGACCGACATGAATGTCGGGAATGAAGATTATGCAGGAGCAATCATCTTCCATCCATGTACGCTCGACGGCCGCAGCCGCTCCGGGCATCCTTGCCCTCCCGCGGCATAAGTGCGTCCTTGCACAAATCCATGCGGCCGACAACCTGCTTTCAAGGACTTACATCGCTCTTGGGTGAATATGCGTTTACCCTGGGGTTGGCTGTCGGTTGCCAGTGAGAAACCGGCCCCGGGCGGTTATGCTAGAGAAAACGCTGGGGAGGGGTCCCGTTGAACAGAACCATTAGCGCCGCGACGCTGCTGCTGGCCGCCCAAGGGTGCTTCGCCCAGGCCACCGGCCTCTATCTGGCCTTGAGCCCGGGACAGAGCACTGTGCACGGTCTTGAATCGGAGCTGTCCTCGGGGGCAACACGCCTCGGGGCGGTCCAGTCCGTCAGCGCCGAGGCGACGGATCAGGTGGTGACCCTTGCCATCGGCGGAGCGATCACCCCCAGCTTGTTGCTGGAGCTCGGGTACGGCGATCTGGGCGCCTACAGCTTCACGGCCCTGAACGGAGCGGAGGTCCGCACCGGAGAGGTGAGAGGACACGGATTCTCCGCCAGCCTCTTGCCTCAGTACCACGCCGGCCCTTTCGCGCTCTACGGCCGGATTGGGGCCTTCGGCTGGCGCCGCGAGATTCGTCTACGGGAGTCCGGGGGGCTGCGGAGTGAACAGGCTGAAGGCGTGTCGCCCCTTTACGGGGCGGGCATCGAGCTTCTGGTGGGAAACAGCGGTGCATACCGCTGGAGCCTGCTTGGGGAGTACCAGTATATCGCCGGGGCGGGGGAACACAGTGTCACCGGGGAGACCGACATTCGGCTGCTGACGCTGGGCATCAAGGTCACCAACCGCTGAGTGCCTGCACTGAAAACAAAGGACGTCGGTGGAGCTTACATCGGCATGAGTTTGGCTGAGTGGTGTCGGGTGAGCCCGGTACCGGCGCACGCACCGATACCGGGGTGGGTGATCAGGCTTAGAGCTGTTGCTGCCTTTTCCTCCTTGTCCAGGCCAAGGCTCCGAGCCCCGCCCCCATCAACAACAAGCCTGAAGGTTCAGGCACGCTTTTGCCTGCGTTGTAGGTGAAGTTTTCCATGGCAAAGTGGGTCCCGCCGTTTTTCTTTCCGATCGGGGTCCCGCCCCAGGAGGCGAATCGCACCGTATCCACACCGGCGTAGTTGAAGTCGAAGTATTGGGAGCTCTTGGTGTCCACCGTCACGACTTGACTGTACTTGGTCTCGCCATTGAGCAGGCCTTCCACAAGGATCTTCAGGCCGTCCCTCCAGGCGGCGGTAAGATAGGCACCGCTGAAGTCCCATGTGCCGGATTGCGTGGTGCTGGACTTAATCGTCGCGTTCTTATTGTATGCAACGTAGTTGCCCGACATGGCAGAGTTCTTGTATCCAGACTCCTTGTTGTTCTTGTACAGGTCCGTCTTCATATAGCCGAAATTGCTCCACGACAGCCCGCCGTACTCGTTTGGAATGATACCACTGGCCTTGGAAGAGATGTCGTCGAACGTCAGCACTGCTGCGTTTGCCTGAGTACCCCATCCCGCCACCAGCACGGAGGTGAGGAAAGGTACAGCCAACTTCAGTCTCTTGCTCATCTAAAGCCTCCTTATGTGTCGGCAGATGAACTCCAATGCACATGACATCCAAACTGCAACTACAACGACCCAAGTGAATTAGCAACAGGCGTGCCAAAACAAAACAACGCTTCCACAACAATCACTTGTCTTCCTCAGCATTCAACCGGGGCGTAGACTCGGTGAGAACTGTCATGGGTGTCGACTCCTGTGTGTCCCTACCCCGGGCGTTTCGCAACACGCGACGCGCTGAGGGAAGCCCGGTATGGCCCCCGGTGCCCACACAAGGAAACGCAGCGGGCCAGCGCACCCGTTCCCCCAGGGTGAACGCATACTAACGTCGCCGCCGTGCTGTGAGCGATGTAAGTCCTTGAAAGCAGGTACGCTGTGAATTCATCCCTGTACGCTCGACGGCCGCGTCCATGCGGCCGACGACCTGCTTTCAAGGACTTACATCGCTCTTGGGTAAGTATGCGTTCACCCTGCCCGTTCCCCCCGCTTTTCACACCCCGTTCCACGTTTTCCCCAGTACCCTTCAGGCGCCGTTCTATACTTTCTGGATAAAACTTCGAACGACGCGCTGCAACAGCGTGTCATCTTGGTCGGATCAGGCAACCCGAAACGACGGAAGCGGGGATCCCCGAAAAAACAGGCGGAAGGGACGCATGGATATTCTATTCTGGTTATGCCTCGTCGGTTCGCTTTACAGCTATTTTCTCTACCCGTTGATCCTTCTCCTGCTTCCCAAGAGAATCCGAACGGACAGCACGCCTCAAGCCCTTCCCCCGATGACGGTCATTATCACCGCCTACAACGAAGAGGCGCGCATCGACGCCAAACTTCGGAACACGCTGGCCCTCGATTACCCGCGCGATCGCCTCGAAGTCATCGTCGCCTCCGATGCCTCGACCGATCGCACCGACACCATCGTCACTGGTTACAAGGAGGAAGGAATCCGCCTGGTACGGGCCGAGGGGCGGCAGGGGAAGGAGTACGCGCAACATCAGGCGGTGCAGTCCGCATGCGGGGAGATCATCGTGTTTTCAGACGTGGCGACAACCCTTCCGCCGGAGAGTCTGTCACGGGTGGCCAGGGCCTTTTCCGACCCCATGGTCGGTGCCATATCCAGCGAAGACCGGTTTGTCTCGGCCGATGGAAACGTGGTCGGCGAAGGGCTGTATGTCCGCTATGAGATGTGGCTCCGACGTCTCGAGTCGCGTGTGCGTGGTCTGGTAGGGCTGAGCGGCTCGTTCTTCGCTGCGCGCAAGGCCGTCTGCGAGCACTGGGATACCCTCGCGCCCAGCGACTTCAACACCGCGTTGGAGTCGGTGAAGGCCGGTTACATTGCCGTCTCCGCCCCCGGGCTGGTGGGGATCTACAGCAGCATCAAGGACGAGCGCCGCGAGTACCAAAGGAAGTATCGCACGGTGCTGCGCGGTATCACCGGACTGCTCCGCCACCCTGAAGTGCTCAATCCGATCACCTTCGGCCTGTTCGCCTTCCAGGTCTGGAGCCACAAGGTCATGCGTTGGCTGGTGCCGTGGTTTTTGCTGATCCTGTTCGGGGCTTCGCTGGCCCTTACCGGAGAGGGCTGGCCCTATGACCTCGCACTGCTGCTGCAACTGCTGTTCTATGGCCTGATCGGCGCGGGGGCTCTGTCGAACAGATTGCGTAGTGCAGCGCTGGTCCGCATCCCCTATTTCTTTGCACAGGCCAATCTGGCCATCGCTCACGCCACCATCGCCTACCTCCTGGGGCGACGCATGACAGTGTGGCAACCCTCGACCCGATAATGAGCCGACTGCCGCGACTGCCACCGGCCGGAGATCCGGTCGTCTTCCAATCCGGAGATCCCTCGGAGATCGCCGAACGGTTCGCTCCCTACCGGATCAGCTACTTTCGCTCGGGCACCGCCGCATTGGCCGCGGCGCTCATTGCGGCCGCACGGAGGAAGGCGGTTGCTGCTCCGCAGGTGCTGCTGCCGGGCTACGGTTGTCCCGACCTTGTCAGTGCCGCCGCGTACGCGGGGCTCTCCCCCGTGGCGGTCGACTTCGAACCGGAGCGCCCCTGGCTCGACCTTGCCGCGGTGGACGCGCTGCTCGGCCCGGCCACGGTTGCCATCGTTGCCGCAAGTCTGCTCGGTCTACCCGAGCGGCTTGAGCCGTTGCAGGCCCGGGCCCGCAGCAGCCACGCGCTGCTCATCGAGGACCGTGCCCAGGCGTTCCCGACGTCGGTCGACGCGCTGCGGGGAGACTATGTGATCCTCAGCTTCGGTCGCGGCAAACCGGTTTCGCTGCTGGGGGGCGGGGCCGTACTGAGCCGCTCGATGGAGTTGGCCGCGCAGCTGCCGCGTCCCGTCACACCCGCCAGGGGGCGGCTGTCCGTACCCTTCACCGTGAGCGCGTTGGTCTACAATCTGCTGCGCAGCCGCTGGCTCTATTGGCTGCCCTGCTCACTGCCGGGGTTGCATCTGGGGGAGACACGGTACCACCCGCTGTTGCAGATCGAGGCGATGGACCCCGCCCGCCTCCAACGGTTGGGCCCTGCCGTCCGGTACCACCTGGGCAACGGCGGCGATGTGCAGCGGGCCATCGCCTCGATGTTGCAGCGGATCCCGAGGGTTACGGACCTCGCGGCGAACTGCGCACCGAATCCCCCTCGACTGCTCCGCTATCCAATCCTTGCCCCCGATGCCGCCATCCGCTGCGAGCTGGTGCAGCGGCTGTCCCAGGCGGGCCTTGGCGTCTCCACCATGTACCCGTCCGTGCTGCCGCTTCTGCCCGGCGTGCAGGGCGTGGTCGCCCCCTTGGAGCTGTCCCATGCACGCGCCTTCGCGGAGCGCCTCCTCACCCTTCCGACTCACCGTGGAGTCACCCCCCGTGATCTCGCGCGCATGGCCACTATCCTGCAGGGCGAAGGGCCCCTGCCGCAGCGGGCAGGGTGAGCGGTGATCCTTCCTGTTGGGGCAGGGTGAACGCATACTTACCCAAGAGTGATGTAAGTCCTTGAAAGCAGGTCGTCGGCCGCATGGATGGGTGCAAGGACGCACTTATGCCGCGGGAGGGCAGGATGCCCGAAGCGGCCGCGGCCGTCGAGCGTACAGGGATGGAAGATGATTGCTCCTGCATAATCTTCACTCCCGACATCCATGTCGGTCGTATTCACAGCGGACCTGCTTTCAAGGACTTACGTCGCTCACAGCACGGCCGTGACGTTTGTATGCGTTCACCCTGCCTGTTGGGGCCCGTTTGCATCCACCGACCGGTTACCCGGCCGGTGCCCTGGCTCCGCCCTCGGGCACCACAGACGCCTGGAGGAAGAGGGCACGCAAGGCCCTGCGATCCGGCTTGCCGTTCTGGTTGTAGGGTAGCTCGTCCACCAGCCACACCTGCGCAGGGACCATGTGCCGGGGCAACGCCCTGCGACAGATCTTCAGCAGGGAAACGGCATCCTCCTCCGGCGCAGCGGGTCGGAGCGCAACGATGATGGCGTGGCCGAGCAACGGCTCGGGCACACCGAAGGCAACGACCTCCCCCTTCACTCCCGCGGCATAGATGACCTCTTCCACTTCAGTGGGGCTCACCCGGAAACCCACCGTCTTGATGAGGTCGTCCTTGCGGCCGATGAAATAGAGGAATCCCTCCTCATCCGACTTGACCAGGTCTCCCGACCAGGCGGCGATCTCCGGGGCCCCGTCAAGGGCGGTGGGCAGTGGACGGAAGCGTTCGGCAGTCCGCTCCGGGGCGTTCCAGTAGCCTCGGGCCACCAGGCTGCCCCGATGCACCAGCTCCCCCGGCTCGCCCGGCGCGCAGGGGGTTCCGTCATCCCGCAGCACCAGTATTTCCGCATTGGGGATGGCCTTGCCGATGGACTCGGGGCGCCGCGCCAGTTGGTCGGGAGAGAGAAAGGTGCTGCGAAATGCCTCAGTGAATCCGTACATCAGATAGATCGAGGTCCGCGGCAACTTTTCGCGCAGGGTGGTCACGACGGGAAGCGGCATGGCTCCCCCCGAGTTGGTGATGTACCGCAACGAAACGCCCGCCGCCTCGGGCCACGCGGCACCAGCCAGCTGGATCCAGAGTGAGGGGACCCCCGCCATCCCCGTGATCCGCTCCCGTATCACGGTCTGGACCACCTCCTGAGGGGCGAAGTAATTCATGAGCACTGCACAGCCGCCGCACTGAAAAGCGGTGGTGAGTTGGCTGAGCCCATAATCGAAACTCAACGGCAGGAGGGCGAGAAGCCGATCTCCGGGGCGGTTGCCCAGATACTCGGCCACGCTCGCAGCGCCGCAGGTGAGGTTGCGATGGGATAGCGCAACCCCTTTGGGAGGCCCCACACTGCCAGAGGTGTAGATCAGCGCGGCCAGATCCGCGTCGATGCTGCGATGGGTTGGACCGCCGTCGCCCGAGGCGACAAAGTCCCGCCAGAGCACGCTCTCGAGCGAGGCCTCCGCGAGGCGCTCTCCCACCTGAATGATCCCCTTCAGGGTGGGAGCGCGCTCCACGGCCCCGCCAAGGGCGGGCCAACGCTCCGCCGTGGTCACGAGGAAGCGGGCCCCGGCATCGCGGATGATGTGGGCGATTTGAAAGGGCTTCAACACGGGGTTGACGGGTACGAACACCCCGCCTGCCGCCGCGGCGCCGAAGAGCGCCGCCACCGCCTCCGGCGACTTGGGCAGGCAGACGGCGACGCGATCGTGGCGCTTTAGCCCCATGCGCACGAATGCGGATGCGGCACGCTCCACGTTCTGGGCCAGCTCGGCATACGCGGACCCCTCGCCCGCAAAGCGGATCGCCTCCTGCTCGGGTCGGTGCGCGGCCTGCTGGAACAGGAGCCGGTGAACCAGCCCGCTCATGGACTATTCAACCGTCACCGATTTGGCGAGATTGCGGGGCTGGTCCACATCGGTGCCTCTCAGGACGGCGGCGTGATAGGCGAGTAACTGAACCGCGACCGAATAGACGAACGGGGTAAGCAGCGGTTCGGTCTCCGGCAGGGCGACGACGGCGTCCGCCTCCGCCCCCATGCACTCCGCCCCACGGCCGTCCGTGATCAACAGCACCTTGGCACCGCGGGCCCGCACCTCTCTCAGGTTGGATGCGGTCTTTTCGAACAGCGCGTCGCAGGGGGCCAGGACGACGACCGGCATCTGCTCATCCAGCAGGGCGATGGGACCGTGCTTCATCTCGCCGGCGGCATATCCTTCGGCATGGATGTAGGAGATCTCCTTCAGCTTCAGGGCTCCCTCGAGGGCGATGGGATAACAGAGTCCGCGCCCGAGGTAGAGGGCGTTGGTGGCCGGAGCCAGCCACTGTGCCATGGCCGCCAGTTGCGGCTCCATCGCCAACACCCCCTCGACCCGTTGGGGAAGCAGCCGGCTCTGCTGTTCCAGAGCGTCGGCGATCGCACGATTTCTGCCGTTTTGTTGCGCGATGTGGATGGCCAGCTGGAGCAGCACCGCCAGCTGGGTGGTAAAGGCCTTGGTCGATGCCACGCCGATCTCGGGACCGCAGTGAGTACGCAGCACCAGGTCCGACTCCCGCGCGATGCTGCTCTCGGGCACGTTCACCACCGAGACGATGTACTGCCCGGCCGCCTGGCGGGCGAAGCGCAGGGCTGCAATCGTATCGGCCGTCTCCCCCGACTGCGAGATGAACAGCGCGGCCCCACGCGGCGGAAGCAGCAGGTTGCGGTAGCGGAATTCCGAAGCGAGATCGACATCCACGGGAAGCGCGGCAAGGGTCTCGAACCAGTACTTGGCCACCAGGCCCGCGTAGTAGGAGGTGCCGCAGGCCACGATGGCAAGACGCGGCAGCTCCTCGAGCGGAAACTCACTGCCCGACCTCCGAAGGGCGCCTGTCTGGCCCCTCAGGTCCGCCAGCGTGTTGGCGATGGCTTCCGGCTGCTCATGGATCTCCTTGGCCATGAAGTGTCGATAGGCCCCCTTGCCGATGGTCCGCACGGCACTATCCAGGGGTCTGCTCACCCGCTCCGCCCTTCTGCCCGCATGGTCGTACACGGCGACGTCGCGGGCGGTGATCACGGCCACATCCCGCTCCTCGATGTAGGTCGCCGCGGACACCGAATCGCCGAGCGCCACCGCGTCGGAGGCAACGATCCCCATGCCGGAAGCGATGCCGACGGCCAGCGGACTGCCCAAGCGGGTGGCATAGATGGTCTCCGGATCGTCGGCAAACAGGGCGCCCACGGCATAGCTCCCCCGCAGCCGGCCAAAGGCGGCCCGAATGGCATCAAACGGCTCCAGCCCCTCATCCAGATAGCGCGATATCAAGACCGGGATGACCTCCGTATCGGTCTCGCTGTGGAACGGGTAGCCGTCGCTGAGCAACTCCTGACGCAGCGTGAGATAGTTCTCCACGATCCCATTGTGCACGACCGCCACACGGCCGCTGATGTGCGGGTGGGCATTGCAGACCGAGGGACGGCCATGGGTGGCCCACCGGGTATGGGCGATCCCGATGGCCCCCTCGATGGGGTCGTCCATGACCAGTCTGTTCAGATTTTGCAGTTTCCCCTCCGCTCTGCGACAGTGAATCGTTCGATCCGCGACGGTCGCGATCCCCGCCGAGTCGTAGCCACGGTATTCAAGACGCGCCAACCCGTTCAACAGCGTGGCAACAATGGAACCACTCCCCACAGCCCCGACAATTCCGCACATGGCAGCTCCTCCCCAGGTCCGAATCTCGCTTGGACATTCCGTTGCACCTACGGGAGTTCGTTCCCTGCGAGTACCCGCACGCCCAAGCACCACCGTTTGGACGCGCCCTTGACTCTGCGCTCCCGCCTGTGTCGGCTTCGAGCTCCGGCAAGAAAATCGCTTCCCTTGAGGCAAGCCCACCTCGTGACAGAACGAATCCCTCCTGCCCCGAGGCGCTCCCCTCGATATTTGTGGTGAAACGTCTTGAACGTTAGTTCAAAGCCGCAGAAGTCGACCATGAGGGACATCCCTCAGTGGCCCGGCGGGAAACCCCTCCCCCCCTTGTCAGCGCAAGCTGACAGCTGATGCGTGGTCCGCAGGTCCATAACGACCGCTCGCGCTTGTGGCGGGCAGACAGTGGCTGTTGCCGTGGTCTCCTTCGTTCCCCCTTTGAATCCGTGGGGGTGCATGGCGGCAAACGTTCGACTAAAAGAAAGGCATCGCTCTGCTTCACTGCACCTCCGAAAACGCACGCAGGAGACTTCCGCCTCATGATCGAACAAGCTGGCCCGTCCACTGCCGGCGCAACGCTGGTATCACGACTCCACAGTAGCGCCACCCGTTTCGCCGATCGCACCGCCATCATCCATGGCGATAGCGCGATCACCTATGGCGACCTGTGGCATCGGGTTCGAACCATCGCCACACTCCTGCGTCGAAACGGGCTGCGACGCGGCGATCGCGTCGGGCTGCTCATGGCCAACAGCATCGATTACGTGGCGGTCTACTACGGCTCACTGGCTGCAGGCGCAGTGGCGGTCGCCTTCAACACGGCAGCGAAAGCGCGGGATCTCTGCGGCCTGCTCGACCACAGCGAGTGTCGCTGGCTTTTTGCCGATCCCCGCCATCCGGAGTTGAGCGCGGTACTCGCCATGGCGGGTAAACGCCTTCAGGTGATACCCGTCGAAGCCGGTGGCGCCGTGAGGTCGCTCGGCCCGGCGGACGAGGTCGACTTTTCCAATTGCCGCACCGAGGCGCCAGCCGCAATCATCTACACCTCCGGAACGACCGGCCGCCCCAAGGGGGTCACGCTGAGCCATGCAAACCTGGCAACGAACGTGGACTCCATCCTCGCCTACCTCAATCTGAACGAGGAGGACCGGGTGGTGAACGTCCTGCCGTTCAGTTACTCCTATGGCAACTCCGTGCTCCACACCCACCTGGCGGTGGGCGGCAGTCTGGTGCTCGAGGACAACATGCTGTTTCCGCACCGGGTCATGGAGTCGGTGGCCCACCACCGCGCGACGGGATTCTCCGGCGTACCCACCACGTTCGCGTTGTTGCTCAGCCGGGTGCGCCTCGAGGAGTACAGCCTCGCCTCGCTGCGCTACATCACGCAGGCGGGAGGCGCCATGGCGCCGGCGACCACGGCACAACTGCGAAAAGCTCTGCCGCATACCGACATTTACGTCATGTACGGCCAGACCGAGGCGACCGCGCGGCTCGCCTACCTGCCCCCCGCCCGACTGGAGGCGAAGCTGGGCTCTGTGGGCATCGCCATCCCGGGGGTCACGCTGGAGGTGCGCGATGAGACCGGCCGCCCGCTGGCGCCGAATGTCACCGGCGAGATCTGCGCCCGCGGCAACAACATCATGTTGGGATACTGGCGCGATCCCGAGGCGACCGCCCAAGTGATCAGGGATGGGTGGCTGCATACCGGTGACCTCGGGCACACCGATGAGGAGGGATACCTCTACATCGACGGACGCCGATCGGACATGATCAAGACCGGTGCCCACCGGGTCAGCCCCGGCGAGATCGAGGAGGCGGTGGCCGAGCTGCCCGGCGTCGAGGAGGTCGCCGCGGTGGGGGTGCCCGACCCCATTCTGGGACAAGTCATCAAGTGCCTGGTGGTCGCGCGCCCGGGCTGCGCACTGACCCCCATGGCAATACAGCATCACTGCCGCCGACAGCTCGCCGCCCACAAGGTGCCCAAGAAAGTGATCATCGTCGGCGCCCTGCCCAAGACCACCTCCGGCAAGGTACAGCGGTATCTGCTGCGGGAGCAGGAGTTGGGCCCCGGACTGGGCGAGCAAGGGACAAGCCCCGCCCTTTGAGTACCGGGAAGAAGTGACTCCCTGGCGAATCTCTGCGTGTCTGGAGGACCGCTCGCCGGGCTCGCTCGGCGGGGAGAAATGACGTGCCGTGAGCTCAGGCAGCCGCGCAGCCTGGCCCGCTCTGCATTGGTGGAGTCACTCGCGGCCGTCTTGCCCTTGGCCTGCGCCTCAATTCCCGGCGCTGCCTGCCCTGTTCCATCTCCCCTGTCCCATTCCCACTTTCCCTCCCTCCTTGTTCCGGTTTTCCCTCCTCTCCTCTACCGCTCCCGCGCCATTACTGCGCTCACGATCCCGCCCCTACAGTGCGGGTAGGGATTTCCCACCCCCAGAATTCGGGGTTTCAGCCATGTCGGGCACCCGGTCCATTCACTATCGTTCAGAGCGATGCCAATGGTGAATGGACGCAACTCGATAGGGGAACGTATGCAAAATGGAATCCTGGTGACCGGCGGTGCAGGCTACATCGGCAGTCATGTAGTAAGGCAGTTGGGAGAAGCGGGTGAACGGGTTGTTGTGATCGACGATCTCTCCACCGGGCGTCCTGACGCCGTTCTCTTCGGTGAAGTGTTCGTGGGCAACGCAGGTGATCCCCATCTCGTGTCGCGCGTGCTGAAGGACTACCGGATCGATGCAGTGATGCACTTTGCCGCTCACACCGTGGTGCCGGAGTCGGTACGCGATCCGCTGAAGTATTACAGCAATAACACAGCGAACACCCGCACCCTCCTGGAGTGCTGCCAGAAGCACCGGGTCAAGCACTTCATCTTCTCCTCCACCGCAGCGGTGTATGGCACCCCTTCCAACGGCTACGCCACCGAGGAGACGCCCACCGGTGCCATCAACCCCTATGGAACCTCCAAGCTCATGTCGGAGTGGATGCTGCGAGACCTCTCGGCGGCCACACACATGCAGCATGTGATTTTGCGCTACTTCAACGTGGCGGGCGCCGACCCGGAGTTGCGAATCGGCCAGTCCACGCCGAATGCCACCTTGCTCATCAAGGTGGCCTGCGAGGCGGCAGTGGGACTCAGACCGTCCGTGAGCATCTTCGGCACCGACTACCCGACACCGGACGGCACGGGGGTCCGCGACTACATCCACGTGGAAGATCTCGCCGATGCCCACGTGAAGGCCCTGCGCTACCTGCGCATGGGCGGCGTGTCGACCACCCTGAACTGCGGTTATGGCGATGGGTTCAGCGTCCGGCAAGTCCTCGAGGCGGTTCAGCGGGTGAGTGGATGCCGGCTGTCCGTGGTCGAGGAGCCGCGGCGGCCCGGTGATCCTGCCGCCCTGGTGGCCAACGCGGACCGGATTCGCAGAGTGTTGCGCTGGGTGCCCCGCTTCAACGACTTGGATTTCATCGTAAAGACCTCCCTCGCCTGGGAGCAGAAGCGGGCCGTCGCCCATGTTGCCTAGCGGTGATCGGGCCGGCGCCCGGCAGGCCGACGAACACCGGCGCGAGAGCCGGCGGTACCGTCGGCGGGTTGCGAAGCGGTTCGATTCACTGCCAACGAAATGCGGCCGAGCCAATCGCCAGAAACAGGGCGCTCATGCCCGCGAGGACCGCCAACTGCCCGGACACCTGCGCGAGGCCCGCGCCATCGATCATGATGGCGCGGGCGGCGGAGATGATATGGGTCAGCGGAAAAATCTGGGCAAGCGTCTGGACCGCGGGGTGCAGCCCCTCCAGGGAAAACCAGACCCCCGAGAGAAACATCATCGGCCAGGCAAGCATGTTGAGCGTGCCTTCGGCCAACTCCTCACTGGCGATCCGCGCCGCCACCAGAAGCCCCATGGTGATCAGCGTGAATGCCCCGAGAGCGAAGACGACCAACAGGTTGAGCAGGCTGCCATGCATGGCGAAGGAGACGAACGCGTTGGTGCCGAAGTAGACCACCAGCGTGACGGCGAGAATGAGCCAGAGGCGCGAGGCCAGCTGCGCGGCGAGGAACTCGAATGCGCTCAGCGGAGTCGCCTTGAGTCGCTTGAGCACCCCGTTTTTCCTGTAGCGGACGATGACGTAACCCACACCGTAGAGGGCACTGAACATCATGTTCATCCCCAGGATCCCCGGGATGAGCCAATCCACGTAGCGGATTTCCCGCCCCTCCACCGTCTGTTTCCGATAATCATCCGTCCCGCTGCCGCGCAACAGGCGCTCCAGCATGTAGCCCTTGGGTGAGGTCTCGTTGACCCAGTAGGCGCGGGCCTGGGGGTCAACCAGCATGTCCACCTGATGGCGCTGAACCTTTTCCACTGCAGTCTGTTGGGTGGTGAAGGGAATGAAATCCAGATAGTCGATCCGGAAGAAGGGATCGCGCGACACCGCCTCCTCCAGTACCTCGCCCGGGGACAGCAGCACCCCAATCTTGTAAAGATCCGGAGACCGCCCCGAGAAGGCGAAGGCAAATCCGGCGACGATCAGGAACGGAAAGACGATATTCCAGCCCAGGGTCGCCCGATCGCGCAGGAACTCGCGGTTGCGGGCGGCAAAAACGGCAAAAAATCTCTTGATGCTCAAGACCGCAGCTCCTTTCCCGTCAGTTCCAGGAAGAGATCATCCAGCGTGCGGGGGCGGATCTGGAGGCGCGCGAGCGAGACGCCCGACGCCAGCAGCACTTTTATCGCCTCCGTCACATCGCAGGTGGAGATCTCGATGCTGTCATGGGCGGCGCTGTAGGGAAGAGTGATACCCTCACTTGGCAGATCGCTGCGCGGCAGCTGGAGGATCACGTCATTGAAGTGCTCGGCAAGGAGTGCCTTGGGCGTGCCGCGGGCGATGATCCTCCCCCGATCCATGATGGCGATCTCGTCGCACAAGCGGTAGGCCTCCTCCATGTAGTGCGTGGTCAGCACCACCGTTTTCCCCTGGGCCTTGATGTCCGTCACCAGCTCCCACAGATTTCGTCGGGCCTGAGGGTCGAGCCCGGTGGTCGGTTCATCGAGAAAAACGACTTCGGGATCATTGACCAGGGCAATGGCGAGCAGCACCCGCTGGCGCTGACCACCGGAGAGCTTTCGGGTGTCCCGATCGAGGAAATCGCCCAAGGCACAGCGTTCGATCAACGAATCCAACGGCACGCTGCGCCGATAGAAGCCCTGGAACATATGCAACGCCTCGCGGACAGTGATGAAGTCCTGAAGCGCCGTGGACTGGAACATGATCCCGGCATCCTGGCGAAAGTCGGGCCCGAGGGGTTGGCCCTTGTAAAGAATTTCTCCATGGGTCGGTTGCGCCAACCCTTCGAGCATCTCCACAGTGGTGGTCTTGCCGGCCCCGTTAGGGCCCAGCAGACCGAAGCAGCTCCCCCGGGAAATAGTGAAACTCGTCCCGTCGACCGCCCTCAGACCACGGAACTCCTTCACAACATTTCGTGCTTCTAGCAAGGTGTTCACACGCATACCCAAGCTGTTTTTGGCCGGCCGCTGCGCCGCTCAGCGAGTATCCTGCCGCCGAGGTCTGCAGGTTCCCCGTGCGGAACGGCGGCTCGGACCGACCCGCCCTCAGAGCAGAGGGAGCGACGCGCGGAATGGCGCCAAACATCTGTTTGGCGCGGAACGCAGCCAATCGGCCCATGCTCATGGAATGGAGAAAACGCCCAGGGCCTGCCAGAGAATTCGGCCGCCCCTCGCCGCGGCGGTGCTCGCCCACATCCCCCGATCGTGAGCGGTTTCCGCGGAACCGCCCCATCGTTCACCGCGACCGCCCTAGAGCACCGAACAGATAAATCCGAGGCGCCCAACATGTAGGGTGGATAAGCGCAGCGCATCCACCGTGCGGCGTCGAATGGGTGGATGCGCTGCGCTTATCCACCCTACCTCGGTTCGCTGCCCCAGCCACCTGCGGCGCAACTTGGCTGCGATTGGCGATCTTTCGGTTTACCTGTTCGGTCCTCTAGGGCTCGGCGGTCCACTTTTCGAGCACTTCGATGATGCTGCGGGCCTGGTCCCTGCTGGAGATGTTGAATTTTGACTGCATCTGATACTTGCCGTGCCGCTTCTGGTAGCGCCGGATGGTGTATTTCTCCGGCCCGTATTCCTGTTTGTTGCGGTCCCACTCCTGATAGCGGTACATGATCGTGGACCACGCCCCCTTGGAGAGGATGACCTTGTCCAGCTCCTTGGTGGTCACCACACCATCTTCCACATACTCGACTGTCAGCTCATCCACCGTCTCGGCCATCGCCTTCTCCTCTGGTTGTGCGAATGGATGAAGCCTAACACACACCCCCGGGGCCCCCGAAGGGTCACAACGCCTATCGCCGATCCCCTCTCCACTGCGAGCGCGCCAGCCCTTGTCAGGTGGCTGTCAGCGCGAATCGGAACAGCGAAAAAAAGTAAATGCCCTCACCTTGAATAATCAGAATGCGCTTATAAGCTTAAAGTCACAAAGCTGAGGGATACGACCGACAGGCTGTCGCCCAACACGCTTTTGTCCCAACACAATCAGAAGCCACAAGCACAAGGAGTAGCACGATGAAAATGTCAAAAGCGCTCGCTCTCGTATCTCTTCTCGCCGCCTCGACCGCTTCGCATGCCTGGTGGGGGGGCGGTCCCTGGAACGGCTTGGGCAACGGGGTAGGCGATGGTGCCTTCAACTTCAGCATGAGCGGTTCCGCCCGGGGAACCGGAAACGGTTACGGCTACAACACACCCTACTGGGGCGGCCCCTACGGCTATGCGCCTTACGCCTACGCGCCCCACGCCTACGCTCCGGCGGTCGCACCGATGCCCGAGGAGATGGCCCGGCAACAACGTGAAGCCATGGAGGCACAGCGCAACGCCGCCGCTGAGTTCCGGAAGCAGATGGAGGAGCGCCATCAGGCCATGCGTGGCACCAATCGGAACCTGGCCATGCAGCAGAGCACTGCCCAGGACAGCAGCAACAACCAGTAAGCTGTCTTGAAAGGAAACCCGTAATCACGGGTTTCCTTTCCCTCAAGTCACAGCAGCGGGCCGGTGTCAGTGGTGATGGCGGTCCATCAGCATGCCGATGACGAAGCCGGTCCCGAAAGCCGTCAACACACTGCTCAATGGGCGCTCGCCAATGCTGCGCTCCACGGTCTGTTGGGTCTCTACGGCCTGGTCCCGAAGGCGGGTGGAGGTCTCCCGAATTCGGCGGTTGGCACTATCGAACGCATCGCGCCCCCGGTTTACGCCGGTCTCCTTGAGGGTGTTGATGAGGGTCGACATGTCAGACCGAAGGACGGCGATATCCTGCTTCAGCTGATCGATCTCGCGGTTCACTTCACCCGTTTCCATAGACACCTCACGCGTTGGATCGCCAATGCGGTACCGCTCGTACGCGGCATGGTCTGGTTAACAGGTTTAGCCCAGCTTGGTCCAATGGTCCACCGCCCATGACAGGGTGAACGCATACTCACCCAAGAGCGACGTAAGTATGCGTTCACCCGGCCGCCCATGAACGGCACCCACTCACTCCTGTACAGAGGGCTCAACCAGGGAAAACAGGCGCGCAACCGCCGACGGATCGCTCACCGCATCCGCCAGGGTGTAACCGTCCAGCGCAGCGAGGAACGCCCCATAGGCCCCTGCCAGGATGTGGCGAAGATTGCATGCCGGATCGATTCGGCAACGGTTTGTCGCAGGGTCGAAGCATTCCAGGTGGAACGCGGGTTCGGTCCGGCGCACCACCTCCCCAATGACAATCAGGTGCGGGGGGCGGGCGAGCCGCATTCCACCGCCCTGGCCGCGCAGTGTGGAGATGAACCCTTGCAGCGCCAGATTGTGAACGACCTTCACCAAGTGATTGCGGGAGATCCCGTAGGCCTCGGCCACCTCGCTGATGGTCGCCAACCGCTCTCCCTTTGCGGCCAGATACATGAGAACGCGGAGGGAATAGTCGGTGAAGTTGGTGAGCTGCATGAGTACGCGCCACTGGGAAGTCAATTCAAAGAAAACGGACCAAGGGGTTCTTTCCCCTGGTCCTATCGGTGCCGCCCCCCCGGAGTGCCGACGCAACGGGCTTTCAGGATACGGAACTAAAGATTCCACGTCGAACCGGCCAGCGCGGCAGGCACAACGGCAGGAGTACGGGCGCCGGAGGCGCCGCTGGGAGCGCCTGCGCAAAGGCGGGAAATGCATCGGCAGGCTCCGCCGCCTGGGTCATTGACCAGGCGGCGGGGCGCGAGTTCCCAATGCCCCCCGCCTCTGCGGAGGAGTTCTCAGTAACCGCCACTTCCGCTTGGCCGGTCACCCATGCTCCCGGGCTGATCCCCGAAGGAGGGCTCCCCACCGGCACCCGGCTGGCCGATGCCGTTGGTCGGCTCGTCGCCCACTTGTGGGGAGGTGGTCGCACCTACTCCAGTGTCGATCCCGAGAGCCGCGAGGGTGTCCTCATCAAAGCGCCCAGTCGCGTCCAGGTCGTTGTCCTGCTGAAAGTCCCTGAGGGCCGACTGGGTCATGGGACCGTAAATGCCGTCCACCGGACCCGCATCGTAGCCGTGATCGTTGAGGGCCTGCTGCGCGTCCATGATCACGCTCGAATCCACGCTCATTCCGGCGTGTTCATCCATGGCGCTGTCCTGCCCCAACCGGCCATTACTGCTTGCACCAAACTCGCCCTGCTGAGCAAGCACGGGGCCCTGGAGCATCGCGCCGGCGGCAACTGCCAACAGTGTCGATTTGAGCTTCATGTCCAGCCTCCTTGCGTTCACAGTGATGAGACTTGCTTTCCAGCATGGACCGTCGCTTTCCTGCATAACCGTAGCGCCTTCCGGCGCCGGTTCAAGGTGGCCCCCTTTCTCGGGAGCCAATCACCAGAGCTGCGCGAGCAACGCGGTTCTGCAAATACACCCCAAGGCGCGGGCGGGACCTTGTGGGAATTCAAGTGATTGGCCAGAAAAAAACCCGGCGCCGGGCCGGCTTTTTTGTGGCCGCCGTTGGCCTCGGCCTGTCGCCGCTGAAGCGGTCAGCCTGTCAATAAAAACATATCCAGTAACTACTCACCCCATGTCGGCGGCTCTGGAGTGCGGGGGCTTGCCCCCGCTTTCCCGAGGGGCGGCTTGCCGCCGTGCGCCGTGTTGTGGGCTGGCCGGGGACGGCGGGAGCAAGCTCCCGTCCTGCAAAGCGGCGGCTAGCCGTCGCACTCCAAAGCAAAGGTGCCGTAACCCGTAGCATCGAGACGCGGCTGACATGGGGTGAGTAGTTGCCATATCCATGCAGGTTCCATTCGATACCGCCTCACTTGCCTGACGTGGTATCGATGTAATCCATTGATTCAAAATTATTATTTGCGCCATTATCGCATTCTGATTTCTATTCAAAACTCTATTCATGCGCGCTTCTGTCGACGACCTGCTGCAACTGCTGTCCGCCCGAGGCCCCACGGCCTCGCCAGCCTTGCAAGCGGCGCTTGGGATCAGTCAGCCGACCGTCTCGCGCCTCATCCGCACCGCCGGCAATCGGGTGCTCCGGCTGGGGCGGGGGCGGAACTCTCGCTATGCCGCCGTCAGGGAAGTCCCCGGAGCCGGCACGGGGGCTCGGCTGTACGCCGTGGACGAGAACGGAAGCCCGGTGGCGGTCGGGGAGATCGCTGTCCTGGCAGGACCGGTTCCCTTCGTAGTGCTGACGGAGGAGCGCTGGCTGCTCGGGGAGGCGGGCAACGGTGAATTCCCGGGTTTGCCCTACTACCTGCACGACCTACGCCCCCAAGGGTTCCTCGGGCGGCAGATCGCCAATCTGCTGACCGAGCAGGAGGGCGTCTACTCGGGCAACCCGGAGAAGTGGTCGGACGAACAGGTGTTGCGCTATCTCTGCCAGCACGGTGCCGAGCTACCCGGAAACCTCATTGTTGGCGACACCGCCCTCAACGCCTTCCTGGCAGGCGGGCGGAAACCGGTACGGGACCGCGCCGAGAGCTACCCGGCTTGCGCGACCCGGATCCTGGCTGACGGCGACTTCGGCAGTTGCGCCGGCGGTGAGCAGCCGAAATTCACCACCTGTACCGAAGACGCTGGCCACGTCATCGTGAAGTTCTCTCCTGCAGGCGGCACGCCCGAGGCGGTGCGCTGGCGGGACCTGCTCATTGCAGAACACCACGCCCTCACGGTCCTCGCTGGCCTGGGGCTGCCGGTGGCGGAGTGTGAGCTGTACCAGTTTGGGGGCCGGGTGTTTCTCGAAAGCCGCCGATTCGATCGCGCCGGTACCAGCGGCCGCCGAGCAGCCGTATCGCTGGCGGCGGTCAATGCCGAATTCGTGGGCGAGGGAGAGCACTGGATCCGCAGTGCCCGCGGGCTTCATGACGCTGGACTGGTGACCCAAAGCACCCTCGACCAGATCCGGCTGGCCCACACCTACGGCCTCTGGATCGCCAACAGTGACATGCACCTCGGTAACCTGGCGCTGGCGCCCGAGGGCCATTCTTTCAGGCTCCACCCGATTTACGATATGGTGCCGATGCGCCTGGCGCCGCAGCGGGGCGAACTGCTCACAGTGGAGCTGGTGCCGCCCCTGCGCAGCGCCGACAACTTCGATTTCTGGGAGCAGGCAGGGACGTACGCAGTGCAGTTCTGGCAGACCCTCAGCGACGATGAGCGGGTATCCCGGTCGATGCGGAAGCTGGCCGCCAAGCACGCAAGCCGCTGCGAAGCGGCACTTTTGCCGTAGGCTGCACATCTGTACTGTTCGGTACCTAATAGGAGACTGACAAGCAACCCGCCGGCCTGATTTCGCCGGACAACACGCAACCGCCGAAGCACGGGGGGAACTTGCTGCGACGTGGACTGACGACCAAAAAAAACCCGGCGCCTGGCCGGGTTTTGGATTTGGTGGCTACGCCCTGATTCGAACAGGGGACCCCATCATTATGAGTGATGTGCTCTAACCAGCTGAGCTACGTAGCCGCTTCGGTGTACCGAAGAGCCGCGAATTTTGCAGTCTCGGAGCCCTTCTGTCAACCCTTGGACTGCAAATCAGGGTGAACGCATACTCACCCAAGAGCGACGTAAGTCCTTGAAAGCAGGTCGTCGGCCGCATGGACGCGGCCGTCGAGCGTACATGGATGTATTTACAGCGTACCTGCTTTCAAGGACTTACGTCGCTCACAGCACGGCCGTGACGTTAGTATGCGTTCACCCTGGACTGCAAATACAGCGGCAAGATTCGGGAGACGGAATACGAGCAAATTAACGCCCCTCCCCCCGTGAGCAGGAGGCCCGTTCCGCCCGCCCGTCGGATCTCACCTCTGCGCGCCGCACGAGCGCGTCAGACGTTGAAGCGGAAGTGCATCACGTCGCCGTCCTGGACGATGTACTCCTTCCCTTCCAGGCGGAGCTTGCCGGCCTCTTTCGCCCCCTGCTCCCCTTTGCAGGCCACGAAGTCCTCATAGGCGATGACCTCGGCGCGGATGAAGCCCTTTTCGAAGTCGGTGTGGATCACCGCGGCGGCCTTGGGGGCGGTGGCGCCCACGGGGACGGTCCAGGCGCGCACCTCCTTCACCCCGGCGGTGAAGTAGGTCTGCAGACCGAGCAGGCGGTAACCGGCACGGATGACCCGGTTCAGGCCCGGTTCATCCACCCCCATCTCCTCCATGAAGACGGCGGCCTCTTCCGGGTCGAGCTCCACCAGCTCGGATTCGATGGCGGCGCATACCGGCACCACCACCGCCCCCTCCTCGGCGGCGAAGGCACGCACCGCCTCCAGCTTGGGATTGTCGGCAAACCCATCCTCCGCCACGTTGGCGATGTACATGGTGGGCTTGACGGTCAGCAGGTGCAGGTCATAGAGGAGCGCCAGCTGGTCGGCATCCAGATTCATGCTGCGCACCGGCTTGCCGGCGTCCAGGTGTTCGCGCACCTTCTCCAGCAGCACCAGCTTGGCCTTGGCCTCCTTTTCCCCGCTCTTGGCCACCTTGGCGACCCGGAGGAGGCCCTTCTCCACCGACTCCAGGTCGGCCAGGGCCAGCTCGGTGTTGATCACCTCGATGTCGCTCACCGGGTCCACCTTGCCGGCCACGTGGACCACGTTGCCGTCCTCGAAGCAGCGGACCACATGGGCAATGGCATCGGTCTCGCGGATGTTGGCCAGGAACTTGTTGCCCAGCCCCTCCCCCCGGGAGGCACCGGCCACCAGCCCGGCGATGTCCACGAATTCCATGGTGGTGGGGAGGATACGCTGGGGCTTCACGATCTCGGCCAGGCGGTCCAGCCGCTCATCGGGGACGGGCACCACCCCCACGTTGGGCTCAATGGTGCAGAAGGGGTAGTTTTCCGCCTGGATGCCCGCCTTGGTGAGTGCGTTGAAGAGGGTGGACTTGCCCACGTTGGGCAGCCCGACGATGCCGCATTTGAATCCCATGGTCGTCATTTCCAAACTGCTGACGAGACGGCGTGCCGAATCCCAGCAGGTGCGCGTTGAAGTTAAGAGGAGTCCCTTGGACCGAAGCGGTGGCCTACCGCCGCGAATGTAGACGGTTCATCGCCCTCTGCAGTTCATCCTCGAGGATGTCGGGCATGGCGCCCAAGGCGTCGTCGATGGCCGCCTCCAGCAACTCCCGCTCGCTGACCGGGGCCTTGCCGAGGACGAAGCTGGTCACCAGGCTGGCATGGCCGGGGTGGCCAATGCCGAGGCGCAGCCGAAGAAATTCGCGACTGCCCAGTTGGGCAATGATGTCCTTCAGGCCATTGTGTCCCCCCGGTCCCCCGCCCCGCTTCAGGCGAACTGCGCCTGCAGGCAGGTCCAGTTCGTCGTGGGCGACGAGGATGTTCTCGGGGGCAATCTTGTAGAAGCGGGCCAGCGCGGCGACCGCCTGTCCGCTGCGGTTCATGAAATTGCCGGGTTTGATGACCCAAATCTCACGCCCGTGGAGGCGGATCTTCGCCACCTCCCCATGAAACTTGGTCTCCGGCCGCCAGTGACCGGCGGCACGGCGAACCAGGGCGTCGGCGAACCAGAAGCCGGCATTGTGACGGGTCTGCTCGTACTGGGGGCCCGGATTTCCGAGCCCCGCAACCAGTTCGATGGGCATCCCCAGCCGGCCTCTGTCCGCTCGCGGCCGATGTTACTCGGCAGCGCCTTCCTCTTCCGCAGCCGCGGCACCGCCGCGGGTGGGAACGATGGTGGCCACCGGCAGGTCATGCTCGGGACCATGGCTCAGTTGCACCAGCTCGACGCTGGCGGGCAGCTTGATGTCGGAGAGGTGAACGGCCTGATTCAGCTCGACGCCGGAGAGATCGACTTCGATGAATTCAGGCAGATCCTTGGGCAGGCAGGAGATCTCCACTTCGGAGAGGTTGTGGGTGATCATGCCGCCGCCAACCTTCACGCCGGGGGCCACGTCACCGCCCACGAAGTGCAGCGGCACATGCATGCGGATCTTGTCGCTGGCGCTGACCCGCAGGAAGTCCACGTGCGTGACCACGGGCTTGGCGGGATGGCGCTGCATGTCCTTCAACACCGCGCTCTCTTCGCGACCATCCAGCTTCACGGTGAGGATGTGGGAGTAGAAGGCTTCATGTTCGAGATGCTTCAGCAGCTCGGCATGGTCGAGGGTCACGGACAGCGGCTCCTGGCCGGCGCCGTACATGACCGCGGGCACCTTGCCCTCGCGACGCAGGCGGCGGCTCGCACCTTTCCCCATGTCGCTGCGGACTTCGGCGTTGATTTCAAAGCTGATGTCAGCCATTAGTGTTTTCTCCAGTTAGGCTAGTGACAAGCAAACCACCCCGGGCGGCCCAGTGCCGTCCGGGGTGGTTTGCACCGCCGCCCCCGCGACCAGGGGCGACGAAAGGAACGTTCACAGACCAGACCAAGTGACAAGGAAAACCCTTGTGTCCTGCCACTTGTCTCTGATGTTCTGTTCAATCCATGTACAAGGAGCTGACCGACTCCTCGTTGTAGATGCGGCGCATGGTCTCCGCCAGCAGCTCCGCCACCGAGAGTTGACGAATGCGCGGACAGGCCTTCACCTCGGGGCTGAGCGGGATGGTGTCGGTGACCACCAGCTCGTCCAATTGTGAATTCTCGATGTTCTCCACCGCGGGGCCGGAGAGCACCGGATGGGTAATGTACGCCTTCACCTTGGCGGCGCCGTGCTCTTTCAGGGCCTTTGCCGCCTGGCACAGGGTACCGGCGGTATCCACCAGGTCATCCACCAGCACGCAGGTGCGGTCGCGCACATCACCGATGATGTGCATCACCTGTGCGACGTTGGCGCGGGGGCGGCGCTTGTCAATGATGGCGAGGTCGGCATCGTCCAGCCGCTTGGCCACGGCGCGGGCGCGAACCACCCCGCCCACGTCGGGGGAGACGACGATCGTGTTGGGGCCGAGGTCACGGTAGATCTCGCCCAGCAGGATGGGCGAGGCGTAGACATTGTCCACCGGGATATCGAAAAAGCCCTGGATCTGGTCGGCATGGAGGTCCACGGTCAGGACCTTGTTCACCCCCACCGAGGTGAGCATGTTGGCGATCACCTTGGCGGTGATGGGCACCCGGGCCGAGCGGGGACGGCGATCCTGGCGTGCGTAGCCGAAGTAAGGGATCACCGCCGTGACCACCCCCGCCGAGGCGCGCCGCATGGCGTCCACCATCACGAACAACTCCATCAGGTTGTCGTTGGTGGGCACGCAGGTGGGTTGGACGATGAAGACATGCTTGCCGCGCACGTTTTCCAGGATTTCGACCATCACCTCGCCGTCACTGAAGCGGCCGACGATGGCCTTCCCGAGGGGCATGGAAAGATAGGCGGCGATATCCTGGGCCAGCTGGGGGTTGGCGTTCCCCGCGAACACCATCATGTCTGACACGGATGACCCTCTGTGACGATGCCGAACCATTGGCGAGTATTCAATATGGCTGGAAGTGGCTGGGGTGCCAGGATTCGAACCTGGGAATGCCGGAATCAAAATCCGGTGCCTTACCGCTTGGCTACACCCCAATAAACTATCAGTAAGTGGCGACGGGCGGACTTACGCCGGAGAGTGCAATCGCTCCAGAAGCGGAGAACGATTCCTCCCGCGGGCGACAAAACCCCGCCAGCCTTCCGGCATTGCTGCGTGGATCCGCCGGGCCGTCTGCTCATGCTCGAAGGCGGCGAAGATGCACCCGCCGCTGCCGGTCAGGCGCGCGTTGCCGTGCTGGCCCAGCCACGCCATCGCCTCGGCCACGGCCGGAAACAGGCGACAGACCAGCGGCTGGAAGACGTTACCCGTCTCGCCGTCGAGAAAGGCGCGTATTTTGATGGGTGGACAATCCCGTGTCAATTCCGGATGGGCAAACAGAAGCGGGGTGGGCACCTGCACCGGCGGCGCAATCACCACATACCACGGCTCCGGGAGCTCGACCGGCTCGAGCCGCTCGCCGATCCCTTCGGCCCAGGCGGCCTCGCCCTTGACGAATACCGGCACGTCCGCACCCAGCTGCAGGGCAAGCTCCGCCAGGCGCTCCGTGGGCCAATTGAGCGCCCACAACCGGTTGAGGGCCACCAGCGTGGTGGCGGCATCGGAGCTGCCGCCACCCAGCCCGCCCCCCATGGGCAGGCGCTTGTGCAGGTTGATGTCCGCCCCCCGGGTGCAGCCGCTCGCCCGCTGCAGCAGTCGGGCCGCCCGGATCACCAGGTCCTGCGCCTCACTCACCCCCTCCACCTCGCCGAGGCGCCGCACCCGCCCATCCGGCCGTATGGTGAAGGAGAGCGTATCGCCGTAGTCCACGAACTGGAACAGCGTCTGCAGCAGGTGATAACCGTCGGCGCGGCGACCGGTAATGTGGAGAAAGAGATTCAACTTGGCCGGAGCCGGCCAATCTTGCGAGATCATGGAGTTACAACGTTTCTATCTTGGGGGGAAACAGTTCCCAGCGACTGATCACGAGCCGCACGCGGGCGGCATCGTTGCGGACGAAGATCCTGCCCGGCAGCTCCACCTGCCCCTCGGGGGCATAATCGAGAAACTCGATCGTCCACCCGCCCTGGGCGAGGCGAGCCAGACGCCCGTAGGCGTCCAACACCGGGGTGCCGGGGCCGGGGGCCGGCAGGCCCAGCACCCAGTAACGCAGCGCCTCCACCGGGACCTTTACCCCAAGTTGCCCGAACAGGAGGGACTCGGGGTCATCCGAAACGACGCTCTGCCCCTCACTGTCACGCAGGACGACAAAATCACCGCTGCCCGTCAGCTCCACCGTCCCCTGGCCGAACGGCCCGATGATGCGGATGGCGTAGCGATCTTCCGTCTGCCGCCAATCCAGGGTGGCCTGCCACCCCTCCCGCTCAGTGGTAACCCCCAACCGCCCCACCAACTGCCAGGCATTGAGCGCCTGCACGGCGGCCTGATGGCGCTGCCAGGCAAGTTCAAGGTCTGCCGGAAGGGGGCGGGGCGGTGTCCCTGCACAGCCTGCGAGTATCAGCGCAAGGATCCATGGGCCGAAAAACGCCTTCATTCGGTCAACCGATGGATGACCTGGCGCAGGATGGCGTGCTCAGGGGCGTATTCGAGGGCCTGGTTCCAGACATCCCGGGCCTCCTGCTGATGTCCCATGACCCACAGGACCTCACCCAGGTGAGCCGCGATCTCGCCGTCCGGCTGCATCGCCAGTGCCCGGCGCAGCTCCCGGGCCGCATCCTCGAACCGCCCCAGGCGGTAGAGCACCCAGCCCATGCTGTCGATCACGGCAGGGTCATTGGGCGCCAGTTGCAAGGCCCGCTTGATGTACTGATAGGCCTCATCGTAACGGTCGGTGCGGTCGGCCAGCGTATAACCAAGGGCGTTGAGGGCCTGGGCGTTGTCGGGTTCGATGGCCAGGATCGCACGCATATCCCGCTCCAGAAGGTCGATGCGCCCCACCTTCTCACTGCTCATGCCGCGGGCATAGAGCAGATCGATGTTGTCGGGGTGGCTCTCCAGCGCCCTGTCGCAAACCGCAATGGACTCCTCGAAGCGATCGACACTGCGCAGGATCTCCACCTCGGCCAGGTAGCGCCGCACTTGGGCACTGGCCCCTTCGAGCGGCAGGGCTCCCAGGTATTCGCGCGCCGCATCCACCCCATCGCGGCGCTGGATGATGATGGCGGTGCGAAGCCGGGCCTCGAGAAGGTTGTCCCCGTCGGTTACGGTGCCGTACCACTTCAGGGCCGACTCATGGTCCTCGGCCATCTCCGAGAGCTGCCCCAGCGCGAATGCCGCTTCGTCGGTGTGTTCCCCCAGCTTGAGGAGCTTCTCAAAGTAGTTCTGTGCCTGCTGGTGGTCACCGGCCTGCATCGAGAGCAGCCCGAGGGCGTAGAAGACATCGCCATTGCGGGGCAGTCTCTGGGCCAGCTCCTCGAACTGTTGCCGGGCCGTCTCCAGCTGGCGGGCGTCCACCAGGAAGCGGGCGTAAGTGAGACGCAAGGCGTTGTCGTCGGGGTTCGCCGTCACCGCCGCGTCCAGCGCCTGGAGCGCGGCTTCGCGCTCGCCGAGCTTGTTGAGGATATTGGCCTTCAGCACCAGCGCCTGGCTCATGGCGGGGCTCACGGTCAGAAGCCGCTCCACAGTGTGGCGGGCGAGCTCGTGCTTTTCGAACAGGTAAGCGAGATGACCATAGGCGTAGAGCGCATGGGGGTCGTCATGGCGCACCTCCACCAGACGGCGCATGATCTCGAGCGCCCGCTGGCGATCGTGTTCCCGATTGAGCAGGTTGGTGACCATCGAGAAGCTCTGGGCGGTGTCGCCACCGGCCGACAGCACGTATTCGAGGTGCTCAACCGCCTCCTCGGCCCGTCCAGAGCTCAACAGCAGGGCCGCGGCCGACTGATGGGCATCGATGCTCTCCGGTTCCAGCGCCGCCCACAGCTCGGCCGCCTCGAGCGCCACGACCTGATCCCGGGCGTAGATGGCCAACTGGGCGGCACGCTTGGCGGCACGCAAATCCTGTGTCTGCCGCGCAACGACGAGATAAGCCGCGGCGGCCACTTTCAGCTGCCCCTTCTGAACCGCCATTTCCGCCGCCATCAGCCTGTAGAGGAGATCGGCGGTAAGCGCCACCTCCGGGAGCGGTGCCGGCTGCATGACGGGCGCCGGCGGGGGGGCCTGTACTTCCGGGTTCCCGGTCCCTTCGTTCGGGGGCATTTGGCTGCATGCACTGACCGTCAGCAGGGCCAGCAGCGGTAGGGGGTATTTCCTCATCTCGACGCTCTCCGCGGCCGCTCATCCGCAAGAATATGGGGTCTGTCGACCCATCCGTTCAACTCCGATCACCTTCCGCAGTCGCTGCGGGCCCCTCTGCGGTCCAAGCCAGGGTGAACGCGTACTTACCCAAGTGCGATGTAAGTCCTTGAAAGCCGGTACACGACAGACATGGATGTCGGGAGTGAAGATGATGCAGGAGCAATCATCTTCCATCCCTGTAGGCTCGACGGCCGCGGCCGCTTCGGGCATCCTGCCCTCCCGCGGCATAAGTGCGTCCTTGCACCAATCCATGCGGCCGTCGACCTGCTTTCAAGGACTTACATCGCTCTTGGGTAAGTATGCATTCACCCTGGGTCCAAGCATTGAGACTTGTGGCCCGGGGCAGGTTCTTGTTCAATAGAGTACGTCGGCTGGGGCGAGTTCTAACGCGGCATGGCGGCTGGGCATCGCCTCACGCTGCCCGCACACGGCTTTGTCGCTCCAAGCCATATAGTTGATAATAATGCATTACCTGCCGCAGAATGAGCTGTTTTCTGCCCAGAGGCCGCCCCGTAGACACTAATGGCAATTCTCGCACTCGGCATCAACCACAAGACCGCCCCGGTCAGCATACGGGAGCGGGTGGCATTTTCTCCCGAACGCCTTCCCATGGCGCTGCGGGAACTCACCTCTGCGGGCGCGATCAACGAGGCGGCCATTCTCTCCACCTGCAATCGCACCGAGGTCTACTGCGGGCTGCACGGCGGAGATGCCGGGCCAGTGGTGGAGTGGCTCAGTGCCTTTCACCGGCTGGGCCCTGGTGAGGTGGAACCCTACGTCTACGCCCATCCGGACCGGCTTGCGGTCAAGCACATCCTGCGGGTGGCCAGCGGACTCGACTCCCTGGTCCTGGGCGAGCCGCAGATCCTGGGGCAGATGAAGCAGGCCTACGCCGCGGCCCACGAGGCGGGCACCATCGGCCAACTGCTCAACCGCCTGTTCCAGCACACCTTCACGGTGGCCAAGCAAGTGCGAACCGACACGGCCATCGGCGCCAGCCCGGTCTCGGTTGCCTTCGCCGCAGTGAGTCTGGCCAAGCAGATCTACAGCAACCTGGGCCAGCACACGGCCCTGCTCATCGGGGCCGGCGAGACCATCGAACTGGTGGCCCGACACCTCCACGAGAGCGGCATCAAACGCATCATCGTGGCCAACCGCACCCTCGAGCGAGCCCATCTGCTGGCCAGTGAATTCAACGGCTACGCCATCTCCCTGGCCGAGATCCCGGCCCACTTGGCAGAGGCCGACATCGTCATCTCCTCCACGGCCAGCCCGCTGCCCATCCTGGGCAAGGGGGCGGTCGAGGCGGCCCTGAAGGTGCGCAAGCACCGCCCCATGTTCATGGTGGATATCGCCGTCCCGCGCGATATCGAGAGCCAGGTGGGCGAGCTGGACGACGTCTATCTTTACACGGTGGACGACCTGCAGGAGATCATCCAGGAGGGCTTGCGTTCGCGCCAGGAGGCGGCGCTCCAGGCGGAGGAGATCATCGATACACAGGTTTCCCACTTCATGGGCTGGCTGCGCTCCCTGGATGCGGTGGAGACCATCCGCCAGTACCGGGAGCGCAGTGAGGCACTGCGCGATGCGGCCATCGAACAGGCCATTCGGCAGCTCCGGGCCGGTCACGCCCCCGAGCTGGTGCTGCGGGAGCTGGGACGCCAACTCACCAACAAACTGATGCACGGCCCCTGCAGTCAGATGAAGCAAGCGGGTTACGAAGGGCGCACCGCCCTGCTCGATACCGCGCGCGAACTCTTCAACCTCAAGATCTCGGACAACTGACCCTTCCGTGAAAGCCTCCATCCGTAGCAAGCTGGAGAATCTCTCCGAGCGGCTGCAGGAGCTCAATGCCCTGCTCGCCGAACCCTCCGTCATTGCCGACCAGGGGCGCTTTCGCACGCTCTCCAAGGAGTACGCGCAGCTGAGCCCTGTGGTGAGTTCTTTCGATCAGTACCAGACGGCCCAGGAGGATCTGGAGACCGCCCGGGAGATGATGAAGGAACCCGATCCCGAGATGCGGGCCATGGGTGAGGAGGAGCAGAAACGGGCCAGGCTGCGCCTCGAGGAGCTCGAACTGGAGCTCAACAAACTGCTGCTGCCGGTGGACCCCAACGACAGCAAGAACATCTTCCTGGAAATCCGTGCGGGCACCGGGGGCGATGAGGCGGCCATCTTCGCCGGAGACCTGCTGCGCATGTACCTGAAGTACGCCGAGCAACGCCGCTGGCGCGTGGAGCTGCTCTCCGAGAGCGTGGGCGAACACGGCGGCTACAAGGAGGTGATCGCCCGCATCGAGGGCCAGGGGGCGTACTCGCGGCTGAAGTTCGAATCGGGGGCCCACCGGGTGCAGCGGGTGCCCGAAACCGAGTCCCAGGGCCGCATTCACACCTCCGCCTGCACCGTGGCGGTGATGCCGGAGCCGGACGAGGTGGAGACGGTGGAGCTCAACCCCGCGGATTTGAAGGTCGATACCTTCCGCGCCTCGGGGGCCGGGGGGCAGCACGTCAACAAGACCGATTCGGCCATCCGCATCACCCACCTGCCCAGCGGCATCGTGGTGGAGTGCCAGGACGAACGCTCCCAGCACAAGAACCGCGCCCGCGCCATGTCCCTGCTTCAGGCCAAGTTGCAGGCCGAGGAGCAGGCCAAGCAGCAGAACGAGCAGGCCGCCACGCGGCGCCTGCTGGTCGGCAGCGGCGATCGCTCGGAGCGGATCCGCACCTACAACTTCCCTCAGGGCCGGATCACCGACCACCGCATCAATCTCACACTCTACAAGCTGGAGGAGGTGGTCGAGGGAGAGCTGGACCAGGTCATCGAACCATTGATCAGCGAGTATCAGGCGGATCAGCTGGCGGCCCTCGCGGAAGAGTAATCGCTACAGGCCGGCAGCTCCCGCCTCCAACCTCACCCATGGCAACGATCCAGCACCTCCTCGAGCAGGCTTGCGACCGGCTCCGGCATCATGATTCGCCGCGCCTCGATGCGGAGGTGCTGCTCGGGCATGTGCTGGGGCGGGACCGGAGTTATCTGTTTGCCTGGCCCGAACGGGAGGTGGAGGATGCCCCCACCGCCCGCTTCCTGGGCCTGGTGGCGCGTCGGGCCCGGGGGGAGCCGGTGGCCTACATCGTGGGACGGCGGGAGTTCTGGTCGCTGTCGCTGCGAGTCACCCCGGATACCCTCATCCCGCGCCCCGAGACCGAGCTGCTGGTGGAGCAGGCCCTGGTCCGGCTCCCCCCGGACGCCCCCTTTCGAATCGCGGATTTGGCCACGGGAAGCGGTGCGGTGGCACTGGCGCTCGCCGCCGAGCGCCCCCTCTGCCGGGTGATCGCCACCGACGTCTCATCCGCAGCGCTGTCGGTGGCGGAGGAGAATGCCACCGAAGCCGGCCTTGGCAACGTCGAATTTCGTCAGGGTTCCTGGTACGCGCCGCTCAGCGGGGAGCGGTTTCAGCTGCTGCTCTCCAATCCGCCGTATATCCCCGAATCCGATCCGCATCTCGCTGCCGGTGACGTGCGCTTCGAACCGCGCTCGGCGCTCGCCTCCGGGCCCGACGGGCTGGATGCCATCCGCGAGTTGGTCGATGGGGCCCCGCTCCACCTCGACCCTGGGGGATGGCTCCTGCTGGAGCACGGCTTCGACCAAGGGGCTGCGATCTGCCGTCTGCTCAGACAGCGCGGCTTCGAGCTTGTGGAGGACTACCACGACCTGCAGGGCCACGGCCGCATCGCAGCGGGCCGCTGGCGGGGGGTAATTCAGTCCGGAACCGAACCGAGCAAGGCCCGGGTAGCGCTCCCGACGCTCCGACCACACGCCCGCCCCTCCCATACCCAGCCCCCTCCCCGCACCGCCCTCGGTAAGGCGCCCCTTCTCGCGGGAGGACCTACACTTCATCGAGTCATCGCAGGGTAAACGCATACTAACGTCGCGGCCGTGCTGTGAGCGATGTAAGTCCTTGAAAGCAGGTACGCTGTGAATACATCCATGTACGCTCGACGGCCGC